>NC_011832.1:730729-1461458 GCF_000021965.1 Methanosphaerula palustris E1-9c
TCCTATCGCCTTTCTCTGTGACTCCTCCACGGTATTCTGGAGGGTGTCGATCAGTTCGTTGAAGGATCCGTTGTCGAAGTGGTAGTAATTCTTGCCAAGCGGACTCGACTGGAAATTATTCAGGCGGGCGATGTCGTCGTGGAAGTAACTCGGCATGCCGTCGATACGGACTGCGTCTCCGTCGATCCGTTTGTCATACTGATCGTCATCGGCCTTGAGGTTCTCGACGGTGAGTGTGATGCCGAGCGCTGTCTCCCAGTCCTCCTTGAGCACCTGGACGATCTTCTCGTCGACACCGTTGGCCGAGGCTTTGCCGCCGAGCGGGATGGTGATCGTGACCACCTGGCTGTCCGGTCCGTAGAGGATGTTCTTCCCGTTCTCGGTCTTTAGGGTGAAGCCGGCCTGGGCGAGCAGCGCTTTTGCTGCGGTGAGGTCGTAGCCGTACCTGTCGTTCGTGGCGTTGTTCACCTGGTCGCCGGCGAGGGCGGGGATCAGAAATGCCGTACTGGTCGCCTCGGTTGCCTGCCGGTCGATCAGCTGACACATCCTGTCCCTGTTCACAGCATGGCTGAGAGCCTCCCGAAAGAGCGTGTTGTTCGCCGGATAGATGTCGAGGTTGAACGCGACTTCGAAGGACTTACCTCCGGCGGGAATTGTCGTCACTCCTATCCCGTTCACTCCCTGGAGCGAGTGGGCGGTGGCCGGAGCCAGATCTGATACGAAGTCGACATCCCCGTTCTTCAGGGCAAGGACCCTGGTATCTTCAGAGGAGTAGAGTTTTCGAACAATCGTGTTGACATACGGTACCGATCCATGATACCCCCGATATGCTTCAAGTTTGTAGGAATCTCCTGAGATGCTCGAATTGTACATGAAAGGACCGGAACCGATGTAATCAGGATCAGATTCCTTATTTGGATTTGAGATGGACGACCAGATATGTTCCGGGAAGATCGCAATGCCCGGTCCGGTCGCAAGAAGGTCGGGGAACTGCGGCATGCAGATATCCAGGGAATAGACCACGGTCGTGTTGTTGAGAGCCGTCACATTGGTGACATTCGACAGGACGTTCCTGTTCTTGAGTCCCTTATCGTTGAGATACTGGTATGAGAAGACAGCGTCGTTCGCGGTGACGGGAACGCCGTCCTGCCAGGTTGACCCTGACGGGATATGAAACGTCCAGGTTTTTCCATCGGCAGAGTGCTCCCACGAAGACGCCAGCCAGCCGAGATCTTCCTTGTCACGCGCTCTGGTAACGAACCCCTCATAGATGAGAGAATCTTCTGGAACCCCTTTTTCATCGATATATGCCCTCGGCAGGAGTTCATTTTCGCTGTCGACCGCTACGACGAGTTGGCCGTACGGGATGTGCAGGGTGTTGTGAGCCGCGAGGGAGAGATCTGCCTTATCGAGCGTGGCGGGACCGGCCGCAGAGGGTGCGTTCAGATAATCCAGAATTCCTGTCGAGAGTTCGTCCTCAGAGACAACCCCGTCGCCATTCGTATCGCACGGGATCCCGGCGGAGACTGGCATGCAGCAGATGAGGATCAGAAACAGGATCGAACAGCAGACGAAGAACGCACTGGGTCCTCTTCTTTCACTCATTCGTCCCTCTCCGTCGCTGTCTTCTTATCTCCACGATGTCGCACGACGCCGGCACCGCCGACTGCACCCAGACCGGCAAAGGCCGGAAGTAGATCGAATCCGGGTGTTGAGGTCGTTTGTGCCGGTGCCGCCCTTCCTCCTCCGTTCTCTCCTGACGTGGAGCCGACTGCGACCTGACTGTCAGGGATCACGCCGTCGGTCATATCGACGGCATTGTTCCAGGTTCCCGTGAAGGTCCAGGAACTGCCCGTCCTGGCCTGAACGTCATAGGTGATCGTGCTCGTATTGATCACCGAGAACAGGACTTTCTGCCCGGATACACGGTATCGATCTGTTGGATAGTCTGTCTTGGCGAAGGTGAACCCCTCAGGGATCGTCTCCACAACGCCGCCGGCCTGAATTCCCCTGATCGAGAGTGTCACGCTCAGGTCTTCGCCTCCTCTGATCGAGGTGGAAGAGAGGGTCCGTGTCACGCCAGCGTCCACCGGCGTCGTCGGGGCTACAGTCCTGTTGATTGATCTGGTCGTGGTCCCCCCGGTTGTACCATGGGAGGTCTGATTCCCTGCAGCCCCCGGGATGGAGACGTGGCCGCGGATCACGGCCTCAGCATCCTTGAATGCGCCGTCCTTGACACCATAGTAGAATTCCACCAGATCCCCGTCGTCCACCTGGTAGACGCTGATCCCCTCGTTCCCGGAGAAGTCGTTCTTCCAGACTCCGTTCACCCGGTAAGCCCAGGCCAATTTAGGGTCGGTGCTGCCGGAGTAGTTGAATCCGCCTGCGTCGTCGAGCAGGAAGGTCCCATAGGCGGGGTCGTCCCATTTCTTGTCGGTCACGTCATAGGTGAAGTGTCCGGCCTTCGAGGCGAGTTCCAGGAACCCCTGAGGGGTCAGGTTCTGGACCTGATGGGTTGCTCCTGAGTTGTAGGCATAACATGGGTAGGTGCCGTCCGTCAATGTCAGATTGCCGTCGAAGAGGACGACCGGTTCTGTTCCGGAGGTCTGCTGAGGGGCCGGAGTAACGGTGGAGGTCACTGTGGGTGTCGAGGTGGCGGTATCACGTGCTGAACCAGTTCCGTTGGTCGAGGAAACCGGGACGATCTCAATCTTTGCGATCCATTTGTTCGAGAGCTGCGCTGCATTCGGCAGCGCGTCCTTGCCACCGAACCAGCTCCAGTACTTCTCATCGAAGGTCTCCTTCATGTCCTGATTGCCGAAGACATGGAGCCCCCATGGGTTCGTTGAGGTGTCGGCACCGAAGAAGAGCCGGATCCCGTCCGAGTAGCTGTACCCCTGGCGGGCCGTCCACCATGCGAGGACGATCGGGCCCTGACGGGGCTGGGGGTTGTAGACGTTTTCGTAGGGGAAGGTCTTGGTGAAGTTGTCAGAGGCAATCGTCCTGACCTCGTCGCCGGGCTGCATCCCGCCGACGAGGTTGCAGAGATCGATGAGTCTGGTTCCCCTGATCGTCTCGTTCACCTTGTCGATGCTGGTGTCCTCAGCAGGGTTCCACTTCGCAGGATCGCTATAGTTGGTGATGTTCAGCATCGGTCCCTGAAGGAGGTAGGGGGTGGCTCCGTCCCCGAAGACGGGGAGGTTACTCTCCATCCAGGAGACGTTCACGGTGGTCTGGTTCGCAACGGTCGTGCCATCGCTCGCGTAGCAGATCACCTGTACCTCGGTTGTCTGTGCGGCGGCCACGGGGGCAGCCATGAACATGACGAGGATAAGGAGCAACAGAACATTGGTTGATCTCATAGAAAGTTCCCAGTCCAGCGCGGTCTGATGGATTCGACCACGGACGTATTCATTAGATTCTCAGATTGGTGGAGGTAAATATGTTCTCATTTTATTTGTTAAATATTAACAAAAACGGATTTACTTCTCCCCCGGCCAGGGCGGAGAGATGATATATCAGGATCATGACAGCGACCTCGATTCCTGGGATTCGGTCGTCCCGGAGCGCTCGAATCCCAAAGTTCTGACGCAGAGCGGTCAGATCCCCAGACGCGCGACGGAGAGAGGAAAGATGAGCCCCCTCTCTCATGACAGGAACATAATAATCGTGACTCAGACCCTGGTGAAGAGCCAGACGACGTCGTTGAAGTCGATCTCCCCGTTCCCATTGTAATCAAAGAGCGAAATGGGCTCATTATCGGCGATCCAGTCCATCTGGTTGAAATAGAGAACTACATCATTGAAGTCGAGCACCCCGTCGCCGTTGATGTCTTCACACAGCCCATCACCATCGATATCTGTCGGTACCTTTGAACTGCCGGGCACTGCGAGCGCACGCGGTGCCGGAAGAATCTCAACCTTCGCGATCCACTTGCAGGAGATCTGTGCAGCCGAAGGCAACGCATCCTTGCCACCGAACCAGCTCCAGTAATCCTCATCGAAGGCCTCCTTCATGTCCTGGTTGCCGAAGATATGGAGCCCCCATGGGTTCGTCGAGTTGTCGGCACCGAAGAAGAGCCGGATCCCGTCCGAGTAGCTGTACCCCTGGCGGGCTGTCCACCATGCGAGGATGATCGGGCCCTGACGGGGTTGGGGGGTATAGACGTTTTTATAGGGGAAGGTCTTGGTGAAGCCATCTGAGGCCCGGATTCTGACCAGATCCCCAGGGTGCATCCCACCGACGAGGTTGCAGAGGTCGATGAGTCTGGTTCCCCTGATCGTCTCGTTCACCTTGTCGATGTTGGTGTCCTCGGCAATGTTCCACTTTGCAGGGTCGCTATAGTTGGTGATGTTCAGGATCGGTCCCTGTAAGAGATAGGGTGTGACGCCATCCCCGAAGACGGGGAGGCTATTCTCCATCCAGGAGACGTTCACGGTCTGTGACTCCTCAACTGTCTTGTTGTCCCAGCCATACCTGATCACGGTGAGGTCGGTCGTCTGGGCGGCCGCCGCAGGGAGGACAAGCATCAGGAGCAGGGCGAGGATCAGCAGCGTATTGGTCGATCTCATGGGTTATCTCCAGTCCGGTGCTGGCATATGATCATTGCAGCGGACGTATACACACAAGATCCTCTGATGGGTTGTAGTAAATATGTTTTGGTATTCTTTTCTTAAAAATAAAATCATTACATTGACCTGCACCTCTGGTCGGATCGATAGGGTATCGATGAGCAATCAGCCTCGACGAACCTGCACGTTTGTCAATCGAGGAAGTAGAAGCATCGGAAACATCCTTGCAGTCATGGTCGGGTATTTTTCCACCTTTTGATCGGATCGGGGGGTTGTAAACTACTTTATGTTATGATTGTGGGAAAGAACACCACAACATATTTACAATTCCCCATCAGAAGATCATCTGGAAATACGTCTGTATCTGTGATTCTGTGACGGTGTCAGACCGGAGATCCTCTATGAAACCGACCATTGTTCTGCTGTTATTGCTCCTCGTCCTGATCGTGGCCGTTCCTGCAGCTTCCGCGCAGACGACCAACCTCACTGTGATCAGGTATGGCTGGGACAACAAGACAGTTGAGGAGTCACAGACCGTGAACGTCTCCTGGATGGAGAACAACCTCCCTGTCTATGGGGACGGCGCCACGCCCTATCTCCTTCAGGGTCCGACCCTCAACCTGACCAATCTCTGGGATCCTGCCGAGGATACGAACCTCGACAAGATCAACGAGACGTTGAAGGGGACGTCCATCCGTGATCTGGTCGACCTCGTCGGCGGGATGCAGCCTGGAGATGAGGTCCAGGTGAGGGCTGTGGACGGATTGAAGAAGCGGCTGAACTACACGAACATCTATAAACCGCAGGCGCGGCAGGGGCCGGCCGTCGTCGCCTGGTGGAACGCCCGGAACGGTTATGCATGGCCCGAATCGATGCGTCTCTTCTTCCTCGCCGACAACTCGACGAATCCCCAAGGGGTTCACGTCTTTGGCAACGAGGATATGCGCCAGTGCCTCGCGGAAAAATACTGGACTTATCAATATGACTGGGGGATCTATTATCCGTCATCTGCCAGCCTCTCGGTGAAGTATGTCGCCTATCTCGAGATCTACCCAGGGCCGCGGGCGCTCGCGGTGCCCGGCAGTTCAAAGGTACCGACAGATATCGACGGTGATGGGCTGTGTGAAGACATCAACGGCGATGGGGTGCTCGACTTCAATGATGTGGTCCTCTATTTCAACCAGATGGACTGGATCGCCGATAATGAGCCCGTTTCGCTCTTTGATTACAATGGGAACGGGGAGATCGATTTCAACGACGTCATCTGGCTCTTTAACAGGGTCTGAAAGACGGGAACCTGAAGGGAAATGAGTTGATCCCCCATTTTTCTATCCAATGGCGGCAGGGTTGACTTCGATGATGTCGAGAAGAAGATCCACCACCATCTCTTACCGCTTATATCCAGAGGGATTGGATGTATACCACCATCGGCCGGCCCTCTCGATCCCATGCTTGCCAGAGGATAACGAATAACTCGATGTTGATCCTTCTCCGGGCCGGTTCATCCGGGTGACGGGGTCGAGGGAGTGGAACGTTGTTTTTTCACTGGAAATATCTGGTCGGGAGTGATCGTCGCGACCTAAAAAAAGGTGGGTCTGGTTCATTCTCTGTTCTGTTCATCCTTCTGTTCCTTCTCCCTTCGTTGCCGCAGGTACAGGATCCCGGCCAGTGCCAGGAGCAGGAGGAGAACTATGATGATCAGCCCTGCAAAGATCAGCAGGATGAAGAGCAGTGCCACCGCGATCAGCAGGAAGATACTCAGGTCTGACGACGAGAGGCGGTCGATGGCCGACTGTATCGTGGAGAGGAAGTTCTTGGTAGAGGTCTGTCCTCCAGACGAGGATTTTGAGTTCGAACCTCCGGGAAGGATCAGCGGCGAGTATTCGTCCTGACTTCCTGTGTCGAGAACTGGTGGGGTCGACGTTGTCGTCACTGGAGTGCTGGTATTTACCTGGGTCGGAGTGGGCGTTGCATTTCCAGTCGGTGTATGAGGTGTAGTTACAGTTGTGATCGCCGTCGTTGCGGTCGTTGTGTTTGTCCCACCGACGCCGGTATAGTCGTCGCTCGATGAGTCTGAAGATGAATCTCCGGTTGAGACGGGGGCTCCTCCAGAAGAACTGGCTGTCTGAACTGAAGACCTGCTCGTGGCTGTGATGATCGGTGCGATGGTTCCTGCACTGGATGTCGTCGAGGACTGGATACCGGTGCTGGTGATGTCTGGAGCTGGAACGACGGTCTGCTCGTGGGAGGGTAAGAGCGTATTCATACCTGATAGGGAGATCGAGGGTACTGGACTCGTGGTTGAGGGGGACGATATGACCGGGGCGAGTGCTGTTGTGGTCTGTGGTATTGTGGATACCGCAGGGGCGGTGCTGGCTGTTACGACCGGGGTGGATCTGGTAGTCACTCCGGTATCGATGGTTCTGACTGTGGTTATCGACGGGGTGGTCGCCACCGTCGTGGGGGAGACCTGTTCGATCGTCCCCACAGTCGTCGGCACCGTCGTTCCGGTGACAGAGACCGTCGGGATGATCGTGAGTGTCGTGGTGGTCGCTGTGGGTGTCTGGGTCTGAGTGACGGATGGGGTTGCAGTGTTTGTCGACGTTGGTGTGGTGTTTATGGTCGTGACGACCACTGTCGGCTGCTCGGTCTGGGTGTCAGTCGGGGTTGCTGTGGTTGTCGACGTCGGCGTGGTGTTTATAGTCGTAACGACCACCGTTGGCAGCTCGGTCTGGGTGTCGGTTGGGGTTGTTGTGGGCGTTAGTGTCGGTGTCGCGGAGGTGGTCGTCTCAGTGGTTGTGGGCGCCTGCTGAGTCGAGACGATCCGGAGTTCGTTCACATACATGGCCGAGAGCCCGGTCGTGGTCGGGTAGATGTCAAAGAAGTTCCATTCGTTCGAGGGCATCGAAGCCTTCATGTCGCTGAGGCCGAAGACGTGATAGCCCCAGGGGTTCACGGAGGTGTCGGCGAAGAATACGATCCGCATGCCGTTCGAGTACGACGGGACGTACCCTTCGTCGCCCCTGTACCAGGTCAGGACGAGCGGACCCTCCCGAGCTGGGGGAGTATAGATGGTATTGTACGAGAATCGCTTCGAGAAGCCGTCTGAGGCCTTGACGACAAGCGTATCGTCGGATTGCATTCCCCCCACGAGGTCGCAGATATCGCGGAGATCGGTCCCTTTCAGGGCGCCCATATCCTTCTCCTCGACGTTCACCGACTCGGTGGGATCCCACACATCGCCGTCGAAGACGGGGCCCTGGAGGTAGTAGTGGGTGACGCCGTCACCGAGCACGGGCAGGTTTGATTCGAGCCATTGGTAGTCGACGGTCCGTTCGGCGAGGACGGTGCTGCCGTCGGCCGCGGTCTTCACCACATGAACCTCGGTTGTGGCGGCTGAAACTGCGCTGACCAGCAGGACAAGGCAGATCAGGAGACTGCAGACACGGAAAAGAGAGTGAGTGAAGAGAGTATGGGACTCCATAACCTCCCCTCTATTGGACCGTGATGTAGTTCGCCAGCTCGACGGTATCTGTCGATCCATCGGTGTAGGTGATCTTCACGAGCGGCGTGTAGGTCCCCTTCGCAGGGTAGAAGAACGTCGGGTTGATGTCACGCGAGTTCCAGGTGCCATAGTGATTGACTCTATCAAAGGTCCACCAGGTCGAGCGGATCGTCTTCCCGGCCGCTGGAGTCACGGTGAATTTGATTGCTTCCCCGTATGATGTCGCCTGGGGGATACCGGAGAACGATGCGCCAGTAACCGGCTCGGTCGGCGTGACTGAGGGCGTGGGTGTGGGAACTGTTGTCGTCGCTGTCACGGTTGGCGTGGTTGCCGGCACGGTGATAGAGACTGTCTTCACCGAGGTACCGACAGCATTGGTCGCGGTCAGCGTGATTGTGTAGGTCCCGGGTGCCCAGTAGTAATACCGGAAGTTCCGGTAGGCGGTGCTCGTGCCGTCGCCGAGGTCGTACCTGATCGAGGTGGCATTCGTTGTATTATCGATGATCATGATCTCCATCGGGGACGGGGTGGTCAGCGTGAAGTCAGGCACCGGATAATCCCCGATGGTGGGGGGTACTGTCGGTGTCGGCGTCAGCGTGGGTGACGTGGGTGTGACCGTCGGCTTCTCTGGTGTCAGACCGATGAGGTCGATGGTTGTGATCATCCGGACTGACAGGTAGGATGGTATGGATGGCCCGACGAGGCGGAGCGGCCATCCCGTCTCGTCGAGCGGCACTCCGTTCAACCGGTCGACGACGATGCAGTTGTTGTTCCGTGCGATGAGGCTCGAGTTCAGGGACTGGTTAAAGCCATCACTGCCGGTGATCTTCACCTGGTAATTCTGGGCCGCGAGCGTGTCGTTGAAGGTTGCGGGGTCGCCGTCATCGACGAGTCCGACGAGGCGCCAGAGCGGGATGCCCGACCAGGTGCCCGAGATGTCGGTGTATTCGACCCGGTTTCCGGAGGCTTCGAAGTCGGCCTTGGAGAACGTAGCCGATTGTGCACCGTTGAGCGTGAGCGTGAAGTTGACGTCGTTCGCGACAAAGACCCGAATCCGGACAACGGCCGTCGCCGCGTCGAGGCTGGCGCCCTTGACCCCGTAGTAGAAGACGAGGTTGTCACCGTTTTTGACCTGCTGGACGCTGATCCCCTGGTTTGCCGAGAAATCGTTCATGACGACGCCGTTTTGGGTGTAGGCCCACGTCAGGTTCTGAGTCTTGTTATAGGTCGAGACTCCATCGAGCAGGACCGTGCCGAGATCGTTCCACTTCTTATCGGTTGCGATGTAGGTGAACCCGCCCTTCTCAGCTGTTGCCTCAAGGGCCCCCTGGACGGTCAGGTTTCCGACGTTATGGGTTGTCCCCGAGTTGTAGGCATAGAACGGGAAGGTTCCATTCATCAGGGTCACTGACCCGTCGAAGATCGTCGTCGGTTCCCGGATGGAGATGCGTATCCGGATCACGGCCTCTGCGTCCTTGAACGCGCCGCCATTGACGCCATAGTAGTATTCGACCAGATCGCCGTCGTTGAGCCGATAGGTGCTGATCCCCTCGCTGCTGGAAAAGTCGTTCTTCCAGACTCCGTTCACCCGGTATGCCCAGGCCTTCTTCGCGGCAGAGTTGTCGTAATTGAACCCGCCTGCGTTGTCGAGCATGAAGGTGCCCAGCGTCGACCACTTCTTGTCGGTTGCATCGTAGGTGAAGTTAGCAGCCTTTGAGGCGAGTTCCAGGGCCCCGTGGGGGGTCAGGTTCTGGACCTGATGGGTCGCTCCCGAGTTGTAGGCATAGCCCGGGAAGGTGCCGTCCGTCAGCGTCAGGTTGCCGTCGAAGAGGACGACCGGCCCGGAGGTCTGCGTGGCTGTTGGGGTCGGGGTGACGGTCGTCGTGTTTGTCCAGTTGAGCGTGGCTGTTGGGGTCGGGGTGACGGTCGTCGCGTTTGTCCAGTTGCTTGAAGACGTCGGGACGATCTCGACCTTCGCGATCCACTTGTTCGAGAGCTGCGCCGCATTCGGCAGGGCGTCAGTACCGCCATACCAGGCCCAGTACTTCTCGTCAAGGGTATTCTTCATGTCCTGGTTACCGTAGACATGAAGCCCCCACGGGTTCGTCGAGGTGTCGGCACCGAAGAAGAGTCGGATCCCGTCAGAGTAGTCGTATCCCTGGCGGGCCGTCCACCAGGCGAGGACCATCGGACCCTGCCGGGCCTGGGGGTTGTAGACGTTTTCGTAGGGGAAGGTCTTGGTGAAGCCGTCTGAGGCGATGATCTTGACCTCGTCGCCGGGATGCATCCCGCCGACGAGGTTGCAGAGATCAACGAGTTTGGTCCCCTTGATCATCTCATCCACCTTATCGATGTTGGTGTCCTCGGCGGGGTTCCACTTAGCAGGATCGCTATAGTTGGTGATGTTCAGCATCGGCCCCTGGAGGAGGTAGGGTGTGGCTCCATCCCCGAAGACGGGGAGGTTGCTCTCCATCCAGGAGACGTTCACGGTCTCCTGGTTTGCGACTGTCGTGCCGTCGCCTGCATAATGGATCACCTGCACATCGGTCGTCTGTGCTGCGGCCACCGGAGCGGCCAGGACCAGAACGAGAACGAGGAGGAGCAGAGCATAGGTTGATCTCATAGGAAGTCTCCAGTCCGGCGCAACCATTAGGGTACGGCTGCGGAGGAATACGGAAAAACCTCTGCTCGGTGATGGTAAATATGTTATCATTTTTTTTCGATCTTTGTTCATCTAAAAAAGTTAACAACACTCCGATTCCAGTCAGAGCGACAAAGAACGCGGCTGTGATATCGACGTTGATTTCGGGGTCTCCATCGTCCACGGGCAGATCGAACTCAAATATGCAGGATGATGAGTGATCTGAGGCATCCCCGTGCGGTGTGATGGGAGGAGACCCGTTCCTCCTCTCTTCTGGTGGTGATGGAGGTTCTGATCGCTCTCCGTATCTCTCTAATTCCTCGGCGGTGACGAAATAGGAACAGGGCTGCTGGCCGGCGTTCTGATCGTTTCCGGCAGGTCGCCGGGAACTGTTTGGCATCAGGTGTATGTGGGGGATTCTCGGGTTGAGTTCGTTGACGAGCAGGACAGGGCCGCAATCACAGGGATTTCAACGCTCGTTTTGGGTGATCCCGGTCATTATGGAAAAACGGTGCGCGTTTCGTGAATCTTTACAATTCAGCAAGAGAATGTCGCAGAACCTAGTATAAACAACCTGATTGAAAAACTCAAAAACAGGGATTATGCCCTTCCAAAGCCTCAGGCGAGAATCGAACTCGCGACCTCGTCCTTACCAAGGACGCGCTATACCGCTAAGCCACTGAGGCGTTGTTGTATCATAAAGTTGGAAGTACAGTGATTAAAAGATTCCGGCAGATCGGCCGAAAATTGGTCCAATTCTGGGGGTCGAGACCCCTTCCTCGCGGATCAGAGCCCTTTGAGCGCCTCGATGCTGGTAAGGACCCCTTCGTACGTTCCAACTTCTATGATCGGCCGGACATTGTTTCTCCGGACCGAGGCCATCACGGCTGAGAAGTCGATCGTCCCGTCACCGAAGGCCGCATGCTGATCCTCCTTCCCGTTGTTGTCATGGAGGTGGAAGTGACCGATCGTCCGGGAGAGGAATCCTTTCAGGCAGTGGTTCAGGTTGGCATGCCCCACATCGAGGGCCAGCCCGATCCCGTCGGGGAGCGGAAGTTCCGAGGGGATCCGGATGAAGAAGTAGTCCCAGTTGCCCATATTCTCGATGAAGAAGGTGACCCCGTGCTCCTCGGAGAGATGGATCAGATCGTTGACCGAGGTCTCGAACTGCCTGGCGGCTGCTTCATACTCCTGTGTCCAGGCGAAGTACCCGGGGTGGACCACCACCGGGGCGTTCACCTCGGCTGCGATGGCGAAGCAGTCCCCGAGCACCTCGACACTCGCCTGCCGGATCGGCTCAAGCAGACTCGCGATGTTCACCCCTCGGGATGGGGCATGGAGGGCATACTTCAGCGAGAAACTCTCCAGCGGCTCTGCACTGGCGATCAGGTGAGGGCCGTCGTCCATCACCTCGACATAGTTGGTGATCGTCGACAACTGTTCGAGTGCCTGCGTAAGCGGCAGGCTGTGGAGGCAGTAGGACGAGATGCCATACTGGCTGCTCTGTTCGGGTTGCATGGTGACGGGTTCCACTCCTGGCAGGCGGAGGCTGCGTTGAGAGAAGATGGGGAGGCCGACTATTTACCAGTATAGATTAGAGCCGGCGATAGGCCGCTCCGGCTTGGACCAGCCCTTCGGCAAAGGTTCTGGAGAAGTAGGCGTGGGTGTAGCATCCGGTCGTCTCCTGCTCGTAGAGCCCGTCCTTTCCCCGATCGATCCCTTTCCCCCGTGTGAGGGCGATCGCGAACCGTCCGTCCGGGTCGGGGACCAGCCGGGAGTAATGGAACTCGTGGCCGCTCACCGGGGAGCCGGGTGCGGCGTATCCGACCTCGCCCTTCCAGATCCCCTGCACATACCCGAGCCCCTGGAAATGTGAGGTCATCGTTGCTGTTGCCGGAAGGACGCCGGCCATTCGGTAACCGTGATTGCCGGCGGAGAGCGATTCGGTCAGGTAGGTGAGGCCGCCGCATTCGGCATAGATTGGCATCCCGGCCATGGCAGCCGAACGGATCTGATCTCTGCAGGGGGAGGTCTCCAGAGCCTCGGCGTGCAGTTCGGGGTACCCGCCGCCCAGGTACAGACCATCAACCTTCGGGAGAGGGTCGGTCATCGGACTGAAGAAGACCAGCCCTGCCCCTGCTGCCCTGAGTCGATCCAGGTTGTCCTGATAATAGAAGCAGAACGCCGGGTCCATCGCGACCCCGATCGTGGCCTTCTCCTGCTGGTCGGCAGGGGCCGGCTGCCGTGTCGCCTCCAGCGGGCTGGCACTTCCAGCCACCGACTCGATCTGTTCCAGTGCGCAGTGCTCCTGCATGACCGCCCCGAACGAAGCGGCCCGATCCGATTCGTGAGCCATCGAGAGGCCCAGGTGCCGGGACTCGATCATCAGGTCCTGCTGCTTTGGGATCCAGCCGAGGGCCGGGACGGTCAGCCCTTTCTCGATCAACTGCCGGTGACGGGGACTGCCGATCCGATTGAAGATCACGCCGGCGATGTTGATCGTCCGGTCATAGGTGCAGATCCCGTTGATCAGGGCGTGGACCGTCGACGACATCCCCTTGGCATCGACGACGAGCACCACCGGAGCCCCGAGCAGTCTGGCCACATGGGCCGTGGAGGCGCATCCGGTTCCGTCGACTCCGTCGTAGAGCCCCATCACCCCTTCGATCACAGCGATATCGGCGCCGGTCGAGGCCCTGGCGAAGGTCTCGATCACCTGCTCCTCGCCCATCATGAACGGGTCCAGGTTCCGTGAGGGCCGGCCGCAGGTCAGCGTGTGATGGGTCGGGTCGATGAAGTCGGGACCGACCTTGAACGGCTGTACCGTCCGTCCCATCCCGGTCAATGCGGCCATCAGCCCGCTCGCGACTGTCGTCTTGCCACACCCGCTCCAGGTGCCTGCGATCACCACCCGGGGAATCGTCACCTCATCAGAATCGTCTCTGCCCGTTCGCTGCATACTCTTCACTACTGTGGTCTGCAGATCCTGATAAAAACGTGTATGGCGTGCAGGGGCGGTTCTTCTCGGACCATCTCTCCTAAAAAATAGATGAACGAATGTTCACTCGTTCCGGTTGTCCGGTGACCTGGTGGGATCTGATGTGAGTCCCCTGACGGCGCCCATGAACAGGCATTCGTCGGCGGCGATCCCTTCGATCCCGACCTCGTCGGTGATGGGGATCCCGAGTCCACGGACCAGGACGCCCGGGGTGCACTCGTCCGCCTCGCCCATCAGCAGTTCGGCTGCCGATACGATGTTGTCGGCGACCGCCCGTTTGGTCACCTCAAGTTTCCGTCCGAAGAGGTCGTCTCTGCCGCGCTCGTCGACCACCGCCGTAATGCCTGCACAGCCGATGGCGACTCCTCCGCAGCCGAGCCGCATTGCATGGGTTCTGCTGTCTGCGATCAGCACCCCGATCCTCGCCCCTGAACGAGCCAGGATCGCTGCTTTGATCGCTGCTGCGCTCTGGTCGGGGTCTGCTGGCAGCGGAACCACGCATCCCAGTGGTGCGTTGGATCCATCCACGCCGGCGTTTGGAAGGAGTGTCCCCTGCTTCTCACAGAGGAGGAACCCTGGGATTCCGCCGACGATCCGGTCGCTCTCCCGGATCACCACCTCGGCGACGCGGGGGTCCATATGGTACTGTGCTGCGAGACGCACCGCCTCGCTCCTGGGGGTTACCGATGCGAGTTCCACTGCCCGTCCCTCGGAGGTCGCGAGCGCCGACTCGGCGATTACCAGCAGGTCTCCGTCCCGGAACCCGTCGGCCACCTCGTCGGCTGTCCTGGAGAGGATGGCAGCCATATCGTCACCGGCCAGAATCACCCGGGTCTTCAGGCCGAAGACGGTGAATGCGGCAGTCATGCCTTCTCTCCCATCTTCTGATGAACGGCGATCAGATCTCTGGTCTCCGGGACGTCATGAGCCCGCACTATCGCGGCCCCTGCTCGGAGTAACTGCATCGTGACGGCCAGCGTCCCTGCCAGCCGCCCCTCTGCCGGTTCATTGAGGAGATCCCCGATGAAGGTCTTGCGGGAGACGGCCGCGAGCACCGGGTAGTCGAGGGCCGTGAACGATGCGAAGTGCGTGCAGAGCGCCCAATCATCCTCGACCGTCCGTTCTGCAGTCCAGAGCCCGACGGCCGGATCGAGGATCACATCGTTGATTCCGGCCAGTTCACATCGGTCGATCACCGTCTCCAGCGCCTGCAGGGTGGCCGGCACCCCTTTCGGGTCGCCGGGGAGGTGATTCGCTGCCATCGCGATCACCGGCAGTCCTGCATCGGCAGCGAGGGATGCGAGAGCCGGGTCGGTGAGCCCCCCAATATCGTTCAGGGCATGGACATCATGCCGCAGGCATGCCTCCAGCACGGCCGGGTACATCGTGTCGACTGACACCGTGATCCCGCTTCCGTCCAGCTGGTTGAGTGCCGCCTCGACCCGCCCGATCTCCTCTTCGATCGAAAGGAACGGACAACCCGGAGCGGTGGACCGTGCACCGAGATCGATCAGGTCGGCTCCGTCACCGATCATCTGCTCGGCCCGGCGCCGTATCTGATCTTCAGGGGTAAAAGAACCGCTAAAAAAGGATTCCGGGCTGCAGTTGATGACACCCATCAGTCTGACCGGCTCCCCGGGTCCGATCGCCAGCCTGCCTAGTGTACAGTTCTGCATGACTGCATCTTCGCCGCTTTGAAGGTGTTCTCCATCAGGGTGGCGATCGTCATCGGACCGACCCCCCCAGGGACCGGCGTGATCGCTGCCACCTTTTCACTGACCGATGCAAAGTCGACATCCCCGCAGAGTTTTCCGTCCACGTGATTGATCCCGACATCGATCACCACTGCATCCCCACTGACCATATCTCCGGTGATGAACCGGGCTTTACCCATCGCGCTGACGATGATGTCAGCCTTTCTGAGTTCGGCGGCCAGGTCTTTTGTTCTGCTGTGGCAGACGGTGACCGTCGCATTCGCATTGATCAGCAGTGCGGCCATCGGTCTCCCGACATCGATCGATCGTCCGATCACGACCGCCCGTTTTCCAGCGGGATCGATCTTGTACTCCTTGAGGAGTGTCATGATCCCGAGCGGGGTGCAGGGGGCGAAGGTCGGTGATCCCCCGAGCAATTTCCCGAGGTTGAAGGGGTGGAACCCGTCGACATCCTTCTCCGGCAGGATCGCTTCGATTACCTGCTCGGTATCCACGCCTGCAGGGAGCGGGAGCTGGACGAGGATCCCGTTGATCTCAGGGTCCTTGTTCAGCCGGTCGATGGTCTCAAGCACCTTGGCAGTCGTCGAGTCCCCGGGAAGGGTGATGCTGATCGAGCCGATATGGACCCGTTCGCAGGCACGGTGCTTCATCTGCACATAGAGGAGCGATGCAGGGTTGTCCCCTGCGATCACGGTCGCGAGCCGGGGATAGAGCCCTGACTCGTCGATCTCCTCTTTGATGAGTTCAAGCCTCTTCTCGGAGACCCGCTTGCCATCGATGATCATAATGATGGTGGGTAGAGGGAGTAGCGGCTGGCGAGTGCGGTCACTTCGTTCTTGACTGCGCTGATCGTTGCTTCGTCCTGAATATCCTTGAGGACTCTGATGATGTACTCCCCGATCTGGTGCATCTCGTCCTCTTTCATACCCCGTGAGGTGACGGCTGGGGTTCCGATACGCAGCCCGCTCGTGACGAATGGGGACCGATTCTCGTTTGGAATCGTGTTCTTGTTCACGGTGATCCCTGCTTTCCCGAGGGCAACCTCTGCTTCCAGCCCGGTCAGCCCGCGGTTGGAAAGGTCGATCAGGATCAGGTGGTTGTCGGTCCCACCGGAGACGAGCCGAAGGCCGGCCTCGCCGAGTGTCTCTGCCAGTGCCTGTGCGTTCTTCACGACCTGGCGGGAGTACTGTTTGAACGAGGGCTGGAGTGCCTCCTTGAAGCAGACTGCTTTCCCTGCGATGGTGTGCATCAGGGGGCCGCCCTGCATACCCGGGAAGATCGCCTTGTCGATCATCGCACCGTACTCCTCATTGCACATGATCACACCACCGCGTGGACCGCGGAGTGTCTTGTGGGTCGTCGAGGTGGTGAAGTTCACGACGTTCACCGGGGATGGGTGAACCCCTGTGGCACAGAGCCCTGCGATATGGGCGATATCCGCCATGCAGTAGGCACCGACACTGTCAGCGATCTCCTGGAACGCCTTGAAATCGATCTCACGGGGGTACGCGCTCGCACCACAGACGATCACCTTTGGTTTCACCTTCTTGGCCATCTCTTCGACAGCACCGTAATCGATCAGTTCGGTCTTGAGGTCGACCCCATACTGGCTCACCTCGTACATCTTTCCGCTGAACGAGACCGGTGAGCCGTGGGATAGATGCCCGCCCTGGGTCAGGCTCATGCTCATCATCCGGTCCTTGCCGCACTCCATCACCGAGAAGTAGACGGCCATGTTCGCCTGGGTACCTGAATGAGGCTGGACGTTCGCATGCTCTGCATTGAAGAGCTGTTTGAGCCGGTCACGGGCCAAGTTTTCAATCCTGTCATGGAACTCGCAGCCGCCGTAGTAACGCTTGCCGGGATATCCTTCAGCGTACTTGTTGGTCAAGATCGAACCCATCGCTTCAAGTACGGCCTTACTGACGAGGTTCTCCGATGCGATCAGTTCAAGACCGTTCACCTGGCGCAGCCGTTCACACTCGATTAATTCCGCGATCTCTGGATCGGCGGTGGCAAGATACGACATATGAAAAAAACTTGGCGCTGTAAGGGTAATAGTGTTTCTTTGATGGCATTTACAGAGGGTCTGGATCAGTTCTTGTTAAAAAAGAGTATTGATATGGGGATGTATGCAAATTATTAATGGGTACAGCGCTCATGTTTACTTCTGAGGGGCAGGAATGGCGTTGAAGGATGCGAAGATAAAGTTCCTTGAGCAGGAACTTGAGGAGAAGGAACGGGCGATTGAGATGATGCGGGATTCAGAGAATGTGCAACCGCCGGTTCAGCCGGTGGTGCAGCCGCAGGATGACAGCAGGGTTACTGTGCTGGAGCAGAGGGTGCGCGACCTTGAGGCCGTGGTCAAGGGGTTGATCGAGGAGATCCTCGATATGAAAGCGATGACCCAGAAGATCTATAAGGCTTCTGAGGATCTTACCTCAAGACCGCAGCAGGTTTCGAGGTCACGAGGATCGGCCTCTACGGTCATGGTTCATCCAAGGAATGCAGATCGGCTGAGCGATCATGCATCCGAACATCTGGAGAAGCAGATCCTCACCCCAAAACCCTCACGTGCGGTGTCGGTTGAGGAGCCTGCCAAGGCGATGGACCTGATCATGCAGCCGGACGGCACGCTGAAGCACGAAGTCCGGACGAGCCGGGAGTATATCGTCGCCCCAGCCGGCTATGATACCAAAAACCCGATGCGGAAGGGGAAGACAGTCTCTGGTCAGGGGGCCCGGAAGAACCCTAACGCCCGGGTCGATGACGTGATCCTTGCGGAGGAGCGCGATATCCCCAGACCTGAGCGAAAGAGATAAGGAGCCTATCTTTTGTTCATTAAAGAGCTGGAGATCGACAACTTCAAGTCTTTCGGAAGGAAGACGACAATACCATTTTTTGAGGGTTTCACGGTTGTTTCCGGGCCAAACGGTTCTGGAAAGAGCAATATTATCGATGCGATCCTCTTCGTGCTGGCACTCTCCAGCTCCCGAAACCTCCGTGCAGAGAAGCTGACCGATCTGATCAATCTGAACTCCAACCGGAACACCGCCGAGGTTGCCCTGACCTTTTCAGATGGGACCACGATCCGGAGAAAGATCAAGCGGACTGCAGCCGGCTACTACAGTTATAACTACATGAACAACCGGCTCTGCAAACAGAGTGAGGTCAGTGCGTACCTCGCCGACCATGGGATCATACCCCACGGCTACAATGTCGTGATGCAGGGAGATATCACCAGGATC
The DNA here is from genome assembly GCF_000021965.1 of Methanosphaerula palustris E1-9c. Classification (NCBI taxonomy): domain Archaea; kingdom Methanobacteriati; phylum Methanobacteriota; class Methanomicrobia; order Methanomicrobiales; family Methanoregulaceae; genus Methanosphaerula; species Methanosphaerula palustris. Next base: position 749,408 of record NC_011832.1, read on the forward strand.
ATGGAGATGAGCGACGGCGAACGGCGCAGGATCCTCGATGAGATCGCCGGCGTCGCCGAGTTCGATCAGAAGCGTGACCAGGCCCTCGCTGAGCTTGAGGTGGTCAGGGAACGGATCGAGCGGGAGGAATTGCTGTTGCAGGAGGCGAGTCTCCGGCTGGTGGAACTGGAGAAGGAGCGGCAACAGGCCCTGCTTTACCAGGAACTGCAACAGAAACTGGTTCATTTTCAGGGCTGCAGGGCAGCAGCCCAACTCAATGAGAAAGAGCGGGAGCTCGGCGGGCTGACCTCTCTCCTGGAGGAGTATAGGATCTCCCAGGACCGGACCGTTCAGGACAGAAGTCTCGAAGTGAACGAGCTTGCCTACCTCCGTGCCGATCAGAAGGAGGTCGAGGCCGAGATCAACCGGAAATCCGGGGCCGAATACCTGAAGTTGATCAGTCAACTCGAAGAGACCAAGGGGAACATCAGGAGTACCGAGCAGACGATTGCGCGGCTGAAGCGGGAGAAGGAGACAAATCTCGAGCTCGTCAACCGCGTCTTTATGGATATCAAGCGGGCCGAGGCGAAGGTCACCGCCGATACGGAGGGGATCCGGGCGTTGACGATCGATCGGACCACGCTGGCCATGGAGCAGGCGATGATTCGGGCCAGGATCGAGAAGGTCGAGGGGTCCCTGGGGCATCAGCAGGCAGAGACCGGCGAGGCGCGTGAACGGCTCTTTGGTCTGATCTCCTCCCTTGAGGAGAAGAAAGGGGAGCGATCCACGCTGCTTCATCAGAAGGATATGCTGATCGAAAAGAGCCGGATGCGTACCAAGGAGCAGGACCGGCTCTCGCAGCGGCTCACCGAGGTGCGAAACGAGCGTACTGGAAAGGGGGGTCAGCAGCAGGAGTGGACCGAGGCGAGCAGGGTCATCGGAGAGGAGAAACGAGCGATCGAGCGACGCCTCTCTGATTCTGAACGCGGACTTCTCTCTAGGAGATCCTCACTGGATGGGGTCAGAAAGGAACTGAAGGCCCGCGAGCAGGAACTGATGCGGTACGAAGCCCAGCAACAGGTGCAGGGGGATGCCGGCGGCCGGGCGCTCGAGGCTGTGCTCGGGATGGACGGCGTCTACGGGACGATCGCCAGGCTCGGGAAGGTGCCGCCCGAGTACATGACCGCCCTGAATGTTGCAGCCGGCGGCCGGCTGCATAATGTGGTGGTCGAGGACGACCGGGTGGCGGCCGGAGCGATCCGCTATCTCAAGGAGGAGAAGGCCGGACGGTTGACCTTCCTGCCGCTGACCAAGCTCAAACCGGTCCCCTTGCCGCCGGTCGACGGGGACGGGATCGTCGGGTACGCCCGGCATCTGATCGCCTATGATCCCCTGTACGACCCCGCCTTTGGGCAGGTCTTTGGGACCACGCTGGTTGTGGATACCCTCAACCGTGCCAGAACCCTGATGGGAAAGCACCGGATGGTGACCCTGGAGGGTGAACTGGTCGAGAAGAGTGGGGCGATGACCGGGGGGTTCCTGAAGAAGACGATCAAGGGCTTCTCTGCCTCGGTGGATGACGATATCCGGCGTTTGCAGGCGGTGATCGCCACGCTCGGTGAAGAGGCGTCCGATCTTGAGAACGGGATCAGCAGACTGACTGCCGAATCTGAGTTGCTCAGGAACCAGCGATCCGAGGCAGATCAGCGAATGGCCCGGTACCGGATCATGCTCGAGGAGTATGGCCACCGGACCGAGTCGCTGGCCGGGGAGCAGAAGACTCTTGAGGAGACGCTCGCCCAGATGGCCTCAGATATGGAGGCCGGCGTCGCCGAGATCACCGGGGTGGAGTCGAATCTGGACCGTATTGGGGATCAGATCGTCACAATCAACGATGAGATTACAGGTCTGAAGAAACGGCTGGAAGGGACTGAGATCCCGGAACTGACCGAGCAACTCGAGAAGCAGAGGAAGGAACTGGAGGAGACCGAGCGGCGCCTTCGGAACAAGGAGTCCGACCTGGCCGACCTGCAGCGGGAACGGGCCTACTTTATCAAGCGTGTCGAGGAACTGAACCGCGATCGCGAGCAGGCGATCAGCCGGAACCTGGAGATCGATGGGGAGGCCGAGGGGGCCGGGGAACAGATCGCCCGGTATCGTGAGGAGATCGCCCGGCTGGAGGAGGAACAGAAGTCCTTCTCCGGAGAACTCGAAGTTCTGCAGGAGAAGCGGAGTGGGATCGCCACACAGATTCAGGAATCCGAGCACCGGCTGATCGAGTTCGATACCGGAATTGAACGGGTCAAACTACAGATCACCGCAACCCAGGAACGGGTGGCAGTGGTTTCATCTGAGATCGCTGTGATCCGTGAGCAGGCCTCAGGGGTCGAGACGACGCTGACCCTCGATGAGATCGAAGAGGGGATCGCCACGACCGATCGGGCGATACGGAAACTTGGGGCGGTGAATATGCTGGCTGTTGAGGAGTATGCCCGTGTCGAAGAGCGTGTGGGTGAGCGGCGTGAGAAGAAGGAGATCCTCTCGGTGGAACGGTCCAGTCTGATGGAGCGGATCGAGGGGTTCGAGAAGATGAAGTTCGATGCCTTCATGGCTGCGTATACAGCGATCAATGAGAACTTCCGGGCGATCTTTGCACGTCTGACCAGCGGAACGGGCCGGCTGATCCTCGACAATGATGAGGACCCGTTCGCCGGCGGTCTCACCTTTGCGGTGCAGCCCCGGGACAAGGTGGTTCATCTGTTGAATGCTCTGAGTGGTGGTGAGAAGTCGCTCACCACGCTTGCATTCATCTTCTCGATCCAGCAGTACATCCCGGCGCCGTTCTATGCCCTGGACGAGGTGGATATGTCGCTCGATGGTTCGAACGTCGAACGGATTGCAGCGATGCTCAAGGAGATCTCCAACACATCGCAGTTCATCATCGTCTCCCTTCGAAAGCCGATGATCGAACAGGCCGACCGGATCCTCGGGGTGACGGTTCGTCCTGACAAGAGTACCCTTGTGACTGGGGTAAAGATGAATGTCTGAGGACCCGATCGAGATCCTCGTCCAGCTCGCCGAGCGGGGCGAGATCGACCCCTGGAAGATCGATATCGTCGAGGTGACCGACCGGTTCTTCTCAGAGTTGGAACGGCGGAAGGAGATGGACCTGCGGGTCTCAGGAAGGGCTCTCTTCTATGCGTCCCTTCTTCTCAGGATCAAATCCGAGTGCTTTGGTATTCCGGATGATGATGGTGAAGAGGAGTTCATCGAGGATATTGCAGATGAGGAGGAGGTGCCTGACTGGGATATGGATTGTTCGGCTGCGATCTGTGAGAGTCCGATCGATCTGCTCGAACGGGAGATCAAGCGCCGGCTTGAACGGAAGCACCTCCGGAAACGGCCGGAGACGCTCTTTGAACTGATCACGGCTCTCCGCTATCTGGAGAAGGACGAACGGCGGAGGCAGCGGTCCCGGACCATGGGTGAACGACAGATGATCACGGCAGAGGACGTGGTCGGGATCGCTCATGATGAGGGTTATCGGGATGCGGCTCTGGTCGTTCTGGAGTGGTGCACCGAGTCGTTTGCTGAAGGACGGGTGCTGACGGTCGGGGACCTGGCCGTCGAGATGGGCTGGAACGTGGCTGATGTCTTTATTCCTCTTCTTTTTTTGATGCTGGATGGGAAGGTGGCCCTAGTTCAGGTTGAACCCTTCGGCGCGATCAGTATTCATCCATATGGCGATGGGGATTGATTTCGATCAGTTCATCTTTTTTGGATCTGCGCGTTCACAGAATTTTCCGGGAGTATCTGGGTGCGGCCCTGGAACTATACTCTGACGTCGTGCAGGTTTGTTGAATTATCAAGATCGCGTTATCACTTGAATTTTGGAAAATATTCAAATTTTCTCGTATCTTTTTGCGCGCAATTAATGCAGTTCGATCTCCGGGCTTATTTTTTCCGAGTGTGGTGGGTCTCTTGAAATGATTGGTGCGATCTCTATACCTGCTGAAAAACGGCGCGATACTGGTGAATTTTTAAAAAAAATTACCGAATTGACGATCACTTTGTGACTGAATTTTGTGATTTAGGGTCAAGGATTATATATAGCCGGGTGCAATGCTGATATCCAACTATGGTGAAGAACCAAGCGACCTGGTCTGGGATCAGGTTGGTTCTGAGGGTGGATGTGGACAAGGTTTATTAAGGCCTGCGTTCAACATAAGTATCTCGCGTTGCGAAGTCGACACGAGTGATTGTGAAGGGCGTCTTCAGACTCCGATTCGACGAATCGGGATTTGAAGTAAAGTATATATGTCCGAGCGTTCAACATAAGTATCTCGCGTTGTAATGGAATGCGAGTGATTGTGAAGAGCGCATGTATCGTTTGCTTCAATGAATCGATTGATACTAAGGTATATATGCCTCAGCGTTCAACATAAGTATCTCGCGTTGTAACAAACAACGACCGCGAGCAAACGTCTGCATGAGAGTGCAGATAGTTTACGGTAATACCATAGAATATTACCCTCTGTGATGGAGAATCGAGTTCCCCGGCGTGTTTCGGGATCGGTTCTGACATTGATACTGGCAATGTGGAATTTTGTTTAGTAACTGCCAATTCCATAAAATTTCAGATAGTATAGTGTGTATTTCAACTTAATTCTGGTTGATCCTGCCAGAGGCCACTGCTATCGGAGTTCGATTAAGCCATGCGAGTCGAGAGGTGCAAGACCTCGGCATACTGCTCAGTAACACGTGGATAACCTACCCTAAGGTGGGGGATAACCCCGGGAAACTGGGGATAATACCCCATAGTCTATGGAGACTGGAATGTCCTATAGATAAAAGATTCATCGCCTTAGGATGGGTCTGCGGCCGATTAGGTAGTTGTTGGGGTAACGGCCCAACAAGCCATTGATCGGTACGGGTTGTGGGAGCAAGAGCCCGGAGATGGATTCTGAGACACGAATCCAGGCCCTACGGGGCGCAGCAGGCGCGAAAACTTTACAATGCGGGAAACCGTGATAAGGGAACTCCGAGTGCCCGTAAACGCGGGCTGTCCATCTGCTTAAAAAACAGGTGAAGAAAGGGCCGGGCAAGACCGGTGCCAGCCGCCGCGGTAATACCGGCGGCTCGAGTGGTGGCCACTATTACTGGGCTTAAAGCGTCCGTAGCTTGGTTGTTAAGTCTCTTGGGAAATCTGTCGGCTTAACCGACAGGCGTTTAAGGGATACTGGCAATCTAGGGACCGGGAGAGGTGAGAGGTACTCCAGGGGTAGGAGTGAAATCCTGTAATCCTTGGGGGACCACCTGTGGCGTAGGCGTCTCACCAGAACGGCTCCGACAGTGAGGGACGAAAGCTGGGGGAGCAAACCGGATTAGATACCCGGGTAGTCCCAGCCGTAAACGATGCGCGTTAGGTGTATCGGTGACCACGAGTCACCGAGGTGCCGAAGGGAAACCGTGAAACGTGCCGCCTGGGAAGTACGGTCGCAAGGCTGAAACTTAAAGGAATTGGCGGGGGAGCACCACAACAGGTGGAGCCTGCGGTTTAATCGGACTCAACGCCGGAAACCTCACCGGATAAGACAGCGGGATGATAGCCAGGCTGAAGACTTTGCTTGACTAGCTGAGAGGAGGTGCATGGCCGTCGTCAGTTCGTACTGTGAAGCATCCTGTTAAGTCAGGCAACGAGCGAGACCCACGCCAACAGTTGCTAGCATGTCCTTCGGGATGATGAGGACACTGTTGGGACCGCCTCTGCTAAAGAGGAGGAAGGAATGGGCAACGGTAGGTCAGCATGCCCCGAATTATCCGGGCTACACGCGGGCTACAATGGGCAGGACAATGGGTATCGACACCGAAAGGTGAAGGCAATCTCTTAAACCTGTCCGTAGTTCGGATTGCGGGTTGCAACTCGCCCGCATGAAGCTGGAATCTGTAGTAATCGCGTCTCAAAATGGCGCGGTGAATATGTCCCTGCTCCTTGCACACACCGCCCGTCAAACCACTCGAGTGGGGTCTTGATGAGGCTGCGGTTTTCGCCGTAGTCGAATCTAGGTTCCGCAAGAGGGGTTAAGTCGTAACAAGGTAGCCGTAGGGGAATCTGCGGCTGGATCACCTCCTAATGAATTTGGGATGGCAGTTGCTGAACAGAACACAAAATAGCCAGTGTCAATAAAGCAGAGGGCTCATAGCTCAGTTGGAAGAGCGCCACCCTTGTGGGGTGGAGGCCATAGGTTCAAATCCTATTGAGTCCACTTTCGATGCACCTGGAGATGTGAATCATCAGGGAAGGGCTGAAGGTTAATGACCTGACGATGCCGTGTAATGGTTTAGCACTCTGGACGTTAAATGGGTTCAACATCAAAGAGTACTAGAATTAAGCCTATCAGTGGATGGCTCGGTTCGAGAGCCGATGAAGGGCGTGCCAAGCTGCGATAAGCTTCGGGGAGGCGCACGGAGCCAACGATCCGAAGATACCCTAATGGGACATCCTGACACTTTTGTGTCGATCCGTAAGGATTGGAAACGCCCCGAATTGAAACATCTTAGTAGGGGCAGGAGAAGAAATCAATCGAGATGTCGTTAGTAGAGGCGATCGAACACGACAGAGTTCAAACTGAATCCCGCAAGGGAGATGTGGTGTTGTAAGCTCACTGTTATGCTTGTGTCTGTTAAGTGAAAGTCGTCTGGAACGTCGTACCATAGAGGGTGATAGTCCCGTACACGTAAACCGGCACAAACTAAGTGAAGTCTTGAGTACCGTGGGTCGGAATTCTCGCGGGAATCTGGGAGTCACTAACTTCCAAAACTAAATACTCCTCGAAACCGATAGCGTATTAGTAGCGTGAGCGAAGGCTGAAAAGTAACCCCAGAAAGGTGGTTAAAAGTGCCTGAAATTGATAGGTGATAGCGGGTTATAGCGTTAAAGGATCTTCCATGCGAAGGAACCCGTCGCGAGGCGGTAGTACGGGTATGGTTGCCAATGTTATAACGTACGTTTTGAAGAACGGGCCAGAGAGTTTATTCTGTTGGCGAAGGTTAACCCGAAAGGGGAGCCGAAGGGAAACCAACAAGTCTGTAGCCTTCGGGTGTGAGACGGCGTATTAAAAGTGCGCGGAGTCAGCAGGATAAGACCCGAAGCCTAGTGATCTATGCGTGGGCAGGTTGAAGCGTGACGAAAGTTGCGTGGAGGACCGAATGGGGTTTTGATATGCAAATCATTCCCGTGACCTGTGTATAGGAGTGAAAGATTAATCGAACTAGGCATCCGCTGGTTCCTCTCGAAACATGTCGCAGCATGACCTGGCTGGAGATCGATAGTGAGGTAGAGCACTGATTGGGGGAGCTGGGCGGGAAACTGCTCACCCCCCTGTCAAACTCCAAACTCCCTATCATCGTAGAAGGCTGGAAGTCCGGGCTACGGGGTAAGCTTGTAGTCCGTAAGGGAGACAACCCAGACCGAGGTTAATGTCCCTCAATGTAGGTTAAGTGTCAACACTGAAAGCGGTCCTAGGCCAAAGACAACTGGGAGGTGAGCTCAGAAGCAGCTACCCTTTAAAAAGTGCGTAACAGCTTACCAGTCAAGGTTTAGGGCACTGAAAATGGACGGGGCTAAAAACCTACTACAGAGACCTCGGGGCACCGCAAGGTGATCCAGTAGAGAGGCGTTCTGCATGGGTGGAAGTTGGGGCGTAAGTTCCAATGGACCGTGTAGAAATGAGAATTCTGGCAATAGTAGAAGCATAGTTGGGTGAGAATCCCAACCGCCGCAGGGGCTAGGTTTCCTTGGCAATGTTCGTCAGCCAAGGGTTAGTCGGTCCTAAGACGTACCGTAATTCGAGTACGCCAACAGGGAAACAGGTTAATATTCCTGTACCATCTAGTTTTAAGCGCAAGCCCTGACGCTTTGGGATATGCTGGGCGGAGTTATCGCTCCGTCTAAGCGTCGAATTCTGTGGAGTACCGTAATGGTGAGAAGCAGAGGAATACGTGATGGGGAAACCCAGCAAATTCCTGGAGCCCGTGAAAAGGGAATTAGATGTCCGTACCGAGAACCGACACAGGTGCCCCTCGCTGAAGAGGCGAAGGCGTGTCGGATTTAATTGTGTTAAGGGAACTCGGCAAATTGGCCCCGTAACTTCGGAATAAGGGGTGCCTGCCTGGAGATCAGGCAGGTCGCAGTGACCAGGGAGCTCTAACTGTCTAATAACAACATAGCAGACTGCAACTCCGTAAGGACTAGTATAGTCTGTGATTCCTGCCCAGTGCAAGTATCTGAACACCCGGTTCAACGGGACGAAGGACTTGTAAACGGCGGGGGTAACTATGACCCTCTTAAGGTAGCGTAGTACCTTGTCGCTTAATTGGCGACTTGCATGAATGGATTAATGAGAGCTCTACTGTCCCTAACACAAATCCGTTGAACTTTTTGTCCTAGTGCAGAGACTAGGGACTCCTAATGGGAAGTGAAGACCCCGTGGAGCTTTACTGCAGCCTGTCGTTGAGTTACGGTGTTACTTGCGCAGTGTAGATGGGAGGTGTTATATCCGTTCTTTTCGGAGGACGGGGAGCCAACAATGAGACACCATCCTTGTTACTCTGTAACTCTCACTCCTTTGTGAGGACATCGATAGGTAGGCAGTTTGGGTGGGGCGCCACACCCTCGAAAAAATATCAAGGGTGCCCTAAGGTCAACTCATGTGAGTCAGAAACTCACAGGAGAGTGTCAAGAGCATAAGTTGGCCTGACGCGATCATGAAAAGCAAATGATCGCGAGAGGAAACTCGGGTCTAACGAACCAATATGTCCTTTTGGTGAGGGCTATTGACTACAGAAAAGCTACCCCGGGGATAACAGAGTCGTCGCCGGCAAGAGCACATATCGACCCGGCGGCTTGCTACCTCGATGTCGGTTCTTTCCATCCTGGCTGTGCAGCAGCAGCCAAGGGTGAGGTTGTTCGCCTATTAAAGGGGATCGTGAGCTGGGTTTAGACCGTCGTGAGACAGGTCGGTTACTATCTATTAGGAGTGTCAGGAGTCTGAAGGCAAGAATGAAATAGTACGAGAGGAACTTTCACTCGTCGCCACTGGTTGATCGGTTGTCTGACAAGGCAATGCCGAGCGGCTACGCGATAAGGGATAAAAGCTGAAAGCATCTAAGCTTGAAACCCAGCCTAAAAAGAGACTCCGTTGAGGACATGGATAAAAGATCCGTTTGATAGACTTGGGATGTAAGCACGAAGGTTACGACGTGTTCAGTCCGCAAGCACTAACGTCCAAACTCTAGTACTTGCAAACTTGAGTTGAACCCAGACGAAATCTGGAGTGCTAAAATTATACGAAACCATTATGTTTATTGCTTATCTAAGCGATAACTGTATTGGTTTTCTTTACACGGCTGCCAAGGTGGCGGAGCGGCCACGCGGCTGATTGCAGATCAGCTACACTCCGGTTCAATTCCGGACCTTGGCTTCGGGTAATAGCGGCCATAGCAGCTGGGACACACCTGGACCCATTCCGAACCCAGAAGTTAAGCCAGTTCACGTACTATATTGTACTGAGGTACGCGAGTCCTCGGGAACTATAATACGCTGCTATTACCCTTCTTATGCATCGATAAAAAGTATGCTGTTTTTCGTAATTGTGATTCGTGAAGAGTTACAACGTTTCTGTTCATTCCACTATTCGTCTGATTCTCGAATGGATATTCTTACTGATCATCATCATCATCATCATCATCTTCGATACTGGCGGCCATAGCAATCGGGATACACCTGGACCCATGCCGAACCCAGTAGTTAAGCCGGTTTACGTCGTATGCTGTACTGAGGTACGCGAATCCTCGGGAACCATACAACGCTGCCAGTATCGTTTCATACCAATCGCTATTTTATCGAGTTTTTCGGGAAAGAGGATTGGCATATGAGCCAGTCCCTGCCATTGTGATATCCACTCATTTGTAGAATAGGTTTTTTTAGAGGGGATATTTTATTATATAATCAATTGTTATGATGGCCAGCACTCCATGATATTCATGATGCCATACGGATAGGCGTTATACCGAGTTGAAATGTTTCTGACGTTCGCTTGTCTATTCATTTTGTTTGGATAAACAATGTCACGAGTTCGGTTATTAGCGTTTTTTTGTTTTAATGTTCCTGTATTATCAGCCAGATTGCAATGAGCATCACGATATTTGCGACAAGGAATAGAAATCCATCAATTCCGGCAATAATCGGGATCATACCCATACGCGAGAGATCAAAACAGACATAAAGCCCAAACGTAGCTGCAATTGCCCAGCCAAAATGTCTCTGTTTTTTTACTGCAATGAACACTGCTCCTGCTGCGATAATAATTTCGATGAATACGGAGAGCACCTGAAGGAGATCAATACCAGACATAATCCAGGAATTATCTGTCTGCTGGTATAAAGGAGTATGGCGGGTCCACGACACATTCTGCTCTCAAAACTCATAGAAATTCATGCATAGTCTCGAAGGTTACGTTCCATGCTCTCACATCACCTTCAATTTCCCTTTTTTATGGGGATCCTGACGGAGGGATTTTATTTTCATCCTGTTTGCTTATGGCCTTCGGCATCATATCTGTTTTCTTGCAAATCTCTCATCGGAATCTGTTATGCAGGCGATGACAACCAGCCCTAGATATAGATTCTTCGAGTCCCTCATTTCAGGGTGAGATCGTTCCAAATCTCCTGACTCAACTGAAGAACCGTTCAACTGCCCCAGAGCGACAGATGATGGGAGAAATCGATAATTAAAGAGAATAATCCAGTAATCACTTCTAAAAATAAATAAATATCATCCTGTTGTGAATATACCTATGAAAAAAGGAATAATCGCTATTATTTGTTTGATGGTACTCATGGTTTTTATTGGAGGGTGCTCATCTGTACTGAAGGAGCCGGAAATAACAGTTCAGAATGTGGAACTTGTCAATATAACTCCTACCGATCTGAACCTGAATGTGAGTCTTGCCATCAATAATTCGAATATGTTTGGAATAAAGCTCGATACCCTGACCTGTAATGTCTCTTATCAGAATTCCAGTGCCTGGTCACCACTGACTCAAATTAGTATGAAAAACATTCAGGTTGACAAGGGATCCAGTTCTCTGGTGATTCCTGTGCATATGAAAAATGCTGATCTCATCAAGGCCGGTTTTAGTCTTATGAAAGATAAGGAATTCACCCTGAAGATAGAAGGATCCGCAAATCCATCCTGGTACGGCATTTCACTACCTGTTACCGTACCATTTACCAAAACCATACTCCTCAACAAAACTTTTTGATACTTCCCTTTTTATAGTATTATGAATGGCTGGTTTTTCCGAGAGGCAGGAAAAGAGTAACTATCAGTACAATCCCTTTCAGGTCAATTAATTGAATGAATATCGTTTCGGAACAGCAGCAGATCAGATCAGTATCAGATTTGTAGCCTCGTCTTCATCTGATGTTTAAATATAAAAATGATAATTCCTCGTTGGAAACTTGAAAGAAGGTATATTTATATCGATTATCCACTTAACCATTATCAGCCGGCATACGTGTATCTTTCATAGAATATCTTCAAACGAGACGATGATGAGCGTATCTTCATCACTTTGAATAATATGACCAAAATCGATGATTATCTGGATCAACTCCATCATGGTGTCTGGGAAGTGGTGATACCAAAAGATGATGTTACCGATCCGTTGAGTGATGAATGGAAGCGGTCTCCCATCAATATTCCAACCCCTGGTACCCTCGCGAGTTATAGAAAAGGCCAATACCATGTTCATGAGACAAAAAACGAGTGGCGGGTTCATCTGGATAGATACGACCCAAAAGTCCATCCTACTCTTCATCTGATCGATGACGCTCCCCTTTTTCTCATGATCTTTGATACGATGGTGATGCTCTTCTCTGAAGCACGGGGAAGATCGAACACTATTGAAAATAAAATGAAGGATCAGCAGACATTATTAAAGAATGGGTTTTCTTTTGGCATATTTCTCCTCTTCCTTGGATCAACCTTCATAATCTCTCCTACATTTTATTATTACGGTATTTTCCAGGTATTTCTCCCGTTTGTTGTCATTATTATTGGATTCGTATTTATTGGTAGGGGTATTTCCTGGCACCCTTTGCAGAGTGCTGAACCGAAAAAAATTGTCAAAGGAGGAGCAATAATACTGATAGGGCTCGTTCTCTCAGCATTTCCGATAATGATCTGGAATGTTATTTTGCTTTCAGTTCTCTGTATCTGGATGTTATCGAGTGCAATTCTGCTACTTAACAGGGTTCGGAAAGGAAAATCTGCTGTTATAGAAGGTTTTTATAGCCGATTTGCCATTGCCGTCGTATCGTTGCTCCTCGCTATTGGAGTTTTCATCATTCCAGGGGAAATTCTTACGTTATTCATGATGATCTCAGGTGTTATAATAATCTTAATCGGTTGTACCGTGATCGGTACCACCCTCAAACTGAGGAGCAGATCTCATATATCTCCAAAAAATATGCTGTCATAGTCCTGCCAATATCAGTATTCTTACGCGAAATGTTATTGCATTTTTAATAAAAAAGTACTCCTATTTGTGATTTGTTAAAACCCTCAGTTTTAACCCTCATTCAGTGTCCTTATATCAATAAGGATACTATTTGCGAATGGTGTAAAGGGATTCAACAGACCCCTTTTTAATTGAAATCCGAAAATCCCTTCAATGAGGTAACCGAGGGAGCCAGATGGATACCTCTGTTGCATCGTGCCAGTGCTGTAGTTTTAGTGGTGGGAGTGGAGGCCGGAAGGTTAACCGGGATTTATTGTTTGCCTTTTGGTTCCTGCAAACCAGGGGCATTCTATCACGCAGAGGCTACACCTGATGCCACCCCGGCGATATCCACAGGGCAAGTGGGGCTTCACATTTCAGCAGTATCTGCTGACCAAGCAGCCACGTTACAACCGGAATGAGATGGGGAGATATCCTGGCCCTCACCTTCTGGCACCGGAACATATCGATGCCATCCAGCCCGAATGCATCTCCGGGGCAAACCCGAACGCAACGTCCGCACCCTGTGCAGAGGCCGGCATCAAGAGATCCTGTTTCAGATCTCGCCGTATCGTCAGGTCTGTTTTCCGAGACTGGCACGCTGGTTATAACACCACTCAGCAGCAGCCTCGAGCCATATTGGGGTGAGAGCAAAAGGGAATTTCCTATTGACCCAAGTTTCCAGATGCAGCGACCTGTTTTAACCGGACAAGACCCTGCGCCTGTCCATCCAGCATTCTTATGGGCAGGTAGAGGGGAACGGCGAGGGTTGGTTTCTGTTCGTTGTTCAGGCCTTCTGCGAGTCGGCCGGCCGAGTTATCAAGAGCCCCGGCAATCCGAAGCATCACCCTGGTCTTCTCTTTCGGTGGTGATCGAGGTGTCTGAGCGGGGACTTCTTTTCCGAACACAATAATGGTTCTGGCTGCCGGGAATGTCTGCATTACGTGAGTCCGGTCGGTCTCCAGCAGGTCAGAAATGCTCACCTCTGCAAAAACGTCAACTCCTTCCTCGCTAAAAAAGTCTTAAGATCCAAGTTCTCCTCCCTAATATTCAATCAGACTCATCCAGGTACCCTTCGCGATTTACGGTCAATTTCAGGTTCACCCAGGGAAGTGCCATTCATTGTTCAAAGGCTCTCTCTATATTCCAGATTGAAGATGAAGTACCCGAATGTGCTCATGAAAAAATTAACATCGATAAAGATATAAATGTAAGTTTGGGTTAATTCCTATCTTCTGGATATAATCCAAATTATTGATGATTATCGTCGTATCTCTCTAAAATATCTGATAATCAAGAATCTCAAATATCAATCAGGCAACTCAATAATTTCCATGTGTGATATATGATGAATATTCCTGCATTCGAGGTTTCAGAAACCAAAAAAAATCGATTTGCGGAGTTTGTTTCCAATTTCACACATCCCCCGTTCCTTTCAATTCCCACATTTATCGTTTTAAATTTATTTTTATTGGATCCTCATAATTTTTTTGTAATCACCGGTATTTGTGTCTTTTTTGCAGCGATTTTACCCGTTGGTATCCTGATTTTCTGGGCAAAAACAATTACAAAAGATGAGTTGGATTTTCCAATCAAAGAAGATCGGCGTTATCCATTACTCATTGTAATCCTGTCCTATCTTATCGGCACCGTCATTTTATTTACTCTCCATGCACCCCCAATGGCGACCAGTTTGATGTTCTGTTATTTTTCAAATACATTGGTTGTTTTTTTCATCAATCTCTATTGGAAGATCAGTATCCATTCCATGGGTATTGCGGGACCCACGACTGCGTTATTTATTGTATTTGGTTTTTTCGGTTCTATCCTTGCATGGTTAATTCCGGTTGTCATGTGGAGCAGGGTATATCTAAAACGGCATACGATGTCTCAGGTAATTGCCGGGGCATCTCTTGGGTTTGTATTCACGGGAATCCAGATAAAAATCCTCTATGGATTCATATTTAGGATAAATTTAGATGTATTTCCAATTTTCTGGCTGGTATATGCTTTTATTGGCCCTGCAATTGTACTGAGTATTGCCGGTTATCTGAATAATAAAGGAATGAAGGATGGTTATACTCGGAAAACCATCGTATTTTTCGGATTCATTTCAATTGTCATATACTTATATCTTGCACCGATTGGAGCTACAGTTTTTCTTCTTATTTCTGGTTGTCTCTATGTTGCAATTGCGTTTTTTTCTAGTCCTGGTTTTTTATGGTTCGATGGAATTCGAAGAATATTGGATGCCCCTTGAAATATTCTATGAGAATAACTCTCAGCACCCCTTTTTATCTTACCACACCCAGTCAGACATATATTCCCAATTCCACTTTCATATGGCCGACTATGAAATTTTTCCTGGAGTGCACAAGGTACCGGGCGTGAATGGGAACTGCTATCTCCTCGATCGGGACGGACTTGTTCTGATCGATTCGGGTTTGCCGCGAAGCAGTTCAAAGATTGTCTCGTTTATACAGGATACCCTCCAGAGAAAAACCCGGGATCTGAAGTCATTATTCTCACCCATTATCATATGGACATGTAGGGTCTGCGGAGGATCTCGTAGAGCTCACCAGCGCACAGGTTGCTATTTTTGAGACAGATGCGGATTACTTTTCAAGAACGGTTCGCCTGCCTCCGCCCCGGTGGGGTTCTGGGACTTCTTCTCAGAATCATGACGGTCTTCTTTTCATCCAAACCTGTGAATCCGGTTATTCTACTCCATGATGGGGATCAGATAGCCGGGCTTGTGTGTATCCATACACCTGGGAGCATCTGTCTGTATGACCCTGAAAGCGAGGTGTTATTTACTGGAGATACGCTCACGACTAGGAAAGGAGTTATCAGCATCTCTCCTTCGGCGCCAACGCATGATCTGATGGAAGCACGAGAATCGGTGAAGAGGATCGACTTGCTGGATGTGAACGTCTTTCTGTCCGGACATGGGGTACCCGTTACGGGTCAGGTCGCAGAGAAAATACGTGAATATAGTCAGAGATGAAGTGTCCGGGTTGGAGTCGGTCGGTCCTTCTCCCCTTCTCTCCCGGGCTGGCAATGGCGCCGTTCTTCTGATGATGGAGGTCTCTGGCGGCCGGTGTACCGGAAAGGGCTGGCGATCCGGATGTGATCCCAGAGATGTCGGCGCCGGGATCGGTTCTACCGGCTCAGGTTGATCAAAGATGCCGTATTCGAAGTGTTTTACACTATGGACTATGCGGACCAGAGTGACTGACTCCTGCTCGGTCCTGGTAGCGAGTGGGCCTTACTTCTCTCTCATGATCGCCTGCCTGCTGGCTCATCTGTGATCGGTGAGGTCGACCGATAGTCTCATCATCTCTCATGTATTATTCACGGCTTATGAAACCAGTATCATTTCTGATTCTCCTGGTTCTGCTCTGTGCCGTTATTCATACTGTCTCTGCTGAAGAGATGTATGTCTTCACCGGGACATGGGGGACCAACGGCTCCGGAGACGGTCAGTTCAATTATCCCCAGGGAATCGCGGTAGACGGTGCCGGAAACATCTACGTGGCTGATAACGGCAACAAACAGGTCCAGAAGTTCACGTCGAGCGGGACGTTTGTTACGGCGTGGGGAACCGCGGGTCCCGAGGACGACAGGTTCAGCGAGCCCAGTGGTATCGCGGTGGATAGTGAGGGAAATGTGTACGTCACGGACACGGGTAAGTTCCGCGTCCAAAAGTTCACGCCGACCGGCACCCTGATCACGGAGTGGGGGACCGAGGGCACCGGCGACGGACAGTTCTACTCCCCCAATGCTGTCGCGGTGGACGGCGAGGGCTCCGTCTACGTCACTGATATTCGTTACTCAGGCAGCGGGCCCCGCATCCAGAAGTTCACGTCGAACGGGACGTTCGTCACGAAGTGGATGACGTATGGCGATGAGGTCATGTATAGCCAGCCGATGGGTATCGCGGCGGACAGTGCGGGCTCAGTCTATGTCGTCGATCTGAGGAGAGATCGTATCCTGAAGTTCACGTCGACCGGTACCCTGCTTTCGGAGTGGGGGACTACGGGCTCTGGGGACGGTCAGTTCAACAACCCGATGGGTATCGCGGTGGACAGCGAGGGTTACGTCTATGTCACGGAACCCTACGCCAACCGGGTCCAGAAGTTCACGCCGAACGGGACGTTCGTCACGAATTGGGGGACCGAGGGCTCTGGGAACGGTCAGTTCAACAACCCGAGGGGTATCGCGGTCGACAGTGCGGGCACTGTCTATGTCGTCGACAGTAATAATCACCGGGTTCAGATATTCGAACAAGGAACGACGCCGTCGCTGACGCCGACCGTACCCCCAACATCCACGCCGACGATGATTGCAACACCGACATCTACACCGGATGGGAATGATACACCCATAGCCACGCTGACGACAACCACGTTCACGCCGTCACCGACGGTGATTTCGGTGACGCCACAGACGACACCCTATGGTGCCGGCAACACCATCCCCGGGCGGATCGAGGCGGAGAACTTCGATACGAGCGGCACCGGGGCGGCCGACGCATCCTACGCTGACACAACCCCCGCGAACGAGGGCGGTGCATACCGCCCGTCCGAGAGTGTCGACATCGAGTATACGGCCGGCATCGGGTCGTACGACGTCGGCTGGATTCGCGCTGGCGAATACCTGATATACACGGTCCAGGTCGCGAACACGGGTCAATATACGGCGCAATTCAACGCCGCAAACCCTGATGCGTGGAGCAAGGCGGTCGACGTATACGTCGACGGTACGAAGTTCGGCACGGTGCCGATCGGCAGTACCGGCTCGTTTACGACCTTTACGACGTTCGCCTTCCCGATCTCGCTTCCTGCCGGCAGGCACCAGATCAAGCTCGCCTTCCCATCCGATCGCCTGAACCTGGACTACATCGAGTTCGCACAGGGCGACACCCCGGTTACGACCGCCACGACTCCATCCCCGACGACGGGGTCGGCGACCTTCATCGCTGTTCCGGCATCGGCTCCTCACGGTTCCGCGTTCATGTTCTCCGTGACCCCGTCGCCTGGCAAGTTCATCAGCTCGGCCTGGTGGTCGTTCGACTACCCAGCCCACTGGAACACCTGGAACTCGCGGGAGGTCGACCCGACGTTCTTCTATCCGTGGGCGGGCACCTACAGCCCGCATGTGAAACTGACCTACACGGACGGCACGACTGAAGAGGTCACCAGAGGCAATTACATCACTTCTACCTGAACCGGACCATTTCGCCCCGGTTCATTTTTCCGTCCCCTTACTCTGTTTTCGGCTCATCTCGGCCAGAGGGACGCCGTTTCTCTCTAATAAAAATGAATGATCATCGACGGTTGTATTTCCTGAACATGTAATACACCCCGCTCCCTATGAGCAAGAGAAGGGCAATCCCGAAGATTGCGATGAGTGACTGTTCATGCACGACGACCCGGAAATCATCGCTCTTCTCAGTCTGGTCCGAGGTCACCTTCACCGAGACCTTGTACTCACTTGCCACGATATTTCCCGGGGGGACGATCCGCAGTTTCACGGTGGCGGACTCTCCCGGGGGAATACCGGCGATCGTTTCGGGAGAGATATCGGCGTTCCAGCCGTCCGGCGCAGATATGACGGTGCTGACATTCGTGAGGGTTCCGGCATTGCCGGTATTTGTCAGGCGGATACTGAAGGTGAGGGAGTCTCCCTTGTTCACAGAATACTGGTACTGGTCGGCGTATACCTTGAGTTCGTAACTTCCCTTGATCTTTGCTGTCAGGTTCTCGGCATAGGATGTCGCTGACGAATCGATAACGAGCGGGATCTGGTAATCACCCACCGTGACATTTTGCGGTGGGATTGCCTCGACGACCATCGCCTTCTCCTCCCCGCTCTTGAGGAAGACCTCTGAGATATCCGTCCCGGGGGCGGCTTTAGCCTCGTACCGGACGTACCAGCCCTGTGATAGATTTTCGGAACCGAGGCGGAACGTGTCATCGCTCTTCCCAATGTTATGGATCGTCAGGTCGTACCGGGGTTTCGTGTCGGCCGTGGTCGTGATCACCGGGGAGTTGAGGGTGATCTCAGCAGCGAACTGGTTCTTCTCCAGCATCACCGTTCCTGCATCGGTCGTGTTCCCGCCTTTGATCTGGATATCTTTCTTCTCCACATCCTTATAGCCGGCCCGGCCGATCCGGAGGGTGTACTTCCCCGGCGGGACATCAGTTGAAACTTTCCCATCGGAGGTGCTCATCACCTGGTCGATGTTGACTTGATCCGAATTCCTGATGATGGCTACCTGTGCTCCCTTGATCTTCTCGCCATCCTTATCGGCAACACTGAGTTGAAGCGTCCCTTTCTCCCCGATATGGGTCTTGGAGATGGTCATATACACCCAGTACCAGCCGTCTCCAATATGGACCCGAAGGGCATATTCACCAACCGGGGTCTCCGAACTCGTGTCGACAACCAGTTTGATGGATTTTGATCCGTTCGTAGGGAGAGAGATCTTGTTGATCTCCGTATCCCCATCCTTGAACCGGACCTCCCATCCGTACTTTCCACTATCGGACGATTCACACCATATATTCCTGTTGATCTCCTCTCCGCGATTCAGGATATTCAGGTCGAATGTTGTGGTCGTCCCCGCCTCAATCACCTGTCCGGGGAGATCGCAGGATATGGCGATATCGGTATCCTGCGAAAAAGACTGGTCCGCCGAGGCCGGCTCTGGGAGGAGAAGAAGAACTCCTGCAACGATGATCAGGCTGATGATGAGGAGAGGATTTGCCCCCCCCTGGTTTGTGTATCCGAACCCGGTCATCATCGCACATCCATCCGCATGAACCGCATGTAGGCAAGACCGAAGAACACTGCAGGGAAGAGGAGGAGGGCTATAATATTGGCGATGATCTTTCCCAGGATATCCTCGACACCGGCAGACGCCGTCTTGGTGGTGCTGAATGAGGTGACGCTATTGGTCGATCTCCCTATCATCTCGGTGTTGGAGGTCCGGTAGGTGATGGACGAAGTGATTGCTTCATAATTCATGGTAGGAGAGAAGAGGGCGAGCGTGTCGTGTATCATCTGGCGCTTCTCAGAGTAGACCTGCATACGATCAGTGTATTTTTTCCAGGCATCGCTGTTGCCGGTATTGACCGGGCTACTCACGACAACTGTGGCCGTCGATGAACCGGTGGAATTGGGTGAGATCTGCATCTGGTCGAGGAGTTCCTGTGGGAGTTCAGGCTGGCTGCCGATCACGTTCTCCATCACCGTGTCGTTGGCCAGCGTCGGGACGAGGACTGACAGTACGATGAAGATGATGATGGTGTAGATGAGTGACGACCCGCTCTCGTCCATGGTCGTTGACATGAAGAGGGCGATGGCGAAGTATGAGAAGATCAACAGGAACGAGACCCCGCCAAACACGGCGATCAGGACGAGTTCGTTCCCGTCCGGGATGATGCCGTACACCAGCAGGGTTGCAAGGGCGATGAAGAGCACCACCCCGAGCGCACACCCGAGGGCGACGATCCCGCCCAGTGCCTTGCCGTTGATCACCTCATCGCGATATACCGGATGGGAGAGGAGGATCTTCAGCGACTTGCTCTCCTTCTCCTTGGAGACGAGGTCGAACCCCATGGCGATCCCAAGCACGCCTCCGACAAATACGAGGTACGTGGCGACCGAGGAGAAAACCCCGAGGATGGATGGTTTCTCTGTCATCTCCCCGCCGATATCCGAAGAGATGGTGGACTGGCCTTTGTTATACTGATCGAGGGTCTTGTTATACTCGGAGATCCCTCCGATCATGCCGACAATGGCAACGACAAGGAGGATCCCGAAGATTAAGAGGAATTTGCGGCTTCTGATGTGGTCGAAGAACTCCTTCTGTGCGATGGTGAAAAGTCTGTTTCCCGTCATTTTCTCACTCCGCCATCCGGTAATATGAGAGGAAGGTCTCTTCAAGCGACAGTCCTTCGCGGGAGAGCCCCCGCAGCCGCACGCCGTTCTGTGCGAGGTGGCCGGCGAGGTCGTCCCGTATATCCGAGCGGGCGATGAGTACGGCCGTGCACCGGTCGTGGTC
Source organism: Methanosphaerula palustris E1-9c (assembly GCF_000021965.1). Classification (NCBI taxonomy): domain Archaea; kingdom Methanobacteriati; phylum Methanobacteriota; class Methanomicrobia; order Methanomicrobiales; family Methanoregulaceae; genus Methanosphaerula; species Methanosphaerula palustris. Next base: position 770,021 of record NC_011832.1, read on the forward strand.
ATAGTTCATGCTGATGAGATCCGTGTGGTGGAACTCCGGTATCGGGTCCAGCGTCTCCACCCGGATTGTGATCTGGGATGCAGACCGGTCGGACAGATCCCGGGCAAGGTCCTGCCAGGAACCCTGGGCCACCAGTTTTCCGGCAGAAAGGATCCCAATCGAGGTGCTGACTCTGCTGACCTCTTCGAGGATATGTGAGGAAACGATCACCGTCTTCCCTTCGCGGGCAACATCCCTGATGATCCGGCGGTAGTCGGCGACGCCCTGCGGGTCGAGGTTCGCGGTCGGTTCATCGAGGATGATGACGGACGGCTCGTTGAGCAGGGCCTTGGCAAGACCGAGGCGCTGGCGCATCCCCTTGGAATAGCCGCTGACATGCTTGGTCACGCCTTCAAGACCGACGAGGGGGAGCAGGTCGCTGCAACGCTTCGCACAGGTGCGGGAATCCATCCCGTACAGTCTGCCGAAATAGGTGAGGTTCTCTTCAGCGCTGAGCGTCGGGTAGAACCCCACGTCTTCCGGCATGTACCCGATCTGCTGCTTGACGGTGATCGGGTCGCGGGCAACGTCCAGCCCGTTCACCAGGCAGCGGCCGGCGGTCGGTTCGATAAGGCCTACCAGCATCAGGATCGCTGTACTCTTCCCGGCGCCGTTGGGGCCGAGCAGGCCGAATATTTCTCCATCCGGGATTGCGATGGTCAGATCGTCGACCGCCCGGACGCCGTGATATTCTTTTGAGAGATGTTCGAGTTGTATCATGGTTGTTCTCCTGGCCGGAACGGTTCCGGTCGAATGGATGCACGCCAGTTCGCCAGGAACTTAAAAAGGAGTTGTCGCACAGGTCTCTACATGTCAGACCGCCGAAAAAGAACTGTGCCAGAGCATTTAAATGCGACAGAAAACCCGTACTCAGATTTTTTCTATTTTTTCCACGGTTCCGGTTCCTGCCGCACCCGCAACGTGTAGAGACTTGTGCCAGATACTTTATTTATCGTCCGCACTTGATACCTAAGCATGCATTACCGGACGGTTATAGGGATCTGGATACTGGCTGCGGTGTGTATCGTCCCCATTGTAACTGCATTCCCCTCTGTGAATGCATTCTTCGTGGAACCCACGAGAGAAACGGCCGTCAGGACCGGAAATGTAACCGTTATGACAGAGGATAACCTTGGATCATGGGAGAAGACCAACGTCGTTTATGTGGGGGGCGACGTCTTCGAACTTCCGGCGAATGCGGTATCGGTATCCAAATCGGACGGTGTCGTCTATGTTTCCATGGCTACGACCTCTGATTTGAATCCCGTGACCTTTCCCCTTCTTTCAACATCAAGAGGGGAGACCGGGTATGCCGTCAGTACCGTCACGGTTGTAAAGGATGGGAATCCACTGCTCGTGAATGACAAGGCCTTTTCTGTGATGCCTTCAACAGCGAACTATTATGCTGATGAGGTTCCGGCGGAGAAGCACCACGAGTGGGTCGACCTTGACTGGAGAGATGAAACAAAGGATCTCAGTCTTACCGTGTACGCACCGGATGCGACCTTTGGTCCCTTTATGGATATGGCTGACGGTAAAAAAGACGGTCGGATATTCCTCGATGTGAGCAGCCAGCTGAATGTGACGCCCGGTCACTGGTTCTTCAAGATCCAGAATAGTAACCCGGACCGAACCGATTATACCCTGAATACCTATTCCGTGTGAGTGAACCCATGAGACCATTCCCTGTTTTTTTCCTTGTGGCGACGGTCCTTCTCCTCATGCTGATTGTGCCCTTCGTCTCTGCCCAGGAATATATCGTGCAGTCGGGGTACGACAGCCCGGTGACGCCGGATGCTGAATCCCGGGTTCCGGTCCCGGTTCCATTCTATGCCTTGCCTCTCTGGGTGATACTCGCCCAGCTGGTGCTTGTCCCTTATGAACTCCTGTTAACGATAAAATTCTGGGCATATCTGGGGATTCGGCGGATCTCGAGCGCCAATGTCCTCGACCAGGAGGTTCGGGCACAGATCTACGATCATATCAAAAAGAACCCGGGGATTCATCTCAGAGGACTTGCCGGCGAGATGGAGATGAAGATGGGGACACTGCGGTATCACCTGAATATCCTGCGGATCACGCATAAAATCGCAGTCAGCGAGGATGTCGCTTCGGTCAGGTTCTATGAGAATAGCGGAACTTATAGTCTGGAGGAGCAGCACATCCTCAAATACCTCCGTAACGAGACGACTCGGAAGATCCTGTCCGTCCTCATCGACCGGCCGATGGTGACCAGGCAGGAGATTGCCGATGCTGTCGGTGTCTCCGGGCCGTCCGTCTCATGGCATATGAAGAGGCTCGAGGATGACAACATCATCACAACCCGGCGCGAGGGGAGAGTCACCGCGTACGAGATCCCGGTCCCTGTCGCCCGGTATATCAGCCGGCAGATCCAGACGCCGGTAAGGGCGAACGGATAGGGCTGATGATCTCAGACTCTGTTGAAACCCTCAAAAATCACCATTTTTCCCGTCATGGTATTGAATGACGAAGGAGTCTTTTCCTCCTCTTCTCTGAGTCGTCTTATGGAGAAGGGTCTCGGATTTCTCCCTCATGATGATCAATCACGAGGGTTTTTCCAGGTGGAACCGACGGGATCTGGTATGATCAGTTCCTCACCGCACTTCCACGCCAGACTCCCCGCTCCCGATCCACCTAGATTTGTCGACGGCCTCGTTCATGAAGTTATTCGTCCTGGTCGTCTCCGGACCGGAAGGCCGGTCAGGTTCCTTGTGATGACCCCGGTGTTTGCGGTGTCCTGCATTCCGCGGATCGTGTCGACGCTGTTGGGATTAAATTGGGAAAAAATGGTATAATTGGAGTATTTTTCTCGGCGTTAACGGCCCGGATTGATTCTCCTTCCGTTGGAGATCCCTGAAATGTTTAATTAGCATCAATTGGATGCAAGAAGTGACCCGCGGACGTGCGAGGGATTTGGGGTTTGGGGGGGATTGGGGATCCCCGTCCGCCCCCCGGTATCCGGAATGTCAGAAGCATGGAGAGGACTGTGTTGCCGGACCAGCATGTTCCTGCTCATGCTGGGTCCGCACTCCATATCCATGCAACTGCTCATTCACTGAGGAATCATCATCTGGAGATCGCCCATGGACTTCTTCATGCGGGATCCCATGCAGCCGGATGCCATGTCCGGGACCATCTTGCATATGGACTCTCGGAACTGAGCCATGCACCTGGACATCATCATCACACAGTCGCTCATCGGCTTCATCATGGCTGCGTCCATGCACATCGACTCAGTGCACTTGGAATCCATGCACTTGGAGTTCATGCACATGCGGTCCATGCACTCGGACATCATGATCATGCAGTCGCTCATGGCTTTCATCATGAGTGTGTCCATGCTTTTTGATTCCATACCCTTGGGCATCATGGTCATGCAGACACACATGGACTTCATCATGGGTACCATCATCTGCATCATGCCCATCGGTGCCATCTCCATGAACTGAGTCATGCACTGGCCCATCATCATCATGCAGTCGCACATGGGCTTCATCATGGAAGCATCCATGCACTCTGACTCCATGCACTGGCTCATCATCATCATGCAGTCGCACATCGACTTCATCATGGATGAGTCCATGCATTTTGATTCCATGCAGGTGGACATCATGGCCATGCAGTCCTCCATGCCCTTCATCATGTCCTTGTCCATGGACTTTGCCTCCATGCAGGTGGACATCGTGGCCATGCAGTTCTTCATGGACATTGCCATGGCATCGTTCATCGGCATGGTCATGGGCGCCATCATCATGCACTGGGACATGCACCGGTCCATCAGGGTCATGCAGTCGTTCATGGACTTTGCCATGGCGTCGCTCATCGGCATGTCCTTCATCGAGTTCGAGGTCATGCACTGGGACATGCACTGGGACATAACGGCCTGGAGATCGCAGAGTGCTTTTTCCATGCGCATATCCATACAGTTCATCATCGGGCTACAAGTGTTGTTCAGGTCCATTTCGGACTGGTTCATCATTGCTTTCATGTGGTCTTCCTCAAACCGAAATTTTCGGTTAAGAAATAGATAAATTACCAGGAGTATAAACGTATCTGCGCGTCCGTTTCGATTTTGAGCAATTATAGGCAAGTATTGCCGGTAGTATAATAATCCTGTAATAAAAATTGGGGCCTGCGGAAATGTGGCTTAATTTTTTATTACTTGTGAGCATATTACGGGTAGGAAAATTATGCCGTCCGCGCCTAGTTGGCGGAAAAAGCGGGAGATCCCCTCGGGTCTCTCCTGCGAACGCTTTAGTCTTCCTGCCCCGCGTGTCTCCCTCAGACTTCCATCCCTCAGCCACAACTCCCGGTTCATCTCCTCCGCTCATCGGAATCATCACTCCCGAAAAGGTCTACTTGATCGACCTGAAACGATTCTCTCGACTCCTCTTCACCATCTCCTCACCGTACTTCCACGCCATACAATCCGCTCCCGATCCACCAGGATTCGTCGACGGCCTTCTGATAGATCAGTTTCGGTATCAGGGTCGTCCCGTTCACCGAGGTGTCGGGGAAGAGTGCATGGGAGAACCCGGTACCGTTCTGCATGGCTTCGAGTCCGACCTTCGTCGTATTCATGCCATAGCGATCGAAGTCGTCGATGAAGTTCTTCCCGATGCCGGTTTTCCAGTAGGGGTCGGCGAGGACCGTGCCGTCGGTCGACTCCGCCCAGACGGAGAGGTTGCCCCTGACAAACGGCCCGTGAGGGTTGTCGATCGCTGCGAGGGTCTTCTCCTTCCCGTTCGCCTGTGCATAGGCGACGGCCTCGTTTACGAGGGCGTAGACCTCAGTCCTGGTCTCGTTCCGAACAGGGAGGCCGGTCAGGTTCCCGGTGACGACCCCGGTATACGCCGGATCGATGATCCCGGCGAAGAGCCACCAGGTGTTATTCACCGGCTCCATATAATCGATCTTCGGGAGATAGATGTCCTTTCCGTCCACGGTGACCCGTGCGACCGTGTAGAGGAATCCCCCTCCGTTTCTCGCGATCTCCCGCATCCCGCGGATCGTGTCGACGCCGTCGGGGTCCTGGTAGTTGATCAGGTTGATTCGGTTCGCCGCCACGTCGGCGGCGTAGGGCGGGCCGGCCAGGGTCGTACCGTTCATGTCGAAGGCCATGACCGCGAGCTGTCCACGGATGGTGGAGCCGTTCGGGTCGTTGAAGGTGGCGAGGGCCTTCTCTCTTCCGTTCGCCCGTGCAGAGGCGGTCGCATTCCTGATATAGGTGACCAGGTCGTCGACGCCGGGCTGCTTCCCTGACATGTTCAGGACGACCGAGGGGTAGATATCGGCGTCGGAGGCATAGATCCCGGCGCCCACATAGTAGGTCCCGTCCACGTCCTCGACGACCGAGAGTTTGGATTCGACCGTGGCGTTCTTCCCGGGGTTCGGATAGGCGTAACTCACGAAGCCCCGGCCGAAGCGTGCGGTCTCCTCGAGGTTCCGGACCAGCGGGGTCCCGAAGGAGTCGGTCATCCCTGATATATTGGTGCCAACGATCCCGGGCTCGAGCGGCTCGGCGAGGGCGGTCCCGTTGTAGTCCTCGGCAAAGATGTAGAGGTTGCCGGCCACGAAGGACCCGTTCGGATTGTTGAAGGCGGCGATGGCCTTCGCCTTCCCGTTCTCGCGAGCGTAGTCGGCCGCCCGGTGGACGAAGGCGATCAGACCGGTGGTGTTCGTGATATTCGCCGGCGGCGATGGGTAAGCGGAGACGCCGGTGGTGGTTCCGGCGGGTGGCGATGTTGCGTTCACTGCCGGCTGGGGACTCTGGATGCAGCCGGCGGCGAGGATCATCATGACGAGCATGGATGCGACGATGAGGAACTGACGGACGGTCATGAACTGGGGTTGTGCCGGTGAGGGGAAAAGGGTTGTGAAGTTGGGTGGAAGAGACCCTGGAGAAGGGGGAGTCTTACCATGAATGGACCGATGTGGTCTCCTTCCCCGGCATGATCTCCACCATGGATGCTCAATCCCGTATCCTGGAAGTCGGGGCCGCCATTGGAATAATAAATATTTTTATAGCAGCCGGTGAACGGTCGCTTCGTTGATCTTTCAGACGCCCGGGTTCAGGACGGCGATGATTCCTCTTCCTCGATGATAATTTCCGATCCTGATCCCAGCGGGATGGGTATTCTGACAAAAAAGGGTAAATTTTAGTTTACAGTGAAGCCTGTGCTTTTTTGATAAGGAACGAAACGAATATCGTGGATATTCCTACCAAGATCGCAAAGATCCCTGCAATAAAGGGGAGTGCGATTGCTCCTGCATAGGGGTAGGCGAGGAGGATGAAACCGAAAATGATGCTCAGCAGACCAAGAACACCTGCCCCGGCATCCTTCTTTACGAAGGCTTCGTATAACTTGGTACCTCCGATAAGAAGCCCCCAGAATCCAATCAGGGTGGTAAACACCGTCAGGACCAGAAGCGAACTGTAAATCGGGTACGACATGATACCAATTCCGGCTATTATACTGATAACTGCCAGGAATGTCTTCCATCCCCAATTCGATCGGTCCGTGAAGAGACTCGCCAGGGTAAAAATACCTCCAATTAACCAGTATACTCCGATGAAGAGGATCAAGGTAAAGGCGGTGGCCAGTGGCGTTGTGACCAGCATGAGCCCGACGATCAATGCCATTATTCCCCAGATCAAGATGAGCCACCATGACATGCTGCCGACAACAGCTGTCATTTCAGCGCTTGTAGATATGTCTTCTTCCATATTACCAAACCAATGTCCATATTGTCATTGCATATTTGATTAATTTTGGGATAAATTCATGGAAAAAATTCGACACACTCGCGATACGAACGAATATTCTTCATTTGTCTGGCGAAACGTTCGGTGACACCCCGGTTACGGTGGACGTGGGGTTGAATCGATCGTCCGTCCTCTCTTGGTCTCCTGCGATTATCCGGATTGACCGGGATCATCGTCTTCATTCCCTGTCTGCGATCGCTCGTTCTGATCGCACCGGAATCATATCGATCGCTCACTGGAAATGGGAACCCCTCCCGTATTCCGTGCTTTCGTCACGATGGTCCGATCAGTGAGGATCCCGAAGCCCTTCGCGTGGACTCATACCGGGGCATCATACACCCCGGTCTGGAATAACTCATACACAGTCCGACAATCAAGGCGCTTGTTGCGCTCACCGGGCAGCTGTTTCGCCGTAAAGACCCCTGTGTCCGCTGCCCATCCTCCATTAGAAGGATCTCGACCCCTTTCCCATCGGACTTCGCGGGCGTACGAGAGACCGACCGTGCCGGCGTCCCCTTCCCAGGAAGCCGGCACTCGATACGATCGCCCGGTCGTCCCTGCACAACCTGGGGGTCACATGCCCGCTTCCCGGAATTTTCTTCCCCGGGCATCGGCTGCCTGGTGCACGAAGGCGATCGGGGCGGTGGTGTTCGTCACCTTCGCCGGCGGTGACAACAAGACGGCGGCGGTCGAGGTAGCCCTGGCGGGGGACTCTGGATGCAGCCGGCGGTGAAGATTATAAAGACAAGGACGGAGGCGACGATGAGCAGCGGATAGATGGTCATGAATGGGGGTTTTGCCGTTGAGGAAAAAAAGGGTTGTGAAGTGTGGTAAGGTTCTCTGTTTGTTGTTACAGTTGGAAGATCCTTATATCACATTTTTTGTTGGTGATAAAAGTTCAAAAGTAAATATGATGAATAATTTGGTAGATGATTTGATGATTTAAAAAAGGAGTTTAATTAAAACTAAACAATGATTCTTCATTCCTAAAAGGGCCCGCTGGGACAAATCCATATTCTTTTAATTTCTCAATTTTATTATGATCTTTGTAATCTTTTTCAGGAATTGCCCAAGCAAGTAAAAATTTTGGACGTGAACTGGCAACATATGCTAAACGTGCTGATTCACCTTTGGCATTTTTTATGTTAAGCCAGTCTTCCCAATATCCACTACCTTCTTTTGATGACGAGGAACGATCAGATGAAAACAACAGAATTGCATCAAATTCTTTTCCTTTTGCAGAATGGATTGTTGATACTTGGATTGATTTCTCAGAGTTTAATTGCGGTTTATTTGTACCAATTGTATCTATCACCCTCGAATCTTTTTCATTATTAGGAGCGGATTTAATCTTGGATTTATCAAATCTTGATGAATCTATCCAATCGTATTGTGTTTGATAATTTTCGAGTATTTTAGGAAAAATACTGTTATAATTATTTTTCCAATCTGTCCATTTTTTTGAAAAATCTGCAATTACATCTGATTTGTTGCAACTTTCTAATACATTTGCTAAAAAAATTCTCCATTGATAATTTTTAATTTCTCTTGGACAATGATAATTTCGATAATTAAGATCTTTGTCGAAAAAAAGATTTGCTGCAAGATATTTTCCTATCAAATTTAACGACTCTATTTTCAATCTGATATCCATTTGAGACCAGAAATAAATCGCAATTGGGGGGACCTTTGCTTTTGGAATGTTGGATACAACTTGTCCGAGTATTACTTCCTTTCTTGAGTTATTCCTTACTAAAATTGCAGATTTTTTTACATCATAATTATTTCTCGATAAATAACTTTCAAATAAATTTGATATTTCTGGAATTGTATCTTTTTTATAACTAAAAACTAAGCAATGGTCTTGTCTGGGTTTATCATCTTCTCCTTTTATATCTTCAGTATTGTTAACAATTTTGCTACAAGTATCTACGATTCTCTGAACACTTCTAAAATTTTTTGTTAACAAAAAAACTTTGCTTTCTCTTTTTTGAGTGAGTTGGGAATTTTTTTCAAAATTTACGTTGTTATAATTAAAAATTGATTGATTGATATCTCCGACAAAATGAAAAACAGTTCCTTGATTTTCCAATAAATTAAAAATTTTAATTTTTATTGGTGACATATCTTGGTATTCGTCTATTATAATATGATTAAATCGACCTACGATTAATTTGCATATCTCTATATTTTCTTTTAATAAATTATAACAAATTATTTCAGTATCCTGATGAGTAAGATATCCAGATTTCCAAAATTCCTGTTTCATCCGACTCAATTTCTCTACTAATCCTGGGGTTAGGGAGGAATTATTTCTGATTGTATCGGTGGGAATATTTCCAGAAGAGAAATAGATCTTATCGCATTCAGGATTCATATAATACTGATTTGCAAAAATTTTGCCACCTTTTTTAAATGTGGGGGAAAATATAGAAAATTTTCGATTTTGTAAAAAATGAGCCTGGCTGGAATTTTCAATTATTTTGATGCTCCGATCTTCATTATCCCCAGGATAATGGGTAATCAGATGAGCAAATGGGCTTAAAATATACCCATATAACCAACTATCAATGGTTCCTATGAAATGGGGATGAGAAATTCCTGATGAGCCATTAAATTGGAGAACTCGCTCGATTATTACATCAACTGCTGCATTAGTAAATGTAAGAACTGCAATTCCTCTCGTTTTTTTTTGCCATTTCCCGATCTCATATGCAGTTTTTAAACCAACAACTTCAGTCTTTCCACTTCCTGGACATGCCTTTAAATAACTGTTTTCATTTAAAGAATGTACGATGAATTCAAGTTGCTCAAGTGTTTTTTCTGCAATCCTACACATTTTATAGTTTTTACATGGAGAATCTGAATATCTATGAAGTAAATAACAATCATCATGAGACAAGTGATGATTATAACATAGTATCGATGAAATTTGTTGAAATAATTCTTCTTTTCTTTTAGACATTTTTTATCTCACAAACCCAATTAATCGCGTCTTTGATATATTTAGGAATTTCAAATGATGTACAATCTTTCAATAATAAATCTGCGAGTTCTTGAGCATATCGTCCCTTTCCGATTTTAGATGAATCGATGCGAAGAAGTAATTTTTGCGCAACTATCTCTTTTGTATCACGGGAAGCGTCTTCCCATTTGACTTCTAAATAATCAGTGAACTCTTTCCGAATTGGTCCGTTCGTATCTAGACATTTTAAGAATATTTGGATCATAGGAGTAAGATTCCCTCCTTCCAATGCCAAGTCATATTCAAAGGTTTTTAAATTTGAAAATATTCGAGAATTCTCAGATTTATTTATACGATTGACCAATTGAAGTATCGGGTTGTTTCCTTCAATTGGTTCTAGATGTGTAGAGTTTGAAGGAGGGTCATTATCAGTAATTCCAACGCACCTCAATGGAATTGAAAATGCGGGTTGAGAATCTTCATTAATATTACAGAATAGTTGCATGAAATGCTTAAAATTAATTCCGTTAATATTTATCACAGAAATTCCCTGTTCTTCCAGAGTTCCAGGTAATTTTGTCTTATATTCACTATTATACTTTTTTATCACTCTCTTTGCTAGTTCTGGAATTAGCATCGCTTCAGCAATCCCTTCAACTAATATTACACCTTTTGCAAAAAAAATAGTTGATTTGGTTGCGTCAAGCCATCTTGTAAGAAATGCTTTACTTGGAGAAGGAAGTCCACATTTTCTAATGGGTGTGGCAATTGTTTTCCTATCTTTACTGAACGATAAATGAATAATGGCGTCAATAGAAACCGCTGAAGCGAGTACAGGAGAGTGAGTTGTAATAATTATTTGAATGTTTGAATTTTCTGTCTCTTTCTGAAGATACTTCAGTAATTTTATCTGTAATTGAGGATGTAAATGCGCTTCAGGTTCTTCAATAAGTAATATTTTTAAAAATTCTGGTTCATCGGATTCAACTTCTTTGATAGGTCTTAATTCTGCAAGCACAGTTGCTAGATAAATCAGATTGTTGTATCCTAAACTATTTTCTTCAAGACTTCTATAGTTGAATTCTTGTCCATTTTGGTTTATTTCTGGAAAGAAAAACAATCTTAGATTTTCAATAATTCTATTAATATTTGTTTCTGAAAATTGTATTCGGGTATCTTGCCCAAAGACAGTTCCAATCGCATTTTTAAGACTATTCTTGATCAATTCATTAGCTTTAAAAATGGGTTCATTCTTGTCATTTACAATATCATTATAGAATGAATTCACTTTTTCTTCAATTTTTAGAGATTTTCCGTCTCGTTTTGCTTTTAAAAATTCTTCTTTATTTAAATTCAATATTAATCGTGCTAGACGGGATCCACGGCCTTCGCGTAATTTTGCTTCGGCATCTCTCAACGGGGGCAAATAAATACAATTTATCAGTTCAACAAGTTCTTTTTCATATGGATTACTTTGCGATACCCCCCCCCAAATTTTCCTATTGTATCGTCCTCGATTATTTTGAGTGTCATCAATCACCAATGAAAGCCGAGCCTCATTTTTGTCTTCTCTCCAAGGTAAAAATGCAATTTCTTCGAAATCAGATAATTCGTCAAAATGAGCAACAATTTTAATTTTATTTGAAGCAACTGAATCTTTGACGAATGGTCTATGAAAATCCTTCTCAGAAATCCCTGATCGTCCGTATTCATCTTCTGAAAGTATTAACCGAATTGCATCAATAATCGAACTTTTTCCAACCCCGTTCTCTCCAACTAGAACATTTAGACCCGAAGAAAAACAAATCTCAAAATTTTCATTAAAATTTTTATAACCCGAAATGGAGATTTTTTCTAAAAACATAAAACTCCTCAATTAATATTAATAATTGAATTTATGGCATTTGCGTTTTTGTTTTTTAAATTGTTATTTTTTAAGACATCTTATACCAATTCTTGAAGATGGGTGCGGTATCTGCGCCAGGATCCTCTGCTAACCCGGCGGGATCCGGTCGAGAACAGGTCTGCAGCACTAACGTTGGAACAGCCGGCGCCGTCCCACTGCCGCATTGGAGATGGAGTGCGGAAAGGAGACTAGATCTGGCGATTCAAGTTCTGTGTGTTCATCTTATGTTTTGAAAGATAGAAACCACAACCTCCTTGGAATAGACCCGGCTCTGACTTTTGATGCGCTCACCTTTATCGTCTCTCATACCTTTGTGGCTGATCCAGATGATCATACAACCACCCACAAAACACTCATCCCCCGCCGGCAATGAAGAGAGCGATGACTCCTGAGGAATTCTTCTACCATGTCTTCGAATCCCTCCGCCGCCTGGGCCCGGGGTGCACCGGTGCGACATGGAAGGCCTGGTCGTACCTCCTTCCGGTGGACGCACAGATCCTCGATATGGGATGCGGAACCGGAGCCCAGACCCGGGACCTCGCCGGCCTCTCCGCCGGCACGATCCCCGCGGTCGACACCCACCAGCCGTTCCTCGACACCATCACGGCATGGGCAGATCGGGAGGGGATGAGCGAACGGGTCCGGACCGTCAACCCCTCCATGGACGACCTCCCGTTTGAGACGGACAGTTCGATCTCATCCGGTCCGAAGGTGACATCTGGAATGTCGAACACAACCATCCCTGGCCAATCGTAGAATCAGAAAGGTCGGATGTCGACCAATTGTGGGATCGGATGCGTTTGTTCGCTTCCCCAAGTACGGGTAAACCTGAATTTGAGAAAACCTGACGGTAGAATCAGTCAGGTTTCAGGCATTATTTCTTAAAATTTTAAAAATTGTAGTGCTTTACGTCCCGGATGCAGGCTGCGACATATGAATCCCGATGTGCCGATACAGAGCCTCCATGTCGGGTTCCTTCCCCAGGAAATTTTTCAGGAGCACGCTGCCGTCCTCCATGTTACCCCGGGCAAGTATCTCCTGCCGGAACTTCATGCCGGTGGTCTGGTTGGTCATCCCGTCGCGTTTGAATGTATCAACGATGCTGAGAGCGTACACTTTCGACCACAGATAACTGTAATACCCTGCATCGTACCCGTCCATGATATGGTCGAACGATGCAGGTTGGTGCGTCCCTGCAAGCTGAGGTATGCCCATTACCTCCTCGTAGGTCTGGTATGATACCTCTGTCACGTTGACCGGTTCTGCAGCCGTGTGGAAACGCATATCCTCCAGTGATTTCTCCATACGGTTGCTGTAATCACTTCCCATGGAAGCTTGCTGTGCGGCAATGACCCGGTCGCGGAGGTCCGCGGGGATCTTCTGGGAGGTATTCGTATAGTGGCCTGAGATGGATTCCAGCAGCTGAGGGTCCCAGACCCACTCCTCAAGCGCCTGTGAGGGAGTCTCGACAAAATCCCACTCGACACTGGTCCCGGACATCGTACCATAGGGCGCGGTGGTGAGAAGACTGTGCATGGCATGCCCGCTTTCATGGAAGAGCGTCTCCAGATCGTAGGGGGTCAGGAGCGAGGGTTTGTCTCCTGACGGGGCCTGGAAATTTGCAATAATTGCAGCAACCGGGACCTGATACGAGCCGTTGTTCTGCCTTCCTTTGATAACATCGGACTCGGAGAACCACGCATCCTTACCGTCCCGCGGATAGAGATCGAGATACAGGTACCCGACCGTGGCGTTGTCGGAGAGGTTCCTCACACGGAACAGGCGCACTTCGGGCGACCAGACCGGGGCACCCTTCACCTCATCGAACCCGATGCCAAAGAGGGTGCCATAGATCGAGAAGAGGCCCTGCAGCACGTTGTCCATCGGGAAGTATTCCCGGACCTCGTCGTCGTTGTACGCATACTGCTGTTTCTTCCGGATCTCCTGCAGGTACATAATATCCCAGGGATCGACCGTCGTTGCCTGGGGATCGAGCCCTTTCTTGATCGCTAGAAGTCCTGTGAATTCTTCCCTGGTCTTCTCCCGCAGGGGTTCTTGTAACGTTGTGAGGAATGTCATGACCGTGCCGGTGCTCTTCGCCATCCTCCCGTCCAACTGGAAGTCGGCCCAGGTGGCATACCCGAGTTCCTGCGCAATCTGCCGGCGGAGATCGATAGCCTGTTCAAGGAGGGCGGTGTTCGCCTCTGCCTGCCGGTTAAAGTAGGCGGCATACATCTTCTTCCGGGTTTCGCTCCTGTCGGCGTTCGCCATCACGGAGGTGTAGTCAGGGTATTTCGTTGTAACGATGCAGGTTCCCTGCGGTGTCTTTTTGAATGTGGCGATCGTTGCTGCCGGGACGCCGGTCAGTTCCTCTTCCGTGAACTCAAGCGTGGTAGTGTCGTTGTTCAGGTTGAACAGGTACTGTGATTCAAGAGAACTCAGGTTCGCCCGCATCTCTCTGACCCTGGCCAGCCGGTCGTCCGGAAGCCTCAGCCCGTTGTGCTCGAATTCGCGGATGGTCTCGTTATAGAGCCGGACTTCATCCGGGGTTTGCGGAACCTGACCCTTCAGTGCACTGTACAGGTCGCGCCGCGTGGTCACTCCATTGAGAAAGATCTGGGAGGATGTTGCGACCTCACTGCCTTCAGCGGCGATGGCCGGATCCGGATATACATACCGCATCAGCGTGAGTGGTCCGATCGCATCGTTGTAATCGGATAGTATCCGGTCGTACGCAAGGAGGGTGTTCTCGACCGTACGCTCCCCGGGGGGAATGGCGGCTATAGCATTGAGTGAGGCAGTAGCCTCCTCTTCTGCCTGATCATTGATCCTGGTAATCTCTCCGGTTGAATACCGGGTCTGGATTGGTGCTGCCGGTGTCGTGCGATTCTGTTCAGAGTCTGCCGATGTGCCGTCCTGGAGGCATCCTGCGATCATCAGGAGGGCAACGAGGAGCGCAACTACGCCGGCAGTTACTGGGTAATACCGGATGGTCCTGAGTCGTGGAGGCATGGATGATCAGTACCATACCTGCGATGTAACGGAGGATAAATGGAGCTGGATGGGTAAGAGCCAAAGGGCCCCCTCTGATCGATCCCCCGCCAGATCGGCACCGGTCTGCCTGCGCCGCAACCTGAGGATCTGGTCTGGACCGGATACTATCGGATTATCTGCATGGATGCCGGCATGAACGTGAATTGTGGACGAACGAAAAAAATAGGGGGAACACTGAGAATCGTCGGAATATTATCTCCGGACGCCGTTCCAGAGATACGTAGCATTATTCTGGACATATGCTCCGTCTTGTGTGTAAGTCCATGTTCCAGTGAAGGAATTTCCGTCGGCTGACAGTTCAAATTTCATTGGTCCGCCATATGTCCCGGTTTTATCGTTCTCAGACCAGGTGCCGTTCAGCCAGGCTCCCTGTACGGTACCCGTAAGTGAACCCGTGTAATTTCCCGAGGCATTAATGTACGTCCCGGTCACCGATGAGCCGGTCTGGGTGAAGGTAATGTCGTCCCCGGCTGTCAGGTTTGAATTATCCTCAGAAGTCCATATCGTGCTCCACATGCCGGACCAGGACTTTTTCTCGGATGCTGACGCGGCTGCTGGTGCTGTCATGGTGGCGGGCACCATCACACCATTCCAGAACTGGGTGGTGTTCTTCAGGGCATCTGCACCATCAGCGGTGTTTACCCAGCGGCCGGTGAACGAGTTCTTATCTGCGGATCGATTGAATGCGAAGAATCCGGAATACGTCCCGTTGGCGTCGGAGTCGTGCCAGATACCGGTCAACCTGCCTTCCTGCACCGTTCCATTGAGGGTACCTTTGCCAGCGTGATAGGTCCCGATTACGGAAGAACCGGTCTGCGTCAGCGTAATAACTTCTGTGACCGCTCCGTCCGTACCGTTACTATAGGAGGTATTCCAGGTTCCGGACCATGACGGGGACTCTGGAGCCGATACGGCTGGTGTCGGTACTGTCGGAAGAGTTGTCATCGGAGCCGCGGTCGTGGCAGCGGGTGTTGCCGGTGTCGTACCGGGGGAGCTCGTGCAGCCGGCAGCGAACAGCATGACACAAACAACGCCGGCCAGAATAATAACTGGTATTTTTTTCATAGGGCGATCTCCTGAATTTTGCTCTCAATGGTAATGTAATTATCTCTGGCGAAATGATGCTTACAACACTTGCAGGCTCCTCCAGCCATCCGACTGACCCTGAGTTCTCGTGGAGCGTAATGATAAATGTCCCGGTGATAAACATTTTTACAGCAGCATTTTTATGGCCGTCCACTCCCTGAACCTGGATTATATGTACTGGCCCCTGATCGTGGTATCGATTATCGTCTGCATTGCCGGCACGTGGCTCATGGCAGTTTCCTGGGGGCACGGTCGACCCGGCCGGTTCCTCTCCGCATGGGTCCGCGAGGCGTTCCGCGACGGAGCAGCGGTATTTTTTCGGACGCTCGTTCTCGATGTATTTCTTCTCCGCAGGGTCTGGAACCGGAGCAGGCGCCGGTGGGCCGTGCACATGTCGATCTTCTGGGTCTTTGTCATTCTGGGCGCCTTCACGCTCGCCTCGGCTCTTGCCATCGTCCTTGCTCTCATCGACCCGACCGGTGCAGGTGGGGCCTTCTTCCAGTACCTCCAAAAACTCAGCCTTCCCTACTCCCTGCTGGCGTACCCGCTCGTGCTTGGGTCCTCTGTTGCACTCGCACGTCGGGTTTATGTTAAGGAGGTCCGGGAACGGACCCGGTCCCATGACTATCTCATCCTCATCTCCGTGTTATTAATCGGGCTATCCGGGATGTTCGCAGAATGGTTCAGTGGATTTGATCTCTTTATCGGCACGTCCCTGATCAACTGGGATCTTGCCCTTGTGATCCTCATGGTGCATATCTACGCATCCTTCCTGCTCTTTATCATGCTCATCCCGTTTACCCGGTTCCGGCATATCCTTGCAACCCCGCTCCTGTTGCTCGCCCGAAGGGGAGGCGACTGAGATGGGCGGGCAGGACATCAGGAAGATCTGGTCCCGTCACTTCTCCCCCCTCCAGATGCTGGAACTGGATGCCTGCACCCGGTGCCAGGAATGCGTTGATGCCTGCCCGGTGGTCCGGGCGGGTTATCCCGATGGCGCGATGGAACGAATAGCCGGCTGGAGGAGGCTTGTGACCCCGAAAACCAGGATTCTCTCCCGCTTGACCGGCACTCCCATCGTTGAAGATGGCGAGGCAGCACTCTTCTCAAGTCTGTTCCGGTGTACCTCCTGCGGTGCCTGTTCCGTTGTCTGCGAATCTGGGATCGCCACAGTCCCGCTCTGGGAATCGATCATGGGTGCAGGACGGGAGATGGGATTTTTGGATCCTGCGATCGAGCAGATGGCCCGTACTATTATTGATAAAAAAAGCCCGTATGGCGACCCACGTGCAGACCGGGTTGCATGGATCCCGGCGGGAATCCCTGTTGCCGATGCAGCGCCGGTAGCGCTCTTTACAGGATGCACGGTAGCGTTCCGGCAGCCGGAGATCGGGCAGGCCGCCCTGCGGATCCTTGCAAAATCCGGAACAGAATTCTGCATGGTACAGGAGGAGTCCTGCTGCGGTTCGTTCCTGTTTCGGACCGGTTCGTCGGAGGAGTACGCGGGGACCATCCGAGCCATGATCGAGGATCTCAGGGCCAGGGGTGTCAGAACCCTTCTTGTCACCTGTGCCGGGTGCTTAAAGACGATCACGGTCGACTGGCCCCGCGTGTACGGGAAGGAGCTGCCGTTTGTGACCATGCCGTTTACCGCATTTGTCCGTGAACTTATCCGGCAGAAGAAGATCCAGTTCAGACCCACACCGCACCTGCGGGTCGTGTACCATGACCCCTGTCATGCCGGCAGGCACCTGGTGCACCACCTGGGACCTGATCTGGCGTTTGAGGCGCCCCGTGATCTGCTCCGTGCAATGCCGGGGGTCGAACTTCTTGAATATGAGAAGAACCGGAAGAACCAGGTCTGCTGCGGTGCTGGCGGGGGCACCAAGACCCGGGACCCGGAGCTGGCCATCGCGATTGCAAAAGAGAAGATTTCCGCTGCAGACCGGATGGATGCCGGTATCCTCGCCTCGGTCTGCCCGTTCTGCCGGAGAAACCTTGAGGATACGCGTGTTATTGTGGGATCATCTATCGAGGTGCTCGATCTCATCCAGCTGGTTGACCGGATGATGGATTCCCCGTAAGGCAATCTCGCGGACGGAACAGGGAGGCTTCCCGTGATCGCTTGACAGCCCCGGCACCTCCGGGGGTATCACATCCCCGCTGCACTGAATTTTCTTCCCCTGGCATCTGCCGCCATCAGGGCGTCAAACATCATATCAGGCGTCACGGTGAACGGCATACTGTCCATAAAATTCTGCGGACTGCATGCAGTCACCGCAACGCTCATGAGTTCATCACGGGTGAGATCCCGTGTACTTAATTCAGCTAATGAAACCGGGAGTCCCACGCTGGTGCAGAACCGGAGGACCTCTGCAATCTCCGCATCCGTCCTTTCTTCGAGGAGCATCTGAACGAGAGTACCAAATGCAACAAGTTCGCCGTGGTACATGGAGTGGCATGGGGGCAGTGCAGTAAAAGCATTGTAGACTGAATGGGCACAGGCAAGTCCGTTGCTCTCAAAACCCACCCCGCTGAGATAAATATTCGCTTCAATGATATTCTCGAGCTCCGGGGAACAGACCCGCTCTTCTGCAGAACGTTTGGCTTTCAGGCCGTCACGGATCAGGATCTCATAACACACCCGTGCCAGTGCCACAGAAGTAGTGGTCGGTTTTCCGCCGGCACAATTGTCATGGCCCGAGGCAGTGTTTGCCATGGCCTCGAAATACGTGGATAATGCATCCCCCATGCCGGCAACGAGAAACCGGACCGGTGCCTGGATGATGACATCCGTATCGACCAGGACCAGTTCCGGGTTTTGGGGAAGGAGAATATTGCCGTCAAAGACATGGTCTTCTGTGTAGGTAACGGCGATTGCGCTGGTGGGAGCGTCGGTCGATGCAATCGTGGGGACTGAAATAACCGGGCCCCTCTCATAAAATGCAACACCTTTTGCGGTATCGAGGGCCTTCCCTCCGCCTACCCCCACCACCACGGTGCAGTGATTCGCCCGGTACCTGGCCCGTATCTGGTCGATCTCGTTCCGTGTGCATTCTCCGCCGAATTTTTCAAAGACCGGTGCAGATCCGGAATCTCTGTAACTCTCCTCAATGACGCCTTTCAGATGATTGTATGCAAAACCCCCCATGACGAACAGAACCGGCCCGCCCAGGTAGGAGATGCGGTCTTTTATTCGTGAAAGTTCGCCTGGTCCCTGGATATATTTTGATGGTGATGCCAATACTCTGGACATACGATAATATCTCCTCGCTGTAACAGATTATTGTCGCTTCATACATAAACAGCAGACTTCAGCCGTAGTAAGAAGGAGAGGGGGCAGCAAAGGGACGCCGGCACTGATACGTCCTTGATGAGCAGACCCTGAACAGTACGGACCGGGCTCGTGGCGATTGGGTGGAGTGTATATTGGAAATACCGATACTCTGGAACTGATCGATCATTTCCGGGATTGAAGAGCGGGAGAATAGTAGCGCCGTAAAACTGGAATGAATCCCCGGGAAATTCTCAAAAAGGTAATGTCTGGTCTCTCCCGAAGATCTTCCTACCCGGAGTCCCGTCCGGTTATTATCGGCCCGGCCGTTCCCTTGCCCCGCACCTGGGCCGGCACGCACCATATACCGACCGGTTCCGTTCTTCACACACCAGGAAAGGATTGCCCTGCACTCTGTTCGCCATAGGGCATGGAGAAGTGGATCTGCTCGATGGACCACCGGCTTCCGGTATTTTTCAGCACCATCGTCGACCGGCCGTGCATGATCTGCGCTGGGGACTCGCCAGCCGTGAAGGTGATGGACGACCGGGTCGTGACCCATGCAACCGTTCCATCGCCGGCAATCTTCGTATCCGAAAAATCGACTGCAAGAACCGTTGCCTGGCTCATGTCACGCCGGATCTGCCGGATAAAATCCTGGCGATTCTCGATAACCTCGTCCGGCCCGCTGCCAAACCCGGAGATTTCGGGGGAGAATATCGCCATCATCTCCTGGAAGTCCTTCGTCCGGTATGCCGTGGCATACGCATCCATCGTTGCTCTGACCTCCGCCTTCTGTACATCTGTAAGAGTCATACCGGTTATCAGTGCCGAACCAATATCCATCTTTCTGTCCGGATGTGTGCACGACAGGATACCTGGTCCGGATCCGCATCTGCTTCTCCTGTCTGATACCGGAGTGCGGATCCCCTTTCTGGTACCATCCTCCGATCCCCGGTCCGGTTCCCGATGTAATCCTCAAACCCGGTACTCCCGGTCCGGCAGAAGACGGATTGGCATGCACAGAAGAGTGATCTGAGTGAGGACTATCAGGATTCTGGATATCGGGGATATGCAGAACGGCATTTTGCTGAATGATGGCAGCCTCTCCATCCATGGGGGCCCTATCATCATCGCACCGGCATGAGCGTTCCTGCTGCAGGCGGCAGGTGACGGACTTTTCGATCCTACCTTCGTTGAGATGGACACACATTTTGTTGAGGAATATGCCCTTATCGGAGGAGAACAGGCAGCCCCCGATCCATTGCGGGTACGGGGCGCGGAACTCCGAAAGACCCACGAATTCGACCCTGACGATGCGGCCGTCCTCGACTCCTGCGAGCGCGAAGCAGCGATCTATCCAAAATATAAATGGTAGTATGGGAACACGTTCTTTGTGATGCAGGCGATCTGATCGCCTTCTGATAAAAAAAGAAAAAAAGAGTTATACCACTGCAAGACTGACCGTCTGCTTCTGGACCGCCGTCCCTGAAGTGGCCGTCACCACGCCGTTCAGATTGATGTTCGCCGGGATACTGTCTGGAATCGTCAGTGGGTAGGTGAACGACTGGGGATAGGGCGGTTGCAGGGTGCCGAGATCATAGGTCTTCTTGAAGATCCCGGCACTGGCGGCGAGCGAGATCTGCACCGGCCCGGTGAACCCCTGTTGAGCCGTGACCTCTCCTGCGTAGGTGATCGTATCCCCTGCATGCCCGGTCGCCGAGGCCGGCGAGATCTTGAACGAGAACGGGGTTGCAGCACTGATTTCAGCCTGTGCAGCCGGCGTCGTCGTGGCCGTCTGATCGACGGTGGAATAGGGGAGCAGATCGGGAACAAAATGTTCTGCGATGAAGAGCGCCGTGCAGACGATCATCACCATCAGCACTATCCCCTTGATCGTACCCCAGAGCAATGATGGTCTCTTATTTCTGGCCATTATCTGTACTGTTGGAGAAGAAAACGCATTAAATGATTGTTCGGGGATCAGAAGACCCGCTTCAGACTGCACCCCGTGCACCGCCGGATCGTGATGGTGACGATGCCGACCATCCCGGCGACCACCAGAAAGGCCGGCACGCTCCCCATGTACTGAAAGACCGCTCCGCTGATCGTTGGCAGAATCGACATCCCGGCGTAGGTGGCTGAATTGTACAGCCCCATCGTCACCCCCTGCCCGGCGCCGGTCTCGGCCAGGAAGGCCATCTGTGCGATGGTCACGACCCCGGCGGCTGCCCCCATCACCGCGAACCCGACCGGCGTCAGGTAGCAGAGCAGGACCGAGAGCCCGAGAATCACCGACCCGGCCTGGATGGTGGGGATCGGATCGAGCCGGAACCGGGAGGCGACGAGAACCGCGATGATCGTTCCGATGTTCTGGAGGGCGATCTGCATCCCGAGCAGTTCTGCACTCTGGTCGGTGAATTCGGGGTACAGAGCGGTCACCGCCCCGGTAGCCCCCATCAGCAGAAATGCCGAGACATAGAGCCACCAGTGCGAGCGGAGTGCACCAGTGATCGGCTCCCTGGGGCTCAGCGGGCAGTCCACCTCCCTGACACCTGCACTCAATAGCAATGCGAGCGCTATCATCACCGTGAAGAGGATGAAACTCCCTGGAATCGTGTTGTATGAGTACTGTGCCGGGATCAGACCGGTGAGGATCAGGCCGGCGATCAGGCCTGCATTGATCGATGCCATGAACCAGCCGCTCAGAGGTCCATGGTCGGGCTGTGAATTCACCCAGGCCATGGCAGAGGAGATGAAGAGCCCTGCTCCAATCCCCTCAAGTAACCTCGCCCCGAGGATCACCATCGGGCCGGGCAGAAGGATCATCAGGACGCCACTGACAAGGCTCAGCAGCAACCCCGCCTGGATGAGCGGCACCCTGCCGAACCGTTCGCAGAGGACACCACCTGGAAGGACCATGCAGAGGGCTCCAATAAAGTACGCCGCGTACAAAAGGCCCTGCATCGCTGCCCCCTCTGCAAAGTGGGGGAGCACCGGGACGATGACATTGGAGAGGGCCATCACGGTAAATACGGCCAGGCAGAGGGTCAGGCGCTGTTTCATAAAAACGGGGTGAGATTCGAGTGGGTATCAGATCATCCGGTAGGTCTCGAGGTTCATCGGAGAGTGAGTCTCGATGTGATACCGCTTATAAATAGAACTGGCCAGATCGATCGTCTTGTTCTCGTCCCCATGGATCGTGAAGATCTTCTCGGGATGCGGCTGGACATGCCCGACAAAGTTCATCAACTGCCGCCGGTCGGAGTGACCGCTGAATCCGTCGACCGTCACGATCTCCAGATTGATCACGATCGTCTCGCGCCGGCCGAGCGGAACTTCCCGCCATCCCTTCTGGATTCTGCGGCCGAGGGTTCCGTCCGCCTGGTACCCGACAAAGACCAGGGCATTCTTCTCGTCGCCGGCCAGGTTGTGGAGGTACTCCATGACCGGCCCTCCGTTCATCATACCGCTGGTCGTGATGATCACGCACGGGTCGCCGAGCACCACCTTCTCACGGAGTTCGTTTGAGTCGACCTGCACGAAACATTCGGCCAGGAACGGGTTCAGCCCTTCGCGGAAGATCAGGTTTCGCAGGTCGCTGTTCAGATATTCCGGATAGGTGGTGTGGATCGCGGTCGCCTCTTTGATCATCCCGTCCAGATAGATCTTGACATTCGGGATCTTTCCAAGCCGCATCCCCTCCTCCAGGGCCAGCATCACCTCCTGTGAACGTCCGACTGCGAACGCAGGAATGATCACCTTACCGCTCCGTTCGAGCACCTTATTCACGGTCTCGTAGAGTTTCTCCTCGGCGTCCTTACGGGCCGGCTGCATATCGTTCGCCCCACCGTAGGTGCTCTCCATGAAGAGCGCTTCGAGCCGGGGGAACGTCGAGACGGCCGGGTTGAAGAGACGGCTCTTCCCATAGTTGAAGTCCCCGGTGAACGCGATATTGTACAGCCCGTCCCCGAGGTGGAAGTGGGCGATGGCTGACCCGAGGATATGCCCTGCATTGTGGAAGGTCAACTTGATATCCGGAGCGATATCGGTGACACTCCCATAGTTCAGGACGATCGAGTGTTTCAGGTAACTCTTGACATCGGCGGAGGTGTAGGGAATCTTCTTGTCCTCTTTCCTGATCACCTCGAGATAGTCGAGTTGGAGCATCGATGCGAGGTCGCGGGTCGGCGGTGTGCTGTAGACCGGCCCTTCATAGCCGTATTTATACAGCAGGGGAATCAGTGCGCAGTGGTCGAGGTGAGCGTGGGTCAGCACGACCGCATCGAGCTGAGAGAGTGGGTGGATCTCAGGCACATAGAGGTATGGCGTCCCGTTGTTATTGTTGTCGGGCTTCTCGCCACAGTCGATCAGCACCTTGCTCTCCGGTGTCGAGAGGAGGAATGCCGCTCTCCCGACCTCCCTGCAACATCCGAGCGTCGTGACCCTGACCCACTGGTCCTTGTTGGTGATCTCCCGGTGGATCCGTCGCCCGATCGTCCGCAGAAAGTCCTTCCGCTCGTCATTGACCGAGCGCATGAACTGGCGAACCTGCTTGACGGTGGTACTTTCGATCGGGGGGGTTCTGACCACCTTCGGCGTCCAGCCGATGGCCTTGGTAATCTCGCGGAGAGTTGCTCCGTTCTTTCCGATCACGACCCCTGGCTTCTCAGCCTCGATCAGTACTTCCCCGGTATCGGCATCGAAGAAGATGTCGGTGATGCCGGCACCCTCCGGGACGACCGACTTGATATCGTTCACCGCCTTCTCAGGCTCTTCGAGGATCGTCGGACGGATCACGATCCGCTTCCGCAGGTCACGGGCCAGGATCCGGATCAGGTCTGCCTCGTCGGCAAACCGCTTGGGGTCGTCTGTATAGATGGCCAGTTCCGGGCCTTCAAATTCCACCTGCGATACTGTGATGCCTGCCGGCACCTTCTCGTTGATCTTATCTCTGAGCTCCTTAAGCCTCTCTTCGATGACCATTAATATCGTCCTAAAAAAAAGTTTATGCGGTGACAGCAGCGGTATACTGCTCTAACCGTTCTTCAGATAATTCTGAATATGCGTCCTTGGTGATGATCACCACATGGATCCCTTCCCCTGATGCCGAGTCCCGCCGCATCGCTGCACGAAGTGCCCGGATCGCGAGTTCGATCGCCTCATCCTCAGTGAGGTCCTTCTTGTACCGGTCCTCAAGAACCCCGTAGGCCATCGGCGAACCGGAGCCTGTAGCGACGATATCGCTCTCTCTGGTCGCACCGCCCATGGCGTCGACCGAGTAGACACTCGGTCCTGTCGCATCGACACCGCCCACCAGCAGCTGAACATAGTAGGGGTAGCCCCGGTTCTGGTTCAGATAGTTCGACAGGAGCGTCGAGGATGCACCGACCGAGATGGACCGCCCGCGGCGGATCTGGTACAGGTTGCATTCAACAGACATGATCCGTGCCAGCTGCTGGGCATCCCCAACGCCGCCGGCCGTTGTCATTCCGATACGGTCTGCTACCTGGTATACCTTCTTCGCCCGCTTGCTTGCGATCATACTTCCCATGGTGGCACGCTTCTCAGTTGCGAGAATGATGCCGTCTTTAAAAACAATCCCGATGGTTGTCGTTCCTTTTAATGTCTCTGCTTCTGACATTGAAACACCCCAAAAATATTACACGCTATAATGAGTATAAAAAGCGCTTGCACGATATACAAAGCCCTTATGAAATTTATAGATTTGGTTAAAAGTACTAATTACAGAGCACTTTTATCAGTTCACGGTCAAAAAGCATCGCAATGAGCCTTTTATCCCCGTTGATCACAGGGAGCTGGTCGATACGTGCCCGCTTCATCTTCAGGGCACATTCGCTGACCTCCGCATTCAGAGGAACAGCGACGACGTTCTTCACCATTGCGTTCTTGACCGCCTTCTTCGGCAGCTGCACCTTGCTGATACTGTAACTGAGCGTATGATTGTCCCTGATACTCTCCCAGGTCCACTCATCATCGTCAGTTCCATTGGAGAAGTCGCTGACCCCGACACTGTCCTCGATCACCGTCGACCGGATCAGGTCGCGTTCAGAGATGATCCCTTTGAGGGTATTCTCGGAATCGAGGATCGGAATTGCATCGAACCCGGAGATCTCCATCACCTTGCCGACGACGGTCAGGGGGGTTTCTTCCCAGATCGCGAAGGTCTGGCTCGTATAGGTCCCCTTGATCACGTCAGTGATCTTCATATGTGCAATCGCATGGATCAGGTCTGAGACACTGATCAGCCCGATCAGGGAGTCATCCTCAACAACCGGAAGCCTGCGGATATTATGCTTGACCAGCAGCCGTGCGGCATCCCGAATCGTTGCACCGGGCCCGATCGTGATCGGGTCGGGTGTCATCAGCAGACCGAGTTGCGTCTCGTCTGGCTTTCTGAGCAGATCCTTCCGGGTGATGATCCCGATCAGACGCCCTTCCTTGATCACCGGAACGCCACTGATCCCGGTCCTCTTTAAGATCTTCAGGACATCGTCGCGGTTGCCTGGAATCTCCACACTGACCACATCAGAGGTCATGTAGTCCTGTACAAGCGCCTCCGTTATTCTCTCACCACCATTGTCGTTATCCTGCTGTTCATCACAACAAATGAACTGACACTCCCGAGGAGCAACCGTTCGATGTTACTCTTTCCGAGGGACCCGACAACGATCAGATCTACTGATATCTCTTCGGCAAGGGTGATGATCTCCTGGCCGGCATGTCCCTGTTTCAGATGGATGGTCATCTCAACCCCGACATCAGCAGCTTTCTTCGTTGCAGCGGAGAGAATCTCCTTTCCTTCCTTCTCCAGAAGGCTGTACATGACCTCCCAGGTATTGTCTACCGGGAGCGATGAGAAGAGACCGATCTCGACGACATATATCGCATGAAGTTCGGCATTCCAGGTCTTCGCCTCATCGATAGCCCGCTCCAGAGACTTCAGACTCTGACTCGACCCGTCTATTGCTACAAGTACTTTGTGGAACATATACACCTCTGGAAAACAGCCAAGTACTATTCCTTTTTTTGTTTTATAAGAGTATTGGACAGAACAGACCGGTCGACCCTTCTCACGATGCTCGTCACCATATCCTGGGAATGGATTAAACTCGTATTATGAGTATTTATCAATAAGAACTCTGCAGCACTCCCTTCTTTGATGTAAGGAGAACTGCCGGTCAGCAATGCTCCGTCGATCGCCGCATGCAACAATACGCGCGGATCTATCTGGTAGATCATCGATGTGAACGCCATCTCAGAGAAGAGGTCAGGTTCAACGAACATCACATTGTCGGTCCCGAGCAGTACCCTGCAGCCGGCATCGATCATCCTTCTCAGCGGCGGGTGATCCCGGGAGTCGGTGACCCCCAGCATCCAGTTTGAACGCGGACAGACAGCGATCGGTATCCCCTGGTCCGCGGCCTTTCTCAACTGTCGATCGGTGGCATGGGTCATATGGATCAGCAGGTCCGGATTATAACTGAGTGCTCTGTCGACATCAAACCGATCCCGTTCACCTGCATGGAATGCGACAAGTTTTTTGGCTATACGGGATCTGCTGACCGTTCCCTCGACATCCGGGCAGTCCCGGACGCTTGAGATTCCTGCCCCGTCGGCCACAGCCTCCCCGCCGTCCCGCCCGAGGATCACCGGTCGGCACGGGAGTCCTGTCGCGGCCTCCTTCAGAGCGGTCACCCCCTCGGTACCGCCCTCACGGAAATCGGCAAACCCGTGTATCCCGGCACTGATCATCCGCTCGATGCTCTGGTGCATTCCACAGGTCAGCGACTGGTGGCTCGCCGCCCGGAGCAGTCGGTGCTTGAGCCCGTCTGGCGGGGTCACCAGGTCAGTCAGATCGCCTTTTGCTGGACAATCCATCGCGATCGTATCGCCGAGATGGGTGTGGGCATTGAAGAAGGACGGGCAGATCCAGATCTCAGGTGCGGCACGAACCTCCTCTATCCGGTGGATGATCCCATTCAGGACTGAGATCTCCACGCACCGCTCCTCGAGGTCCTCCCCGATCAGTGCTCGTCCGCAACAGGTCTCTTCTGACATCTCGTTCCTCGGTGATTATTTAATATATTGATAAGGTGAAATATATCGGTATGGCAAAAAAGAAAGGCGGACGGTTGATCTCATCTGCCGGTCTTGTCAACTACTATGAGAGTGAAGACCGCAGGGCAATCCATATCGATCCGATGATAGTCATAGCGGTGGCAGCCGCAGTCGGTGTCATCATCTTTCTCCTGAACTATCTTGTAAAATAAGGGTATCCCTTTTTTCACAAATTTGTTATTCCTTCTGCTCATTTGCAGCCTGACTGGTCAGCGCCCTTCGAGTCAGATCTTCGTTCCGGTTGAAGTACAGGTTGTCGTGTCCTGACCAGGTCTCGCATCCCCTCACAACGACCACCGGCACACCGTTGTTGCTCTCGCCCATCACAAAGTTGGCGAACCCTGCAATCTCATCGATCACGGCTTCTTCGGTGATTGCAAGTTCATGACCGAAGAGATCGGTATCCCCACGGAAGTCACGGATCGCGGTCATCCCGCTCCAGCCGATCGCATGGCCCGTCTGCCCGCGTCGAAAGGACCGTCCGCAGGTGTCGGTGATGATCACCCGGATCTTCCTGCCAGTCAGTGCCTGCACCTGCTCCTGCACCTCGGCTGCGGCGCCCATCGGGTCGGATGGGAGCAGAATCACCTTTCCATCCTCGATGTTGGAATGGTCGACCCCGGCCCTGACCCCGATATGCCCGCATGTCAGGGCAGAGAGGATGAACGGTTCTTCAAGGATCAGTTCCTCTGATGCATCCAGCACCGCCTGCACAAACCGGGGATCTTCCCCGTTTCGTGCTGCCAGATGCTCTGCCTGTGCTCCTGGCTGTATGGTCGAGAGGTCCCGGGTATTTCCCTTCGCCTTGGAGTAGACGGTCGAGGCGATCACCAGGATGTCGCCGTCCAGAAGGGGGATCGAATCGGTGATCATCTTTTCGAGGTTATCCCCTGCTCTGATCAGAGGAAGGCCCTCCACCGGAAGGACGGTGATCGGTTGCATGGGTAGATTATCTGTCTGGATCCCGATAAATGGATAAGTTCCCTGCTGGGTATGATCGACCTCTGGAGTATTCTAACCTGTCCGGTTGCTTTTTGGCCGACACACCTTCTGTCAGAACACCCCTCCTCTGTCGATGGAATTTCTAGGGCTGATCTTCATCAGCGCGGTGATGAAGATTCTCCTGATACATATCTCCACCGGTCCTGACCTTCACCAGATGGTCTACCTGGTGGATTAAGGGATCCCCAGGTTGTTTGGGCTCATCCTCTTCAAAATTATAGCCGGACATCGCCTCTTTTCAGAGTTCGTTGAATTAGAGTTTTATTGTGGTAATCTCGTGGCAGGGTCATATCATCTTCGAGGAGTATCGGAATGAACTCATGATGCAGGTAGACCATGCCGGCGTATGCCAAATTTATAAACACTCATAGAAGAGAATTTTTATGAAATGGAGGGTCAGATGACTCACGTGGATCTCAAAGACTACAGAACATATCTAATTCCACTGCTCGTTGCTGTCTTTACGGCATTTGCGCTCTGGATCCGGATCCTGCCCGCTCTGCACATGGGCAGCTCCGATATTCTCAACTTTGTCGGCAGCGACGATCCGATCTATAATGTCAGGCTCGCCGAACTGATGGTCAATAACTTCCCGAACTATCCCTGGTTCGATCCGATGACCTACTTCCCGCAGGGGACGCATATCTTCTGGGGACCCCTCTTCACCACGATCATCGCTTCACTCTGTATGCTGACCGGGGCCCACACCAGTTCTGCGATCATCTTCGTCGCACTGCTGGTCCCGCCGCTGATGGCCGCGGCCATGGTTCCGATCACCTATAAGATTGGAGCAGTGCTCGGGAACTGGAAGACCGGTCTGTTCGCCGCGGCGTTCATCTCGGTGGTCTCAGGCCAGTACTTCTATCGTTCCCTCTTTGGGTACAGCGATCACCATATCGGCGAGGTCCTCTTCAGCACAATCTTCTGTCTGGCCTACATCTATGTGGTCCGGTACACTAGAACCCATACCGTTGATCTGGCAGACCGGTCGACATTGATGATGCCAGCTCTTCTCTCAGTTGCTGCCGGGATTGCCTATTTCCTCGGCCTGTTGCTGATGCCGACGATGATCCTGTTCGCGATGCTGGTTGGGATCTTCACGATCGTCCAGTTCATGATCGATGTCTATCGGAAGCATGAGACCTTTTCGCTATTGTTGATCAATACGATCACCTTCGGCGTGGCGATCATCTGCTTCCTGATCTTCGGCGTGAAATCATCAGGATTTGGGTTTGCTGCATACACCCTCGGTCACCCTATCGCGTATCTTTTGTTGATCGCGATGACGGCAGTGCTGTACCTGCTCGCCCAGAGACTTCACCTCAAGGAGGTCTACTATTATCCCCTGGTCCTTGCCGGTATTGCAATCGTCGGCGGGTTGATCCTGTTCCTCGTCATGCCTCAGGTCTATGGAGCGTTGATGGATAATCTGCTCGGCTTCTTTGGACAGAACTACATGTCCACCACCATCCAGGAGGCCCGGGGGTGGAGTGTTGAAGCGGCCTGGTCGACGTTCCATTTCGGCCTGCTGCTGATGTTCCTCGGGTTTGGCGTGCTCTTCTACCGGTGCTGGAACGAGCACCGCCCTGAGCACCTCTTCGTCCTCATCTGGTCGGTGGTGATCCTCTTTGCAACGATGCAGCACATCCGGTACGAGTATTACCTCGCTGCAAACATTGCGATCGTCGGAGGGCTTGCTGCCTCTACCTTCCTGGAACGCGGGTGGAAGGATATATCCCTGTTGCTCGGGATCAACGGCAAGAAGGCTGAAAAGCCGGCCCTGGTTGCTGATGTTGCCGGAGAGTCCCCAAAGAAACAGAAGAAGGCGCCGGTGAAGGCGAAGCATGTCCCTACCGCGTCAAGGGTCAACACGGTGAACCTCGGGATTTTTGTGGCGATCATCATCGTTTCCCTTCTGTTCGCCTACTGCTCGCTCTTTGCGGTGGATCTCAATAAAGACGGTTCCTCTGACTTTGTCCCGGCCTACTCGACAGCGAACTCCAATGTCTTTTCGATGAACGGGGACTGGCGTGAGGCGCTCGAATGGATGAAGGCCGAGACTCCCGATACCGGCATGGATATGAAGAAGATCTACAACGCAGAGAACTTCACCTATCCGCAGCAGGCCTATGGCGTGATGTCCTGGTGGGACTACGGTCATATGATCACCTACATTGCGCAGCGGATGCCGAATGCAAATCCATTCCAGGAAGGGGTCGACGGACCGACTGGGGCTGCCGCCTACTTCATGGCCACCAATGAGTCTGATGCTGACAAGATCCTCGATACGCTCAAGACCCGGTTTGTGGTGACTGATATCGAGATGGATGTCAGCAAATTCTGGGCGATGTCGACCTGGTACAACAGCACCGCTGCGTCGACCCCCTATCAACCGACGATGCTCACCACGACCTCATCGAGTTCGAGTTCGTACCAGACGGTGACGATCAACAACCAGTTGTATTATATGACCATGATCGCCCGGCTTCACACCTTCGATGGCTCGATGACCGATCCGACGACAGCCTACTACATCGAGTACAAGGACGCGGCCGCTGCCAAGACCAATTACCCGGTGATCACCAAGGCCGAGAGTCAGAACGCGACCGAAGCCCAGAAGAATGCCGATGCGTACAATCTCAAACCCGCAGCAGGCATGCATGCGATGGTTGGGAACCCGAACAACTTCCTGCCGGTCGGGCAGGTTCCTGCACTGCAGCACTACCGGCTCGTGCATGAGTCCTCCACCAATGGCGCTCAGAGCCTGATGGGTACTCAAACGGGAGTGCCTGACATCAAGTATGTGAAGGTCTTTGAGTACGTGAAGGGAGCGCATATCAAGGGAGATGGTGTGATCGAGGTGCCGGTCGTTACGAACACCGGCAGAACCTACACCTACCGACAGCAGAGCGTGAACGGTGAGTTCATCGTTCCGTATGCCACATCGGGCAACCCCTATGAGGTCAAAACGACCGGGTCGTATCATATCGTCGGCTCGGACAAGTCGTACGACGTGACCGAGTCTGATATACAGACCGGAGCCACGGTCGCCTGAATGCCCGACTTTCCTCTCTTTTTTTTGATTACTGTCGTGTATCACCACAGTCCTTTTCATATGATCCGGAAGAAGATCATCATTGATTTTTATCATTGGTGGAACCCAGCGATGGAGATACTCTGATGTTTTGGATCTCTCTCATTTTCGTCATGCTTGGTAATTGAAGAGAAGGAAATGGTTCTCTTCCCTTGTCGGTGCAGCCTCCCAGAATCATCGGTTACATATCAGAAGAGAAGAAATATCGGAATTTCTTAGAGGAGAGATGTATCGACACCACGTCAGCGTATCTTGGAAGGGTCAGTCCCAGTCAGGAAGAATAGAATGGTGTGGATCTTCGACAAGACCCCAGCAGAAATGTTCACGTAAAAAAAGAGTATAATATGAGAAAAATTGAGTATTACTATCCGACCACGGTCGGGTAGCCGGCATCCTTCCATTTACCAATGCCGCCCTTCATATTATAGATCTGAGTATAACCGAGGTCCTGCATGATCTTGGCCGCTGTGGTGCTCCGCGTCCCGCTCTGGCAATAGACCAGGTAGGTCTTTGACATATCCATCCCCTTGCTCTTCATCTGGTCGCGGAAGACTCCAGCAGTGACGTCACGGTTGATCGCCCCGCTGATATGTTCTGCCTGGAACTCGGCCTGCGTCCTGACATCGAGGATTACCAGCTGATCGCTGTTGCTGTTCTGCTGTATCAGGGCGCTGGCCTCCTGGGGGGTGATATCGCGGATCGTTGAATTCTGGGAACTGTTCGCATCTTGTGAGGTGGTGCCCTGCAGTGCAGTACACCCGGCAAGGGCCACCACCACACCGATGAGGACAAGCACCAGGATCATTGAAAGTGCCGGCCTGGTCTTCATTGTATCAGTAGTAGTCTATCACCTGTTCACATAAGTCATTTATCTGTCGAGGATCGCTGAAGAGATCCCTTAAATACAGGCGTCACCCCCTATAGATCAGGGTGAAATAACGTGGATATCATCTCAATTGTTATCATTGCAGTCATTCTCCTGATCATCATCGGGCTTGTCCTGTATGTGGTCGGGATCTATAACCGGTTCTTCAATCTGAAGAACTCGGCCGAAGCGACGCTTGGACAGATCCGGGTCGCGATGAAGAAACGGCTCGATATGATCGAGCAGCTGCTCGGCTCAGTGAAGAGTTATGCGGCGTTTGAGAAGGATACGCTCGAGAAGGTGACCGGTCTCCGGGCCAGTGTCCTGAAGGCTTCTCCAGGGGAACTGAACGCCATCGAGCAGCAGTCCCGCTCCTTACTCGGCAGCCTCTATGCAGTCGCAGAGAACTATCCTGACCTGAAGACGTCGACGACGGTGCAGGAACTGATGAGTGCGATCAAAGGGGTGGAGGATGAGATCGCCCGGCAGCGGTACACCTATAACAATATCGCCCAGCAGTTGAACACGATGACCGACACGATCCCCTCCAACATCGTCGCACGGATGATTGGGATGCAGAAACTTGAGTATCTGCAGTTCGAAGAGGCCATTGAGAAGGCACCGAAGATTGAGTTCTAGACGGGGCTTGTGGTGAGTGAAACACGGCAGCTCGTGGTCCTCCTGGCGATCACCCTTCTCATCGGGTGTGCTGCCCTCGGGATCACGACATATCTCCCTCAGATGACCGAGGGAAACCTGGTTGTCGATCAGTACAGTGCAGTCTACTCTCCCAACGGGACACTCGTCGAGGAGTACACCTACCAGGTCAAAACATCGGGTTCCTACCGGATGCTCTATCGTGACTTTGACGATCAGTTGACCACTGTTCTGACCAATACGTCACATATTCAGTTCGTGGGGATGAAGGGGCCGGCCGGGTTGACCGGGTATGTCAGGGACGCCTCCGGCACGGTGACTCTGTATGATCCGGATACCGGGGCAGCGATCTCGTCGGCTCCCGGAAGTGGACTGATCGCTTCGCTTGCAGAGAAGAACGAGGTCGGGATCTTCAACCCCCAGTACTTTTCGGCCGGCACCTACACCGTACAGTTTGTCTATTCGGTAATGCCGCCGGTGGAGTATGATGCATCGGCGGTGCATATCAACCTGAAACTCGCCCGCCTGCACATCCCATACCGGAACGTGGCGATCACGCTCCCTTCGGACCAGGTCCAGCATGTCTATGCCTACCCGCCAGGACTCAAGGAGTCGCAGTCCGGATCGACGATCAATCTGGTCGGTTCGGCGGGCAAGGACGAGACGATCGCCGTCGAACTCCTGCTGAATCGGGACGCCCTCTCGACAGTGACTGGGATCCCATCGGTGGTGGAAGATGTATCTGGAAAGGCTGCGAGTGCGAGTTTCTGGTACAACGTCCCGTACACCCTCTCGCTCGTGCTGAAGGTAGTGGGTGGAGCGATGGTGCTCCTGATGCCGCTGCTGTTGCTGCTGATTTACCGCAGGTTCGGGCGGGAGAAGGTCTTCACCGTCCCTGAATACCTGAGCACAACGCCGAACAATACGATCAAGCCCTGGGCGGTGAACCTGCTCTTCAACAAGAACGCCGGTTCGTTCGATCAGGACGGATTCTATGCGACCCTGCTCGACCTCCACCGGAGAAAGATGGTGCATATCACCGAGCATCCGGATGAGAAGGCCAGCGGCGACGGTGGGGTGAAGATCGAGGTGCTGCAGAGCACTGCAGATGACAACTACGAACAGCGGGTGCTCAATTACTTGAATTTTGTGGGGGTCGACGGCGTGGTCGAGACCGGCCGAATCGCCACGATGGCTGAGCAGGCGAAGAAGGACACGAACCTGGCTGGGACCGTGGTAAAGTTCCAGACCGAGCTGACCAGCATCACCTCCTATGCCGATGCCAGGACCTTGAACCGGTATGTCGCAGACGGAAAGGTACATGTTCTCCCGCTGGCCCTGGTGGCCGCGGTGCTGGCTGCAGTGATCGTCGCCGTGATGGTCCTGCTCCCGCAGGGGCAGTCGCTGATGGTGATCCCCCTCTTTCTCTGGCTGGTCGTGCTGGCGCAGGCCGGCATTGCACTGGCCACGCCGGCCACTCTCTTTGGGACCTGGAAGGCGGATACCTACAAGGAGAAACTTGAATGGGATGCCTTCCGGCACTTCCTCTCAGATCTTGCGATGATCAAGCAGTACTCGCCTGCTGATCTCTCGATGTGGGGCGAGTGGCTGGTCTACGGGACGGCCCTTGGTGTCGGCGACCGTGTCGCGGCGGCGATGAAGGATCTGAAGATCTCGATCCCCAACGACGATATCGCTCCGTTCCATCTGAATATGGCCTTTGCACCGATCATCTTCTTCGCACCCCCCAGCCAGGGTTCTGGCGGAGGATTCGGCGGTTTTGGTGGCGGTGGCTTCGGCGGTGGTGGCGGATTCGGCGGCGGTGGCGCTGGAGGCCGATGAAGACCTCCCTTCCATCCCCGATTTTTTAACGAATTAAAAAAAGATTTTTATGAGATCTTCTGCCTTCTTCTCTGATCACTTGAAGTATGGTTCGCGCTGCATCACTGCTTTGGAGAAACACGCTTTGAGTTCTTCTCCATGAAGCCCGCGGATATCGATCAGATTGTCATTCCTGAGCAGACACGGTTTCAACTTCCCGTCCGAGGTCAGACGGAGGCGGTTGCAGAACGAACAGAACTCGGTGTTATGGAGCGGCCGAACCACCTCGACTTCGGCACCGTCGATCAGATACTTCTTCCGATGGTGCATCCGCCGCGTAACCACCTCGTCGGCCTTGCCGGCGATCAGTTCTTCGAGCCCTTTTACATCTCCATGGTACGGACAGTTCCGGAACTCCATCAGTTCGATCAGTTGCAGGATCAGGTTCTTGTCTCCCCTGACAAAGTCGATGAACGAGTCGATCTCATCCTCATTGATATTCTCGAGCACGACCATGTTCAGCTTCACCGGGGTCAGCCCGGCGTCGACCGCCGCCTCGATCCCTGCAAATACATCCGACAGGCAGTCCTTTCCGGTGATCTGCTTATAGCGTTCCGGGATCATTGTATCAAGGCTGATGTTCGCCCGGGAAAGGCCAGCATCGTGCAGGTCGTAGGCCTTATCGGCCAGATGCGTCGCATTGGTGGTGATGGAGGTCTCGATTCCGGACGGTACTGCCTGGATGATCGAGGTCAGATCCTCTCTGAGCAGCGGCTCTCCCCCGGTGAACTTTACACTTCGGACTCCGAAATCTGTTGCAACCCGGATAATCTCACCGATCTCCTCTGCAGAGAGTTGAACTGAGGGATTCACCTCACCCTCTGCATGACAGTAGATGCAGTTCAGATCGCAGGCCTGGGTCAGGCTGACCCGAAGGTTCGTGACCGGTCTATTGAATGTGTCCCTCAACATCTCCTGAACTCCCGATAAAGTTCTTTGCAACGATATAGATCTCTGTGGACCCGCGCCTGGTCGATTTGGTATGGAAGGTCTTTACTACGTAGAAGTGTTTTTTGACCTCTTCAAGGAGTTCATGGAACATCTCTCCCTGGAAGGACTTCATCGCCATATTGCCGCCCTGCTTCATGGTCCTGGCCGCGAACATCAGCGCATCCTCCCCGAGACCTATCGCTCGTGCCTGGTCGTAGCACTTGTGCCCGCTCAGCTTCGGAGAGGCATCACAGAGCACCACGTTCACAACCCCGACCAGGTCCTTCACCTGTTGCTGGACCTCTGATGTGGTCAGATCCCCGACAACTGTCATGACCCCATCGATCGAGGGTATCGGGTTGAGGTCCACCCCCAGCACCTTCCCTTTGGTCAGCGTCCGCTCGACCTGCAACCAGGATCCTGGTGCAGCCCCGAGGTCGACGATATTGTCATCTTCTCTGATGATCGAGAACCGTTCCTGGATCTCCTGGAGTTTGTATGCTGCCCTGGACCGGAACCCCTCGTTCATCGCTCTTCGATAGACTTTGTCTTTTCCCCACTGTGAACCCATATTGACTGACCTCAACCTCTGTCTTTTTCCAGAGTTGATACAGAACGGAGGTATTGTCAAAGCCCGACGATTGTCATCTCATTCGGGCTTCTTCAACAGTGGTGAGCGCAACGCCATGTATCGTGCACGCACAGATTTTCATCTGGTATTTGTACACGTTTTTGATACACGTCTCATTTCGATCCGGTCAAAAAATGCTCGCGCATTGCCTGATTTGTCTGAAATGTTGCGTTAACCACAATATTTTCTCCGATATTATTAAAACTATGATTATATAGTTTATAATAGAGTTTGTTAAGGGAGTTCATGATGTTGGATGCTACTATAGATGCAGACGTCTTCAGAGAGTCGGTGGATGCGATCGCAGCGCTGGTGACCGAATGCCGCCTGCATGCCACAGAGCAGGGACTGCGGACCAGGACTGTCGACACGGCGAATGTTGCGATGATCTCGCTTGAGCTGGATAAGGATGTCTTCGAGTCATATCAGGCCACCTCCAGCGAGATGGGCATCGATATTGTGAAGATCAAGAATGTCCTCTCGATGATGGGCAAGGGGGATCCGGTTCACCTTGCGCTTGCAGAGGAGAGCAGGAAACTGGAGGTCAGTTTCCAGAGTTATCAGTATTCGATCACCCTGCTCGACACCAATACCATACGCAAGGACCCGAACGCCCCGACGATCGAACTGCCCGGCAAGGTGGTAATATCCGGGGCGGCGCTCAGTGCAGCAATCAAAGCCGCCTCAGTGGTATCGGACAAGATTGCACTTGGGATCGACCCTGAAAAGGGGATCTTCTATATGGAGGCTGAGGGGGATACCGATCATATCCGGCTCGAACTCGGGGATGACAAACTGATCTCTCTGGTGCCGGTGCAGGCCCGCTCGCTCTTCTCGCTCGATTATCTGAAAGATATGGGCAAGACGATGAGCAAGGCCGAGAAGGTCGAGATCAGCCTCGGCATCGACCACCCCGTGGAGTTCACCTTCGATATTGCGGACGGCAAAGGGCACGTGATGTACCTGCTCGCCCCCCGTATCGAGGCAGACTGATATGCAGGTCCGGCTCGATATCAAGGACCTTGCACGATACCCATTTTTAAAAGAATCACAGCAGTATGTCGGGACGCAATCGGAGTCCCTCGACCAGTTTCTCGCCGGCAGCCAGGGGGGACTGGCGCTGGGGAAGGCCGCTGACCGGGTGAACCTGGCCATCACTTTTCGCAGATCAAAGGATGAAGGAGAGAAACGTCCTGAGGTCCCTGCGGACGATATCCATGTGAAACTTGAGATCTTCAGTTACGGGCTCGCACGGGTGCTGGTCTCCTGCATGAAGGACCGGACGCTGATCGACCGGCTGGCGAGGTATGAGGCACGGCGCGCCGCCCAGTTCCTGGCTGATGAAGATCCTGATAAGAAGGCCTACGTCGCAGAGAGCCTGGGGATGGATCTCAATGAGGCCCGGATGCCGCTGGTCGCCTACGTCGACCTGGTCGCGCCGCTCCGGGACGAACGGTGGCGCCTGGTGAACCGTTCGGTGCATTCCGGGTCGGTCCTCCTCAGGGGTGATGATGAACAGAGGGAGATCGATGAACTGCTGGCCGAACGGATCCGCGTGGTGCTGCTCAGACAACTTCCGCTTCAGGTTCCGCCTTCGGTCTGTGAACAGGTCAGGCCGATCACCGAGCACCTGAACGCCACCTACCAGCAGCAGATGCTGCGGGACCTCGGTCCGATCGACGAGGGACGGTATCCCCCCTGCATCAGCGCCCTGATCACCGCGGTGACCGAAGGAAAGAATCTGACCCATCCGGGGAGGTTTGCGATGACCGCTTTTCTGCACACAATCGGGATGTCCTCGACCCAGATCGTCGAACTGTACTGTCGGGCACCCGACTTCGACCTGCAGACCACGATGTATCAGGTCGGACATATCACCGGCGGAGGGGGTACCGAGTACTCGCCGCCGTCGTGCGCCACGATGCAGACCAATGGGATCTGCATCGGGAAGAATGCGCTCTGCTCCAGGGTGAGCAGCCCGCTCGGGTATTACCGGCGAAAGAAAGAGTGAAAGGGGAGATCGAAGATCTCAGGCGATCTTATCGTTGATCACATACCCTGCCCCGCTCATCACGAGCAGGAACCCGGCGATCGCGACCAGATATGCAATGGCATGGGGCATGACCAGCGGTAGCCCGACGATCAGAACGACAAAGATTCCAAAGGCAGCGAGCCCGGTGATCAGATCCAGCAGCGGTCCATCCATCTGAGTAGTATCATCGTTGCAGGGATAAAAATTCTTTCTGCGACAAATATCCTTTTAGGATCGCGATCAATATCAGCATCATGGAACTTGTTGATACACTCCGAACGTTTCTTGAGTCTGGTGATGACTGGGAACGCAAACAGACCTCTGTACCGGGGCTTTCGATCATCAAACTGCCCAAGACCCGGACGCGCCCCGCCTCGCTCGCCCTCGAATTGAATCCGGTCGGTGAGAACGGTCTGCCCATGAAGAGGAAGGGATATATGGTGATGAACACCACCGAGCTCGCTGCCCTCCGCTCCCTGGTCACCAACGAGAAGGTCGATTCTCTCTTTACCGCGATCACGGAAGTCATGCCTGAAAAGCGATCTGTACGAGCTGTGAGTGATAGTATCCTTGAGATCTGATGGTTCTTCCTTTCAACCGCACTATGCGGTGAGGTCGTTGCACCTTGGCTACCTGTCACCAGCCGGAATTCCGGAGGCCGGGTCACTCCTGGTGATCGTGCAGGGCGGTCAGGTGCTGGTGGACGAGCAGGTAAACTCGATCTTCTTCCCGTTTGGATCCCCTGCGATCCCCGCTGTCGACCAGATGGTCGGGATCGGCTGGGTGAACGACCAGCCCTGTTATGTGGCCCCGGCTCCCGAGATCTCCGCCCGTCCAGGTACCCGTTTTGTCGACCTTCGTGAACTCTTCAATCTGGTGGACGAGGAGTCGCTCGGGATCGCTGGCAGGGCCGTACAGATCACGGCGTTTCTGGCGACCCGTCGTTTCTGTGGCAGGTGCGGGGCACCAGCCGCTCTCGCCGACCAGGAACTGGCGATGGTCTGTCCGGTCTGCGGGCAGACCGAGTATCCACGCCTCTCTCCGGCGATCATTGTGTTGATACGGGATAACGACCGGTGCCTGCTCGCACGCTCCCCCCGGTTTCCCGAAGGGATGTACAGTGTGATCGCCGGTTTTGTCGAGCCTGGCGAGACGATCGAGCATGCAGTTCACCGAGAGGTGCAGGAGGAGGTCGGGGTCAGTATCCGGTCTGTGCAGTACTGGGGTTCTCAGCCCTGGCCGTTCCCCAACTCGCTGATGATCGGATTCACCGCCGAGTATGCAGGTGGCCAGATTGCCATCGATAATCGGGAGATCGAGGCTGCGGGCTGGTTCCACCGGGACGATCTGCCGCAATTGCCCGGACCGATGAGTATCGCCTATGCGCTGATCAATGATTTTTTAGAAGAGGGCCGGTAACCGGCGCCTGATGGCCGGGCCTGAGTCGGGTGACGATCAGGGCCGAAACGGCCCCTGCATCCGGCGGGTTCCGGCCATCCGCACCGCAGCCTGTCTGGATGGATCGAAGGCCGGGTCATCGAAGAGGTCTGCCGGGCCGATCAGTCTACCCCTGTTCAGAGCGAATCCGAACGCCGTGATCCGCGAAGGGCTGGT
Source organism: Methanosphaerula palustris E1-9c (assembly GCF_000021965.1). Lineage (NCBI taxonomy): Archaea > Methanobacteriati > Methanobacteriota > Methanomicrobia > Methanomicrobiales > Methanoregulaceae > Methanosphaerula > Methanosphaerula palustris. The sequence continues at coordinate 809,980 of NC_011832.1, forward strand.
TGCTTTTGTGGTGTGAGCGTCACAGATGCTGACCGGCATCAGGGTCATCCCTGCCATCAGGTGGGGGGAGAGGAAGGGTGCAAGCACCTCGTCGACCGACGGAAACGATCCCTCAGTTCTGATGATGATCGCCCCTCCTGTCCTCTCTATGCCGGCCACCGCTGCTATGGTGCCATCCTGTTTTAGTACCCTGATACCCTTCATCTCCTCGTCTGTGAGGCATCCTAGGAGTTGGTATGTCTCTCCTGGGGTGGTATAACGGTGCTGTACCCCGTCCAGCAAGGTCAGTTCGAAGACGAACCCTTCCCGTAAGCACGGGTCGCTGACCAGCCGTGTTGTCATGAGTGGGTCAGCGAAGATACGGTACAGGATCTGGGCGACCGTCCTTCCCGTGTCCGTCATCAACACCAGCACCGGCTCGTGCTCCCGCTCGGTGAGGGTGAGTTCGAGGGTCAGGGAATTACCCTGTGATGGACAGAGGTGCAACTCCGTCGCCTCGTTCTGGCCGGCCGTAAAGGTCCGTTCGATCAGATCATCTGGTATCGCACCGGTCAGGATCAGTCCGAGCAGGTCTCCGCAGTGGATGATCCCTGAGTCAGTGACCGTCCCGGCCTTCACCTGCTCCTTTACTACTCGTGCTGCCCGTTCGAGCACCTTCGGATGGATCCGGGCATGCCCCGGGTACCCCCCGACCGCTCGTACAGCCACGGTGATTGTGGAAATTTCCTCTCCTCCCATGGGTTTCAGGTGCAGAGCGTCCCGTTCACCTTCTCGATCAGCCCCTTTGAGCCGACGTAGAGGGGAGTCTTCTGGTGGGGTTTCTCCGGGTTGATCGTCAGGACGTTCATCCTGCCGTCACAGATCGCTCCCCCTGCCTGGGTTGCGATGAACCCGATCGGGTTCGCCTCGAACATCAGCCGGAGCTTGCCCCGCTCCTTTCCTACCACGGCCGGGTAACAGTAGATCCCGCCGTACTTCAGGATCTGATGAAAGTCTGCGACAAACGAACCGGAGTACCTGAGTTTGTACCCCTCCTGCTCGCAGGTGTCGATGAACCGGGCATGCTCCTCGGTCCAGACGGTCCGAAGCCCGCCAGAACCGTACAGGTTTCCCTCCGGCATTTTGACGTCTGCTTCGAGGAGCACGTACTGGTTGTTGTTATCGAGGGCAAAGATCTGGACCCCCTCGCCGACGGTCAGGGTCAACACAGTCATTGGACCGTAGAGCATATACAGTGCGGCACGCATCTTCTCGCCTGGCTGCATCACGGTGCCGTGGTCGTAGATCCCGACGATCGTGCCGACCGCCAGGTTCACCTGAATCAGTGACGAACCATCGAGCGGGTCCATCACGACGGCGTACTCCCCGTGGGACTCTGGGATCTTCAGAATGTCGTTCTGCTCCTCAGATGCAACCTCTCTGACCAGACCCGATCTCTGCAGTACCTCGGTGATATGCCGATCCGCCCAGGTGTCCATGGCGGCCTGCTCCTCTCCTGACTGGTTGGTGGTACCTGCATAGGTCTGGTTGGTCAGGAATGCCTCCCGAATCGGGGTGGCCTGGGCGGCGATCAACCGGACCAGTTCTTTCAGTTCCTGTTCGGCACCGGTGCCATCGAGGTACTCTTCAAGGGTAATCATCTCTTCTCCCACTGTTCCTGCTCTCTTATGCAGCAGGGCTGGTCCCCTTACAGATCTTGATCGCTTCCTCAACCGGGATGTCCTCAACGGTCACTGCGTAGATGGCGTCGCACATCCGAACCGCATCTTCAAGGGATTTCTGGTGAATGTTCCTGCCGGTGGCGTTCCCGGCGGTCCCTCCGATATGGATCTGATCGTACAACTGCTGCAGGAATACCTCCTCTGATACGCTCGAACCGCCTGCACAGACAACCTTCGTCTTTCCAGCGGCCTTGGTCGCCTCCTGCATCAGTTCTGAGGAGACTGCACCCTCCTTCTTTGGTGCATTCACCTTGACGAAATCACTGCCAAGGGCGGATGCGACACCGACTGCCCCTGCGATCAGGTGCGGATCCTTCTCGTCCTTCACCGCCTTTCCGCGGGGGTAGATCCAGAGGACGGTGATGAGGCCGTGCTGGTGAGCCTCATAGACGATCTGGGCTGCCTGCCGGAGCATCTCCGGTTCCTTCTCGCTGCCCAGATAGATGGTATACCCGACAGCGGTGATATTGAGCCCGCTTCGGTCACGGAAGTCCACGATCTGCTGGATCGAATAGAGGGCCGTGCTCATCGGATCCTTCTGCTCAGGTTTGACCAGGTGTGTCTTGGAGTTGACCTTGACGAGATACGGGACCTCAGGATAGTCCGCTCCATAACGTGCAATCAGCCCGAGCTGCGTTGCAAAGACTCCAATCTTCCCCTGTGCTGCGATCCGGAAGAGATGTTCTGGGTCCGCGTCGTCGGGATGGATCTTCTCGCCATAAAAGTCATCGTTCAGATGTTCGACCTTCTGGTCCCCGGCAAAGAGCATCAGCCGTCCGGTCTTATGAGTGATCGTCTCATAGTTCCTGACATAGGTGGGACGAACACGCTTTGGCACATCCAGTGGTACGAAGACAGTCTCTGACATACAGACCCAGTTTTTCTCTCTTTACTAATCTAATTAACTCTTCTTTGGAATTGCATCAAAGGACTGTATGGAGAGGGGCACCAAAAAAGATAGAGTATTGATAAATGGATATCCTGGTCAATCGGTCGATGTTCCCTGTTCCTGTTCGTCGCCGGGTCTTCTTCTCCCAAGCATGATCTCCAGGATTCCGTGCTTGAATGATGTCTGCATTGGGACCAGGTGACGGTGTGGAAGGTTTGCCTCCGACCGATAATGCAGGTGATCCTGATCTGCAATGATCTGAAGAGACTGTTCCGAAAGAGCCATCCTGATATTTTCTACATTCATACCTGGCAGTTCGGTGACCACGATCACCGTGTCATCGATGGTCGTGATCTCGGCCTCTCTCTCAATGACCTCATCTGCTGGTGGAAGATCGAGGATTGAATCGGCAGGGGCGTAGATCACCCGAAAGCCGAAGGCAACCGGCACCCGTCCCCTCCTGTTCTGGAGGGTATAGGTGACCAGTTGCCGAATCAACTGCTCGACTTCATCGTCCTGGTCCAATGGCGACGTGCTCATAATGATGTCCTGTGCTCACCCGGTCCCGTCAAGGTGCCCCTTCACCTGTGCTGTTCTCTCCTTGATCAGACCGAAGTCCTTCGTCTGTCTGTATAACGCTGTTCTGAGATCTTCTATCTCGCTCTTCTGGCTATCAGGTACCGTGGTGCCGATCCCTTTGAGTTCGGCACGCTTGATGACAGCGGCCGCATCCTCAAGGATCATCCTCTGGTCCTGGTTGAAGAGGATCTCCCAGGACTGCCGTTCGGACTGCTCGGTCGTATCGCGGTCCAGGGATCCGTTGACCTTAAGGAGTGCGTCCTCAAAATGCTTTCCGGTGATCCTGACGTTCCCGATCGCTTCGGTCCTCTCCAGTTCGGTCTTCCCGGTCATTACGCCGATGAACTCACGCATCGCTGAGAGCTTCGCCTCCCTGACCAGTGCCTCGATGTCTGCACCCACGAACCTCTCGGTCTTCTCAACCAGATCGTCGATCTTCACATCCCCTGAGAGGATCGCCTCGGCATGCCGCAGGTAGACCTCGAAGATCTTCTTCCTCCCCTCCCTGTCCGGCGGTGGGACGTAGAGGTGCCGGTCGAGCCGGCCTGGCCGCATCAGCGCCTTGTCGATCATGTCGGGCCTGTTGGTGGCTGCCAGCACCACCACGTTCTTCAGTTCCTCGAGCCCGTCCAGCTCGGTCAGGATCTGGCTGACCACACTCTCGGTCACATGCGAGGAGCCCGTGTAGGATCCCCTCGACGGCACCAGGGCATCGATCTCGTCGAAGAAGATGATCGACGGAGCAGCCTGCCGGGCCTTTCTGAAGATGTCCCTGACCCCCTTTTCTGATTCACCGACCCACTTTGAGAGGAGTTCGGGCCCCTTCACCGAGATGAAGTTGCACTGGCTCTCGTTGGCGACCGCCTTTGCCAGCATCGTCTTGCCGGTGCCTGGCGGGCCGAAGAGCAGAATCCCCTTCGGGGCACTGGTCTCGAGCTTCTCAAAAACGTCCGCGTACTTGAGCGGCCACTCCACCGTCTCGGTCAGGTCCTTCTTCACCTGTTCGAGTCCGCCGATGTCCTCCCACTTCACGTCCGGCACCTCGACCAGCACCTCCCGCATCGCACTCGGGTCGACATGTTTTCTCGCCTCGGTGAAGTCGGCATTGGTCACTTTCAACTGGTCGAGCACCTCGTCCGGGATCCCCTCGTCATCCTTGATCTTCGGGATCACCTTCCGAAGGGCGTGCATCGCGGCTTCCTTGACCAGCAGGGCGATATCGGCACCGACGAATCCATGCGTGGTCTCTGAGAGATCCTTGAGGTCCACATCTTCGGCGAGGGGGACACCCCTGGTGTGGACCTTGAAGATATCCTCCCGGCCGTTCCGGTCAGGGATCCCGATCTCGATCTCTCGATCGAACCGGCCGCCCCGCCGGAGTGCCGGGTCGAGCGCATCCGGAAGGTTGGTGGCCGCGATCACGATCACCTCGCCACGCCCCTTCAGCCCGTCCATCAGGGCGAGCAACTGGGCGACCACCCGGCGTTCGACCTCGCCCTTGGTATCCTCCCGCTTGGGTGCGATCGAATCGATCTCATCGATGAAGATGATCGTCGGGGCGTTCTGCTGGGCCTCCTCGAAGACCTGGCGGAGGTTTCCCTCGCTCTCACCATAGTACTTGGAGATGATCTCCGGACCTGAAAGGGTGATGAAGTGGGCGTCCACCTCGTTGGCCACCGCCTTCGCTATCAACGTCTTGCCAGTGCCGGGCGGCCCGTACAGCAGCACCCCCTTGGGCGGCTGGATCCCGAGCTTCTCAAAGATCTCCGGGTGGCGGAGCGGCAGTTCGATCATCTCCCGAACCTGCTGCAGTTCGCGGCCGAGCCCGCCGATATCCTCGTAGTGGATGTCCGCCGTCGCCGCTTCCTTCTTTCCCTCCTCCGGTTTGTAGGGGGTCTCCTTCAGTTCGATGGTGGTCTCATCGGTGACGACCACGATCCCCTTCGGTGTGACTTTGGCGATCACAAAGGTGAGAGGATTTCCGATCACGTCGACCCGCAGACTCTGCCCTTCCATCACCGACCGACCATGCAACAACCTCCTCAGGTACTGTTCGCCACCGACGAGCCGGATCGGCTGGGTCGGCTGGATCACAACCTTGGTTGCGACCGAGGCCTGCACCTTCCTGATCCTGACGGTCTCGTCGACCCCGGTTCCTGCATTGGATCTTATGTTCCCGTCGATCCGGAGGATCCCTCTGCCGGTGTCCTCCGGAAATCCCGGCCAGACGATGGCGTTCGCCTTCCTCTTGCCCTGAATCTCGATTACATCCCCGCTGACGAATCCGAGCGCTCTCATCACGTCCATCGAGACACGTGCGATACCCCGGCCGGCATCATCCCGTGCGGCTTCCTTCACCACGACGTTGACATAATCATTATCTGCCATAATTATCATCACCTGAATCTATGATTTACCTTAAGTTAGTGTATTATTTTATATAACAATTTCTTATGCTGCATTCTTTCTGCAACAGATGGTTCCCTGCTCTGTTATGATCCAGTCCATCCGAATATCGTTCTCATCGGCAGGGAGAGATGAGACCTCCTGGCATGAGAAGGCCAGCCCGATCGTCGGGATATCCTGATGTCGAGCAAGGAATCGATCATAGTACCCGGCGCCGTATCCGAGTCTGTTCCCGGCGGAGTCGAAGGCCAGCATCGGCACGATCACCACCTCTATCGCCGATGGGTCGGCAGGGATCTCATGGCCGATCGGTTCCGGAACCTGGAAGGTCGAGGGGACCAGCACGGCCGGGTCGACAAGGCAGGAGAGCCGGAGCGAGCAGTCCTCCCGCTGGATGATCGGTACCACCACGGTCTTCTCTTCTTTGAGCAGCCATTTGATCAGCGGCATCGTGTCGACCTCCGGGCACTTGGAGGCATAGACCAGCACTGTCTCTCTCTCTTTGAGAATCGGGATCAGATGGTCCCGGATCCTTCTGCTGTAATCGCTGATCTGCGCCTCGTCGAGCGTTGCCCGCTGGATCTTCGCCACCTGGCGCAGGGCCATCTTAGAGTCAGACATCTATGGTAGTGTATCCGGTCAGTCTCTGATAAACCCCTCTTTTTTCTATTCTGCGTACTATTATGGTACCTGTACGATCATCTCTTATACTGAGGGTTCCTAGAATCTTCTAACGAGACCTTTTTGGAGGATTTCATGACCAGTATACAGGAATCATTACCTCGCGGCACGGCCGCGCTCGATCAGGCGATGGCAGGAATCACTGCAATCCCTGGCTATGATGAGACCGCCTATCACCTCCCGATCTCATTTGCGGTCACCGGGACCGTGGTTGAGGATGCCTCCTCGGCAGATGAGGCTTACCAGAAGTCCGGAAAGAACCCGCTGATCGCCTGGGAGTGTCTGCATGCCTCGCTGCATCAGCCGCTGGAGGAGCCGTACACCGGGTTCATCGCCGACGCAGTGATCCGGAAACTGGGCTACTCGCTGGTCGACGGTTCGATCCTCGGGCTCGCCCTGATCGTCGGGACCCCACAGGGAAAAGACCTGGCTGCTGCGATCGCCCGGGAACTGCAGGAGAAGTACATGCTCACCTTCCTGGCCGGCGATGTGGTCAGTTCTCTCTCTGGGGCGGGTGTCAAGGTCGGACTCGACTATCGACTGATCCCGCTCGGTCCGTCGGTCTCGCATGGCATCCACTTCGCCGACCTTATCGCCCGGGTCGCGATGATCTTCGGCGGGGTCGCGCCGGGCGATGCGGGACGGCTGCTTACCTACGCTAAGGAACGGGCCAAGGCCGTCGTCTTCGCGTTCCCGGGGATGACCGACCAGGAGATCGCCTGTATCGATGCACTCAGGATCCTCGGGATCCCGATCATCAGCCTCGGCGGCTACGAAGGCGGGGAGTGGATCGCCCCGACGCCCACCGAGGCGGTCAAGCAGGGGATGGATCTGCTCGGGATCCGGGTCACGGTCACCGCGATTCCGATCCCGATGGCCTGTTCCCCGGCCTTTGAAGGGAAGAGCATCCGGAAGGAGGAGATGTATGCCGAGTTCGGCGGCGGAAGGTCCCCGGCGTTCGAACTCCTCCGGGTCCGCCCGGAAGCAGAGGTCGAGGATGGAAAGGTGACCGTGATCGGCCCTGAGATCGAGACGATTCCGGAAGGATCGGCCGCCCCCCTCGGGATCGTGATCGAGGTCGCCGGCAAAACGATGAAGAAGGAGTACGAGCCGGTGCTCGAGCGGCGGATCCACAACTTCGTCAACTATGGCGAGGGGTCCTGGCATGTGGCGCAGCGGGACCTGATCTGGGTGCGGCTCTCCAAGGAGGCTGTCAAGAATGGTGTCCGGGTCGAGCACATCGGAAAACTTCTCGCCAGCAAGTTCCGGATCGACTTCCCCGACCTCCTCGATGCGGTGCAGGTGACGCTGATCACCGATCCCGAGCAGGTGCTGACGGCAAAGAAGGAGGCAGAGGCGATCTACGATGAGCGGGATGCACGGATCAAAGGGATGAAGGACGACGACGCCGATACCTTCTACTCATGCACCCTCTGTCAGACCTTTGCCCCTGATCATGTCTGTGTCATCACCCCCGAACGGCCCGGACTCTGTGGTGCGATCTCCTGGCTCGACGGGAAGATCGCCTATGAGATCTCCCCGGCCGGCGCCAACCAGCCTGTCCAGAAGGGAGGGCTGATCAGTGCGGAGAACGGTGAGTTCGAAGGGGTGAATCGATTCGTCAGAAAGGCCTCGCATGGGGCGATCGAACGGTGCCAGCTGTACAACTTCATGGAGTACCCGATGACCGCCTGCGGCTGCTTTGAGGTGATCGCACTGGTGCTGCCTGAGGTGAACGGGATCATGGTCGTGAACCGTGAGTATAAGGGAGAGACCCCGTCAGGGATGTCGTTTTCAACCCTTGCCGGCACCATCGGCGGCGGGGTTCAGACCCCCGGGTTTGCCGGGATATCCAAGAGTTATATTCTCAGCGATCGGTTCCTCCAGGCAGAGGGCGGCATCGATCGGCTGGTCTGGATGCCCTCGGTGCTGAAGGAGGAACTGGCGTCACGGCTGAAGGAGAGGCTGAAAGCCCAGGGGAAGGGCGACCTCTTTGAGAAGATCGCAGACGAACGGAATGCAGAGACCATCGAGGCACTGACAGAGTTCCTTGCCGGTGTCGATCACCCGGCACTGACGATGGATTCGATACTGTAGGAGACGGTACCTGAAATGACAGATACAACATCATCTGAATGGGAAGGAGCGATCGGCACGGTCACCCTCGGGGCGACTGCCGGGGAAGGAGGAACCCGAACGGTCTCGTACCGAATCGGGGGCGATCAGGGGCTGCCCTACACCGGTGCCTTCCGGCCGGGCGAACACCAGCCGCTGATCGTCTTTGAGATCTGTGACGACCCCTCGATCTGGTCGCCGCTGGTGAAGAACGCGGTCGGTGACCAGGTCAACGATCCCGGGGACTGGGCTGCTACAGTTGAGAAGACGTATCGGGCCGACATGGTCCGGCTGGTGCTGACCAGTACCCGGCGTCGTGGGTTCGAGGACTTCCCCTCTATAAACCGGACCGTCGAGCAGGTCCTTTCGTCGACAGGCCTTCCGCTGTCGATCGAAGGGCCCAGCGAGCCGGCGATCGAGAGCGAGGTCTTTCAGCGGTGCGGGGAGGCCGGTCAGGGCGAACGGCTCCTCCTCGGCACCGCCGAAGCGACGCGGTACCGGTCGGTGGCGGCAGCAGCCCTCACCTATCACCACGCGATGATCGCCCAGTCCCCCATCGACATCAACCTCGCCAAGCAGTTGAACATCCTCCTCCGCGAGGTCGGGGTTCCTGCAGATCAGATCGTGATCGACCCGTACACCGGGGCGCTCGGCTATGGGTTTGAGTACTCGTACTCGGCGATGGAGCGGATCCGGTTCGCGGCCCTGAAGGGGGATTCGGATCTGGCGATGCCGATGATCTGTGCGGCTGGAGATACGCTGAACGTCAAGGAGATCCGGGACGCACCTGCGGATGAACAGGATCAGATGGCGATCCGCTGGGAGGTCTACTCCAGTCTCGCGGCTGCGATCGCCGGGGCCGCGGTCCTCTGTGTCCGCCATCCGGGTTCGGTCCCGGTGCTTCGGCAGGCGCTCGATGCCCTCTGGGTCTCCCGGCAGGAGGTGAAGGCCGATGGCACTTAAGGCTCTCGATATCTACAAACTGCTTCCGAAGAAGAACTGTAAGGAGTGCGGCGTTCCGACCTGTCTGACCTTTGCGATGAAACTCGCATCAGGAAAGGCTGAACTCGACCTCTGTCCGTACCTGGATGAAACAGCCCGGTCTGTGCTCGGGTCGTCGACGCGACCGCCGATTCGGAAGGTGAAGGTCGGGGTTGGGGAACGGTCTTTCACCATCGGGGACGAGACGGTCTTCTATCGGCACGAGAAGACCTTCTATCATCAGCCGGGGATCGTCTTCTCGATCACCGACGAGATGGACGACGGCTCGATCCGGGCGGTCGTCGGGCGGGTCAGGGACGAAAAACTGACCCGGGTCGGCGCCGACCTGATGATCAACGGGATCGCGGTCGAGCATACCGCAGCAGACCCTGCTGCGTTCGGCCGGGCTGTTGCGGTGATCGAGGAGATCGCCGATCTGCCTGAGGTGCTGATCACGACGGACCCGGTGGCCCTGGAGGCTGCACTGGGGCAGTGCGGTGGGTTCCGGCCGCTGATCGCTTCGGCGACGGTGGAAAATTACGTCGCCTTCGCCGCCCTGGCCAAGAAGTTCGGCTGCCCGCTCGCCGTCAGTGCGCCCGACCTCTCTGCGATGAAGGACCTGGTCACGAAGGTGATCGCCGCCGGCGTCGAGAACCTGGTTCTGGATATTGTTCCGGCCTCGCCCGGCGCATTCATCGCCACCTCCTCCCTGGTGCGGCAGCAGTCGCTGGCACGGTCCGTGCCTGAACTCGGGTACCCCGTGCTCTATACTACTGCCACCAGCAGTTCTCCTGACGCTGCGATCGTCGCCGGGATCCTGAAGTATGCCGGGGTGATCGTAACGGCACCGCTCTCGAAGGCTGAGACCTACGCAGCCCTGACTCTCCGGCAGAACATCTATACTGATCCGCAGAAGCCGATCCAGATGAACCCCGGACTGTACCGTATCGGGTCGCCGGGAATGGACGCCCCAGTGCTGATGACGGTGAACTTCTCGCTGACCTACTTCACCCTTCAGGGATACCTGGAGGGGACCCGACTGCCCTGCTTTATGCTGGTCGTCGACACCGAGGGGCAGTCGGTGCTGACTGCAGTGGCTGCAGGGAAACTGAACGAGACGCTGGTTCGTGACTCACTCAAGAAGTTCGACGTCGAGTCCCAGGTCTCTCATAAGAAGATCATCATCCCGGGCTATGCCTCCCCGCTCTCCGGTGCGATCGAGGATGCGACCGGCTGGAAGGTGCTGGTCGGGCCGCGGGACGCAGCAGAGATCGGCGAGTTCCTTGAGAAGGAGTGGAAGGCGTAGATGCCGATCGTCACCTTTCTCCCGTCTTATCGGAAGGCGGAGGTCGAGTTCGGGGCTACGATCCTCGATGCCGCCCAGCGGGCAGGGCTGAACATAAACGTGGTCTGCGGCGGCCAGGGCAAGTGCGGTAAGTGCATCGTCTACCGTAAGAGCGGGAGGGTCGCCTTTGAACGTCAGCAGTACAGCCGGTTCTTCTCGCATGGAGAACTGGAGAAGGGGGCTCTGCTGGCCTGCGAAGCGTTTGTGAATGGGGACCTGGAGATCGTGGTCCCTGAGAGCTCGCTGATCCAGGAGCAGAAGATCCTGATCGAGGGGCTCGACCTGACGACCGCTTTTCGGCCGTCGGTGATGAAGTATCATGTGACTCTCTCGCCGCCGACGCTCGAGGACCCATCCCCTGACCTGACCCGGCTGCTGGACGGGCTTGAGAAGGTGCACGGTCCCACCACCGATCTGATCTTCGTCCCGCTCGGGGCGCTCAGGTCGGTGCCGCAGATCCTCCGGGACGGAAACTGGGATGTGACCGCGACGGTGGCGCTGATGCCGCCGGGCCGGTTCTGGTTGATCGACCTCGAAGAGGGGGACACTTCGCAACGGCTCTATGCGGCTGCGATCGACCTCGGGTCGACGACGGTCGTGGCCTGTATCTGGGATCTGGTCAAGGGGAAGGTCGTCGGTATCGCTTCCAACTATAACCGGCAGATCAGTTGCGGTGAGGATATCCTCTCCAGGGTGAACTTCGCCCGAAAGAACGGCCTCTCCAAGCTGCAGACACTCGCCACCGAGAGCATCAACGCGGCTCTGACCGCTGCAGCCAACAATGCCGGGATCGACCGGGACGACATCTACGAGGTGATGGTCGCCGGGAATACCGTGATGACTCACATGCTCCTTGGGATCGATCCGGCCTACATGATCGCCGAGCCCTATGTCCCGGTGATGCGCCGATCGATCAACACCGAGGCTGCGTCGATTGGTATCTTTGTCGCCAAGAATGCGGGGCTCTTCGTATTCCCGGGGGTCAGTGATTATATCGGCGGGGATATCGTCGCCGACGTGCTCGCCTGCAGGATGGGCGAGCGGGAGGAGATCTCGCTGATGATCGATATCGGTACCAACTTCGAGGTGGTGCTCGGGAACAATGAATGGATGTTCTCCTGTGCCGGGGCTGCCGGCCCCGCCCTGGAAGGGGGGGAGGTCCTCTTTGGGATGCGGGCCAACCCAGGGGCCATCGAGAAGGTCACGATCGACCCCGACACACTGAAACCGACCTACTCGACGATCAACCAGGTGAAGCCGAAGGGGATCTGCGGGTCCGGGCTGATCGACCTGCTCGCCGAGTTGCTCACCGCCTGCGTGATCGATCGGAACGGTCTGATCGATACGACGATCGAGAATCCACGGGTCAGGAAGGGTGAATATTTCGCAGAGTATGTGGTGGTCTGGAAAGAGGAGGCCGGCACTGAGAAGGACATCGTGATCACTCAGAACGATATCAAGAATCTGATCATGTCCAAGGCTTCGGTGCTTGGGGCCTGTACGACGCTGATGAAGGTGGCCGGGATCACGCATGAGGAGATCGATACGATCTACTTCTCCGGGGGTTTTGGGAACTACCTGAACAAGCAGAGTGCCATCACGATCGGACTGATCCCGGAGGTTCCGCTCGACCAGATCAAGAACATCGGGAACGGAGCGCTGATGGGTGCGAACATCGCCCTGATCAACCGCGACCAGCGGCGGACTCTCGAGTTGATCGCCCGGAACATCGCGTATATCGAGTTGAACGCGGAGCCCTCCTTCATGGACGAGTACACCCAGAGCAGTTTTCTGCCGCACACCGACCTCTCGCTCTTCCCGAACGTCTCGACCCTCCTCGACCGGTGCCGGCTGAACCATCCGCATCATTCGTTGAACGGGGGTGTCTGATATGGCCTCTCATATCCCTTCTCCCTGCTACCTGTCGACCGGGATCGGTGCGTTGCCGCATATGAACCCGGAGACGGCATGCAGGGATGTGCTGGCGGCGTTCCCCGAGGTGCCCTATATACCGGTGCTTCCGAACCGGGGGCTGCTCGAAGGGATCGTCTTCAACGACTCCGGGCCGCTGCCCGGCCGGGTGATCACCGAGGAGAGGCTCTTCATCGACACCGTGGGCGATCACTCCGCCGCGATGGAGCAGATCTATATGGACTTCGTCGAGGGGAATGTGGCACCGTATTCGGCCGGTGAGGAGTACGTCTCGGCTCTATATGCGATGAAGCAGCACCCGCTCGACGGAACGACCATGGTGAAGTGCCAGGTGACCGGCCCGGTCACGTTCGGCATGCAGGTGGTGGACGAGCAGAAGCGGCCGATCCTCTACGACGAGACCTATGCCGACCTGCTCGGCAAGATGCTCGGCCTCCGTGCCCGGTGGTTCGAGCAGGAACTCCGGTCGATGGGTGCTCCGGCGACGCTGGTCGTGCTGAACGAGCCGTACCTCGCCTCGCTCGGCTCATCGGTGGTGCCGGTGGACGCCAGCACGGTGCAGGCGGAGTGGGAGGACATCGCCTCGATGCTCGACGGGGGGCTTGGGGTTCACTGCTGCTCGAACACCGACTGGAACTTTGTGATGGACCTGGACCCGGCAGTGCTCTCGCTGGATGCGTATGCCAACGCCCGGGAGTTCCTCCTCTACTCGGACCGGATGGTCCGGTACATGGAGGATGGCGGGGTCGTGGCCTGGGGGATCGTCCCGGCCGACCACCGGATCTTCGCGCAGGAGACGGTTCAGTCGCTGACCGAACGGTTCCTGGCGATCCGGATGACCTGCGCCGACCTGATGGATGTGGGGGTCTTCGACCGGCAGTCGATGATCACGCCGAGCTGTGGGATCCGGTTCGCCGATGAGGCCGGCTCCCGGGAGATCATGCAGGCTGCAGCGACGATCGCACGGACGATGCAGAACACGATGGATGAGTGAACGATGGCTGAGATGACAGTACCCAACAGAACAATCACTACGGAACAGAAAACAGAGACCAGTACGAAGGCCAGACCATTCATGATCGCCCTCTCGGGCAAGGGGGGGACCGGCAAGACGACGGTCTCCTCGCTCCTCGTCGACAGCCTGATCCGGGCCGGTGAACGGCCGCTGCTGGCCGTCGATGCCGATCCGAACGCGAACCTGCACGAGGCGCTCGGGCTGACCGTCACTGAGACGCTCGGTTCGATGCGGGAGGAGGCCTTTTCAAAGGCGATCCCTGCCGGGATGTCCCGGCACCAGTATGTTCGGTTCCGGTTCAGACAGGTGCTGGTCGAAGGGAAGGGTGTCGACCTGCTGGCGATGGGCAGGCCGGAAGGGTCTGGGTGTTACTGTTTCAGCAACGATCTTCTCACCGAATCGATCGAGTCCCTGCAGCAGGACTACCGGTTCATGCTGATGGACACCGAGGCCGGCATGGAGCACATCAGCCGGGGTACGCTCGGCAGCCCGGATGTGCTGCTGATCGTATCCGACCCCGGCGCCCGCGGGATGCGGACCGCCACCCGGATTCGGGAGATTGCGCTCTCGCTCGGTCTGCCGGCCGACCGGATGTACCTGGTGCAGAACAGGGTCAAGGCTGGAGTTCCCTGCACTGACGACGGGCCGGTTCCTCTGATCGCCTGTGTCCCAGAGGATCCTGCGATCGAGGCCGCCGATCTGGCCGGGGTTCCGCTGGTCACGATCCCCGACGGATCGCCGGCACGGGTGGCTGTCGCTGCGCTGGCCGAACGATTGCGCGAGATGGCGGCCGGCCGACGGGCGTGAGTCCCCTGGGCTCAGCCCGGTCATTACTTTTAATAGGATAGAATGAGGATATTATGAGGTAGCGCCGTTGTGGCTTAGGGGTATAGCGGCTGATTCGTAATCAGCAGGTCGAGGGTTCAAATCCCTCCGACGGCTTCATTGATTGCATTTTTTTCTCTATGATATCTTTCGCATGAACCTCGATCCTGAATAATTTCTAATTGTTAATTCTATCACTGATATGCATACCTGGGGGATTTTCCCTGCATTAATACCTGTCAAAGAGATGAATCTCTATATGAGATCATTGGGGGCGAGTCGATCCTGTTTGACCAGAATCTCCTGATGGGGGAATGCGGCATCACCGGTCCTGGGTGGATATGGTCATCAGAATCAAAGGGGTCTCTCGGGTAGTTTGTAAGCGATTGATATGTTGAAAAATGGTAAAATTCGTTGGATCCCGTTAGATCTGTTTGTGTGGTTGGGGGCGCCTCTTGTCGCTCACTGTAGTGGATTTTGGGACTCTCTGTATCCTGAATTATTTGTGGTATATTACATAAAATACGCCGAAATTGAGAATAAAATCTTGTTTTTTCAGTTTTATGGATGAATCCAATGATGCCCTATTTTAAATATGCGCAATGCATATTGTCATAATGAACTGCATTGCATATTTGCTGCGCACGGCAGTTCTTGGAGCGTATCGAATATGATAAAGCATCGCATCATAATCGCACTGATTGCTGCAGTCCTTCTCATTGGATTGACAGGAGCAGCCAGTGCAACAAGCGTTGACATTGCTGCAATCAATAGTCAGGAAAGGAATTCCGCACAGTACTTCTGTGATGGATCGAATGATCAGATTGAGATTCAGGCGGCTATCAATGCCGTATCTTCAAACGGTGGTGGGGATGTTCTTCTCCGTGACGGTACCTTCTCTATTTTGGGGGATATCACACTTCCCAATGGTGTGAATCTTATCGGCAGGGGTGCAGGCACAACAACTCTCAAGTTTATCAGTGAGGGTTCGGTTCAGGTCAATGGAAATAATTCCGTCCGGAACCTTCAGTTAACAGGGCCGACTGGGTTCTTCATAACCGGCAGTCATGTCACGTTCAACACCGTGACTGTCAGAGACTATTCCCTAAAGAGAGGTGCATTCTATATTTATGCGAATGACCAGGCTCTGAGTGACTTCGCCTTCACCACCTGTCGTGCATCCGATGGTTCGTCGAGTGGATTTATCAATGCCGGCCAGGGATCATCGAGCAGTATATCTGGGGTTACCTACACTGATTGCAGTGTGATCAATGCGGGCCGGATGTCTCAGTTCGATCCGTGGGTAAGTGGTTTTGACCTCGCTGAGCTGACCACAATCAGCAATGTTCTGGTTCAGAACTGTAAGGCAAATGGTTGCTGGGAATCCGGGTTCTACCTGGCAGATGGTGTGACTGCGAACAATGTAATTATCAGAGACTCCTCCAGCGTTGACAACGGACAGAAGAAGACCCGTGATATCCCCGCTTCAGGTGCAGGGTTCTTTGGTGGCAGTTCGACCATGCAGTTCATCAACTGTGTCTCGCAGGGCAACCAGAACGGGTTCACCCTTAAGACTGGAACAACCATTATCGGATGTAAGGACACTGGATCAAAGAATGGATTTGTAACGACAGAAAATTCAGAGATATTGATGGCCGATTGCTGGTCTGATAAGGCTCAGCAGTGGGCGCTTCAGGCGCTCAGTTCCCATGATGTGACCGCTACGAACTTTAAGGTCACCAACCCGAGTTCCAACCCGGCCCCGGCAATTCTGGCGGGAAATACTGAATATCCATCCTATAATATGAATATTCAGATTGCTGGAAGTCCGGTATCAACAGCAGTTCCAACCACTGTGTCAACTCCAGTACCGACTGCAATTCCAACCACTGTGTCAACTCCAATACCGACTGCAATTCCAACCACTGTGTCGACTCCAATACCGACTGCAATTCCAACCACTGTGTCGACTCCAATACCGACTGCAATCCCAACCACTGTGTCGACTCCAATACCGACTGCAATCCCAACCACTGTGTCGACTCCAATACCGACTGCAATCCCAACCACTGTGTCGACTCCAATACCGACTGCAATTCCAACCACTGTGTCGACTCCAATACCGACTGCAATCCCAACCACTGTGTCGACTCCAATACCAACTGCAATCCCAACCACGGTGGCCACGATCGGACCTGTCACCAATGGTGTTGAAGCAGCAGCGTATGCGAATGCCGCATACACTCAGGGGAATACTCGCCTCGCCCAGATGCAGCAGGCCTATCGGGCATGGGTTGTTCCCTCTCGACCGGACCTCGTTAAGATTGCCACGAATGTCAGGTCATCGGGGCTGAAAGGCGATGGTGTCACCGACGATACTGCTGCCCTCCAGTCGCTCCTCACCAACCTCCCATCCGGGTCGACGATCTACTTCCCTCCCGGTCATTACCGGATCGATGGACCCATCAGCATCAACAAACCCTTCACCCTGTTCGGTGAATCGGGAACCGTGTTCGACTGTGAAAAAGCGACACAGTATGTCTTCACCCTGAATGCCAAAGGCACGTCCGCATCGCCGATGACGGGCATGACCATCACCGGAATCGTCTTTGAAGGTCCCGGGATTGAGACAGACCCGGCGATGATTGATGCATATTATCTCCAGAACTTCCATGTATCCTATGTAAAGTTTCATAATATCGGATATGCTGCAATCCGCGTGAACACCTGCACTGATGTGACGATTGAAAAGTCGATCTTCGATAACGTCTTCCAGTCTGGACTGGGATATGGGGTCAGCATCACCGACCGCAGCGATCGAATATACATCCATGACAACTTCTTTGTCACCAAGGGAAGGCACAGTGTCACAACCGGAACCAGCCAAACCGACCTGCCGGTGGCAGATTATGTCCAGAGCGTCACGGTTGAGAACAATTACTTCGAAAATACGACAGAAGGAGCAATCGACGCCCATAAACCGACCACCGGTCCCTATGTCATAAAGGGTAATGTCATGAACAACTGTGTCAAAGGGGTAGAACTCGGCAGTGGTACGGCACAGATCAGCGACAATGTGATCGTAAACTGCAAAGGTGGTGTTGTATTAACAAACGTATACGCCGACCCAAATAATCTGCCAGCCAAAGTTGATCAGATTGTTGACAATACCATGATCAATATCCTCTATGAGGCCATAGATGTCGACCGGACCAATATCCTGATTCAGGGAAATGTTGCGAAAGGCACGGGTAACGGCGGGACTGGGATCTACCTCGAACCCTATGTCCCGAACGTCTGCAATATCAACGGGAATGTAATAGAAAGTTATGCTCGTGGATTTCAGGCAAGTGCGCCCAGCTCAACAATTTCACTGGTGAACAACTTCCTCAAGAGCAGTGGAAGTTATCAGACCTTCTAATTCTTTTGGCAGGTTCTTCAGAATCGATCCTTTTTTTCTATAAGTCTCTGATCACAGACCTCCCTGATGCAGGGGATCTGGTGTATTGTTCCTTTTTTACAGGGTCGACTGTCTATGTCTCCAGAAGTTCAAATCAATTGTGCACGCATAGTTCTCATTTGCTCTGATTGACGAGTATCTGATGACAATTGTACGCTAATGGAACTGGTTCGTTTTCTTCATCGGAGATGAGTTCTGGCAGAGTGTCATGGTAGAGGCATCTCCTCTGTGGGGACCAGAACTCTATCTTGGGAATGCATCTCTCTTGTGGAGATTGTCGACGGAGTTTCCGCTGATTCTGGCGTGGTGTGGAATTGACGTGCTTGGTGCGCGAACTGAGTATTAATAATCTCGATAGGATCCATCACTATCCATTCATGATAAACGGGGCCTATTTGCGTTCTTCTGGATTTCCACGTTTTGGATGCATTATGAGTCCCTGAGTCGTCCAGGTTATCTCTGTTGTTCATCTTCTTTAAGGAAAGGTTCTATTCGTAAAAGTTGGGATGAAAGGGATAAGGTTATAGATCTTATATTCCTATTGTGTCTTATTATATCTTTTTGGATCTTTTTATATCATTGTAGTGTTTAACCTAATATATCTGACAGGTCTCTCAGAATGACTCAGATCCTCTAAGGCACGTGTTGTTCTGCCTCTTTGGGCTCTATAACATCGTGGCCCCGTGGCCCTCCTCATGAGTTGTGAAGGCATTGAACTGACCTCAATGATTATTGGACGATGATTCTGATGAATGAATATACGGGTTCTCTGGTAATTATGACTGCAGTATTCATTCTGCTTGTTACAGGTTCTTCGGCTGCTTCAGTATCTATTGAGAAGGATCAGGAGGTACTGTCTGGCCAGTCTGTGATTGTCAGTATACCGACAACCTTGCCAACCGTGCCGCTCACATTTGGACCGGTAGATGATGCTGTTGAGGCAGCAGCGTATGCGAATACCGCGTATACTCAGGGGAATGCCCGCCTTGCCCTGATGGAGCAGGCCTATCGGGCATGGGCCGTTCCGTCCCGACCTGATCTCGTTGAGATTGCCACGAATGTCAGGTCATCAGGGCTGAAGGGGGATGGTGTCACCGACGATACCGCTGCCCTTCAATCGCTCCTCACCAGTCTTCCATCCGGGTCGACGATCTACTTTCCTCCTGGCCATTACCGGATCGATGGGCCTGTCAATATCGATAAACCCTTCACGCTGTTTGGGGAGTCGGGAACCGTATTCGACTGTGAAAGAGCGACACACTATGTCTTCACCCTGAATGCCAGGGGCTCGTCCACGTCGACGATGACGGGTATGACCATCACCGGGATCGTCATCGAAGGCCCCGGGATTGAAACCAACCCGGCGATGATTGACGCCTATTATCTCCAGAACTTCCATGTATCCTACGTAAAGTTTCATAATATCGGGTATGCTGCAATCCGCGTGAACACCTGCACTGATGTCACGATTGAAAAGTCGATCTTCGATAACGTCTTCCAGTCCGGACTGGGATATGGGATCAGCATCACCGACCGCAGCGATCGGGTATACATCCATGACAACTTCTTTGTCACCAAAGGAAGGCATTGTGTCACAACCGGAACCAGTCAAACGAACCTGCCGGTGGCAGAATATGTCCAGAGCGTCACGGTCGAGAACAATTATTTCGAGAACACGACAGAAGGAGCAATCGATGCTCACCTCCAAACGACTGGTCCCTATATCATCCGAGGAAATATCATGAGAAACTGTGTCAGGGGAGTTGATCTTGGGAGCGGACTAGCGAAGATCACTGATAATGTGATGATCAACTGTAAAAGTGGAGTTGTTTTAACAAATAAAAACGTAGACCCGGATAATCTGGGGTCGAAAGTTGACAATATTATTGACAATACGATGATCGATATCCTCTACGAAGCCATAGATGTGGACCGGACCAATATCCTGATTCAGGGGAATGTTGCGAAAGGCACGGGGAGCGGGACAGGAATATACCTTGAGCCCTATGTCCCACAGACCTGCTCTATCATTGGAAATATAATGGAAGATTATACTCGTGGATTCCATGCAAGTCTGCCAGGTTCGACGATCTCACAGGAGAATAATTTCCTAAAATCTGGAGAAAAATACTATAGTCTCTAATTTTTCCAGATGGTGTTATGATCGGGTAGTCCTGGCATTGCCCTATTGATCCGCTCAATGAGACCTTTGAGAGGCTGTATCGTATTTATGGTACCATCTATGTGTTCTGATTGAACAGCACGGCACATCTCCATCCCTGTCTTGGATGAGGTACGATGTATGATAATGGATAACGAACAAGGTGGAGGGGTCCAGTCTTGTTTTGTTCAGCTCATGAATCTGATACAATTCAGGCATGAAACGTGATCGATCTGTTTCTTGAAACAATTCCACCAGATCTCTCCCCGCCTTCATTCAACCTGGATACCTGTGGCAAATTTCATTGGGTGTGGAGAATACAGCCCCTAATTTGAGAGCATTTTGAATGAAGTGGTCCAATGATGCTATATATGCAGGCGATAACCTTCCAGGATGAGCTTGAAGGGTCATGACCCCTCCTCCTCTCTGTTTAAGTTCAATCAAACATTCTGTCCAGATTTCCCCAATTTTTAATGCTTCATTTGGAGAGAACCTGGGTCCCTGGGAATCAACGATGAGAGAATAGTCCGTAATTCCCTGCGTTGGAAACTCCAGCACTTTCGGAGTGATGTAGAAGGGGAAAGGTAGAGATTTATTGTATCCATTATAGACTGATCCGATGATCTTCAAAAAAGGTCTTGCAATCGGATAAGATTTTGTGTATATATATCTTTTTTCATAGAACGGAATGCGTTTAAACACTATCTCAAATCTTTTCTTGCTACAGTCATATTTTAACCCGGCTTTTTCAACTGCAAGGTAGGTATTTTGATTATGGCAATGCAATGGAGATCGGAAGCCTTCAATATTCAGGTCGAAATCGTGATAAAATGACTTAATCATGGTCTTCAGTCGCTCGATCTGGATGGATAGAGATTGATGAAAACCTATGTGAACATCTCCATGTCCTCCAATCACATGGTGCTGTTTGATAATATATTCTATGCGTTCTGGATACTCTTCTGCACCTTTAGAGGTAATGAATAACTCTGCTCGAATGTTATTTTTATGTAATATCGAAAAGTATCGCGCCAAACATTCAATGGTTTCTGAACAGAAATCATCAATATCACCAGTAATACAAACAATCAACTCACCATGTTCAGGCGTATCCCTCTTTTTTTCTAACATATATACCTCAAAACCAATATCTAATCACCGATCTTTAGCGTAAAATACCTGCTCCGATCGTTTTCGACGTTTTTTGCGATTATATCTCCTTTGACCGGTTGACCCCTGGCGAACTATCCTGTTCGAGTTTTGAACTATGGGGCTGTTCCCTTCTCATGGTACTACCTCGGTGACGCGACATTCATTCAGGTCATTCCATTGATTGTATCACAGATAGTCTCGAGCATCGGGTTGGTAATATTCGGGTGAACCGGGACGGAGAGGACTTCCCCGCATAATCGTTCTGCAACCGGGCACGATGGAGATTTATTTGAATCAAGGTACACGGGCTGCCTGTGGATGGGTATTGGGTAATGGACTGCTGTCCCAATTCCGTTGTTGTGCAGGTTCTGAATCAGTTCATCTCTGTTCAGCGAACATTTGTCTGTCACCCTGATCACATACTGATGATATACCGGATCTGTTTCTGGTAAGTGGACTGGGGTGACAAGACCGGGGAGATGAATATGAGTGTCCAGGTAGGTAGCGTGAACGATCCTTTTTTTGTTGAACCCGGGTAGTTTTTGCAACTGTACCCTTCCGATCGCACCCCCGATATCAGTCATTCGATAATTGTACCCAATCATCGTATGCAGATATTTCTCACTCTGACCATGGTTGATGAAACGCCGAATGGTTCCTGCGTATCCATCATCATCGGTCGTGATCATTCCCCCTTCACCAGTCGTCATGTTTTTGGTCGGGTAGAAGGAGAAACAGCCGGCCTTCCCGAACCCCCCAACGCTCTTATTGTGGTACCGGGCGCCATGGGACTGGGCTGCATCTTCGATGAGAGCGATATTATGATCTTCGCAGATGTCAGAGATTGGATTGATATCGAATGGCTGACCGAAGAGGTGTACCCCGATCACTGCTCTGGTCTTTTGAGTGATTGCTTCCATGACACATTCTGGGTTGATATTGAAGGTCGTGGGGTCTACATCGACAAAGACCGGTTCTGCTCCACAGATCGATGCACAGCTCGCTGTGGCAAAGAAGGAGAAGGTCGGTACAATCACCTGATCGCCGGGTCCAATTTCTAAACCTGCTAATGCAGCATGAAGGGCTGCAGTGCCGCTATTAACTGCGATTGCATGACGAACACCACAAAAATCTGCAAATTCATGCTCAAATGCTGCCACTTCAGAACCCTGAGCCAGCATCCCAGTTTTTAAGACCCTCATCACTGCTTCGATCTCTTCATCTCCTGTTGTCGGTTGGGCTATGGGGATCTGTATCATAATCGCCTCATCTCCTCAGGGAGTGGTCGAAGGCGTGCTGGAGCACCTATGGCAAGCATTCCTGCCGGGACATCCTTTGTAACGATCGATCCGGCTGCGACTGCCGCCCCTTCTCCAATATGTATACCAGGCAGGATTGTGACGTTCGCTCCTATTGTTACTCTATCCTCAAGCACCGGTCCCTTGAGTTCTGATCTTTTGGAAGGAGGGTAGCGGTCATTGGTGAGGATGGAATTAGGTCCGATGAAGACATCGTCCCTGATTATGGTGTCGGTTGGAAGAAAGACCATGCTCTGGAGATGCACATTTTTACCCAGTACGCAGTCTCCTTCAATGACGGTTGATGTTCCAATTGCCGTATTATCTCCAATTGATGTATTTTCCCGGATTATTGTATTATGTCCGGATGAAAAATTATCTCCAATGATAACATTGCAATAAAGAATTGTTCCGGTTCGCAAGATAGCATTCTTCCCGATTATCGTTCCCTGATACTCCTCTACACCAAGATATTCTCTTGAAGGGAACCCCAAGATGACCGGTTCGAAGATCTGTGCACCGTCACCCAGGATATTACGCCCATATTGGATCATAACTCACCTGAATTCCAGTGATATCCTTTATAGTAATTGAAGGTATGGGTGATTCATCATATCCCTTTTTCCGCAATCTTGACTATGTTTTCTCCGATATCTCTTATATGCACATCCCTTTTTGGTATTAACTCTTAAAATATGGGTGGATTTGAACTGCATAGAGTTGGATGTCGAAGCGCAATCTACAGAAGTGAAGCAATCCTTTTCAGAAAAGTTAATAGACCTGGTCGTATATTGTTCTCTGGAGACTGGAACTATGTTGGGAATAGGAGTGATATCCATTGAGAATAGGTCTCATCCGGTCTTCTTGGATACCTGGAGAAAGATACTGCTTATTGCTGGGTTTTGCCTGATCATCTTCAATATCAAACTTCTGTATTATCAACAACCTCCCGGTTATGTCGTTGATATCTATTCTGTTCTTCCACTGTATTTTTATGGTGCATCGATTCTCTGTTTCTTTTTCGCCTCGTTCGCGTTGTTTTCAAAACAGGATATCGTAAAAGAACTGGGTATATTATTATTGATCATTAATCATGCGGTCATTCTCATGATCCCCTACATGCTCGGGTATTATTCCATGGGGCGTGCCGATGATATTTCTTATATCGGTGAATATGTTCATATTAGCCAAACTGGTTCTATTCAGGGATGGGATATCTATCCTGCGGCCCCCATTTTAGGTGCCGCGCTCAAAACTCTGACTGGACTTCCTGTAAATTATATATCCTTCATAATGCCGATTTTATTTTCCTTTATCTTTATCGGAGGACTCTATCTGTGCTGCCACTTCTTCCTAAAAGAAAGGATAATATTGAATATTGCGATAATCGCCTCTTTTATTCTCTACCTTGGCCCTTATAACTTTCTTAACACTCCCCATGCGATGTTCTTTGCATACATGCCCCTCTATATTTTTGTCCTGAGCCGTTTCATTCAAAACTCAACATTCGAAAATGCCCTGTTAATTTTTATTCCGACGATCTTAGTTCCTTTTATGCACCCCTTCATCGTCTTCTTCATCTCTTATCTGCTTCTGGTATTGATCGTAGTGGGTGGCCAGCTCAATCGTATATTCCCTGGAAATTATCGATATGCCAGCAGACCTTTATTAGTATTAGTAATCGGGTTTCTCTCCTGGTTCATCTATTCACAATCCCTCCTTGGTAATTTCGCACAACACTATCAGAGTTTCATTGAAAACTCCATCGAACCGGTATTATTTGAAACAACAGATAAATTATCACAGATAAATGTCGATATATTCAAGATAGTAAAACTCTTATTTGTTTATTATTCTCGTTATTTTATCCCATTATTAATCATCATTCTTGGATTTGCGTACCTCTATGTGAATCGTGACAAAATGTCAGATCGTCTTAAAAAATCGATGTTTTTTTTTGCATTCTTCTATATCGTGTTTCTGTTCGCTGAGGTAATTCTCTTTCTGAATCCATTCGTTGCACATCAACCGGATCGTATCACCAATTTGAATTTTATGGTATATGCTCAGGTTCCTCTGTGTGCTCTCTCCCTCTATGTCTTATCCCAAAAAATACATTCAATCAACAGGCGAACGATACTGCTTGTACTCCTTCTTACCGGAATATGGAGCCTGAGTCTCTTTGGTGTATTTAACTCACCAAATATTTTCAAGGCAAACGACGGGCTTACCTATAATGAAGTTGAGGGCATGACGTGGTTTTATGAGTCAAAGGAATATGTGAATACCATCGTTCCCATGAGCCAGATTGAGCGGTTCCGGGATTTATTTGATGAAAAAAAAGGACTTGACAAGAACATTGCTATGCCCGAGATATCAGATCATTTCGGTTACCAATCATCAGATAACTCAACATTTGTTGATCTCAATCTAAAACAAGGGCAACAGAGTAATGTTGTTCTGTTAACAATTGATGAACTCCTTTATCAGAAGGTGCCTGGTTATATGGAGGTTGGCAGATTCAATGCAGATGATTTTATCAGATTAAGAGAGGATCCATCGATAAATTTGGTTTATCAAAATAAAAACATCGAGATCTATACGACGGTATAATCTTTTTTATCGCCTCTCCTCTGTAAAATTTCTGTCTGGCATTTAAGGCCGGTATCTGCCAGATTATCGCCAGATCCCGGTTGGATTCAGAACTATCTACAACTCCCCGCCTTTCTGCTCTTTTTCCGGTAGGATGGAGAGTTGAATGGTGATCTGCTGATCTGATTCCTTAAGTCGAATCCTGTCGATCTGAACCCCCTGGTGAAGTCCAGTCACACATATGCAGAGGACGAGGCTGCAGATGGCGCAGGGAGCGAGTTCGCAGCACCGGGGGGATTCCTGCTGAACGCAGGCACAACCAGCATAGAGGGAGGTGCCGGCAAGGGTGATGGTCAGATTATCTCCAGTTCGGTAGGCCTCAACCCGTTCTGCGATCTCAAGGAGGTCTTCTCCGACCTCTGTTATGCATGCGAATAACTCCTTTTCGTCCCCGGGAACGTGAAGTCCGTGTCTCTGCTGGAGATAGGCGAAGAGGGTGCTTCCGGCAGGGCGAGTCAGTACTCCGTTCATCTCTCGATCAGTAATAAAGGTCTGATCTCCATAAAACTCAAAGGGAACATATTGACTGACCGGATTCCATTGACTGATCGTTCCACCTGTCGCCTCTGGAACAAGTATACAGGCATTTCCCTGGATCCCGAGGTCAGTCAGTATTCGCGAGAAGCTTACGATCTGGTCGACACCAAGATAACTGACATACTCAGTATCCATTCCGGGCTTCGAAAGGAAGGTGATGATCAGGATGCCGGTCAGGAAGCAGATGACGCCGGCCAGCACGAGGACGGCGCTCGGAAGATCCCCCCGCCCCTGAATGATCACAATTCCGAGCAGAAGGGCGGAGACAGAGAAGAGGAGACCTGGCAGAAGAAGGTTCCCTCCCTTTTCAAATCCTTCTTTCATGCTGACCTTCATGCTGATCCTCCATACCTTCTCTTCAACCGGTACTCCTGAAGGCTGATACCACCTACAGTCACCAGTGCGATGGCAGAGAGGATGATGGCAGGGACGATCATGTGATGGAATTGTGAGATCCACAGCGTTATCATCCCCGCTCCGAGAAGGAACAGAACGAATCCCATGGCCTGGCCTCTCTCCCTGAGCGCCCCATCTGGAATGATCAGGGCAAGGAGCAGGAGAATCTGTACCAGGAGAGCGAGGGGCATCGAGATCCATCCTGTTGCCACCACACATGCCTCTCCAGCACAGAGGGTATAAAACCAGAACCTGGTGAAGTCCTTCCCGATGCACAAGGAGAGGAGGAGGAGAACGGTCGCTGGAATCATCCCGATAGACCACTCTGGATGCGTGAATGATGTAGTGAATCCAATCATTCCTGCGGCAAATACGATGATCGAACTGATGAGACGAGCCTTCATCGCATCATCTCCAGGGTTACATGATCAAACGCGAGGAAGTCCGTCATTCTCCTGCAGCGGGGACTATCGGGGAGTGAGAGCGAAACCCTCGTCCCAAACTTCAGTGTGGTGAGAAGCAACATCCAGATGTGGCTGAGATCTCCCTCACAGAACCCGAAATAATAGACCCTGGAGTTCCGCGAAGCCTCGACGATACGGTTCAGTTCCCACTCAAAGGATGTGGGTCCAGCTACCTGAGTCGAGGAACGGAGAAGACCTTCCACCCGATTATGATAGATCCTGACCTCTTCCGAGAGATCTGATTGGTCGGTTCTGGTTAAGGAAGAGAGAGTCCGGGCGGCATAATACGATCGGTACAGGCGATGAAGGCGATCGAAAGGGGCGAATCCCCCCACCATCTGCTCCATTGCCCGGATATCCCGGCTTTTATTCTGCATGTTTAGGATATTCGGTCCGGATATGACCACCAGCGAACATGAACCATACTCCTGGATTGCGTGTTCAATGGCACTGGCGACTGCTGATGTGAGCATCTGCCGAACCCCGTCACTCCCCGGGATGATCTCATCCGGTCGGTCGGCGACGATGAGGGGTGTATCATCTGCTGTATCTCCATGGACTCTGATATATTTTTTATTGAACTTTGCAGTGAGTTTCCAGTCGACAGAACGGAGGTTGTCTCCTGCCCTGTATTCTCGAAATGACAGGATGCCCGTTCCTTTGAAACCGCTGTTTTGATGATCGTTCTCTCGCGGACCGAACCCATATCCCTTCATCAGAGCAAAGGTGGGCGACACCTGAACAAACAGTTCCGGTGCCTGGAATGCCTTCTCCCCCATGATGACGATATTGGAGAAGAACCGATCGTCAATCCGGCATTTGATGCCGCCGAATGACAGAAATCCTGAAGAGGAGAGGGATAATTGATACGTTCCCATCAGAGTCTCTCGGTCGACACCGCCTGCAGTGAATACTGTGTTCCCTTTTATCATCTGACTGTTTTTTGGTGGAATATCGCTGATTTCCACCCGGCACGATGAATGGTTCTTCAGTGTAACGGTTCCAGAGACCTCGAGCATCGTTCCCTGCCGGATCACCGATTTATCCACGGTTCTTGTGAAGTTGAGGGATGAGAGGATATCTGTCACGGAACGAGAGAAGACGATCACACGATATAGGAGGAAGAGTCCGAGAACTGATGAAGCGATGAGACAGGAACGATCGTCAAATATCAGTGCACAGAGGAGAAGTGCTGAAGCGAGGATGATGATCCCCCAGGCCCTCCGCGTGGGCTGCATGATCTCACAACACCTCGATTGACGAAAGGATCTGTTCTATCACCGATATTGGGGTAATCCCGCCGATCTCGGCCACCCTGTCCAGAACTATCCGGTGCTGAAGAACAAACGGTGCGATCATCTTTACATCATCAGGGATGACGTAATCCCTCCCCTGAAGCGCTGCATACGCCCGACTGCCGCGGATAAGATAGATTGACGCCCGTGAACTGGCACCTGTCCGGAGGTCGCCATGTGATCGGGTCGCCATCACGATATCACGGATGTACCTGAGCATCGGTTCCTCCACCCTGACATGCGTCATCGAGTTCTGGAGGCGCTGAATTACTGCTGGGTTCAGTACGGGGCGGATCTGCCGGCTATACGTATCCCAATCCAGGGATCCTGTTGATTCGCGATGGATGAGTTCGAGTTCCTCATCGGCATCCAGGTAACCAATGGGTATGCTGAACATAAACCGGTCCTTCTCTGCTTCAATCAGGGGAAAAGTACCTTCGAATTCACTTGGATTATGCGTTGCGACAGCGAAGAATGGTTCATTGAGCGCGTGGGTCTCCCCATCGATGGTCACCTGGCGTTCGCTCATCGCTTCAATAAATGCGCTCTGTGCCCTCGGGGTCAGTCGATTCAACTCATCGATCAGCAGGAAATTGGTGAAAATCGGTCCTTTTTTGAGATCAAACTGTTGTATCTCCTGATCGTAGATCCGCACCCCGAGGATATCTGCCGGCTGGATATCGACAGCGCATTGAATTCGTTTGAATTCACAGTCTGAAAGGTGTGCGATAGATTTTACGATTGTTGTCTTCGCAGTTCCCGGTATCCCTTCGATCAGGACGTGTCCCCGACTGAGCAGTGCCACCATCAGCAGATCCAGGGTCAACTGGTTCCCGACCAGGAATGTTCTGACCTGTTCAACGATCTCATTGTACACATCTGTAAGTATTATCTGATCCTCATCATTCTGTGTCATTTTTCAAAACCTTCTTCTCTTTTTGACCGTTTGTTAAACACCCATGCAATAATGAGCACCAGACTTCCAATCAGGACGAATTTTACAGGATAATTTGATCTACTGGAGTAGAACCAATTAAGGATTTCTGTCGTCTTCCCGGTTGCAGAATGACGGGTGTCGACGAGGATGGGTGGTTGAATCCCAATGATATTCTCAATGAATCTCTGGTTGCTCCACTGGTCTCCACTGCTCACCATCCCATTGATGAAGATGCTCGGATCAGCGATCACAATCAGTTCTCCGTCTCCAAAGGTCTCATTCGCCATGATCGTGTACTGCCTGAAGTTCTCATCGTTGTCGGGATGGTGATCTCCATCGGTATCGATCCAGCTCAGGCGACTCGTCGCCATCAGGGGATTCCCGCCGAGGATGGCAGCAGGGCGATCCAGACAGAGTGTGTCGACCCCCCTCAAAAGGGTGTGACTCTGATTGGGGTAAGCGAGTACCGAAGTCGATTCAGTATATCCGGTATCAATACTTGAGAGGTTGTCCTGGAGAAGGGTGATTCCACTGTTCATCCCTTGCAGGAGAGAGTTTCCTGTTCCAAAATCATCTGCCAGGATGAGTGTGTTTCCTCTCATGAGGAAGGTTCTGATCGCTTCAGCCTCGCCTCCTGTGTAGTCCCTGGTCGGGGCGATGATCAGGAGTGTTGCGTTGCTGTATGAGTTCAGTGTGGAAACGTCGGTCACGTCTGTTCCGTCAATTTTTCCAAAGAATTGTGATGTTCCGTTCCACTGGACGTTGGTACTGCTGAAGTCGATCGGTGTGGTGGTGAGATACCAGGTGAGGGAGAGTATGGCGATGCCGATGATGATCGCCACAACTCCCTCCTCTGTCTTAATGATGGTCACCTCCCAACCATGAGAGGATAGCCTGGAACCACGAGATGATGGGTTCTTGCCCTTTATCCGGGAGGCGCATGCCACCGTACCTGATCTTTTCGTAGGTGTCAATGAACGAACGCATATCCTCTCCCCCCCCATCATGCCTGAGAAGACGCATGAGTTCACGGGGAGTCAGTGCCGGGATAAAGACTCTGGGATGAACGTGTGCTGCCAGTGATACCAGGTATTGATAGAGATGATGCATCGCGTCCGATTGTTCATCTGCAAACAGTCTCTGCGACTCTGCGATCACGTCATCCGGGTGCAGGTCATCCCAGGGGCTGGTTATACGTCCTTCTGAATGAATGGGATTTTCCATCATTCGATCTCCAGATGGCAGTTCTCGCACCTGAGGAAGCCAGAATCTTCTTCGGTGAATGTATCGTGAGGCCCCACCGACTGCGAGCAGGACGATCCCGCCCATCAGAAGATATTTCAGTATCTCCACTCCTATCGACTGGGCTGATATCGGGGCTTTGACAGATATCTCAGCGCTCTCTGACTGGTTCAGGGGAAGATCCAGACTTTCGAACCGTGCTTTCATCTGATGATCTCCCGGCGGCAGAGTAATATTTGTATGATACTCCCCGGATGGATTGGTGAGAACATCGGTTCTGCCGGCGCTGTCCCAGCTAATTCGTACAGGAGCTCCCGTAACCGGTATGTCCGAGACCGTCCTGAGGGTCCCGGCTATCGTGATGTTCGTACTGTCTCTCTGCTCTTCCTCTCTGATGGTGAGCACCGTGTCAGATGGAATAATATTAAATTCACTCTCTTTCGCCGGAAAGATACTACTTCTGGCATACGCAATGTGAGTTCCAGCGCTGAGGTTGCTCATTACGAGTGATACCTGGTAGGTGCGATCCGGGTTTGGGGTAATGATGCTCCATGGTGCTCCATCGACGCCAATCTCGATATTCTGATCGATTCCATCCAGATTCTGCAGGGTTCCTGAGGCATTGATGATCTCACCGTACGAAGCGGATGTCTGTGACAGACCAAAGGTGAGCACTCCTCTCTCATTGAGTGGGATGGACCCCGGGTTTTGCTCAACCACCTGATTGTCCACCGTCAGATTTCCAGCATTCTTCTCGAATTCAGTCGTATCGAGATCGAATTTTTTTGAAAGGCTGGTGAATGATGAGTTTGGTAACCCTCTGTAGGTTAGAGCATTCTGTCTGATCCTCTGATTGAGCGAATTTTCTTCAAAATTCAGGGTTGTCAGATCGCCAGACGAATTCTGGCTCCGAACCTGAGCCTCAAGCGTTTTGATCTCCTCTAACTGTTTTGTGTCATTGACGAGTAGGGTCAGATTAATTCGGTTTTCGTAATTCTCCTGTCGCCAGATCTCAAGTTCACTATCAGACAGGTTCAGGTCGACCACTGCCTGGTCGAGTGAGTGCGAAAGATCCAGGTATTCCCTGAGATCGCGTTCTGCTGCATTGGTATCGTTATGGTTCATATTGAGGACAACTGAGCCACTCAGATCGAGAATCTCCTGCATCATGGGCATGACCTTCTCATATCTTTCAACTGAGAACTTCTGCATGGCACCAGGGTTGATATGGGATCTGGTGCTGTCTGCCCCTGATGGGGAGTACAGGATAGGAGTAAAGGCGAAATGAATGATGAGAACGAGCACGAAGACTGTGGAGACGACCGTGATCGCAAGGGGTAATTGTCTCTTCATAGGTTCAGGATCACCTTCACTTTCACTGCAATGATGATCCCAAAGAGCATGATACCTATCGCGACGAGATACCTGTTTTTTTGGACTGATGGGGGCGTACTGAACTTCATGCTCGTCAGCTCAACAGCGACAATCAATCCAATCAACCAGAGAACAAAAAAGAACTCGAGGTTTATCGTTCCGGAGAGGATCATGAAGAAGGCGATAAGCAGAGTCCATATCGTCAGAGCGACAATTGCCATTTTCTTCCTTACAGATCCCATGAGGACGCCATCCTTCCGAAATTGATAGATTCGAATGCTATCGTTTTGTTGCTTACGACAAGGTACTATTTTAGTGTATTGTTATTGATGGGCAGAACTCTCTCCGAGGTGTACATCCCGAAGCGATCCTGATGGAGTGCTATGCCATGGGGCCCTCGCTTCCCTCTTCAGTGCGGAACTGAACCGATTTTGGTCACCTGTATTGATGGATAGAAGAAGACCCTGATGGCCTTAATGCAGGTCTGACAGATTGTTTAGAGAAAGTGAGGTGTTTTGAAAGATCCTGATGCCTTTTACCTGAGGAATCATAACTGGTTTTATTTGAATTCCTGGGATAACAATCTCATCCGGTCCTCAAAGAAATTTAATTATTGTGGCGGCCAGATCGTGACCCAGAGATGCAGGTTATGGATACTCTGGGTGATCCTGTCCAGCCCTTCTACGGTATCATCCGGGAGAGACTCATTGAACAGGAGAAATTCAACTTGGTTATATCCATCTTTTTCAGGTGAGATATTATACGGTAGGATACGTGTTTCGTTATGGGAAACTGAAACATTAAACCGATCGAGACGGTCCATCGCCACCAGAGTTGATCGATTCGTTGATTCATTGAGCGTCATATTCACGAGATATGTCTCTACCGTATAGGTGATTGGACGGTATTCGTGATTGGTGATGCCGATAAAGAGGGATGTGTTCTCTCCGACCGTCAGATCTTTGGGGTAATCAGCGATCTTCTGATCGTCTCCGAGAATAAAAAAACCTGTGAACTTCTCTCCTTCTTTTGGGAGAGCAACCGCAAAGATCACGGTAACCACTGCGGCGACAACTGCAATGACGAGGATTATGGAGATGACCCGGTCGATGCGGGAGTTCTCGCCTTCTATAAAAAGATCCGCTGATAATTTTTGTCGAAGTGCACCGAGCGGAAGGGTCAGACGCTCCTCCTGCGGTAGTTTGGCCCTCCGGTAATGAGCTATCAGACAGAGGCAGATGGTGAGAAGGCTGATACAGATCATCATGGGGGTGAGGTGAATGCCCCAGGGGGTATAACTCAGCCCCAGGCCGAGAAGTGGTATGATTGCTATGGATATGCCAAAGGAGAGAATGATGCGTATGATCCCGTCAAGATCCCTGGCACCTGGAAAGAGGCTGGCGATCAGGATATATCCTGGGATGAAGAGGACCATCGGCAGGCTGAAGATGACCCGAACGAACGATTCGTTTAAGTAAGGGAGGTATAATGCGAGGAGCGTCCCTGCCAACCAGAGTTCGCAGATCACGAGATCGGCGGTCTCTCTCGTGGTGACAAATGCCTCGATAATCGTATCGTAAGGGTTTTGCATCCGCGCCATGTATCTGAATTGTGGTTTGATCTAATATATATGGCATGTCCCAGGGTCTGTGTCTTGACACATTTCCTGTTTTTTAAAAGAACCGGTACTTGGTATCAGGATCACGTAGTTTCTCTTCTGTACCATACAGGGGATGGTTGTTCTTATCCCCACGCCCGATACCCTTGTATACGAATCCCCGGGTTATGAAGGGATCCGGGTCAATAACATTCCTGCCATCCACAATCACCGGATGGTCCTGCCCACACAGGGCTTTGATCTCATCCGGCTGGAGTGTGCTGTAGCGATCGTGGCCGGCGAAGATCACCACGGCATCCGCCCCGCTCACCACGGTTGTGAGATCCCGCTCCACCGGTCCCCCCGGGAAGGACACCACCCAGGGGTCGTGAACCGGGACCATCGCCCCGGCTTCCATCGCACTCTTCCAGAAGGGCTCTGCAGGTGTGTTCCGTGCATCATCTGAATTGGAGATGAACGCCCAGCCGAGGAGTGCAATCCGGGATCCCTTCACAGTCTTTCCGATCCGTTCCAATCCCTGTCGGGTGAGCGTGAACATGTGCTGGGGCATAAAGTCATTGATATTCCGGGCCAGTACAAAGAGCGAATCTTTGCCTTTGGGATAATCGAGTTCTTTACCCATGACTCTGGCCCCTCGTTCAAGGTGATAGGTATCCTTGGTGAGGCAGTGGCCTCCCACGCCGGCTCCCGGCCAGAGGATGGCCCGAGTAATCCCATCTCCTTTTAAGGAGGCGATCCCCTCCCGAACATCATAGACATTGATCCCCATCGCCTCGCAGTAGAGTGCGAGTTCGTTCACTGCTGCGATCTGGAGATCCCGGAAGGTATTCTCTGCAGTCTTGGTCACTTCTGCAGCCGATGCTGTCATCGGAATTGTCCGTCCGCTGGTTAGCACCGGGGAGTAGAGTTCCACAGCGCGTGTCGTACTGGCCTCGTCGATCCCACCGACGATTCGATCATGCTCCTGGATATTGCGGATCAGCCTGCCGACCATCACACGCTCAGGGGCATGGGCAAGAGCAAAATCCTGGCCGGCTCTCATCCCGGACTCTTCCTCCAGGATCTGTCGGGCGATGCCCGTGGTGGTTCCCGGGGTGATTGTCGACTCCAGGACGACGAGTGCACCTGGTGAGATGTATCGACCGACCTGCCGCAATCCCTCGAAGAGGGCAGAGAAGTCAGGGATCAGATCCTTTGGATCGGCGAATGGGGTCTGGATCGAAAGCGTCACCGCGTCACAGTCCGCAATCTTCGAAAAATCCGGGGTGCAGATAAACTTCTTTTTTGTCACGACCTCGTGGAGTAACTCGGGCAGGGCCGGTTCTTCGCCTTTTAGTGGACTCTCTCCACGGTTCAGCATCTCGATCTTGTACCCGGAAGATGGAGACGCCCGCTGGAATCCATAGACCTGCGTGAACGCTTCCGAGGCGGCGAAGAGGACTGCAGCTGGAATACCGACATATCCCATCCCAACAACTCCGACAGTGTGGATGGGTCCCCGTTGGGCGAGAGAAGAGGATAGGAGTGCATTCATCATAAGAACCTCCTATCCCGTTAAATTCTGTGATATCTTCTCTGCCACCTGCAGATCGAGCAAGGCCTGTTCAGGGGTGACCACGAACGGTTTCTTCGCAGATGCGCAGGTGAGAAAGGTGATCAGTTCTCGTCGTAATGGCTCCTGTTTGGGGACCAGCACCTTCTCAATGATGTTCTCCTGCATATAGCGATCATTGTCGATATTGTACTGTCCTGGTTTTCGGTACACTGCGATCTCCTGGCTCATGTAATCACCCTCGATCGTGCAGTCCTCCTCTTCGATATAGATCGAACGGATCTTCTTGGATGCCTTCCTGCTTGCAGACATGTAGATGGTCGTCCCGTTCATCTTGCAGAGTGCGCCACAGGCATCCACCGTCCCGGAGCTCTGTAACCGGTAATTCCCGTTGTTGAAGAGGTTGAAGACGACATCAATATCATGGATCATCAGATCCTCGACGACCGAGGTTCCCGATATCCGTGCCGATGCAGGGTTATGCCGGTTCGTTTCAATGTACAGGGGTTTCTTGACAATCCGGCGGAGTTCATCAACAATCGGGTTAAAGCGTTCGATATGACCGACCCCCACCGTCAGGTCCCTGGGGATCAGGGGAAGCAGTTTCTTTGCAAGAGTAGCAGAACTGCAGATCGGTTTCTCAATTAAAGCATGGACCCCTGCCGCAAAGACAGCAGTTGCTACGTCATGATGATACTGGGTCGGGACACAGATACTGACGGCGTCGACCTGATCCAGGAGTTTTTCGACCGTTGGGCAGATCCTTCCCCCATTTGAGTGTGCAACCTCTTCTGCGGCTTTGGTGTTCAGGTCGGTCACCCAGAGTGAATCGACCTGTTTGAGTTCTGAGTACAGGCGGGCGTGATTTCTTCCCATCACTCCAACGCCAATGACACCAACATTCATTCAAGTCACCCCTTTGAATATTTCACAGAATGTCACTGCATATCTATTGTTATCAATACCGATCAACCACCGGAAAATAGTTTTTTCTCTCATGGAAACGCCTCACGTCTGTGGCTGGTAATGGAGCCAATCTATTTATAACTAACCATTACCAATTCAATTTTATTTACCGTCCAATCAAACCAATCCCTGAGTTCACGATCTGGGAACGAGTATACGCTCATTGTGGAGGTGAAGACGTGAATTGGGTTTGGGATCTCGTGAAGAGTTTATAATCTGGTACGACGATTGACCGTCAGGTCGTCTATTTTTTTGGGCCGTACCCTGATCGATCTTTTCTTGAAAGTGTTTAAATATTAATACGTATATTTCCCTCCATTCTTTGAGCCGTATTGAGGTCCCCACTATTCCGAGAAAAAAAGGATCATATGATCTCTCTGGAGACCTTGGCGGTTGCGGGTGGTGGTGTCGTATGGATATGGAAAGAATACCGATTCGTGCTGAAGTTGCGGGGACTGCTGCATATACAGGGACTTTTGTGCCCAACGCACTCCCCAAGTATGAGGAACCCACATATCGAGGAAAACGGATTGCAGTCGTTGTTCCTGCGTACAACGAGGAGTTACTGATTGGCGAAACACTTGGAAAAATTCCTGATTTTGTTGCCCGGGTATATGCCGTGAACGATTGTTCAACCGATCAGACCCAGAAGATCCTTGATTCATTCGCTTTACACGATAAATCCCTCATTCCACTACGGCATGATGTGAATAAAGGGGTTGGTGCTGCGATCGTCACAGGATATAAAAAAGCATTGGAGGACGGGATGGACATTGTCGCAGTGATGGCAGGAGATGACCAGATGGATCCATCATTTCTGCCAGATCTCCTTGATCCCATTGTCGATAACAAATGTGATTACACCATGGGCAACCGGTTGATCAGCACCCCCTACCAGAAAGGGATGAGTTTCTGGCGATTTTTTGGCAACAGCACCCTCACCATGCTCACCAAGATCGCTTCCGGCTACTGGCAGATGATGGATCCCCAGAACGGGTACACCGCGATCTCCAGACGCTCGCTCGAACAGATCAACCTCGATGATGTCTACCCTCGTTATGGATACTGTAACGACCTGCTTGTCAAACTCAATGTCAATGGTTTCCGGGTCATCAATGTCCCGCATCCGGCACGGTACGGTCTGGAGAAATCGGGGATCAACTACAGCACATATATTCTGAAGGTTTCAAGACTGCTGCTCTGTGACTTTCTCTGGCGGTTAAAGATGAAGTACCTTGTGCTGAGTTTCCACCCGCTGGTCTTCTTCTATGGGGCAGGAACTTTATTTTTAACCATCAGTGTAATTGGAGGCCTGTATTCGTTTTATTATAAATTTATCCAGCATCAACCGATCTTTATTCCTCTGGTGTTGTCTCTCATCATCTTTGGAATAGGGTTACAGGCGCTCTTCTTTGCGATGTTTTTCGATATGCAACAGGAGATGGAGGAGAACCGGTGGTATACATAATCCGATGGACTCATCGAGTCATGACTCGACCCTGAGATGATCCTCACGTGATCGGGTCACCCTTTTTTTGCATCCTTGACAGGATGTTCAGAGATCCGTGATAGAAGAGAGGGTTTTGTTTGAGAATGAAATGGATGAATCTGGAGAGGTGAGTGGTAATTATCGGTTGAGGAGATACCTGATTCTCCGGTTCATCCATATTTTGAGATGAACTCATGGGTGGTCTCTGTTAGTCTCAAAAAATATGATGATATCTTCCAATTCAGGGTTTGTTATGTGGTGGCAGAGTATTGAAACGAGACATTCTGATAACTACCATTATTGTTCTTAAGATAATTATTCACCAGTGAAATTGATGGACTCGGTTTACTCGCCTGGAATCCCTGGATATAATTTTCCATGACATTCCCGATAATATCACAGATCTTGGGGACATAGGGGTCGAGGTAGATTCCCGATCCACTGTTCATGCCTTTCGCAACATTCCCCTGAATCAGGATATTGGTCCGGTCCACAACCATGGCCTCATAGAGGATATTGATCATCGTATTGTTCACAATCCTATCCACTTTCGGCCCCAGATTATCCGGATCGACGTTCATATTGGTTAAAACGATTCCACTCTTACAGTTGATCATCACATTATCGGTGATCTCTGCTGAACCATTCCCAAGGTCGACTCCCCGGGCACAGTTGTTCATGACATTTCCCCTGATGATATAGGGTCCTGTCGTCACCTTCTGGGCACTGACCGCCTGTTCTGTCGTGTTTTCGAAATAATTGTTCTCGACCGTGACACTCTGCACATATTCTGCCTCAGGCAGATTTGAGGTACATGTACCCGTTGCAACTCCCTGCCTTCCCCTGGTGACAAAGAAGTTGTCATGGACGTATATCCGATCGCTGTGGTCGGTGATACTGACCCCATATCCCAGTTCGGACTGGAAGACATTATCGAAGATTGACTCCTCAATCGTGACATCAGTGCAGGTGTTCACGCGAATTGCTGCATACCCGATATTATGGAACTTTACATAGGATACATGGAAGTTCTGAAGATTATATGCGTCAATCATCGCCGGGTCTGTCTCAATCCCGGGACCTTCAAAGACGATCCCGGTGATGGTCACGCCCTTCAACCTCGACGTGGATGAGCCACCAGCATTCAGGGTGAAGACATACTGTGTCGCTCTTTGACAGTCGAATACGGTACCCGACTCCCCGAACAGGGTTACCGATCTGTTGATACTGATGGGCCCATCGATCCGGTACTGACCGGGAGGGAAGTAGATCGTCGAACCGGATGGGAGTTTCGTAAGGAGTGATTGAAGGGCGGCAGTATCGTCGGTGACACCATCCCCCTTCAGCCCTGATGACCTGACATTCGTGGCAATCTTAACGAGATCAGGTCGGGACGGAACGGCCCATGCCCGATAGGCCTGCTGCATCTGGGCAAGGCGGGCATTCCCCTGAGTATACGCGGTATTCGCATACGCTGTTGCCTCAACCGGATTTGTAACAACAGGTGCACTTGTTGTTCCCGATATCGTCGGTTCGCTGACAGTTGCTTGTTGATCGGACGCTGACTGATTGCTTTCAATAGTTACTGGAATAGCAGAAGAACTCGTAACTAGCAGGACGAACACCGCAACCACAATTATCAAAGATTTGATATATCCATTCATAACAATTACCTTCACCACCTCACTATGCGCAATTGTATTTATTATTATCCAAAACACTGCTGTGTTTCTTAAATTATGAAGGTTTTTCGTTCAAGAAAATGGACGTCGCGGCGTTTTTACCATTCGGTTATGCCAAATAAAAGATGGTAGAGGCGGTTGCATGATGGTGCTTGCGAAAGCGTGACCTTCCTCTATCGGGATGGGAATCTGCAGCACTACAGCAGAAGAACTTAATATGTGGTGTGCTATTACCATCCAATTATTTCAGAGATTCTGTCATCTGATTCAGGAGAGAACTCCGGATTGTATATAGAGGGAAACCCGACCAGCGATCTGATTCCATGGCCCTAAACTCGCCCCCCAAAAAAGATACTACCAACAGCCGTTTTGCCGCCCAACTCCCCCTGAACCTCGCGGCAAACATCGCCTACTTCCTAGTCAACGTTGTCATCGGGGTCCTCCTTGTACCATATTTCATCAGTACCCTCGGTGTTGCGGCCTATGGGCTCATCCCGCTGGCGACCTCGATCACCGGGTACGTGGCGATCGTGGTCCAGTCGCTCAACTCCGCCGTCACCCGGTTTCTCACCGTCGACCTTCAACGGGATGACTTTGCGGCAGCGAATCGAACATTCAATACCGCCCTCTTCGGCCTCTCTGCGATCATTCTCCTGATGGTTCCGGTCGTCCTCGTGGTAGCATGGTTTGTCCCGACGATCTTCAGCATCCCGGCCGGACAGGAGAACGACGCAGTCCTCCTCTTCCTTGGAGTATCGGCCGCTTTCATAATAAGGTCCTGGAGCGGGAACTTCACGGTTCAACTCTTCGCTTACAACCGCCTCGACCTTCAGAACCTTGTCAACCTCACTAATGTCCTTGTCCAGACCGGGTTTATCGTCCTCTTCTTCGTCCTCCTCGGTCCGAATCTCGCCTTCATCGGCGGGGCCTATCTGGCCGGAGCCATCATAGCATCTGGTGTTTCGATCGTCCTTGCCCGACGAGTCTCTCCAAATCTTTATGTCTCGATCCGCTCCTTTGATCGCAGAAGGGTTCGGGATCTCTGCGGGATGGGGTGGTGGTCGGTGGTCGACCAGATTGGTTCCCTTCTCTTTCTCCAGATCGACCTCATCGTCGTGAACCTTTTCTTTGGGGCGACATCTGCAGGGGAGTACGCGATCGCCCTTCAGTGGGTGGTGCTCCTGCGGGCGATCTCAGGTGTGCTCGCCGGGGTGCTGACCCCGATGTTCCTCACCTATTATGCGAAGGGGGAGATCGAGACCCTGATCCGGGTCTCGAAGAGTGCCGTCAAACTGATGGGGCTCGCCATGGCACTCCCGATAGGACTGGTATGCGGTTTTGCTCCGCAACTCCTCACGGTTTGGGTTGGTCCCGACCTGGTTTTCCTCGCTCCTCTCATGATCCTCCTGACGATGCATCTCGCTGTAAATCTTGCAGTACTCCCTCTCTTCTCGATAGAGGTTGCCTATAATCGGGTGCGGGTGCCGGGGATCGTAACCCTCTTTGGAGGAATCGGAAACTTCACCCTGGCGATCTCCCTCGCCCTGTTCACTGGTTGGGGGTACTATGGTGTTGCTGTTGCGGGTGCGATCGTGCTCACCCTGAAGAACACCCTCTTCACCCCCCTGTACTCGACCCGAATCCTCGGTGTTGGTGTTCACACCTTCACCCGATCGATGCTCCCCGGGATCGGCGCCGCCATCCTCCTCGGAGTTCTGGCTACTGTCCTGGGCACGCTCTTCTCCCTCACTGCTCTGATCCCCCTCACCATCGCTGGCGGGTCCCTCGCTCTGGGATACCTTCTCCTCGTATGGAGGTTCGGACTGTCATCATTTGAACGCGGGTTGTTTGGATCTTATCTCCCCGAGAACCTTCGGAGGTTTCTTCAATGAAATCCTCGGTTATTGCCACAGTGGTTGAGAACGGTCTCTGCATCGGCTGTGGTCTCTGTGCAGCCCTCTGTCCGACCGGATCGCTGACAATGCAATGGAACCTAAACGGCGAGTACAACCCGAAAGAGACGAAGCCGTGCACGATCGCGTGCGGCCTCTGCCTGAGGATCTGCCCCTTTGCCGATACGGGTGAAGACGAGGATTCGATTGGGAAAGGACTCTATGGGGGTGTGCCGGGGATCGACCACCGTCCGGAGACCGGCTACTACCTTGCCGTGTACAGGGGTTACTCGGAGCGGTATCGGCCGGCAAGTTCCTCGGGTGGGGTGGCAACCTGGATCCTGGACTCTCTGCTCGCTGCGGGTGTCGTCGACCATATCGTCTGTGTCGTTCCCACCGGTGACCCGGAGAGACTCTTCGCTTTTCAGGTCTTCGAGACTCGGGAGGACGTGCGCTCAGGCGCCGGCTCGGCATATTACCCGGTTGAACTGTCTGCAGTCGTCAGACATATCCTCGAAACACCGGGACGGTATGCCGTCACCGGCCTGCCCTGCTTCATCAAGGCGATCAGGCTCGCACAGCAGAGAAACGCAACGTTACGGGAGCGAGTCGTCGTCTGTGTCGGCCTCACCTGCGGGCAACTGAAGAGCAGGCACTTCACTGATTACATCGCCTCCCTTGCTGGGGTGACGGGGAAGGTGACGGGGGTGTGCTACCGGGGGAAGAGCCCGGACCAGCCGGCGAGTAATTATCACTATCGTTTCACCACCGCTGACAGGAATGAACGAAAGATATTCTGGAACGATGGGATTGCCGAGGCATGGACAAATCTCTGGTTCACTCCGAAGGCCTGCTGTTACTGTGACGATATCTTCGCCGAGTGTGCCGATGTGACCTGTATGGATGCCTGGTTGCCGGAGTATTCGAGGGATTATCGAGGGACAAATCTGGTGATTATACGGTCGCCCCTGCTCCAGGATCTCATCTCAAGGGGTATAATGGATGGAGAACTACAAGCAGATCCTGCTCATATTCAGGATGTCATCCGCAGTCAGGCTGGGGTTATAGAATTCAAGCGGCGCTCTCTGACATATCGATTGCATCTTGGTTTGAAGAGAGGGGAGAAGGTCCCGGGAAAGCGGGTTGGCCCCGAAAGACCGCCTCGTTTCATTCAGCGAGAGGTCGTTATGAAAGACCATGTGCGTGCGTCAGTTCAGAGCCTGTGGATAAAAAACCCGAGTGCAGAACACCTCAGAGAGAAGATGTGGTTGAGTATGAAACTGTTAGCATTCAGAAGCCGAATGATCAGGATAATAACATTGCCGATGAGAGGAACGAGACATATTTATCGTACGAAAATCCCGGGAATTTTAAAGAAAAATTCCATTAATGATTCTTATATACAATCCCCCTCCCATGCGACGATACTTCAAAACGCCCGCGAATCTTTGAATATCCCGACATATGATGGATCAAATCAGATGGTTCATCCCTCGGTCATAGATTTTCTTGCAGAGCACGGTCTCCCTCAGTGGGGAGGTTTCCGCTTCTGGATGGTGATCACACCGTATCCCTATGGTAATGATGCCTCCGAGAATCCATCCATCTATACCAGTAACGATGGAATAAACTGGTTTGTACCACCCCGTATCAACAACCCGATTGATTATGCACCCGGAGGATGGGATCAGGGGTTCAATAACGATCCGGATATGGTGTATGATCCCGACCAGGATGAGATTCGTGTCTATTTCAGATTTGCATCCACCGATCACCTGAACGTGAAACTCGTCAGAATATCGAATGATCACGGTGTCAGTGAACCAATTACGGTGATATCCCAATCTCCATGGACTCAATCGGATAATACCCACCGTTCGCTCTGTATCTGGAGGGAATCATCCCGTCGATGGCATATGTGGGGTGGGGGAGGAACAAAAACTCCGCCATACAATCTCTTCTATCGGTTCAGCGAGGACGGGATTCATTGGGAATCCCCCATCATCTGTCTGAATGATGAAGGGAATGATCCCTTTCAGGCTCTGGGTTACTCAAGCTGGCATATCTCCTGTAAACCCAATTATTGTGAAGATCGGATAGAATTTTTAAGTTATGCAACACCGGTTTCATCAGAAGGTAAAGGAGTCCTTCTCTATGCCGAATGCTCTATGGGGAGTCCAACGCTTTTTCGAACTCCGATTGTTCAACCTATCCTACGCCCCTCGGAGTATGGTTGGGACAACGGCACCCTCTATCGGTGCAGTTTTTGCATAACCAACACGGGGGGTTGTTATTATTACCGAATCTGGTATTCTGCAGAATCCCATAACAATATCTGGAAACTGGGGTATACCGGGGGGTATATTGGAACTGAATACAATAATGACCAGAAATCACCGGTTCATGAAAAGAATGGAGAACCAACGTCTTGTCATGGGAGATTCCGTGATTCCATCCAGGATCTGCATTGTTCTTTTCATTCGAGGGACACGGGAGGTGATTTCTGATGGATGAAGAAAGACCATTATTTCTTCTTGCAGGGAATGGCCCCTATGCAAACCGTGGGTGCGAAGCGATCGTCCGGGGAACGACGAAGATCCTTCGGGAGCAGTTCAAGGATCCCCGTTTCATCTGCTTCAGTCACTTCCAGTCTGAAGAGCAATATCAAGAACAGTCTCTTTTGGAGACCGACGGGGCGATCGTCCACCTCGCCTCCAGTCTGCTCAATAAAAGATGGGTGATCCAGAATTTCTGGAAACCAGAGACCTGGCGCAGGGTCTTACACTACTCTCTTGACCGTGATGCCTTCTCCTATGCCGACATGCTCCCGCATCTAGGTGAAGCGACTGCCGTCCTCTCTGTTGGAGGGGATAACTATTCTCTTGACTATGGAATGCCGGCCCGCTTCGTCGCCCTCGACGATCTTGTGCTTGCGCATGAACGGGTTCTGGCGATCTGGGGGGCTTCAGTCGGCCCGTTTGGTGCAATGCCTGACTATGAACGATATATGGGCGACCATCTCAGGAGGATCCCTGGCATCTTTGCTCGTGAGTCGGCCACCATCGAATACCTGAAGAGCATCGGAGTTAAGGAGAATGTGTATCCTGTTGCAGACCCGGCATTTCTCATGGATCCGGTGCGGCCGGAGGAGGAGATGCCCATCGAGGAGGGTGCGATCGGTCTCAACCTCAGTCCATTGATGGCGAAG
Organism: Methanosphaerula palustris E1-9c; assembly: GCF_000021965.1. Lineage (NCBI taxonomy): Archaea > Methanobacteriati > Methanobacteriota > Methanomicrobia > Methanomicrobiales > Methanoregulaceae > Methanosphaerula > Methanosphaerula palustris. Next base: position 853,844 of record NC_011832.1, read on the forward strand.
TTCGTCACTGGTGGCGATCTGGAACGGTGGAGAGTGATGGCGGGAGCGATCATTGCGGAAGTGGCAGGAAGAACGGAGAGACCAGTCTATCTGATCCCTCATGTGGTAAATCTTGATTCAAATGATTATTCTTTTATGCAAAGCGCACTATCCGAGATTCCGGGGGAAAAAAAGAATATTACCCTGGTCCCTCCCCGATACACTGCCGCTGAGACGAAGTGGGTCATCAGTCAGATGACACTCTTTGCCGGGTCACGGACGCATTCAACGATCGCCGCCCTCTCGTCGGGTGTGCCGGCCCTGAGCTTTGCGTACAGCATCAAGGCTCAGGGGATCAACAGGGATCTCTTTGGTCATAATGACTACTGTGTGGATCCCCATGATCTCGATGTGGAGAGAACTACCGATCGGATCGTGTCGATGCTGGATGAAGAGGCTTCGATCCGGATGGAATTGCGAGAGCGTATTCCTGGTGTTCAGAAGCTGGCACGAGATGCTGGAATAGGGCTGAAACGACTGATCGGAGAGGAGTGATATGCCAGATATACCCACTGTCTCGGTTGTCATCCCCCTCTATAACAAAGAGCCTTATATCGCCCGTGCACTGAACTCGGTCCTTGCCCAGACCGTTCAGGACTTTGAAGTGCTCGTCGTCGACGATGGCTCCACCGACGGCGGGGTGAAGGTCGTCAGAGGGATGAGGGATCCGCGGATCCAGCTGGTTCAACAGGAGAACTGTGGGGTTTCTGCTGCGAGGAATAGGGGAATTGAGGAGTCGAGGGCGGCGTTGATCGCATTCCTGGATGCGGATGATGAGTGGCTGCCTGCCTTTATCGAGACAATTGTGCGGTTACAGGCATTGTATCCTGATGCCGGCCTCTTTGGGACAGCATATGAGGTCGATTTTCCTGGTTCTATGGTGCCGAGGATCTATAGGAAAAGCCTGGGAGATAGGCTGCTTTCATCATATTTTGGTGCACTCGTACAGTTTGGATCCATGATCTTCAATTCATCTTCGTTTGCTGCTCCAAAGGATGTTCTTATGGATGTGGGGGGCTTCCCCTCTGGTGTACGATGGAATGAAGATGGTACGCTGTGGGGGAAGATTGCACTTCACTATCCTGTCGCCTATAGCCCCGATGTTTGTTCTATTTACCACCAGTACTCAGCAAACAACTCTTCTGGAATTACAGAATATCTGAAGAATCCATTTCTTCAGTATATTTCCACCATTCCCCCTGAAAAAATGATGAATCGTGACGATGCAGGAGACCTCATGGAGTACAGCGATCTCTGTCGACTTGCAACCATTTCATACAATATCAACTCCGGTTATGGGAAAAGAGCAAGGGCGGAGTTATTATCGGTGACATCCCCTCGCTATACCTGGAAAAAGTACAAACTTCGGGCTATTTCGTATCTTCCCCCCCCAATAATGGGAATGATACGTAACCATGCAAAAACCCTGTCGTACCTGAAGAGAAAAATAATTCACACGTGATTTTAAAGACAACGTCATGAGTAGTTGATGGTTGTTTGGACACGACTTCCTCTCAAAAACAAACCGTCTTTCTGCTCGATCAGTGGCATCGGTCAATATGGGATTCCCCCATGGTAGCGGGTCAATAACAATTCTTTGAAACCCGACAGGTTCACCTGGAGACGATCGATATCCCTCTGGTGTGCGCCAGTTCTGGGGATGTCACTTTTTATTAAAGGACAATTCCTGTAAAATTGGGAATTTTTAAATATTAATACGTATATTTCCCTCCACTCCAACATATCTTCATCCGAGGATATGATCTCAAATGAAAATGAGGTCGGTGCACAGGGATCTTCTCGGACGAGAAATCTGCCTGGAAGAGAGTATGGATCTCTAATCTCCCTGAACGATCGGCCTCTTGAGGACTGGTTCATCATGAATAAAAGGAATGCAAGTCTTTCGGTAACTGTTGATATTGAGGATTGGTATCATATTCCTTCAGTCTGTGGCTCCTCATTTTCTACCTATCCAGATGTAGATGGTTTTTTTAAGCACTGGCATGGGCGCTATGATTACTTGACAGAACCAACCATGCGGGTCTTGACCCTCCTTGACCGCTATCATATCACGGCAACCTTTTTTGTCGTGGCTGATGTTGTTGAACATTATCCTGGATTGGTTGAATCAATTGTCGATCAGGGACATGAAATTGCCTGTCATGGATTACATCACGAATGCAAGATAGATTCTGTAACAAAAAAACCTCGTTTTGGAAGGGACGATTTTGAGGAGAGAACCAGAAAAGCAAAGCGAATTCTGGAGAAAGTATCTGGCGAGAGGGTGGTTGGTTACCGGGCTCCGAATGCACTCATCGGTGGATGGATGCTCGATTCCTTGGAGAAAATAGGTTTTCTTTATGATTCATCAGTATGCGTCAATTCATTTTACAATAAGACTGATTCTATGTTGAACGGTGTATCCACAGATCCATACCATCCGAAAATTCATGGTTTGGAATCGACCATAAATTCTGATAGATCTTTTATTGAATTTCCATGGGCACATTTAGATATTGGAATGAAAATTCCCACATCCGGTGGACCTATGTTGAGATTTTTGGGTGCACACATTATTCAAAAAGGGATTCATCAGAGTTTAAGCCGTGGTCATACTGTATTTTATTTTCATCCCATCGATCTTTCCCATGAAACATTTCCAAAAGTTGGCAATAAAAGGCGATTTTACTGGATTATTAAAGGGAGCGTTGTTGAAGATCGAGTGAAACAAATACTGGATGGCAATAGTAGCGTACAATATACTTGTTTAAGAGATTATGTGGAGGACGGATATGGATTATAATCTATCGTATGTTTCAGATAACCATTGTCAAAAATGGGATGATTTTCTTCAAAAAAATGATGATAGCAATGTATTTCAGCAATTCGGATGGAAAGAAATTATTCGGAAGGTTTATGGTCCTAAACCCTATTATCTGGTAGCAGAGGATGAGTCTGGCACAATCTGTGGAAGTCTGCCCTTATTCCTTGTAACCGGTCTTCTCTTTAAGAAAAAATTAATATCCGTCCCTTATGTACCTTATGGTGGAATCTGTTGTACTGATGATACGGTACGAGAAAAATTGCTCCTTGAAACGCTCTTATTAGTTGAAAAATTGAAGATTGATAACCTTGAGATCCGATCCGATCATTGTCAAATCTCTCCTTTTGATGACATCAACTCCCCCCTGTCGATGTATACCAATTATTCAACTTTTTTTCTGGACCTGTCAAAAAGTGTAGATCAGGCCTGGGCGGATATTGGTAAGAATAAAAGGAATAGGGTTAGAAAAGGAGAAAGCCTGGGGCTTAAATATGAAATATGTAATGGAGATAATGATTCGATCGATGAATTTTACGAAGTGTACTCTGTGAACATGAGAAGATTGGGCACCCCTGTGCATGATAAACGATTCTTCAGGGCAATCTCCAGTACGTTTAAAGATACAATGTATGTAGCGAACGTGTTATTTCATAACGATGTCATTTGTTCTCAGATTCTATTGGGGTATAAGGATATCTTAATCTCTGGGTGGGGTTCGTCATTACCTGAGTGCCGGAAATTTTCTCCAACCAATCTCTTGGACTGGAACTCGATAAACTTTGGGCATGAAAATGGCTACAACTGGTTGGATTTTGGGAGAAGCCCGGTTAATTCTGGAAATTATAATTATAAAATGAGATGGGGTGCTCGGGAAGTTCCATTACATTATTACTACCTGAAAAAAAAGGGATATATCTCAAATCAAAATAAATATTCACATCTATCGAGATACTGGAGTAAAATTCCCCTGTCGGTTACAAAGATTGTTGGACCTCTGATAAGAGGAAAAATTGAATGAGGTGATAACTGGGCATCATGACCCTCCTTCACCAATCTGTCATTTCCAATTGGTATACCTTATTTTTGATTATCGGCTCACTTCGTTTTGCTCCTTATCACTGTTTCTGGCACCGCCTTCCTCTGTGAAATAGATATATATACATATTTTGAGTTCATCTCACTACTCATCCTACGCTTCTCATATCGGTGGAGTGCAGTAGTACTCAATGATATGAGGGCTGCGGAATACTATGAGTTTGGGACGGCCTCAATGACTGCTGTTAGGTGGTTCTGATGGATGGGCATAGTAGATCCATTATACTTGTTGCCGTTATGTTCATTCTGATTGCTGTTGGGTTCTCTACTGTATCAGTTATTATTGATGTGCCTCAATTTCTGTCAGAACATATCGAAAATGTCGATAATCCGATCACGATGGGTTCTCTATTTACCACTGTTGAGGCGGTGACAAAAGCGAATACTGCATATACCATGGGGAATACCCGCCTTGCCCAGATGCAACAGGCCTATCAGGCATGGGCCGTTCCCTCTCGACCGGATCTCGTTAAGATTGCCACCAATGTCAGGTCATCCGGGCTGAAGGGGGATGGTGTCACCGACGATACTGCCGCCCTTCAATCGCTCCTTACGAAACTCCCATCTGGTTCGACGATCTACTTCCCTCCCGGTCAGTACCGGATCGATGGACCGATCCGCATCAATAAACCAGTAACTCTGTTCGGGGAGTCGGGAACCGTATTCGACTGTCAAAGAGCGACACAGTATGTCTTCACCCTGAATGCCAAAGGCTCGTCCGCGTCGAGGTTGAAGGGCGTGACCATCACCGGGATCGTCTTTGAAGGCCCCGGGATTGAAACCGATCCGGCGATGATTGATGCCTATTATCTCCAGACCTTCCATGTATCCTATGTAAAGTTCCATAATATCGGGTATGCAGCAATTCGCGTGAACACCTGCACTGATGTCACGATTGAGGAGTCAATCTTCGATAACGTCTTTCAGTCCGGACTGGGATATGGGGTCAGTATCACCGACCACAGCGATCGGATATACATCCATGACAACTTCTTTGTCACCAAAGGAAGGCATAGCATCACAACCGGAACCAGTAACACAAACCTGCCTGAGGCAGAGTATGTGCAGAGTGTCACGGTCGAAAACAATTATTTTGAAAATACAACCGAACAGGCGGTCGATGCACATAAACCAACCGCTGGACCCTATATCGTCAAGGGCAATGTCATGAACAACTGTGCCCAGGGAGTCGACCTCGGGAATGGTTCAGCGGAGATCACCGATAATGTGATGATCAACTGTAAGAGTGGAATCGTTTTAACCAATATGAACGTTGATCCGGATAATCTGGGGCCTAAAGTGGATCGGATTGTGGACAATACGATGATCAATATCCTCTATGAGGCCATAGATGTCGACCGAACCAATATCCTGATTCAGGGAAATATTGCGAAAGGTACGAAGAGCGGGTCTGGAATAATAATCGCGGAGTACTCCCCCGACTCCTGTAAAATTGTTGGAAATATATTGGATGATTTTAATCGTGGGATCCAGATCGGTATTCCCGGTCCAGGGATTTCATTGGAAAATAACGCTGAAATTTCAACTCAGTAGCAACCCTCGGTGTTCCAAAATGGTATAATCAAAAAACCTCGTTCTTGAGGGTATATTTTTAAATTAATTATAAATATTCGAACCGATATGTTACCATAACCATGATATGATATTCTTTGGACTTATGAGTAAACCTTAAAAAAACGTACCTGATCGTTTAAGGAATTGACATTTGATCTGAAGATACAAATGCATGATAGTGAAGGTGTGATGAATGAATATTTTGATAAATATCGGCCATCCAGCGCATGTCCATTTTTTCAAATATTTCCTCTGGGAAATGCAGAAGAAGGGACATAACTTGGTGGTATATGCTGTTAACAAAGACGTCTCATTGGACCTTCTGAAGAATTATCATATCGGCTATGAGCTCTATGGAGACATCAGTTCAAATTTTTTTGGTCAAATCCTTGAGATTATCAAAGGGGATTACAAAACCTACAATATGCAAAAAAAATATGATATTGATATTATGATTGGGATTGCAGATGCATTCGGAGCTCATATCTCAAAGATTACGCATGCAAAATCCATTGTCTTTACCGATACCGAGCATGCCACATTGATAAATGCAATTACGTTTCCGTTTGCAGATGTTATCTGTACTCCAGCCTCCTATAAAAAAAACCTTGGTAGAAAGCAGATCCGATATAATGGATATCATGAACTGGCCTATCTTCATCCACATTACTTCATACCCGACCCGTCTGTCCTCACAGAACTCGGCCTCACTGAGGACGATCCGTTCATCATCGTCCGCTTCGTCTCCTGGAAAGCGAGTCACGACGTCGGCCAGCACGGTGTTCGAGACCGGGTTGGACTGGTGAAGGCACTGGAGAAGTATGGCCGGGTGCTCATCACTTCAGAGGGTGTGTTGCCTGATGAACTGAAGCCTTACCAGATCTCGGTCCTGCCGGAGAAGTTGCATGACCTGCTGTACTATGCTACGTTGTACGTGGGAGAGGGTGGGACGACGGCGTCGGAGGCTGCAACGTTGGGAACCCATGCCATTCACATCTCTACAACCGGAAAGTATTGTGGAATATTCTCCGATTTAAACAGGTATGGATTGCTCTGGACATCGGAGAGCGATGAGGATACGATTGAAAAAGCGATTGAACTCCTTCAAGACCCAGATCTCAAGGATCTGGGGCAGAAGAAACGGAACCGTCTGGTTGATGAGAAGATCGATGTGACAGCCTTCATGGTCTGGTTTGTCGATCATTATCCCGAAAGTGCAGGGATCATGAAAGGAAAGACCGATTTTCCGAATGATGATGCATCGAGAAGGCTATTATGAAGATCTTAGTTCTGTCTCCTCATACTGATGACGCTGAGCTTGGTTGCGGTGGTACGATTGTCAAACTCTTAAATGGTGAAAATGAGATCTATTGGGTTGTTTTTTCGACTGCTGAGGACTCCTTACCCGATGGACTTCCTAAGGATACCCTGAAAAGAGAATATCGTACCGTGACCCGGGACCTCGCACTCAGAGAGGAGAACTGCAAAGTTTTTGATTTCAAGGTACGGAACCTCCATCAATATCGTCAGGAGATACTTGATGATCTGGTCAGGATCCGGAATCAGTTTAATCCAGATATCGTCATCGGCCCATCATTGAACGATCTCCATCAGGATCATCAGGTCGTTGCACATGAGATGGTCAGAGCCTTCAAGACCACGTCGAGCATCATCTGTTACGAACTGCCCTGGAATCATGTCACCTTTAATACACAGTTTTTTTGCAGGTTGAGTACCGATCAGATCGAGAGAAAGTGCGAGATTCTGAGGAACTACCAATCCCAACTTCTTAAGGGGAGGCAGTATTTTTCAAAGGAATTCATCTTCGGCCTGGCAAAGACACGAGGAATTCAATGTAATGCAGAATACGCTGAGGCTTTTGAGGTTGTACGATGGATGCTTTAACAGTTCTTGTTACCGGTGCCGGGGCTCCTGGAATAAAAGGTACGCTCTATTCTCTAAGAGAAAATTTTGACCAGAGAACCATTCGGACGATCGGAACGGATATCAAACCGGAGGTTATTGGAACATATCTGTGCGACAGATATTATCGCATTTCAAGACCTTCACAAGCGGATTATCTGGACCAGTTGCTCTCAATCTGTGAAGATGAGGAAGTCGATGTAGTATTACCTCAAAACACTCTTGAATTGTCTGTTCTGGCCGAGAATAGATCTTCATTTTCCAGTATCGGGACGTCTATTGCCGTTTCAGATGCTTCTGCAATCTCTATCGCCAACGACAAATTTAAACTCATGAAACTGGCCGAGCGGATCGGTATCCCCGCTCCGAAATGTTCTCTTGTGGATACTTTTGATAGCCTGAAAAGATCTGCCGAAGCGTTGGGCTGGCCTGAAAAACTGGTCGTTGTTAAACCGCCGCTCTCCAATGGTTCGAGAGGGGTACGCATCATCGATGAATCCCTTGATCTCAAAAAGTTGTTCTATTCAGATAAACCGACGTCTCTTTTTTTGAAGATGAATAATCTCTATGACATATTAGGGTCAAGTTTCCCACCATTATTGGTTATGGAATATTTACCCAATGCAGAGTACACCGTCGATATCTTGAAAGCTCGGAAGTATACGATCGCTCCACGGAGGCGAGATATCATTCAGTCGGGCATCACGTTCCAGAGTACACTTGAGTATCATGAAGAACTGATCGACTACTCGCAGCGACTCAGTGAAGCCGCTGGATTGGAGTTTGCGTTTGGTTTCCAGTTCAAGATGGATGAGCATAACATCCCCAAATTGTTGGAATCCAATCCCCGTGTCCAGGGCACGATGGTTCTTTCAACATTTGCAGGTGCCAATATCATCTATGCTGCTGTAAAACATGCGTTGGATGAAGATGTTCCTGATTTTCAGATCCAGTGGGGGACAAAGATCATCCGATACTGGGGAGGTGCGGGGATTCAGAACGGAGATGCTATGGCATTCTTATGAAGGCCTGGAGAAAATATTCCCCCTATCTGTTGTCTGGGGAATGGCACATTCATACGAGTTATACCGATGGCCATAACTCTGTCGACGAGTATTGCAGGAGAGCAGGGGAACTGGGAATCCCTCTTGTTGCGTTCACCGAACATGTACGCAGAGACCTGAACTATGATTTTCATGCATTTCTCGATGCTGTTGATCGGGCACGGGATGAGTACGATCTGATCATCCTCTCTGGATGTGAAGCGAAGGTTCTCCCCGGTGGGACACTTGATGTCGACCATGATCTCCTGATCCAGGTCGATTATCCGATATTTGCTTTTCATTCATTTCCAAAAGATTTCGACCTCTACCTCGATGCACTTTACGCAGTCCTGAGCAATCCCTATGTAAATGCCTGGGCGCATCCAGGTTTATTTCTCAGAAAAACAGGATTTCAGATGCCTGAAGATGAATTGGATACAATCTTTCAGAAGCTCAAAGATAATGATGTCCTGATGGAATTGAATAAAAAATATACCCTTCCTCCGGCTGAATGGATCAATTCTGGTAAGAACTATCCATTGAATTTTGTCAGAGGCAGTGATTGTCACAGGGTTGAGGAGATTGGATGAGGGAGCATCAAATATGTGCAGCGTCGTGTACTGAGCACCCTCATTCTTTGGTCTTCTCTGGAGGTTGGGTGGAAGGAACGTTTCAGAGCCTCGCCGGTGGTTGTGATGGGGAAGGATCTGTCTGATGAAATGAAGATATCGCTCTCTCACGGATGGGGAAAACCAGAGACTATATTAATTGTAATGCTTCTAATGAACAACATCCTGGCAGGAAACGTATGGAGATATCATGTGCGGTATTAATGGGTTTTCATGGGAGGATTTCAGTTTAATAACTGAAATGAATCAGATAACGAAATATAGAGGACCGGACGACCAGGGGGTGTACTGTGACCACTCGGTCTCATTGGGACATGCACGACTTTCGATCATCGATCTCTCCGAACATGGTCATCAACCCATGTCCAATGAAGATCAGTCTGTATGGCTGGTCTACAACGGTGAGATCTATAATTTTCAATCGTTACGTGCTGACCTCATCGAAAAAGGCCATCTTTTTAAGAGTAATACCGATACTGAAGTGATAATCCATGCCTATGAGGAGTACGGACTCGATTGTGTAAAAAAGTTCAATGGCATGTGGGCCTTTTCCCTCTTCGATCTGAAAAACAATACGATTGTTCTTGGTCGCGATCAATTTGGTATCAAACCACTTTATTACTATGCTGACGATGGGAAGATCATCTTCTCATCCATGATATCGGCACTCCTCTGTCATACCATTCAGGTCTCTCCTCATGAACGTGCAATAATGGAGTATCTTGCGCACAATTTGGAAGACCATACCGATTATACCTTCTTCACCGGTGTAAACAAAGTTCCTCAGGATTCATTATTAATCTACGATCTCTCAAAGAAACAATATCGTTTACATAAGTGGTACTCTCCTGCTAAGAGGAAAGAAGCAGATATTCAGACAATTCGTGAGTCCTTCGTCGAGAGCATACGATTGCGAACGATCGCTGATGTACCGATAGGAAGCTGCTTGAGTGGGGGCATCGATTCCTCTGCGATTGTCAGTATACTCAACACGTTGCTATCTGATCGATTCAATACCTTCTCCCTTGTCGTTCCTGGCTTTTCACTTGATGAGAGCAAGTATATCCTCGAGGTGGGAAAGAATAACAACGTTCAACAATACTTTACACAGATATCCGAAGATAATTTTTTAAAGGAGTTTCGGGACTTTGTTCTTTCCCAGGAAGAGCCGGTGACCGGCTTGAGTCCCTATGCACAGTACTCTGTTATGAAACTCGCTCATCAGCACAAAGCAAAAGTATTGCTCGATGGTCAGGGTGGAGATGAAATTTTTGCAGGCTACAGTTATTATTTTGCTTACTATTTCTATGAATTATTACGTGGAGGAAATTTTTTAACCCTTGGACGAGAGATGCGAAAATACCGAAAAAATTTTAAGGATCTCTATTCCCTCAAGATGTTCGGATTCCTGCTGCTCCCCGAATTTCTCAAATATCGATTCTGGAAGATAATTACGCCATCCTGGATCAATCATGAGTATTTGATGGAGAAATGTGATGGAGAGATGGACCCCCGATGGCGAAGGATGACACTTCCTGAGGGTCTTTCTCTCACCCTCTACTCGACGGCGATTCCCCATCTCTTACGATGGGAGGACAAAAATTCGATGCGATGGAGTATAGAGAGCCGACCGCCATTTCTTGATGTCAACCTGGTTGAGGCTGCCATGTCCCTCCCTTCGGATAAAAAGATTGCACATGGACGAACCAAGGTGATCTTTGTAGATGCAGTCAAAGACTGCCTCCCCGCGATGATCAGGGATCGAACTGATAAGGTTGGGTTTGCCGCTCCGACCGATGAATTTTTCAGAAAGGAGGAGATCATTGATTTTTGTAAAGGAATTATCTACTCGGATAGTTTCAAGAGCCGGCCGTACTGGAACTGGGAGGAGGTTGAGAACCACTATACCCGGCATCTTCAGGGTACGATCAACATCGGTGATACCATCTGGAAATGGATCAATCTTGAGATCTGGCTGCGAGAGTTCTTCTCTGAACCTGCTCAAAAAACCGGTGATATCATCTCAAACGGAAGCGTCGAAGCACAGCCCGGGATGCCGGTTGGGGTCATCCCGGCGAAGAGCAGTCTCTGATCGGGGCTTTTCGGTGGTGATCGTGAACAATGGTGAACAGGGTTGATGATGAAGGGGAACTGTCCTGGGGGCGCTCGAAGGTGGAGCACCCAGGGGGTCGTCTGGATGATCCCCTCTTGACTGACGGGATAAAAGATAAAAATTTGTTCGTGATCTGCCATTCCTATAACTATTTCCAGAAGGATCCCTTCGATCTGATCGCTCCGCATGTTGCATCGATATACGTATCCGTGAGGACAAATCCATTTGCGGAGATCGGGAAACACCTTCCTATCTTAAGGAATGAGATTTTTTCCTCGGTTGATAAAATCGATCGGACCAATACCCCGGAGAATACACACGTCTATTCCACTCCCATCTGGTACCTTCCGACGGACAGGGGATACAAAAACCTGGGTCAGAAACAGTATAATCGGGTTACGTCACTGATACAGAAGAAGGAGATAATCTACGATCTCATCCACTGTCATTTCGTCTGGTCTGCAGGCTATGCCGGCGCTCGACTCAAGGAGGAGTTTGGCGGTCCCTTCGTGGTCACCGCACATGGCTACGATATTTACTCACTCCCGTTCATGGATGACGAATGGCGTGAGAAGATCGAGTACGTGCTGAACACTGCCGATCATATCATCACGGTCAGTCAGAGCAACCTCGCGTGTATCAATAGATTGAACGTCTCCACACCGGTTTCTGTCATACCGAACGGCTTTCGAAGTGATATCTTCTATCCACGCGATGCCGTTTCGTGCAGAACTCTCCTCAATCTCCCCCACGACAGGAAGATTGTCCTGACCGTGGGGTATTTTGACCCGATAAAGGGTCATACCTATTTGATCGAAGCCGCCCGAGAGATTATTTCAAAGCGAAAGGACGTTCTCTTCGTAATTGTCGGTCTCGGAAAGCTCCAGACGACCCTTGAGGATCAGATTCGATCCCTTGGGCTTGAAGATCACTTCCTGTTTGCAGGGGGCAAGCCTCACAGCGAGATTCCCCTCTGGATGAACGCATCCGATATCTTTGTCCTGCCGAGCCTCAATGAAGGCAATCCTACTGTCATGTTTGAGGCTCTCGGTTGTGGGTTACCGTTTGTGGGGACGAGGGTCGGCGGGGTGCCGGAGATCATCACATCTGAGACCTGTGGTCTGCTGGTTGAGCCTGCCGACCCGAAGGGTCTGGCGGAGAAGATTCTGCTGGCGTTGGAGAAGGAATGGGACCGGGAGGCGATCCTCGCCTATGCTGATCAGTTTGCCTGGGAGAGTATTGCAGAGCGGATCATCGGTGTATACAACCAGGTCCTGGAATGAACCGGTAACATCATCCTGGCTACTTCAGGTGTGGGAGAGGGACTTGGACCTGAGAAGGTCTTAATAGATTGAGATCCTCAAGGTCCTCAGGGTGGTTTTGAATGGGGCATGTATTCAGTACGACCTGTGTCCTGGTGCTGGTGTGCTGCGGCGTTCTGGTCGCGGCGGTATCTGGGGAGTATGTGTACTCGGCTCAGTGGGGTAGTTCCGGTGCCGGGATCGGGCAGTTTGATCATCCTGGTGGCGTTGCCGTCGACAGTGCCGGCAATGTCTACGTGGCGGACACTGAGAACGATCGGATCCAGAAGTTCACCTCCTCAGGCACGTTCGTAACAGTGTGGGGGAGTTCTGGCACCGGGATCGGACAGTTCGCCCATCCGGACGGAGTCGCCGTCGATGGTGCCGGCGCTGTCTACGTGGCGGACACTGAGAACGATCGGATCCAGAAGTTCACCTCCTCTGGTTCCTTCCTTGGAGGATGGGGTAGTTCCGGCTCGGGGGCTGGGCAGTTCAACGCTCCGACCAGCCTCGCTGTCGATGGTGTGGGAAGTATCTATGTTGTCGATTCGTGGAACGATCGGGTCCAGAAGTTCACCTCTTCCGGTTCCTTTCTCGCAGCGTGGGGGAGTCACGGGTCCGGGGTTGGAGAATTCGACGAGCCCTTTGGCATCGCGGTCGATGGAACCGGCAATGTCTACGTAGCCGATACGTATAACAACCGGGTTCAGAAATTCACGTCCGCTGGCCTCTTCGTCTCCACCTGGGGCACCTCCGGCACCGGGACCGGACAGTTCAACTGGCCCTGGGGTGTCGCTGTTGACAGTGCCGGCGCCGTCTATGTGACTGATGTGTGGAATAACCGGATCCAGAAGTTCACGTCTGCCGGTCTCTTTGTCTCCACCTGGGGCACCTCCGGCACCGGGCCCGGACAGTTCACCTGGCCGTATGGCATCACGATCGATGGGGTCGGCCAGGTCTATGTGACCGATGAATGGAACAATCGGATCGAAGTTTTTGTTTCATCTGGAGAACCGACCCCGACGCCGGTCCTGGTCACGGTCATCCCAGGTGGTGTGGGGGTCCCGACCAGTCCCGATAATGACGGGCTCTTCTGGGATCTGAACGGGGACCAGAGGGTCGATTTCAATGATGTGGTGCTGTACTTCAACCAGATGGATTGGGTCGCGGATAATGAACCCATCAAAGCGTTTGACTTCAATAAAAACGGTGTAATCAACTTTGATGATATCGTTCTCCTCTTCAATCGTCTGTAGAGCGTGATCCCTTACTACTCTCTTCTCTTTTTTTGGTATTTTTTGGTATCAGAGTATGAGGCTGCCGATATCGGCCGATCAACGCGCAGAGAGTTTTCGGGTTGGTTCATCTGTCCTCTCTCCATTTTTGATCTTGTGGCCGGCAAATTCCATTCTGGATGAAAAAAACGGTTTATTCCAGCAAAAGCGGTATATACGAATATTGCTGATGGAGTTACTATTCAGAGATCTCGTGGAGTTATGGTCGTCCACTGGATGGGGAGATGGAGGCGGGAGTTAATGAAGACTGTTTTTGTACGGGCTGAGCGCTGTATCGGCTGCAGGCACTGCGAGGTGGCCTGTGCCGTTGAGCACTCTGCGAGCAGAGAACTGTTTGGCGCACGGAACGAGGAGCCGATCTCAAGACCACGCGTTCATGTTGAGGTTGTTGACTACCTGACCTTCCCGAACCGGTGCCGGCACTGCGACCCGGCCCCGTGTATGCAGGTCTGCCCGACCGAGGCCCTGTACCGGGACCTGTCGACCGGTTCGGTCGCGATCCACTACAATCGGTGCATCGACTGTGCCGTCTGTGCGATGGCCTGTCCGTTCGGGGTGATCCGGTTCCAGCGGGTGCGGCAGGTGGACCTTCCCCGCGACGTGAATGCAAAGTGTGACAACTGTATCGACCGGCAGCAGAACGGTGTGATTCCTGCCTGCGCCGAGGCCTGCAAGACCGGGGCGCTGGAGTTCGGAGAGGTCAACGACCTGATCGAAAAGAGCAGCCATGACTTCTCGATGAAACTTCTTCTCTCCCGGGAACCGGCCAGGGAACCGGTTGGCGAGGTTCCCTCGATGCCCGAGAACATCCGGGCGTTCCGGGAGATCATGGGAACACTGGCGGATTTATAATTCCGGAGAGCGTGGAGGGTGAACACAATGTATGATCCAATTGCGATAAAGAAGGTGGCAGAGAAGCGGGCGCTGGACAGGACCAGCCAGATGATGATCGAGAAGACGATCGAAGACGGTGTCGAGACCGCCTGGGACCGGCTGCAGGCGCAGCAGCCGCAGTGCGGGTTCGGGCAGCTCGGGCTCTGCTGCAACAACTGCTCGATGGGACCCTGTCGGATCGATCCCTTCGGCGGAACGCCGACGCGGGGTGTCTGCGGGGCGACGGCGGACACGATCGTGGCGAGGAACCTGCTCGACGACCTCGCCGTCGGTGCGGCCTCCCACTCGGATCACGGCCGGGAGGTCGTCGAGACGCTCCTCCATACCGCAGAGGGGAAGGCCCAGGGTTACCAGATCACGGATGCGGTGAAGTTGCACCTGATCGCCGAGGAGTACGGGATTCCGACCGAGGGCCGGGATGACGCAGCGATCGCCGGCGACCTCGCCCGGGGGATGCTCGAGGAGTTCGGATCGATCAAGAACCGGATCCAGCTGGTTGACCGGGCCCCGGAGAAGACCCGGAAGGTCTGGCAGGATCTGAACATCACTCCCCGGGGCGTGGACCGGGAGGTCGTGGAGGCGATGCACCGGGTGCATATGGGGGTCGACGCCGATTATCTGAACATCCTGCTGCATGCGATGCGGACCTCGCTCTCTGACGGCTGGGGCGGGTCGATGATGGCGACCGACTGCTCCGATATCCTCTTCGGGACCCCGACGCCGGTCACTTCCTTGGCGAACCTGGGCACGCTCAGCAGGGATAAAGTCAATATCGTCCTCCACGGACACAACCCGGTCCTCTCCGAGATGATCCTCAAGGCGGTGGAGGAGCCGGCGGCCAAGGAGGCGGCCCGGGCGAAGGGTGCGGCCGGCATCAACCTGGTGGGGATGTGCTGCACCGGGAACGAGGTGCTGATGAGGCACGGGATCCCGATCGCCGGCACGATCCTGGACCAGGAACTGGCCATCGCCACCGGAGCCGTGGAGGTGATGGTGATCGATTACCAGTGCATCTTCCCGTCCATCACGGCGACGGCCAGCTGTTATCACACGAAGGTCGTGGCGACCAGTGAGAAATCCAAGGTGCCGGGTTCGATCTACAAGGAGTTCAGGCCCGAGACGGCGCTGGACACGGCCAGGGAGATCGTGGGGATGGCGATCGAGAACTTCGCCGCCAGGGACCCGAACCGGGTCAGGATCCCGGACCGGCCGGTCCAGATGATGGCCGGGTTCTCTGAGGAGGCGATCAGAAAGGCCCTCGGAGGTACCTATAAACCTTTGATCGATGCGATCGTCGCCGGCACGATCAAGGGGGTTGTCGGGGTTGTCGGCTGCAACAACCCGAAGATCAAACAGGACTCAGGACATATCGCCCTCGGCAGGGAACTGATCAGGCGGAACATTCTCGTCGTCGAGACCGGGTGTGCGGCCATCGCGAGCGGAAAGGCCGGCCTGCTCGTCCCCGAAGCGGCGGACCTGGCCGGGGACGGGCTCAAGGCGGTCTGCAAGGCCCTGGGGATCCCGCCGGTGCTGCACATGGGCTCATGTGTCGACTGCTCCCGGATCCTGGTGATGGCCTCGCATGTGGCGGACGAACTGGGCGTTGGGATCGGCGATCTGCCGCTCGGGGGGGCCGCCCCCGAATGGTACTCGCAGAAGGCGATCGCGATCGGGACGTACTTCGTCTCGTCGGGTGTCTACACGGTGCTCGGGATCCCCCCGAAGATCTTCGGCAGCCAGAACGTCCTCTCCCTCCTCGCGAGTCAACTCACAGGCGTGGTGAACGCCTCCTTCGCAGTCGAACCGGACCCCGTCAAGGCGGCCGACCTGCTCGAGGCGGAGATCGATCGGAAGCGACAGGCGCTCGGGATCTGACCGCCAGAACTATTCCTTTTTTTGCGAGGAGACGATGGAAGAACAGGTACTCGATCAGATCATCGCCCGCTACGCCTCTCCCACCGGAAGGGTGCTCGGGATACTCAGCGAAGTCCAGCACCAGGAAGGGTATATCCCCCGGGACGTGCTGGAGACCCTCTCGCAGAAACTGGACCTCCCGCTCTCGGACCTCTACAGTCTGGTGACCTTCTATGCCCTCTTCAGCCTGAAACCAGTGGGCGAGCATGTGATCACAGTCTGCATGGGGACGGCCTGTCATGTGAAGGGGGCGGTTTCCCTCCTCGAGACGCTGCAGGACCTGCTGCACCTGGAGGGCGAGGCCGCCGATGAGGACGGGAAGTTCTCCCTCACGACGGAGGACAACCGGTTC
The DNA here is from genome assembly GCF_000021965.1 of Methanosphaerula palustris E1-9c. Lineage (NCBI taxonomy): Archaea > Methanobacteriati > Methanobacteriota > Methanomicrobia > Methanomicrobiales > Methanoregulaceae > Methanosphaerula > Methanosphaerula palustris. Next base: position 870,841 of record NC_011832.1, read on the forward strand.
ACGCTGGAGATCGCCCGGTGTTTCGGCGCCTGCAGCATCGCGCCGGTGCTGCGGGTCGACGGGAATCTCTACGGGTATGTCACCCCGGAGAGCCTCCCCGGGATTCTTGAAGGATACGGGTGGCAGCGATGAAGATCAAAACAGCAGACGATCTTGAGAATGTCCGGCAGGCCGGCCTCCGAAGACTGATTCCGGACCGCCCCCGTATTGCCGTGGGGCTGGCCACCTGTGGAAAGGCAGTCGGTGGCGACCAGGTCTACGACCGTCTGCGCCAGACGATCGAGTCAGAAGGGCTGGACATTGCCCTCACCCGGGTGGGATGTTTCGGCTACTGCCGGGAGGAGCCGCTGGTGAACGTCGCGATCCCTGGAAAGCCGCTCGTGATCCTGCACCGGGTCACCGTCGACGACGTCGAGGCGATCATCCGGGCGGTCCTGAACGGAGAGGTGCCTGTAGAACTAGCCCTATGCCGGATCCCGACATGGGACCCGATCATCGGACCCCCGCTGGTCTTCGGGGACGGGTTCCCCGACATTCCGCTCTATGCCGACGTCCCGTTCTTTCGATACCAGCAGAAGGTGATCCTGCGGGCCGCCGGGCTGATCGATCCCGGGGATATCGAGGAGTATATCGCCGTGGGCGGCTACTCGGCCGCCCTATCGGCCCTGACGACGATGGAGCCGGAGGCCGTCATCGATGTGGTGGAAAAATCCGGGCTGCGGGGCCGTGGCGGCGCCGGCTTCCCGGCCGGGCTGAAGTGGCGGATCACGCGAAAGGAGACGGCTACGGAGAAGTACATCATCTGCAATGCCGACGAGGGCGACCCCGGGGCTTACATGAACCGGAACGAGATGGAGAGCGATCCCCACATGCTGATCGAGGGGATGATCCTCGGCGCCTACGCCATCGGCGGGGTGAAGACGGGGGTGATCTACATCCGGGCCGAGTATCCGCTGGCCATCGAACGGCTGACGAAGGCGATCGAACAGGCACGGGAGTACGGGCTGCTCGGCGACGACATCCTCGGCACCGGGTTCAGTTTCGACCTGCACCTCGCCATCGGTGCCGGGGCCTTCGTCTGCGGGGAGTCGACGGCGCTCGTCGCCTCCATCGAGGGGAGGACCGGCCGGCCCCATCCCCGGCCGCCCCGGCTGACCGACAAGGGGCTCTGGGGGAAGCCGACCGACCTGAACAATGTCGAGACCTGGTGCAACGTCCCGGTGATCGTCAGCCGGGGCGCCGGCTGGTACGCGGCGATCGGGGCCCCGGGCAACACCGGCACCAAGGTCTTCTCCCTCGTCGGCAAGGTCGACCGGGTCGGGCTGGTGGAGGTGCCGCTCGGGACGACCCTCGAGCGGATCGTCATCGATATCGGCAACGGCGGCGCTGGAGGGAAGGCGGTGAAGGCCGTGCAGACCGGCGGCCCCTCGGGGGGATGCATCCCGGTCCGGCTCTTCGATACGCCGATGGACTACGAGAGTCTGAACCGGGTCGGCTCGATCATGGGCTCCGGCGGGATCGTCGTGATGGACGAGGATACCGGCATGGTCGACATCGCCCGGTACTTCATCAACTTCGCCATCGGAGAGTCCTGCGGGAAGTGCGTCCCCTGCAGGGAGGGGTTGAAGCACACTCTATTATTGTTGAACCGGCTCCTGGCCGGCAAGGGGACCGGGCAGGATCTGGAGACGCTCGCCCTCCTCGCCGACACGGTCGCGAAGACCTCGCTCTGCGGCCTCGGGCAGTCTGCGCCGAACCCGGTGCTGACCACCCTCGAGTACTTCAGGGACGAATACGAGGGGTTGATCGAGCGATGATGCACAGGGAGGTCTGCTGATGGACGAATCGAAGCGGTTGGTGACGGTGACGATCAACGGGGTGGATTGCCGGGCTGAGGAGGGCGAGATCCTCCTCTCGGTGGCGACCCGCGAGGGGATCGCGATCCCGCACCTCTGCTATGAGGAGGCCCTCGACCCCTACGGCGCCTGCCGGCTCTGCATGGTCGAGGTGGAGAAGCGGGGGAAGCGAGAGATGACCACGGCCTGCACGCTGCGGGCCCTCGACGGGCTGACGGTGGTGACCGATACCCCGGAGATCGAGCGGCACCGGCGGATCATCCTTGAGCTCTACCTCGCCCAGGCCCCGAAGGCGGATCGGATCAGGGAGATGGCGGCCCGGTACGGGGTGACAAAGACCCGGTTCATCCGGAAGGTCGACCCCACCGATCCCCTCGGAAACCGGTGCGTCCTCTGCGGGCTCTGCGTCCGGGCCTGTCACGAGCTGATGGGTGCCGGTGCGATCAATTTCATCAACCGGGGGGCCTACACGGTGGTGAACACCCCCTTCTTCGAGGCGAATCCGGTCTGTCTGGGCTGCGGGGCCTGTGCCCGGGTCTGTCCGACGGACGCGGTCAGGATCGAGGATATCGATGGCGAACGGGTGATGCAGTCCTGGGGTTCGACGAGGGTGTCGCTGGCGCAGTGCCGGGTCTGCGGGGAGTACTTCGCGCCGGCCTCACTCGGCGAGCGGATAGCCGCACGCATCGATCCGCCCCTGCGTGACGACCTGCACGGGGTCTGCCCTGCCTGCAGGGCGAAGGGGATAGCACGAAAGGAGATCCTGGCGCAGACCGGGGGAGTGATCAGGCATGTGTGAGGAGCATCAGCATTCGAGCCGCGAAGACGGAACTGTTCAGAGCGATGATCATACAAAGACAGAGCAGGGATTCCGGGTCGTCATCACCGGCAAGGGGGGCGTGGGGAAGACCACGCTGACGGCCCTCCTCTCCCATCTCTTCACAGAGCGGGGGTTCACGACGCTGGCCGTCGACGAGGACCCGCAGATGAACCTGCCCTACGCGGTGGGGGTTCCGCCGGACGAGAGCGATCGGGTCGTCCCGCTGACGAAGAACCTCGACTATGTGGAGGAGAAGACCGGCGCCCGTCCCGGGGCGGGATGGGGGTTGATGCTCTCCTTAAACCCCGACGTCTCCGATGTCGTGGAACGGTTCGGTGTCGAGGGGCCGGGCGGGGTGAAGATCCTCGTGATGGGGACGGTCGTCGCAGCGGCCGCCGGCTGCCTCTGTCCGGAGAACGCCCTCCTCGAGTCGGTGATGCGCTACATCAACCTGCGGGAGCACGAGGTGATCCTGATGGACACCCAGGCCGGCGTCGAGCACTTCGGCCGGGCGATGGCCGAGGGGTTCGATCAGGCGGTGCTGGTCACCGATCCGACCTTCAACGCCGTGCAGGTGGTGAAGCATGCCGCGACCCTGGCCCATGAACTGGGGATCCCCACCATCCACCTGGTCGTCAACCGGGTCAGGTCCGAGGGGGATATCCGGAAGGTGCAGACGATCCTCGGCGACTCGCTCGACCTCATTTCAGATCAGTTCTACCTGCCGTACGAGGAGGGGCTGCTGGCCTGCGAGCCGGATGTCCGTCCCCTGCTGACGAGCAGTCCGCCCTCGCCGTTCATCGAGCAGGTGGCCGGCCTGCAGCGGGCCCTTGAACGGGATGGGATGGTTGGTCATTCAGATCACCATTCCTGACTTGGGGGAAATTTGCATTCCGGAATGGATTTGAGATTGGAGGTGGTGCAGGTGAATTATCCTTTTAATTGCGAAGGACATTTTTCTGTTAGATCGGTATTTGGAAAATTGTTTGATCTAGATTTTCGTAAATAATTAGACTCCTTCAGGGCGTTTCATGTGGCATGTTTCTCCTAAATTTTGCCAGATCTTATCCTGGAATCCCCAATGAATTCATAAGACCTACCGATCCAGGTTTGCGATCGAGTCGTCGTACAGGATGCGTAACCAGGTCAAACCTAGGACATCAGCCCGAAATCCGGTGATCCGATATCTCTTTGCTATCATCTCGTTTCTTCTCAAAAACATCTGGATAGCAGTGCTTTGGACACGATTCTCACCCGTGAAACAAGGTCCTGGAACCATTGAGATGGGCGCGTTCAGATTTGATCAGTTCAAGTTGTTTGTCGGGGAGGCTGTACGAGTAACCTTAAAGGTCGTGGTAAAAATTTCTGCCCTCAGAAACCCAGTATAACTGAAGGAGACTTGGAACACTGATGAATGAAAAAGACACGGAGAAAAATTAGTTAAGTACTGAGTTCAGACTCTCAATTTTGCCCATCTAATCCATATAATTTGATAAAATTTAAATGAGGTATCAAAATCTAAACATTACTTGTATACCCCATTTATGACAAAACCAGCCCAAAAATATGGATTGACAAATGGTCCAGGAATTGGATTCCCTCTTTTTGATATACAAGATGAAGAGTTGGCTTGATCCTGGTTTTCATTTGGTTCTTGTATTATACACGAGTAGTCCCTATCAATATCAAGAGAGATATTTCCGTTACACATAAAGTTCACAACTTCCTGATTCGTTGCATTACGAATAAATATTTGCGCCTCTCTCAATGCACAAACAGGAGATAAACCGTCTATTAAGTGTGAAGAATACAATTTCATCATCAACATACTGGTAGCTACATCATTCACTGCCCAGAGAGAACTAATAACACAGGAAGCACCAGCATGCAGAAAACCTGCAGATATACCAATATATTCATCAGGGATTTTTTGATACTGAGGAATGCCTGATTCACACACAGATAATGTTACCATTCTAGCAGCTGCAATATTGAGGTCAGATAAAATATCTGCAAGTGTCCACATCCCATCTTCAAGTACTAGACCAGATTGCATAACATTTTCCTTCACAAAATAACCATGGGTGGAAAAGTGCAGGTATTGTTTATTTTGAGCAAACTTTACCACCATATCCTTGACTGCGTTTTTATCTTCGAGTGATTTAACTTTGTCAGCACCAAAAAGACTGGTGATTGCTTTACATTCAACTGTTGAAAAATAGAGATTATTATGGTTAGGTTTTACCATTAGCAATCGATCCTTTTCAGATTTCTGGATCGGTTTCATTTTTTTTATAATACTAATTGTCGTTATACTTGGAGCATACGATATCGTGTAATCATCAAGAAAAGCACGTAATAACCCATTTTCTATCCGATAAGCTGCATGGAGCGGAAGAAGTTTTAAAAGTCCGGGTGGAGTTATCAGAATTGGAGTTCCCAATTGGACATCCAGAGATTTGAGATGGGTAAAGATGGGTCCGATAAATTGATCCCATAATCTTTTTGAAATATCCCCTATTGTTGAGATCCAATCCTCAAGAGCCTTCCTTTTTATTTCTTCACAATTGGACTCAAGTGATTTGACCCTTCTGTTGTACGTTTGTAGCCACCCTGTATGATTCTCGTTGCCATGCATGAGTACATGAAGAGCTGTACTATCAAACTCATTTAACCTCAACACATTATGAGGGGCGATTGTGATGGTTCCAGAGGGTACGATGAAAACTGCTCCTCCCTGGGATGTAATCAGCGGAACTACAATTGCTCCTTTTTCGGGGATTTCAGCGAGGATTGTCGTAAGATCTGGATTTGTCCAAAGAAAATCCGGATTATTCACCTTGATCTCTTTCACAAGTGCTTTCAGTTTATTTCGAGCCTTTTTTATCCTCTTCGATGACATGGGATCATATTTATAAAAGTTTCTTGTAAAATCCAAGGGCATTTCTGTCATACTCTCTTTTAATTCTTTTCGTATCTTAATGAAACGCAGTTGCTTATCAGAAGGTATATTGTTTAGGTCTTGCCCAATTATCGAGAGAGTCTCATTAAAAAGACGGGTCTTCCCTTTTTCACAAGTTACTAGAGCTTCAGGCAGATGTCCCATTGATATCTGGCAATACGCAAGATTTGAATAAATATTTGCAATTTTACCAACTTCATTTTGGCGTCCTCTCTCTGTGTACGCTTCTATGATGAGGTTATCGCTGATCTCACATGCTTTGTAATATGCGATACAGGCATCATTCCAGTTTTGCAGTTGAAAATATGAATCTCCAATTTTTTTCCAGGTATCCCTATGTTCTGCTGGATGATCATCATATGTCCAGACTTTTTGTGCTAACTGAAAGTGCGATACTGCTTCCTGAATATTTTCTTTTTTATTCCCGGCAATTCGATTGGAATATGCGATACCCAGATTATACTGTGTTCTGGCAAATTCATGAGGATAGGCCTTTAAAGTGTAAACTTCTCCAATTAATGAGTAAATATCGATAGATGTTTCAATATTATCAGAAGGATCACCAAAGTTAAGGTTTTCGAATGCAATTGCGAGATAATTTAGAGTTGATGCATATTTTTCAGGGTCAGTCTCTGTGGTAAATACTTTAAGGGCCCAATTTGCATGGATTATGGCCAATTTAAGATTTTCAGCCCTCTCTTCTCTCTCATCTGTAACAAGGAAGAGATAGGCCATGGCTAAATTGCTATGGATCACAGCCATTTTCTCCATAATCGCGTTTTTTGTGTACACACTGAGAGCATTATTGAGATGAGTGATAGCAGTCTTAAGGTTAGTATCAGAATTTTCTTTTTGTTTCTCGAGAAAAGCCAATCCAAGATTGTTATGTGTTATTGCCCAATCATTAGGAAACTCATCCTTGTTTAAATGGTCTAGAGCAAGATTTGCATGATAGATAGCTGTATCGATGTTATCTGTCTCTTCCCCACAAATCTTATTAAGATAGGCAGTTGAAAGAGTGTTCTGAATTCTGGCATAGTCCAAAGCATATCTATCAGGAATAAATACCTTAAGAGCATTCTTTGCATGTTTAATTGATCTCTCGATATTTTTGACCTTATTTCCTCGGATTCTCTCCTTATAGGCTATTCCCAAATTATGTTGTGTTCTTGCCCATTCTTTAGGGGATGCTTTTCGTTTCCTCACTTTTAATGCTGATATTAGTAGAGTAATTGCAATCTCAATATTATCTGCTTTTACACCATAACACCGATTTATATAAGCGATGGCTAGATTATTTTGTGTCATTGCCCAATCTTCAGGATATGCACTTTGGGTGAATACCTTTAGGGCAAGTTTGTAATGACAAATAGCCTTTTCAATATTATCTGCAGAGCTCTCATTGATACGTTCCGTGTAGGCACCAGCTAGATTACTCTGTGTTGTTGCCCATTCTTCAGGAAACTTTTCTTGAGTGTAAACTTCAAGATTCTGCAAATAGTATTGAATCCTTTCTTCAATATACTCTTTTTTATCATTCATGATACTTACCCACTGTATCGATGTGCCTGTTGTTGATATTTCTCAAAGGCTTATTTGTAAAATAAAATTACAACATCTGATTCAGGCATTATGAAAGAGATTTCAGTTTCAATAAATCCTAATTTAAAGAAACGATGACTCAAAGAAACTCATATATCCTTAATATTCAATCATAAAGTCATTCAAAAAGGGTTGCTTGTTCTTATGGTCGGGCTTTAAAGATCTCATCGGTTATTTTTTTGGCTGCTCGTTCTCCACTCTCTTGAGAAAAACCGTACTCTGAAAATATTTTTTGTATAGTCTCTTTTATCTCTCCACTCTGGGTTTTAAAGCGAGACTTTACATACTCAACGTTTATTTGGTTACAAATAAATTTATCAGCAACGTGGAGAACAATAGCACATACCATTGCCTCAAACCACGGTTCTAAAGAACCAATATCAGGTACAGGACATCTCTCTTGTTGATAACTACGAACAAATTCAGCGCTAACCTCTTCTCTTAGGCTTTGATCACAACTACCGAAGATCTCTATTGAAATCTTCTCTACTATAGAGGTAGATATTGTTAAAACCTCATTGGGAGAAAATTTTTCCATACATAGAATTGAAACAGAATTTATTATAATTTATCATTTAAAAATCTGTTAAAAAAATAATCGATTTACTTAATTAAAAATTTAAGTCATAAATTAGCTAAGAACTGATTATCATCAATGCTATGCTCATGAGGGTTGCGGGATCCGATGCCGTGGAAGTCTATACGGCAGGCGAGCGGCTCATCATGTTCGCGATCATTCCACTCATCGGGATCGAGATGGCGGTCGTATCAGTCGCCGGTGCTGCTTATGGCGGGAGACACTACGACAAGCTCCGGGTCATTCACCACTTCTCGATCCTTCTGGGACTTGTCATTGCTCTGTGCACAAGCATAATCACGTGGCTCTTCTCGTCGCAAATAGCCTCGATTTTCACCTATTCTGTCGAGACAGCATATCTTGCTCCGTCCATTGCAGCATTCCTGGTTGTCATGTGTTTCTTTTATCCGTTCCTTCCACCGGGTATGATGTCAAGCTCGATCTTTCAAGGTGTGGGCAAGGGTATGACTTCATTTGCGATCACGGTCTTGCGTGAACTTGTCTTTGTCATTATATTTGCTTGGATTTTCGGGTTCGTTCTCGGTTTTGGCGAGTTGGGGATATGGTGGGGGATAACCGCGGGGGACATTCTTGGATGTGTCGTGGCTTATGTCTGGGCCCGGACGTATTTCCAGAGGCTTCGGGCCAACACCTGAAGAATGCTGCAATCTGAGGAAATCATGCCGGATCTCTTCATTCAAATAATTTTTCGGCCAGATCGGGGTTTTATCTTTAGGTCATCTTCATGTTCGTTCCCAAGGATATCTGAACAGTTACGGACTTTCCAGTTATCCGCCTTGAGAGACATTCTTGTCTAGGTTCCTAATCACTAAACAAAGGAGGCTACTCTTTCAGTCCATCAGCAGTTTCGAGGCGTCACTGGCTACTGCAGAGATGCTGAACCGGTACTTTGGGGAGAAGGATCAAAAAGACAGCATCGAACAGATCCTGGAAGGGGCAACCTATTGTTCTGATCTCTTCTATCGAAAGAGAGTGGATGAACTGGACCAGCAGATTCTGGATCTGGGTCCGGAGGCCCCTGCAGAGAAAGTGAAGGAACTCCAGGCAGTTTGGGACGCCTACGCGAAAAATATCGTGAACGACCTGATGAAGAAGAAAAAATGAGATCACCAGGGTTGGAGTGCCTGAATGGGTGTCGTCTGGTTTGTGAGACCATATTAGCCGGCCTGTCAAGAAGAACAATCATCATTATACTCAATCATTTGGCGAGTCAAGCACGCCTGGATCCTTTTTCCCTATGAACGACGCAGGCTTATCAGTTCGACCGTTCTGTCTGTTTCCTTGACCTGCAGGTTCAGGGAATGGGCCGCCGATCAGAGATGTATGCCCATCTGTATCCTGGAAATATATATGGCTCCGCCGGCAACAGGTTGATGTGGTAACCTGCCCCGGAGACCTCTCACAGAGAAGGACCACCACCCTCCGGGCAGTTTATTATCACAGTACACCCGGTCACATCTGCAGGAAGAAGAGGGACAGATCAGCATTCTCTCACGAAGCGATGTCTTGCCGACCGATCGGGCATATGGATAGCCAACAGGAATCGACAGCAGAAGTACCAGAACCGGACAAGCATAACTATCAGGACCCTTCAGCAGGTTTTCGAGCGTACACCGAGGCTCTCAAACCAGAAGTGCTGAAGGGTCAACCAGTACATCTGGATACATAATAACCCTGAAAAATTCCCATTCCCACACCTTTTCCGATATGTACAGGTCCAATTCAGGACCTGTATGTCTCACATTGTTCACCTGGAGTTCGTCCTGAAAACTTATCTTCACCGATCCCTCTGGGCCTCCGTCTGCCTCTCCTCGAATGGACGATGATCTCTGGAATCATATGCTTCCAGCAGGCCGTCCTCGTGCCGATGAGGAGATCAGGGGCCTACTCTGGCAGTGCAGCCTTCGCCTTGTTCAGCCAGTCGACTGATGCAGCCAGGTCGGTATCAGATTCACGTTTCGGGGATGCGGCCTCCGCATTCTTGCCGGCCTGCGTGAGCGTGATACTTGTTGCCCACGCTTTCCAACCGGTCGAAGCGTTATTCAGGTGGCGAACATAATCGTCCCGAGCAGTGACATAGGACGAAGAGACCTGCATCCCGTGAAACACTGGACTCTCTTTTGTGGCGTAATCTGAAATGTTTGTTGCGAGATCTGCGGCTTTCACATGGTCACCGGCATTTTCAGCGGCAATGGCATCGTTTGCCATCTGTCCAATGGTTGCTTGAGATGTCTTCATCGAATCAGTAAACGCCTGATCCCCTGAACTGACACAGCCAGAGACGACGAGGCTGGCCATGAGAAGCAGGAAGAGTAACCCAGAGATGTAACGCATCGGCGAATATATCGCGTGCTTCATGATAAGTATGTCGAAATGTAGCAGGGAGCATCGGAAGATGTTTGAAGAGATCTGGGAGATGAATAATATACCTTTTGACCTGGTATGGTGATTGATGAACTGTAGGGTGGAATGTAAAACGTCCGGGTTACCGTGCTGGAGGATCTGATCGTCTCAGGTGGAGCGATCAGTAATCTCTCAGATGTGCCGGTATCTCATGATCCTTCCTCGAAGATCGCGGTTCTTCATAGTATCTCTCCTGAAGGGGAATGTCGAAATCACTGTACGATCGACGGTCCGTTTCCTTGACCTGCTGGTTCAGGGGTTGGACCGTTGATCAGAGGAGTATACCCACTGGTATCCTGGAAATATATATGGCACCGCCGGCAACAGGTTGGTGTGGTAACCTGCCTCGGAGACCTCTCACAGAGAAGGACCACCACTCTCCGGCAGTTCATTATCACAATTCACCCGGTCATATCTGCAGGAAGAAGAGAGACAGCCACTATGGGATTACTCTCACGAAGAGATGTCTTGTCGACCGACCGGGGGATATGGATAGCATCAGGAATCGATAGCAGAAGTACCAGAACCGGACAGCACATCATTCAGGACCCTTCAGCAGGTTTTCGAGCATACACCGCGGCTTTCAGACCAGAAGTGCTGAAGGGTCAACCAGTGCAACTTGATAAAATAATACATGGAAAATTCCCATACCTTTTCTGAGATGTACTCGTCCGTTCAGGACCTGTACATCTCAATTTTCACCACGTTCTTCCTAAAAAATTATCTCTCCTGATTCCTCGTGTCGACGAACGGGGTCCGGTCAATGGCATCCTATCCACGAGTCTCCACCAGGTGAGCCAGTGACATCCGGTCTCATCGTCGTTTTTGGACGAGTCGTCTGAATAAACGTTTTTACGCATTCCAACCGATATCCTCCTGAATTATTCAATCTCTCATAGTGATGCACATGGTAAAAAATCAGGAACCCTCTATCCGGCTTGTCACGCAGGACGATATTCCCAATCTGGCATATCACCATCGGGCGATGTTAGAAGAGATCTGGGTGAAGAAGAACAGAGCCTCAGACCCGGCACTCCTATCTGCCCTTGAAGAAGAATACACCAGAAAATTGGCTGATGAATTGAAGAGTGGAACGTGTATCGCCTGGGTCACCGTGCTGGAGGGTCGGATCGTCTCGAGTGGAGCGATCAGTATTCTCTCAGATGTGCCGGTACCTCATGATCTCTCCTCGAAGATCGCGTTTCTCCACAGTATCTATACCGAAAAATCGTATCGAAATCACCATTATGCTCAGGGGATAACCTGTGAAGCGACCCGGTACTGCAGACAGCAGGGAATCAAGCGACTCTATCTCTTTTCCAGCGATGACGGGCGGAGTATCTATGAAAAGAACGGGTTTATGCCGGTTGATAATGTCATGATGCTCTATCAGTGAAACCGGAGGGACTGGTGTGGTGCCCCTTCGTGGTATCTTTAGTTGAAGAGAACTCCCCTTCTCAGTTTTTACCCGTGCGATCGGGCGGTCCGTTTCCTTGACCCGCTGGTTCTGGAGTTGGACTGCCGGTTAGAGGAGTATGCCCACTGATTGGAAATTTATATGGCACGGCCGGCAACAGATTGGTGTGGTAACCTGCCCCGGAGACCTCTATCGACCGGCTAAAGGAGCTCTCCGGCCGGACCTATCTCTGCCAGTCCGGATGTTGCTGGCTTTACGTCACCGTGAACCTGTTTGAAGGAATCCTATAGAGGTCTTTATCAGGACAGTCGGGAGCGGAGGCTGCGGCGCAAACAGCAGTGCCCTTGGCCATGCGATCAGTACGGGTCTCGATAATGGCGTACCATACGGGAAATTCGTAAAACCGTTTGCGAAAGTGAATTGTATCACGTCCATCAAGAATCCCACCTCGGAAGGACATTCCTGCGTGGAGTTGTCGGAAAATGCATCGAACTCTCGGCAAAAAACCAGAGCATTCCGACCCTCAATGACTGGAGCATTAGAAAGACCTGAGTGAAACAGCTCTGCCCCAAGTGCCGCGAACCGCTGGATTTCGGCGAGGGTTGCAATCAGGGGATCTGTAAACACTGCGGTTGGTCTGGATGCAGTTGATAATTCCTGTGTATCGCCAGTAATTCGTTGATAAATATTTAGTTGGGTTGCCAGGAAAAATGTCTGAGGTAAATATGACCCTGCTGGAAATTTCAAATCCGTATAGGCCACTCAATTATGCAGTTAGTTCCGGCAATGGACGACGGCCCCCTCCCTCGATCTGATCCCGGCCCCGCCCCACTGCATGCGACCGGCAAGCCGATACCAACACTCTTCAGCGCCCTGGTCCGGAGAAGCACGACGGCTCCCTCCCAATCCGGCCCTGGGTCCATCAACCAAAAGAGAGGACGGATCCGTACCACACGCATGCATCCCCAACCAGGACCATTCGTAATTTCTCAATTCGATACGCATATTTCATTATAACCCAGATGAATTATACATTTACACGAACGTCGAAAAAATACGATCTGTATGAAGGACTGACCGAATGACTGAAAAATATTCTGCAGGAAAAACCGGCAGACCAGCAAAAGTCCCGGGTGAGAAACATACCCGGGAGAAGATTTTCGACGCTGCTGTCGATCTGTTCGCAGAACGCGGATTCGACAGGACATCTGTTCGAGATATCGCAAAGGCCGTTGGGGTCACGGAAAGTGCGGTCTACCGGCATTATCCCGGTAAAGACGCAATTCTTGAGGCAATTTTTGTCTTCATGGAAAACCGGGTATATACTCCCCTGTCACCGGTCCACGAGGCTGGTGAACTGGATAATAGAACAATCTTCCGCGACATGCTGGAAGGTCTGCCCCGGTTCATCATGGCTGACCCTGTCCTCGTAAAGACCGCACATATTATGTTCACCGAAATGTACCATAATGAAAAAATACGAGATTACGTGAAGAAGGAATATGGTAAGAGAGCAGATGATTATACAGAAAAACTGTTCAGGAAACACGTGATGGATGGAACGATCCGGCCTTGTGACACCAGGGCACTGGCAATTCTTTTTAACTCGTTCCGCTTTGCCTGGATGTTCAAGACATTCATTCTTGATTATGGAGAGCCGATGGACATCGGCAAGATGGAAAAGAGCTTACAAGCCCCTATCAAATTATTCGAAGACCTTTTGAAATCTGAACATAGTCTCACTCGTGTCTGAATTTTTTAATTGATTTCGGTTACGATCTCGTAGTGACCATGGTGACACAGCCATAACCGATAATCTTCAGGAACATTCTATAGGTACAGTCCCTATCAAACGATGCCTGCGAATTGGTCATCGGGAAAAAGAATTGAGCCGGGACTTCTCCGGCATCGTAAAGTAAGTGATCGTTAACTTTTTTATACTACTTAGTCCCCAATAAGTAAGTGAGCGTTTACTTATCGGATTTTTTCCGGGCCCTGACATCCGGGACAAGGGATGAAAGACGAGATGAAACCGCGATCAACGGGAGAAATACTATGAAGATACTTGTCATCATGGGAAGCCCACGGAAGGGTAATACGTTCCGGGCATGTGAAGAGTTCCGTGAGATCCTGCAGCAGGATTGCGCAGCAGAATTTGAATACCTCTGGCTTAAGGATAGGCACCTGCTACCCTGCAAGGGATGTCTTTCCTGTTTTAGCCGTGGAGAAGAAAAATGTCCCAACCGCGACGAAGTACCTACGTTAGAACAAAAATTGCTAGAGGCTGACGCCGTAGTCTTCGCATCACCGGTCTATGGTTTCAATGTGACCGGACTGATGAAGACCTTCATTGACCGCTTCAGCTATGTCTTCCATAGGCCCCGGTTCTTTGACAAAAAGGCATTTGTTCTGGTAACGGCTGGTGTACTCGGGCTCAACGATGCTATCAGTTACCTGGAAAAGGTTGCCGGGTTATGGGGATTTGAAGTTGTGGGAACAACCGGGCTGATCATGACAAATGATAATCCGCCCCGTTCCCTTGCGGAAAAAAATAAAAAAATTCTGACGAAGGCCGCAAAGGAATTTTTAACCGCTTTACAACGCAACAAACGAAAAAGTCCGGGAATTATGGATGTGATCGTATTCCATTCCGGGCGGGCGGCGTTCTCACAACTGGAAAAGGTATCACCCTTTGATTACCAGTACTGGAAAAATAAAGGTTGGTTTTCACCTGGCAGACAATATTTCGTCGACATACCAGTCAACCCATTATTCCTGGCGGCCGGGAGAATTGCTGGATGGATGACGATACGACAGATTCGAAAGGATACTGTACTGGATTGACAACGTGGATGGTTCAGGTGCATCTTCGTAAATTATTTAATATCGGTCCGCCTCACGTATATGTCCCGACCCTTCCATACAGGCCATTCATCAGTGCCCTCAGTACCATGGATGAAACGACGGCCTCGGTACCAACCCGGTTCCGGGTCCGCTCAATCAGTGCAAACCCGACCCCACCCTCATCTGCATCCCAGGCACTGCCCTCTTTTTATATATCCCTGGATGAGGAAGAGAGTAAGTCCCCGCTGATCATTCTCCGATGGAGAAATTTCAGGAGTGGATTCCGGAAAATCCACTCCTGAAATATTCGGCAGTGGAAATGGTGTCAATACCCAAAGATATTCTTCGAACTTGGTCCCGGAATTTCAGGCAGAGGAGCCCTACGATCCCGATCGATGCGTCCCGATGCCCACCTCCTGCTGGAAGGGACTGCCGGTCGCCCACCCGATCGATTCAGCGACCCGGTCGGCGAAGAGCAGGTGGCCGATTCCGCCCCAGATCATGGAGAGGCCGAGGCCGCAGACGAGCTGCCACATCAGGACGATCTCCAGTCTTCGGTGCGCATCAGCAGTCTTCCGCTCTTTTGCCAGGTGCAGCAGGGCGACGACTGCCCCAATTAGTGGAAAGAGAAACGTCCAGATGATCTCAAAAAGATTCAATGGTGGAACTGAAGATGGACGAAAACGTAACGCTGCTGTTCTGATCCTGCGTTAAGATCCCGCTTCCTTCAACAACGATCCGGGGTATGAGGGATCCCCTTCAGAACAGGGATCCCTGGTACCCCCCTGGAATCATCATTCTGGATTCCAGGGAGGTTCCGGATAAATCCTTACAGTGCGTTGAACACTATCACGACATCATCGAAATCGATCCGGCCGTTCCTGTTGAAGTCAAAGGCTCTGACCGGTTCATTGTCGGCTATCCAGTCCATCTGGTTGAAGAAGAGGACTACGTCGTTGAAATTCAGAACCCCATTGCCGTCGATATCCTCATAGAGCCCGTCGTTGTTGAGGTCCCGGGGGGCGGTTACCGACGGGGGTACCGGTTGCATCGGAGAGACGATGGCCGAGACCTTTTGTGTACTGCTGAATCCTGCGGCATTGAACGCCTGCAATGTTGCCGAGTAGATTCCCACGGTGGTATAGGTGTGCGACGGACTCTGTTGTGACGATCCAGCGGGTTGGAGCCGCCACGTGTCGTTCCGGATGGTGGAGTCGTCCAAACCGCCCATGAGTACGATACTTCCGTCCGGCATCGCTACGCTGGTGTGATGGAATCTTCCCGACCAACCGGCATTTTGTACCTGCGCCCATGTTTCGCCCTTGTCGGTCGACCGCCACAGATCGTTCAACAGGGCGGTGTCGTTCAAACCTCCCATGAGTACGATGCTCCCGTCCGGCATCACTACGCTGCTGTGACTGTACCGTGCCGACCACCCGGAACTCGCGTTCACGAGCGTCCACGTTCTGCCGTTATCAGTCGACCGCCATACGTCGTTCAGGGGGGTGGTGTCGTCCCAACCGCCCATGAGTACGATGCTTCCGTCCGGCATCGCGACCGCTGTCTGGCAGTCCCGCTCAGACCATCCGGAGTTCGGGTTCATCAGCGTCCAGGTTTTGCCGTCATCAGTCGACCTCCACGTATCATTTGTGAGATTCCCGCTCTCATCCCTACCGCCCGCGAGTACGATGCTTCCGTCCGGCATCGCTACACTGCTGTGATAGAATCTTCCTGACCACCCGGAGTTCGCGTTCATCAGCGTCCATGTAGCGCCGTCATCGGTCGACCTCCATGTGTCGTTCATATAGGTGGATTCATTACCACCGCCCATGAGTACGATGCTTCCGTCCGGCATCGCTACGCTGCTCAGTCCGGCCCTTGCCGGCCACCCGGAACTCGCGTTCATCAGCGTCCACGTAGCGCCGTTATCGATCGACCTCCATGTATCATTCAAAATGGCTCTTGATTCATTACTATAGCCTCCCATGAGTACGATGCTCCCATCCGGCATTACCACGCTGCTGTGACTGAATCTTTCCGACCACCCGGAATGTGCATTCTGCTGCGTCCACGGTTGGGTATACGTCTCATCACCGAAGAACCATGACCAGCCGGTTGGACTGCCGGTCGATGTATCGGTGAAGTTGACGGTCAGGGGTACAGTGCCGTTGATCGGCGTGCTGCTGAATGCTGCTGTCGGGGCACCAGCAGCGCTGACCGTGCCGACTAGCAGCAGAAGAACAGTGATTAACAGACATGCCGTCATCAGAGGCATGTTCTTCGGATGATATATCATAGGGATTGAATGGAATCCAGGATAGATATATATTATTCCGGATTTCGTGATGGTGCGTAAAACCCGAGTAGATCCTCATGTCGGAGAAATGGGTGTTCTCTACGAGATTTGCTTTTGAAGACGATGCCTGATTGAGAGACGGATCGTGAGGAATGGATGCGGAAAAGAGAAAGTCCGCGTTCCTCCTGGTGCGGTCAGGGGGGACCATCCCCCGATCACTTCCACTCCCTGCGAGGAGGGCCGGCGGTGTTCAGATCTCCTGTATCAGGCGACTCGCTGTATCCTTCCGTCGACGGTTCTGTTCACCGGCTGGGGGAGCGATCCGATATAGTCTGTCAGGGCATCGATATCCTCCTGGCCGAACGTGACGTTCTTCCCTTCGGTGAAGGTCGTGTAACCGTCACCGCCGGTGGCGAGGAAATCATCCGTCGCAACGGTGTAGGTCGCGTTCAGGTCGAGCGGAAGATCATGTACCGTCACATTCGTCACCCTGCTGCCGGCAGGTCTGGCTGCATCATAGGAATACACCAGCCCTGAGACCATGAGATTGTGCGGGGGAAGGGGCTCCTGCCACTGCTCTTCAAGGATCTGCCGGATCTGGTCGCCGGTCATGGTCATCGACACGACCGTGTCGGCGAAGGGCTGGACTGAATAGAGGTTGCCCCAGGTGATCGTTCCTCTTGTAAGATCGGCCCGAATCGACCCGGCGCTCACGAACCCCACATCCGCCTTCATCGAGTTCCGGAATTCATCTGCGATCAGGTCCCCGAGCGCTGATTCCCCTGCTGGGTTCTGATCCCGGGTGATATTTTCGGCTGCTTCACCGATTGTTCGGTTCACGATCGGTGCGATCGTCTTCTCATCGTCGGCCAGGAACGCAGCGGTGGCGGGGTCCGGGCTGGTGCCCGGGGACTGATCCGCATAGACCGGGACGATCCGTGCGGATTTGTTCGTGATCTCCCTGCCTGTCCGGTCGATCGTGAGGTCGACATCGGCGAAGCCCGTGCTGTACATGTATGCCTGGGTGACGAGCACCTGGTTTCCGCCGGCGTTCTTCAGATAAGCGTTGGTGAACTCATGCGTATGACCGGAGAGGACCACGTCGACATCGCTGTCGAGCCGGGGGATGATCTCGGCCACCCGCCCGGTCACGGTTCCGTTCGCCTGGGTGGGACCGTCGTAGGGGGTCTGGTTGCCGCCCTCGTGCAGGAGGACGACGATCGCATGGACGCCCTGCTGCTGAATCTCCGGGATGTACCGATTGATGGAGTCGGCTTCATCCAGGAAGGTCACATCCTTGATGGCGTCAGCTTTCTGAACGAGGGGGGTGTTCATCGTATCCGCACCGATGAACGCAATGGGGACCCCGCTGACGTTTTTGATCGTATAGGGCGGGAGGACGGTGGTGTTGTTGGCCTTCCAGACCACGTTCGCCGAGACATAGGTGGAGTTCGAGGCGGGATACGGGTCGACGAGGTGGGTGATGTTGCTCGTTCCATCTCCGCCACCGATCATTCTCATCAGTTCCGATGTCCCTTTATCGAACTCGTGGTTGCCGAGTGTCGCTACGATCGTACTGTTGTGTATTGCAGAGAGCGGGGTGCCGGTGCTGTTCTGCCCTGCTAGGGAGTCGAAGAAGAGCATCGTCGGCTCGTCGAGGAGGAGCCCGGACTCGGGAGGCGAGGCTCCGATGATATCCCCGGGCAGGGCGATGATGGTGCCGTCGGCCTTCTCCGATGCCATCGTTGCATTCAGATAGGAGGCCAGGACCGGCGCACTGCCGGCCTGCCGTTTATTCAGTTTCTGTCCGGGGGGCAGCTGCCCGTGAAAATCGTTGACCGCGAGGATCTTCACGTGGACGGTTGCACTGGTCTGCGGTGTCGTCACCGGACCGGCCGGATGCCCGGCGAGAAGGATCGGTGTCAGGATGAGGAGCCCGAGGATGCAGAGTCCGATGAGGAACTGCAGGCTGTTCGGGATCGTGTTCTGCCGGGGTTCAGGCGTCATAATTATGAAACTTTGGCAGGTAATGGGATAATTGTTGTGTTCTCTGGTAAGAGGGAATAATCAGGATGGTACCGTGAAGATGCTCGTGGTGAAGTCATCCCTTATTTGTTCAAAATTTAATATACGGTTTTATCAAAAAAGCGTATATATTTAAATATATTTTGGGCTAACTGGTATTCATGGCACATCAGTTACATGGAGTCAGGATACTGACCCCCCGGGAGTACGAAGCTCTGCTCAGTCAGATCCATAAATCATCTCTGGTGAAGCTCGTTCGAGTCCTCATGCTAACCGGCATGCGGTATGAGGAGGTACTGAAACTGAAGGCGAACCCGGACCACTTCAGCGAGGCTGAACGGTCTGTCTGGGTCAAGTCCGGGAAACTGAAGGCGAAGAGTCCTGAGCGATACGTGCCGCTGACTGAGGCAGGCACCCTGGCGGTGAAGGCATTTCTGGCCGATAAGCGAACCATCTATCCCGCAGCATCGGTGATGAGTAAAAATCTCACGTCGTGGGCTGTAAAGGCAGAACTGACACCGATCCTTGCGGGCCAGATGAAGGACCTGTCCGGAGCAAACGTCGGCAAGGAGAGAAAGAATGTGTACGGCATGTCGGTGAAAATCTTCCGGCGCAGCTGGGAGAACTGGCTCCTGATGATCTATCCTGACCGGACCATGGACATTATGAAAGCGCAGGGGCATGACGTGATGTCCTCCTCCAACCACTATGCCGGCGCTGTATTCTCTGCCAACGATGTCGAACGGATCAGAGCGTATGTTGCCGATTGGCAGCCGTCTTTCAGACCGCGTGCAGTGAGTGACTGAGCGATCCGGGGGGTTTGGGCCGGCTCCCTTTTTTCCCTGTACCGGCTCTTGCAGAATACTTCCCCCTGCAGGAGACCCTCGAAGGGTTCTGGATGGATGATACAAACCGGGAGGCCGCAACCTGGACTGAACACCGGAATACCACTACTGTTATGCTTGCGGTCAGCCTCGCTCTGGACGGGTTTCTGGAGATCTGACCGCTTTTTCTCTCCGGGTCTCCTGGATGTGTTTGGTGAGCGGACCGTGCCAGAATTCTGTCCGGTCTCCAGCCAGAGGCAGAGCTCTGCTGGTGAGAATGTAGTTCTTCAGGCCCCCGTGATGAGTCGTTCCGGGTGGGCGAATGACTGCTCATACGTTCGAGCTCCACTGCAGTTCAGATATTTTTGATAAATCCTGGTACCTGTAATCCCCGTCACCGGGGGTGAATGGATCGAGCCAGGAGCTATCGTCATCCTTACGTGCGGCGAACTCGTCAAGACTTGTTGCGATGTAGACGATGACCATTCCCGTATACTGTCGAGTGAGTATGCCGGCCAATAATATAATCCAGAATATAATCCTGAATCCGGCACGCGGGGTGTGGAGCCGGCTCGCTTATGAGAGGAGGCGGTGGCGGTGTTTTGGATGGAAAAATGATGGTACAATATGGCGCTGTATTGGTGAATTATTATTTCAGGTATAAGGAGTGGTTTTTAACATGGCGAGACTCGGAAAAAAATGACCGATAACAACTTGCGATCATCATACCTATCTGACTCTCATGAATGAAGAAAAATCTCAGTCTCCTGAGGTTGAGAACATTGTTGATTCAGAATCTATCTCCGATACCATCGATCTCGAGGTAATTTCCACGAAAATCTTTACGGGAGGGCTGACACTCAACACAGTGTCATCTCTTCTGGTATATCGACAGGATCTCAAACTTACATCTGAATCTATGGATTACGCTGCTCTGGTGATAACATCCATTGAAGAGAAAGAGGACGGATCGATTTCGGTTAATCCTCTCGCTCTTGCAGCTACATCGATGGATCATGTCAGTCAATTTTCCGGGATTGTTGAGTGGATCCAACTCCGGTTCCTTCCTCTGCCAGGTACCTGAGCCGGTTCCTGATAGATTGTAACGAGTGAATGGATATTTTCGTTTATCTTTATCACGGGGTATCGAATCCTGGAAGTACCTTTTTTTGGTTTTCGGTATGATTCTCGAGAGTAGTGCCCTTGACCTGACCCTTTGACCGATAACAACTTGCGATCATCATACCTATCTAATCTTCATGAGTGAAGAAAAATTTCAGTCTCCTAAGATCGAGAATATCGTTGCTTCGGGATCTATCGCTGATTCTATCGATCTTGAGATGCTCTCTGCTAAACTGGAAAACTGCGACCTCAATACAAAACGATTTCCTGGAGCAGTATTCCGACTTCAAAAACCCAAAATCGCGGTACTCATATTTTCTTCCGGAAAGGTAGTAATAACTGGCGCCAGAAGCCACGAGGATTTACTCCAGGGTCAGGAGATTCTCATTCAGACAATGAAAGATGCTGGAGTCATCTGTCATGATACGCCGGATGTGGCTGTTACAAATATGGTCTGTTCGTATGACCTCGGAAAGTACATTAACCTGAATAAGGTAGTTATTACGCTTAACCTGGAAAATATCGAGTACGAACCGGAACAGTTTCCCGGGTTAGTATATCGTATATCTGATCCAAAAATTGTTGCTCTTCTCTTTTCATCAGGAAAAATAATTCTGACGGGGGGGAAAACTATGGAAAATATTGAGAGAGGAGTTGCATTCCTTGAACAAATGTTAGGGAATATTTAATTGTAGTATTTGGAATGAAATCTCGATACCATTCATTCTCTCACTCCATCAATATTCACGAGAGTACACAAATCCATCATCTATATTGATGTAGATGAGGGTACCTGGATGTGTTATGAGAGGGTTTCAACAGAGCCGAAAAAAGGTGATTAATATCCAAGGTTCAAAAAAACGAAGAAATACCAATACCTGCCCTGGTCGTACTAAGGTCGCAACGCGTTTTTTAGAATTCTTCGTAATTTAATGGTACAATAGTGATAATGAAATGAAAAGTGAGTGAATTGAACCAAAATTTCTTTTGACAAGGGTTTATTCCTTATCACCGGCACAAACGATGCGAAGCGATAATACATTTTTTTATGAATCAGAACGAAATGGAACGATTCAATGGCACAAACAGAACAATCAGAGATGGAAAAAAGATATCATACCGTATCCATATGGTTAGCCACAAAAAGCACGGATAAATTAATTATTTTCTTAAAAGCGGCTTTTAACGCCAAAGAGCTTGGCCGGGTATATACTCCAGATGGTTCGATAGGTCATGCTGAAGTACAGATCGGTGATTCAAAAATATTAATGTTTGATTTAAAACCTGGTTGGCCTGCCTTTCGTAGTCTGATTCATTTGTATGTAGATAATGCGGATGAGATGTACGAAAACGCACTTAACGCTGGCGCCAAATCTATGACCCGGTTAACGACTCATTTTTGGGGAGACAGAGGTGGACGGGTAATAGATCCTTTTGGAAACATATGGTGGATAAATTCACATGTAGATGATGTGAGTGCAGAAGAAATGGGAAAGCGTGCAAAACAACCAGAGTTTATAGAGGCCATGGATTATGCACAAAAAAGCTTTACTCCGTTTTTACCGGCTGATTCTTTGTAAATTCAAAATGAAATTACATGGGGATCAATCAGATGGAGAAGAGATAAAAGACTGCTTTTCAGTTTCATATGAAACGTGTAATGTGTAAGGGATAGACTGGATGGGGTGTAGGTACGGGCACTCGCTACCCCGTTAGACTCGCCCTGAGGAGGAGGGCCGCGATCATTATTACGAAAGTTTGTTTAAAATTTCTTCGAAAATGGGGGTCCGGGGGGGCTTACCCCCGCAAGCTGCCTCTCCCTCCGGAGGAGAGAGGGGTCACTCCCGCAATTTCTCCGATTGCTTGAAATTAGCGGACGATTCAGCAGAACAAGGTTTATGATTCACACCGGCTTGTAGTGCCCCCACTTGCCGAGGACTTCTTTGAGTTCCTTTGCCTTCTTCGCCTTCTCTTCGAGCGTAACGCCTTCCTGCCACACCTCGATCGCTGTATGGTCCCCTGGGCACCGGCCCGGGTGCCCTTCGGGGGGCCGTGGATGCCGCCTAATACCAGGAGCACCATCTCGGTGCCGTAGATATCCATCACGTCCGGCACCAGGCCGGGGTGGAGCCTTCCCGAAGAGACCTGGAACGCGGTCTTGATCTTTCCCCAGTTCTGCTCGAGATCCCTGAGGGCCGCAGTACCTGTAACGGTGCGGTGGGAAAACCGCCTAGTATGTCGAGAAATTTACTGCAGAGCGAAAAGCCCGCCCAAAGGACCAGCAAAATGCACGGCGGATTTACAAGGTCTGTTATCTCGAAGCGGCCCGTAAGTACCGGGGCGGGACCCCGCCCCTTCCCAGGATAATCTCCCTGGTATCGATGGGGCGGATCTCCAGCAGTGTGGGCAGGTGTTCGGTCTGCGATCTGGCCCCGGCCGAGTATCCCGATAAGTGGGACCGGTGTCCGTCTCTGCGAAGCCTGCTATTTCAAGGGAGGCAATGCATCAGACGCAGAAGAGACGGGTGGGAGGAAAACCATGACGGTCCCGCCCGCACTGCTATCGCACGAGAGCCCCGAACACTACACTCCTCTGTACATCCTCTATGCGGTGATCGCATTCCTGGATAAAATCGATCTGGACTCGTGTAGCAACAGCCAGGTGATCCCGAACGTGCCGACAGCGAGGCACTCCACTGTTTGGGACACGGCCTCGTGCAGCCATTGGTCGGGAAGCTCTTCATCAATCCGCCATTCAGTCACGACGTCGAGCAATGGTTCTCGTAACTTTACCTGGAGCGGTTGGAGGGCCGGACCATGGAGGCGATTGTCCTCTGGAAGTCTGCGACCGAGACATCAGCATGGAAGACGCTTACCCAGCTCTCGTGCCGGGTGTGCTTCCCTTCGTCGCGGATCCAGTTTGTTGGCCCTTCCGGAAATGGCGGTCCCGGGCCGACGTTTTCGCCGGCGCTGTTCTATGTAGGGGATCGGCCCGGGCGAAGTGCAGGAAGTATTACCAGAACAGGACCGAGAAAGGGAAAAAGAAATGAAATTGAAATCCCGATTCCCGCCATTACTTGCCAGTTCAACCCTAAAAAAAAGGGTCCACTGGGAATTAGTATGTCATGTGCGGTAGCCATCACCAAGGCAGTCGACGACCGCGTCGGCAAGGTTCTGCGCCCGTGGTTCACCAATCCAGTATGACCACAGATTCGTGACGTAGCCAAAGCCGACACCGGCATCGGGGTGACCGAACGACCCGGGCCCGACCCAGGGCATCGGGCGGCAGGCCCGCCAGAACCCGAGCGACATGTTGAAGGAGCGGTCGGCCGGAATATCCAGTCTCGGCGGTAGCCCGTGCATCCGCGTCCTGTTGGTCTGGACGACGGTCATCCTCTTGATCGTCGCCGGATTAAGCAGCCTCACGCCGTCGACCTCGCTCACCGTGGCCGCATACATCCGTGCCAGCGATCGAGCGTCTGTGAACATGTTGCAGCAGGGGAACTCAGCCGCACGCCAGGCACGCGTGGTCGTATAGCCGCTAGTAGGATCCATAGCCCCGCCGAGCACGCCGGCGCGGGCTTGCACGGAGTCCGGGCCCCACACGGCGTTCATCCAGACGATGACCGTGTCCCTATCGAGACCGGTGGTCTCGATCATCCCGGCGGTCATCTCCTCCATAGTGAACGGAGCGGCGTACTCGATCCGTGCCACCCGTCCCTCTTCCTTCTCAGGCAGCCCGATCCAGGCGCTCATCCCGAGCGGGGCAGCAACCTCGTCGGCAAAGAAGCGACCGAGCGACTTGCCGGTGATACGGCGCACGAGCTCCCCGACCAGGAATCCGAAGGTCACGCTGTGGTAGACATGCTCGGTGCCCGGTTGCCACTCCGGCTTCTGCGCCTCTAGTGCCCGGATGACCGGATCCCAGGCGCAGGCTTCCTCGAAGGTCAGCGGCCCATCGATGACCGGCAGACCGGCCTGGTGTGAGAGCAGCCAGCGCACCAGGATCTTCTCCTTCCCGGCAGCGCCAAACTCCGGCCAGTACTTGACCACTGGAGCGTCAAGATCCAGCAAGCCGCGCTGTACCAGCAGGTGGGCGCAGATCGCGGTAGCCCCTTTGGTCGTGGATGCGACGGCGACGATGGTGTCCTTGTCCCACGGCCGGTTCGTCTCGCGATCGGCGAGGCCGCCCCACAGATCGACGACGGGACGACCACCGACGTAGACGCAGCATGCAGCGCCGACCTCGCCGGGTGTCCCTTCGAAGTTCTCACGGAAGGCATCGGAGACTTTCTCCCAGCCTTCCTCGACATGTCCCTGTACTAGTGTTCCGCTTGTCGTTCCCATTATGCTGCACTGTCTTTCAGGTGGATTGTTTGGTTTTGCATATTCCCCTCTTTATATAACAGTAACCTTTGACAAATCGGCCCCCATGCCTTTGAGGGAGTTGTAGGTCAGTTTATCCATCATCGAGCCGTCAAACCTGATGGTCTTGATGGCATTGTAGTATTTCTTGGTCTTGGTCAGGGAAAACGGCGGTGTAAAGGACACATTTTTAAGTGTCGCACCCTTGAACGTAACTTCGTTCAGCATCGCCTCGCCAAACTTGACCCCGATAAAGGTCTGCCCGTCCAAGGACAAGCCCCGCAGGTCGCAATATTTGAAGTCAACGCCGTTAAAAATACAGCTTTCAAAGATCGTTTTTCTCAGGTCGCTCATTGTTATGCTGACGTCAGTCAGCTTTACGTCGATGAATTTGGCTCCGGCCAGCTCCGACATGCTGAAATTGGTTCTCACAAGGATTGATTGATGGAAGCTCGCACCAGCCAGATCAAGAGTGGAAAAGGTGCAGTCTGTGAGATTTGCGCCGTCAAAATTCGCCTCGCCCACATCGCTAGCCTTAAACAAGCTGCCGGTCAGGTCCGCGCCTGAAAAGTCGGAGCCGCGCAAAGCGCTCGCTTCAAATTTTCCTTTATGCGCTGTAACTCCGGCGAAGTCGCTCTTCAGCAAATTGCTCGCGCTGAAGTTGATCAACAGCTGCCGCTCCAGCGAGCGGGAAAGGCCGGCGGCCTCCCGCACCGTTTGCTCAATGTCGCCGATGCTGTCGATAGTCATCTGAAAAGCCGTTTTATCGTCCTTGCCCTCGGCTATGAGCTCACGGAACCGCTCCTGCAAATCAGAGAGCAGGTCGGCCTTTAGTTCATCGATGCTTTTTACCCCATCGTACGGCGCAAAAACGCCATTCAAATAATTTGTCAATTTCTCATTCATAACATCAAATCTCCCTTACAATAATTTATCGAGAACGCGCTTTGCATACTCCCAATTGCCTTTGTTGCTGGCGTACGTGGCCCTCCCTTTTTCGGTAATCCGAAAATACTTACGCCGTCCGCCCTGAGATTCATCGCCCCAATACCACTCGATGTCACCGTCCGCCTCAAGCCGCCGGACGCTGGAATACATCGTGGCTTCCTTCAATTCATACTCGCCGCCCGAGCGCTCGGCAATCAGCTTGACGATTTCGTAGCCATAACGATCCGCTTTGGATAAAAGACGTAAAACCATCGTGTCGGTATGTCCGCGTAGCAGGTCGGATGTGATCTTGTTCTCACTCATATCATCACTTTGGATTGATATCATATGTCATATTACCATGACTGCCAATATACCTTTGCAGTCATATATTATTCTTCGCATTGATATTATATACATATTACCATGACTGTCAGCATAATTTTGCAATTATATCTTATCTTGCAAAAATTGATTCTCCAAAAATCAAACAGGGCAAATATTAGTACACTTGCCCTGTTTGCAAATCTACCCCCAAACCCTTGCTATCTTCGGACCAAGGTGGAGGTGTTGACAAAACCTTATTTACCTTAAAATCAGCACGCAGTTATGTGGGTTTGCAGGTCCAATTTTTGCGAAAAGATCTCTGTTGAAATGCTTCACCTATGATGACGATCACGACTGATTGAATCACCTTTGTGAGGGTATGGAGGATCATTTTGATCCTGCCCGTCGGATTGATGAGTTCGACCACATCGCGATAGTCAGTACCAAGGGCTTCACGGAAGAGAAGGATCGCCATGAACTGGTGTTGAGTATACGTTCTCCTGGAATATTTGCAGGAATAAAGAGGTAAGTGGGAGGATCGTAGTACTGAACAGATGTATCTGATACGTTTGATATTCCGGTTCGTTGACATAATCTCTGCTCCTTGTTGTTGGTTTGAACATTAACTCAAGGAGCAGCGATTCTTATAGATCTTTGCCGTATCGTGGGATCATAGTACCAGAGGGTTTCAACAGAACCGTGTTTTGAATGATCTCTCTTGAAATTGAGGTTTCGTGAGAGTAAAATCCCCGTAGCGAGTTGTGAGGGATCGGGATCGAGAACCGTTTTGATAGAAGTCTCTCACAGCTGTTCGCTCGTAACGATTGGCCCCATCCTTCAATTTTATTGAGCCAGATTTTTATCAAATAAATCTTGAGATTTGTCTGATTGTCTATTTTGCATTGGTCATGCCCTGACAAGTGGCAGAAATATGTCGTCGACGATCTCATCGATCGTTGTATCGGCTATCGGTTCATGGGTGGTGAGGATTTCATATTGCAGCAGAACAGCGGGCAGGGAAATAACCCGAGGACTGATCGTATCCAGTTTGACCTCTCCTCGCGTATCAGCGTTTTTCAAAATCGTCATCATGGCTGTTGTCAACCTGCTTTCGGTTCCCGGATGCATTCTTTGTGGAAATGAAGAGATCATATCTTTATCCAGATATTCGACCATGAGGCCGTGCATGGTTTCAGCACCGATTATTTGCAGGGGCTGTGCTATTCCGTGAAGCAGGATCAATACATCATTACGCAGATCGCCGGTGTCTGGAACATCACCCGTAGGTCTCGGCACATGTTTGCTTATTGCTGCAGCGACCAGTTTGGCCTTATTGGCCCAGCGACGATACAAAACTGCTTTATTTGTTCGTGCCCGTGCAGCAACTCCCTCCATGGTCAGATGGGTATAGCCACCATCAAAGAGTTCATCCCACGCAGCTTGAAGTATTGCAGCTTCGAGAATTTCACCGCGGCGTCGATTACCGGTATGGCGACGCTCATCACCAGTGGACCTGTCTGGTCGGGAGATCTGATCGCTCTTCTGCTCTTCCATAGTACTCTCCTTCTTTCACCGTCGTTAAAATTAGCTATTGCATTTCTTGTTGGCTTACTCTATCATGTCCAAATAAGGAACTAACCGTTTCTTATTTATGGTCTCCAATGGTACTATGATAGGAGTTCACATGATAAAAAAATCCACAGATTTCGTAAGCCCTCAGAGGGAAAAACTCGACCCGAAGATACTCAGGGTATCCGTCATTATGGTGATCGGTGCTCTGGCGCCGTTATTGGATTCGACCATGGTCAATGTGGCCATAAATATCATTGCCGGCGACCTGAATAGCACGATTTCGATCATCCAGTGGGTTATCACGGGATATATTCTGGCGATGGCTTTAGCAGTTCCAGTTTCAGGATGGGCTGTCAATCGTTTCGGCGGAAAGCGGGTGTATATGTTTTCACTCTTCGTATTTTTCGCAGGCTCGGTCCTTTCATCCCTCTCATGGAATATTGACAGCCTGATCGGTTTCAGACTCCTCCAGGGGGTTGGTGCCGGTTTAATGATACCAACGTTGCAAACAGTGCTTGTTCATATAGCCGGTAGCAGAAATTTGGGACGTGTGATGTCGATTGTCAGCATTCCTGCATTGTTGGGGCCGATTCTTGGCCCGGTGCTGGGAGGGGTTATTGTAAACAGTTTAAATTGGCGCTGGATCTTCTATGTCAATATTCCAATCACCATCATCGCTCTCCTGTTGACCTGGCGGGGTGTACCGACTGATGAACCTTCCACCAGTAAACAGTCCCTCGACATCATCGGCATTCTGCTGGTCTCTCCCGGGTTTGCTCTCCTCATCTACGGCATCTCCCAGATCAGTTCTCATGGCGGCTTCACGAGCAGTGCGGTGCTTATTCCGCTGGTGATCGGCCTGCTCCTGATGGTCGCGTTTATTGTCTATGCCCTGCGTACGAAAAATGCGCCGGTGATTGATGTGCGTCTGTTCAAATCGCGTAATTTTTCCGCTTCGACTGCTTTACTTTTCCTGTCCGGCATCATCACGAATGGCGCCATGCTTCTTCTCCCTTTATACTACCAGCAGGTGCGTGGCGAAAGCGTCCTGTTTGCCGGCCTGTTGTTGATTCCACAGGGGGTTGGGATGTTATTGACCAGAAACTGGGTCGGGAGACTGGCCGACCGCATCGGTTCGCGCAGCATCGTCGCGATAAGCCTCGTGGTGACCATGATCGGGACGGTACCATTTGCATGTGCTGGTCCAGAGACAAATCAAATTCTTCTGGCAGTGGCATTGCTGATTCGAGGAGCGGGTCTGGGTGGATTGCTCATTCCGATCATGGCTTCTGCATATCAGGGATTGAGCAGAGATCAGGTCCCTCATGCCAGTAGTGCAACGAGGATATTTCTGACCATCGGGGGAGCATTCGGGTCGGCTGTTCTTGCAATACTCATCGAGCATCAACCTTCCGGTCTTTCGGTCCTCGATATCCACACCGTTGTAAGTGCATACAATGGTGCCTTCTGGTGGTTGATTGGCTTTACCGTAATTGCAATAATTCCTGCACTCTTACTACCACTGCGTAAATTTGAATCCGTGATACAATAGACCTGTCTCCTGTGCACTTCTTGTAGGTGTTCAGTGAATGGCCGTGAGTCAGGTCAATTTCAAAACCCCGGAAATATCCCAAAGATCGGTGCCCTACCGGCACCGCCTCTTTTTTCCCATGCCTGGCAACGACCGTATCGTGCGCTGGAGGATGGGGGATGTTGCCGGCCCGGTCTTCAGTGGATCCGCTGTATCCTCCCATCGATGGTCACGTTCACCGGCTGTGGAGAAGATCCGATATAGGCGGTCAACGCATCGATATCTTTCAGAACGAAGGTGACGTCCTTCCCCTGGGTGAAGGTCGTGTACCCATCACCACCGCTGAGGAGGTAGTCGACCGTCGCAACGGTATAGGTCGCGTTCAGGTCGAGGGGACGATCGTGTACCTTCACCTCCGTCACCCTGTTGCCGGCGGGTCTTGTTGTATCATAGGTGTACACCAGCCCCGAAACCATCAGATTATGCGGAGGGAGTGGCTCCTGCCACTGCTGTTCAAGGACCTGCCGAATCTGGTCGCCGGTGAGGGTCATCGACAGGACTGTGCCGGAGGACGGCTGAACGGCATACAGATCGCCCCAGGAGATATTTCCCTGAGTGATATCAGCCCGTATCGACCCGGCGCTCTCGAATCCGATATCCGCCTCCATGGTGCCCCGGAGTTCATCGGCAATCAGGTCCCCGAGCGCCGATTCGCCGGCAGGGTTCTGGTCCCTGGTGATATTTTGGGCTGCTACACCGATCACCTGTTTCACCATCGGTGCAACGGCCTTCTCATCGGCGGCCAGGAGCGCAGCGGCGGCAGGGTCCGGGCTGGTACCGGGAGCCTGATCTGCATAGGTCGTGATGATCCGGGCGGACTTGTTGGTGATATCCCCGCCAGCCCGATCGATCGTGAGATCGACATCGGCGAAGCCCATGCCGAACATGTACGCCTGCGTGACGAGGACGGGTTTATTGCCCGAGTTGTTCAGGTAGGTGTTGGTGAACTGATGGGTGTGGGCTGAGAGGACCACGTCGACATCGCTGTCGAGCCGGGGAATGATCGTGGCCACCCGCCCGGTCACGGTTCCGTTCCCCCGGGTGGGACCGTCGTAGGGGGTCTGGTTCCCGCCCTCGTGGAGGAGGACGACGATCGCATGAACGCCCTGCTGCTGAATCTCCGGGATGTACCTGTTGATGGAGTCGGCTTCATCCAGGAAGGTCACATCCTTGACGTTGGCTGCTTCCTGAAGCCCGGGGGTGGTGATCGTATCGGCGCCGATGAATGCGATCGGAACCCCGCTGACGTTTCGGATCGTATAGGGCGGGAGGATCGTGGTGTTGTTGGCCTTCCAGACCACGTTCGCCGAGACATAGGTGGACCTCGAGCCCGGGTACGGGTCGACGAGGTGGGTGATGTTCGTCGTTCCGTTCCCGCCGTTGATCTCTCTCATCAGTTCCGGCACCCCTCGATCGAAATCCTGGTTGCCGAGCGTTGCAATCATATTCCCTGAGGAATTCGGGGAGGAGGACAGGGTGGTCGTATTCTGGTCTGCAAAGGAGTTGAAGAAGAGCATCGTCGGTTCGTCGAGGAGGAGCCCGGACTCGGGAGGCGAATTCCCGTAGACATCCCCGGGGATGGCAATGATGGTGCCGTCCGCTTTCTCTGACGTGATCGCTGATTTCAGGTAGGAAGCCAGGACCGGTGCTCCCCCGACTGTGCGGTTATTCATCGTCTGTCCGGGGGGAAGGTGTCCGTGAAAATCGTTGACTGCGAGGATCTTCACATGGACGGTTCCATTGGCCAGGGGTGCTGTCACCGGACCGGCCGGATGCCCGACGAGGAGGATCGGTGTCAGGATGAGGAGTCCGAGGATGCAGAGCCCGATGAGGAACTGCAGGCTGTTGGGGATCGTCTTCTGCCGGGGATCGAGTGTCATAATTATGGGACTTTAGCAGGTGATGGGATAATTGTTGTGTTCTCTTGGAAAATTGGCGAGGTGGAAGAATGGTGGGTCTGATTATATCTGGCGTCTTCAAAGCATCTGATCGGTTCGTGAAGTACCGGACATGAAGCGTTGTACCTCTTATCTGAGATGATCAGGTCAGAATGAGAGAGAACTGAGATGGAATCGTGTCAGAAGTGAAGCGACCAGGGTATTTCGAAACGATGCCAGATATTATGCTCTCCTCATGTGAAGTTCGAGCTTCAACGCTTTCTTTTCCGATCTTTGAGGATACCTATCCCCGGCTCTCCCCCTTTTATGAATAATTCTGGCGTTCTTTTGAATTTCTGACATTTTCACATCTTTCAGACATTAAAATCATTTCCGCAACCATCGCACCTGCTATGACCGAGCATGATCTCATTGAAAATCACGAACATCTGGCGTCAGTAAAAACGTACAGGACCTGTTGCTCTGACTATTGTGAGGAAGGTGACCTCTCAATCTTTGGTATTTGTAAGAGGTGTATTTACAAAATTCTGGCAGTACTGGTATGTACCATGGTCGTCATCTCGTATGTGATGTGGTACCGATTATTCTGATCGTTTTCCTGACACTTCCATGATCTGTGGGGAACGATTATTGAGCCCCCTCCAGTCCAAAAGTTCAGATCCGAATGCGGAGTGAACTGAAAAATGATGTTCTCAGGAGGCACAAAGGGGCTGTCATTCTGCATCCTCGATCTCTTCAAGGGAGCACCCGGTCATTTCTACCGGTAGCGTGCAAAACGTGATGTAACAGTAAAAAAGCCCTGTTTCCAACCTAGGATTCCTTTTATCGTCCTTGTCGCCGGCCTCGTCTTCACGATCTGGTACCCGAAATCTGCACAGAAGAGACATCCCCCAACATCCCCTCTCACTTTCTGCTATCTCCTGTGGTGTCCCCCACTCCCTGCCAGTCCCCAGCTTGCGTTCCGCGAACTCGGTCTGTCGATCGGGCTTGGAGGGATAAGACCGATGTCGGTATGAATTGGAGAGAATCCGGAAGAATCGTACTTATTGAATTCTGAAACCTCAGAAGAACGAGGGAAAAATGTTCGAAAACGATCTGTAGAGTGATGTATTATATCTGATGAAGACAGGAGAACCTTGATAGGAGTCTTACCAACTGTGGACGAATCATATGCAGGTGCAGCGATGACAGGTGCAGAATCAGGACTGGCAGATGATCTCGTCTTCCGACGGGCCACGATTCTCTTTGGTGCCCTTGCTGCTGGAGTCGGCGTTCTGGGGCTCGTGGGGCTTGTGTTCAATATCACATTGTTCAAAAGCGTCTTCCCGGGGTACAAGACGATAGCATTCTCCGCCGCCCTGCTCTGCACCCTGTTCGGGGTGATCCTTGCATTTCATCCGATACGCCGGTTCAGGGGGAAAGCTCGAGTCGTCGTACTGCTCGTCGTCGCAGCGGTCGCCGTCATTGAAGCACTCGAACTTCCTTTCAATATCGCCGGGAGTCATTTCTTCATAGAGGCCGGAATGGTCCGTATCGGAGATCTCCTCACAGGCCAGCCCACATCCGCAGTATCTCCGATAGCTGTCTCCCTGTTCATCCTTTCAGCGATTGGGTTGTTTATTCTGTTCTGGAATCCGGATCCCGCAGAGGGGTGGGTCAGAGATCGCTCTGCCGTCAGCGTCATCGGTCTGATCGTCGGACTGGTGGGCTTCACGTTCCTGCTCAGTTATGTCTACGGGGCCCCATACCTCTACGGGACACTGCTGCTCCCCATCGCAGCACCGGCGGCATTCGCGCTGGTCTGTATCGGGGCCGGCCTCATGGTCGGTGCCGGTCCGGAAGCGTTTCCCCTCCGGTTCTTCGTTGGTCCATCCACCGTTGCCCTCCTGCTTCGCACGTTTCTTCCACTGGCACTGGCCGTCGTACTCTTTGAAAGTTTCCAGAATGTGACCCAGTCCTTCCTCAATAGAACCCATGACGCGCTCGAGGTATCGGCTACCCTCGTCGTGTTCTCCCTGATCACCGGGTATCTGGTCATTCGGGCTGCCAGAGGACTCGGGGGGACTCTGGAGGTCGAGGAGCGGAGACGGAAGGCGGTTGAAGAGGAACTTGCCCGGAATAACATGGATCTCTCCGCCACGAACGAGGAACTCACTGCCACGGAGGAAGAACTGAGGGCAAACCTCGATGAACTCGCCCGGGGAGAGCACGAGTTGCGGAAGAGCGAGGAGAAGTACCGTTCGCTCTTTGAAAACCTCCCGGACGGCTTCGCCTATTGTCGCATGATCTATGACAAGGATGGGCTCCCGGAAGATTTCGTCTATCTCGAAGTCAACCCTGCGTTCAACGAGATCACCGGGGTGGGGATTGTCATGGGAAAGCGGGCGACCGAGGTTTTTCCCGGGATAAAGGAAGCATTCCCTGAACTGTTTGAAACGTATGGCCGGGTCGCCCTGACCCGGAAGCCTGAGGTATTTGACCTGGATTTCAAACCGATTGGAAAATGGCTGCAAATCTCAGTCTATTCTCCATTGGACCTGCACTTTGTTGCGATTTTTGAGGATATCACATCGCGAAGGAAGGCTGAGGAAGCCCTGACGCTCTACAAGATCTTCACTGAAAACGCCAACGATATCATTCTCTTCATCCGCAGGAACGACGGTCGAATCCTTGAGGCGAACAAGGCCGCGATCGTGACCTATGGATATACAAGGGAAGAACTGCTCGGTTTGACTATATTTGAGATCAGGCCTTCTGACAGGGTCGATACCATCACCCGTCAGCTGGACAAGGCCGCACAGGACGGGATCGTATTCACGACGCTCCATCGGAAGAAAGATGGCAGCGGCATCCCGGTCGAAGTCAGTTCGGTCTCGATGATCTTCGAAGGCGAGCAGGTGATCGTATCGATCATCCGCGACATCTCCGAGCGCAGACATGCGGAGGAGGTCCAGGCTCTCCTCGCGTCGATCGTCACCCATTCGGAGGATGCCATCTTCAGCAAGACCCTCTCCGGGATCATCACCAGCTGGAACGCTGGTGCGGAGAAGATATACGGGTACACCTCGGAAGAGGCGATCGGAAAGCCCGTGTCGTTCCTTGCACCTGCGGAATACGCGGACGAAATTGAATTTATCCTGGAGAAGGGCAGGGCCGGGGAACCGGTTGAAAATTATGAGACGACGCGAGTGAGAAAGAATGGTCAGCGATTCGCGGTATCGATAAGTGTTTCCCCGATTCGGAACACAAGTGGTGAACTCATCGGATCATCGACGATCGTCCGGGACATCACCCTGCAGAAACAGGCAGATGAGAAGATAAAATCATCCGAGATACGCTACCGCCGGCTCTTCGAATCGGCAAAGGACGGGATCATGATCCTGAACCGGGATACTGGCGAGATCATCGACGCCAACCCGTTTATTGGGTCCCTGACCGGTTACCCCCAGGAAGAGCTTGTCGGAAAGTATCTCTGGGATATTGGATTCTTTAAGGATCTGGTCTCATCAAAGATTGCCTTTTTGGATCTGCAGACTAGGGAATATATCCGGTTCGAGGATCTCCCGCTTGAGACGAAGGACGGACGGAAGATCGATGTCGAATTCGTTAGCACTGTCTATCCCGTCGACCATACCTCGGTCATCCAGTGCAACATCAGGGATATCACCGAACGAAAAAAGACACAGGACGCCCTCTCGATCGCGAACAAGAAACTGAACATCCTGAACAACATCACCCGGCACGATATCCTCAACCAGCTCACCGCGATCGAGGGATACCTTGAACTCTATCATGATGAATGCCAGGGGGATGCGAAGGCCCAGGGGCATTTCAACCAGCTGATCGGTCTTGCAAAGACCATCGAGAACCAGATCTCGTTCACCAAATATTATCAAGATCTGGGAGTGCAGGCTCCGATCTGGCAGCGGGTGCAGGATGTGGCCTGGAGCGCTGCGCGATCGGGAGGGTCTGGCGATATCCAATTTTTCATTGAAGATATGCCGCTCTGGATATTCGCCGACCCTCTGCTCGAAAAGGTGTTCTACAACCTGTACGACAATTCGCTCCGGCATGGCGAACGTGTTACGGAGATCCGTATCAGTGCACAGTTTTTGGGCGATGACTGCATCATCACCGTGGAGGACAATGGTGTCGGCATTCCGGCAGAGGATAAGGAGCAGATCTTTGACCGGGGTGTGGGAAAACATACCGGTCTTGGCATGTTTTTAGTGCGGGAGATCCTCGCGATCACCGGGGTGACGATCCATGAGACCGGCGAACCGGGCAGCGGTGCTCGATTCGAGATCGTGGTGCCGAAAGGTGCATACCGGTCCTGAGGGGTATCTCCGGGCCGGCAGCGTCTCTTTTATGAAACAGTCCCTCCGGGAAACTATCGAAGAGTTCTGGCTGGAGGATACAAACCGGGAGGCCGCACCCTGGACTGAACACCGGTAGATCACTCCTGTCATGCCTGCGGCCAGCCTCGCTCAGGACCGGGTTTCTGGAGATCTGGCCGCTCATGATGTGAATGATGAAGGCAGACCTGATATACGGCAGGATTATGGTCCGTGGATAAAAAAACCCCGGCAGAATGGCATGGATACCTCAGTGTCTTCCTGATCCTCAGGTCTTCTGATCTTTCGAATTCGGGACGTAGAGCAGTTTCACGATTCCCGTACTATACGGCGAGGCTGTTATGAGATGTAAGGAGACTTCGCTCTGGAGTCCCGTGAATAACGGGATTCCTTCCCCCAGGATCACCGGGACGATGAAGAGTTGAATCTCATCGATCAGTCCTTCGTTGAGAAACCGGGATATTATCTGACCTCCGCCAATAATATAGATGTCTCTCTTCGATTCTCTCCTGATCTTCTGGATGAGTTCGGAGAGCGGACCGTGCCAGAGTTCTGTCCTGTCTCCAACCAGAGGCAGGGTTCTGCTGGTGAGAATGTAGTTCTTCAAGCCGGTGATGAGTCGTTCCGGGTGGGCGAGCGATTGCTCGTACGTTCGGGCTCCCATGACTGCCGTTCCGCTCTTTTTGATAAAATCCTGGTACCCGTAATCCTCGCCACTGACGCTGAACGGATCGAGCCAGGAGACATCGTCATCCTTACGTGCAATGAACCCATCGAGACTTGTTGCGATATAGACGATGACCTTTCCCATATTCTGTCGGATGAGCGGTGCCGGCTATTAATAGTATCTGAAGACCGGCACCTGAGCGCAGAACTGGCTGGTCATACATCTCCACCAGGTGTCTCACTCAGGCACTGTATGACCGATGTTTGGGCCATGGGATCGGGAACCGAGGAGGAGCGTCGCATGGAACCAGAACCTCCCTGGACCACCGCCACCGACCGTCCTCGATGTCGGCTGTGGGACGGATGCCATGGGCCTTCTCTTTGCCGAGATGGGGGTTCGGGTGACCGGGGTCTTCGCCGGACCCCTGGCGGTCATTATGAGAGAGATCCGAGCAGGCTTCCCTATGATCGGGGGTACCGATGGAAGCGCTGGTCATCATCAGGGATGAATCATCGAATCCGACATTTCTTCTGTGCCGGAAAAAGTTTTTATTATTCTGCCACCTTAAGGAGTTTGTGATGGTCTGATGTCAACGATTGTCCATTTTGATGTACCCACAGAGGATGTCGAGCGAGCGAAGACGTTCTATTCCGAACTGTTCGGATGGACGTTCGAATCATACCCGGAGATGGGGTACAACCTCGTCACCACGATGAACCTGGATGGAACACCGGGGGTCGGTGGGGGTATGGGAAAGCGGATGGAGCCATCGCAGCGGATGCTCAATTATTTCGGGGTGCCCTCCATCGACGCCGCGATGCACCAGGTCGCAACACTTGGGGGGAAGGTCCTTACCGAGAAGATGGCGGTCCCCGGGATGGGGTTCCTCGCCACCTGTATGGATACCGAGGGGAACACGTTCGGGCTCTGGGAGGAGAACGCCCAGGCCCGATAAGCGTGTGTATCCGTCTACGGCCGGACCCGCATGCGGGAGGGCGATGATCGACCGGCGAGAGCCTCCCCGATGGGGGATTTCGGTGTCGTTTCATGTATCTTCCGTTTCAGGAAACATGAAAAAGAGCGAGCGGTTCGGGAAAGACGCTCCGGACCTGATCGCTCTTAAAGAATAGAGGAATTATTCCCGGACACCCCGATCGCCGGCAGAGCCCCTATAGATGAACTGTTGTTTCCGGTCCATTGATCCAGCCAGTCAAGGACCGTATCGTGCCATTGGATACTGTTCTGCGGTTTCAATACCCAGTGGTTCTCATCAGGGAAGTAGAGGAGTTTGCTCGGGATGTTCCTCCGCTGAAGGGCCGTAAACACTGCGAATCCTTCTGTCTCCGGTACCCGGTAATCCTTCCCGCTCTGGATCACCAGGGTGGGTGTCTTCCAGGCATCGACATGCTCTGCCGGATTATACCGGGAATATGCCTCAGGTTTCTCCCATGGAGTAGCGTTCTGATTCCATTCCGGAAACCAGAGTTCATCGGTATCGAAATATGAAGACCTGAGATCAAACGGACCGTCATGCGTCACCAGACACCTGAACCGGTCCGGCCAGGCCCCCGCTATCCAGTTGATCATGTAGCCCCCGTACGATGCACCGAGTGCAGCGACCCGATCCCCGTCCATCCAGGGGTAGTGTTCAAGCGTTGCATTCAGACCTTTCTGGAGATCCACCAGCGGTTTTCCACCCCAGTCCTCCTGTATCGAATCGGTGAACGTCTGCCCGTATCCGGTCGACCCGTGGAAATCGATCGCGACCACTGCGTAGCCTCTGCCGGCATAGGTCTGGGGATTCCAGCGGTAACTGAAGTCGTCCGAAAATGAACTCTGGGGACCGCCATGGATCAGAAGGGCAACCGGGTATCGCTTTGTCGGATCGAAGTCCACCGGCTTCACCACGTAGCCATAGACGGTTTCGTTGTTCCAGCCCGAAAAGGAGAACTGCTCATAGTCCCCCATCCGAACCTGTGCCAGCCGGTCCCCGTTGATCTGCGTGATCCGTACCGGCTCTGTTCCATCGGGATCGATCGTATAGAGATCGGCCGGCGAGGTCTGGTTTGCCAGGCTGTAGACCAGGCGGTTTCCGATGGTGCCGACCGAGGAGACCGTCCCGTTCCCGACCAGTGTCCTGACCGCTCCTGTAACGGGATCGATCGCAAACAATGCGCTGTTCCCACGGTCCATGGCGGTCACATAGAGGGTCTTCCCGTCCTGCGACCAGATGATGGAGGAAGGAGAACGGTCCCAGGACGCAGCAACCTCCCGGTCATCCCCGTCGGGCCAGGATCGGAGCATGATATGGTACCGGTCGGCCTCATAGCCCGGATGGGTCATGGCAAGGTACGCGAGTGTGGTGCCGTCCGGTGAGAAGGCCGGCTGGGTAATCCAGGCCCGGTTTGCCGGCGTGAGATTGACCGGCTGACCTGTCCCGGCGACCGAGGCACGATAGAGATTGTGTTCGGTACTCCACATCGCTTCGCTTCCGGTATCTGCCGCCGAGAAGACAATCCCGGTATTGTCTGGCGTGAACGTATACTCCTCCGGCCCACCGAATGGCTCTGAGGGGCTGTCGGCGTTCATCGCCTTCATGAGATCGACCGGTTCTCCGGTGGCGAGGTCCAGAACAAAGAGATGGTTCCGCCGGCCGTCTTCATACGTATCCCAGTGGCGGACCGGGAGTGTCGTATAAATCTTTCCTGATGCATTTTGCTGTTCGATCGCTGTCAGGCGTGCGGTCGTCTCTTCCATACTGGTGTTGGGAAATACCCCCATGGAGAAGGCCAGGTCCTTCCCGTCAGACGAGATCTTCAGGTTCGAACAATCCAGCGAAAAGTTCGTGACCTGCACGGCATCTCCTCCGGAAGGGGAGACCTTCCACACCTGTGAACTGCCCGACCTCGTCGAGAGATAATACACGGTCGAACTGTCGGGAGACCAGCAGGGGTTCGCGTCATCTCCCGGTTGGAAGGTCAGCTGATGAAGACCGGTTCCGTCGGGCCTGACGATCCAGAGGTTGGTCAGTCCTTTGTTATCGGCCAGATCGGTGCTGCGCAGAGGAAAAACGATCCAGGTTCCGTCCGGTGACGGGGAGGGTGCGCCGATCCGCTGAAGCGTTACCAGGTCGTTTACGGTGAATGGGTGTGTTGCCTCAGCGGCGAGAACCGGGACGGTGGTCCCGAAGAGGACGCCGGCTGTCACAAGACAGAGCAGCGCAGCTCGTTCGATCCTTCTGATCTTCATTTATGATACTCACAAATAGGGAATTTATGTTTTGTGTGACGAGAGCGGTCGCGTGCTCCTCCTGTATGACGAGCGATTTCTCCCACAGGAGCATCCCGGTGCTGTCGAGTTCCACCATCCAAGGCCGCAGCCCCAACGAATCTGTGGATTGTGGGCGATAGGGGGGCGGTCTCTGGGGAGAGAATGTGTTTGAAGATCGAGATCCTGTCCTCAAATCAGTTTTTAGTGATCTTCGAAGAGTGAGTGTGAGGAGAGCCGGTCTCCTGTGGTCGGGGGAGTCGACCCCCACAGGTCAGGAGATTCCGGTCCTTTCACCGGGCATGGAGGGTGAAGGTATCTCCAATATCCCATGAATGTGTCAGTGGATTGAACACTTTCTGCACTCCGTCGAATGTCCCGCTGTCTTCATGGACGGTTACGAGGAGGTAGCCGATCTTCTGATCATTTATAGCGACTGCATTGAGGGGATATTCTATCGTCAGTCCCGACTCGACGAGCGCAGGATCGAAATTCACCATATGTGCCCCGCCATTCCCGCAGACGATCTGCTGGACGCCCTGCGATACGCCTCTGGCATAGGTATGGATGTGCCCGCAGAAATACGCAGAACTGTTGTTGTTCACCAGGCTCTTCCAGAGCGCATCGCGCTGTGCCGGATGGACCGAGAGGCTGAACGGGTTCTCGTCTGACTTCACGTCGGACTCGTTGTCCAGAAGGTAGGCAGGGGAATGACCGAAGACGAACATGAATGGCCGGGTGTCCTGCGTGAGCTGTCCGTCGACCCAGGTCTGGTTGACCGTCTCCTTGATGCCATCATGTGCATAATAATCGTCGGTGACGATGAATTTTGCACCTTTATGCGTGAATGAATAGGTCAGTTTCTCCTCTCCCGGCGGTCCGTTTGTCGGCATATCAGATGCCACGGTGGAGAGATAGGTGTCGAGGAGGGGAGTAACGGTCTGGTTCGGACCGTCCTCGTGATTGCCCCGAAGGACATAGAGCGGGATTCCGGTGCCGGTCGTATAATTATAGATCGGAGAGACTGCTTCCATCCAGTTCTCGAACTGACCAGAATAGTTGCCCATCATCGGGGATACATTGGTCAACTCCCAGCCGTTGATGAGATCGCCATTATACATGACCAGGTCCGGCTTCTCTGCGGCAACTGCCCTGGCAATCGGGCTGAGGTTCGGGCTGACGCCGGTTGTCGTGTTTGCCGCGGGATCAGGGGAATCCCCAAATACTGCAAATGTCCAGTTCCCGGAACCGGAGGAGGTCGTGGATGTCGTTGTATTCTGGACCGGGACCGAAGATGGACCCATGCATCCGCAGATGCCTACAGCAAGTATCAGAACCAGGAAGAGTGTCAATCGATAAAATCGCATGGAGGTAGATTCAAATATGGATATAAAAATGCTGTGATATTTTTATAAAAAGATCAGGCTCTGGTATCCGCGGAGGGGGAGCAGTACATTCGATTCGACTTCGACAGAACAGTGATGTGAGCGATGAACGGTTTTTCAAAAACCTCCAGCAGGTGAGGCCGGCGCCGGCTCTTCATGATCCTTCTCCGTGGACCTCTCTCCTCTGACACGGTCGCCGGCAGAACCTCTTTGTTCACTGCATGGCAACTATCCGTCTGTGCTGAAGGACGGAGGTGATGCAGGTGAGTTGTACGAGGAGTCAGCCCCGGGCATGCAGGATCGTAATCGACATTCATTTCGTACCTTCAGAGATCTGCATCCATCGCCAGGTATATTTCCCCCTTCGATACACTGGTGACTATGAATCAAAAACTGGCCGGCATAGGGATTCTGGTCTCCCTTGTCATCGCCTCTCTCCTGATCTCGGGCTGTACCGACCCTGCACAAAAACCTGCCGTGAACGCTTCACCGACCAATTCCCCGCAGGAAACACGTGTCACAACGACGGTTCCCGTAACAACAGAATCCGGGAATGCACAGCCGGTGGAGTCCGTGGCAGCGGCAAACAACCAGTTTGCGTCAGACCTGTACACAGCCCTTGCCAAAAACCCTGACAACGCCGGGCATAACCTGTTCTACTCCCCGTTCTCCCTTTCTTCCGCTCTTGCCATCACTGGAGAAGGGGCGAAGGGAAGAACCCGGGACGAGATCTTCTCGGTGTTCCACCTCCCAAAGAATGATACGGTCCGTCAGTCGGGCTTTGCCAGAATTAACGAGGAGTTCAATGCCGCAGATGCCGGGTATACCTTCCGGACGGTCAATGCACTCTGGGCGGAGAAGAGTTATCCCTTCCTCCCGGCATTTATCGATATTGCCCGGAAGTATTATTCCGCTGAGGTGACAAACCTCGATTTCAAGACTACTCCGGAGGAATCCCGCGCAACGATCAATCAGTGGGTCGAAGAGAAGACCGAGAAGAAGATCCGCGATCTTCTACCTTCCGGCAGTATCGATGCTCTGACACGGCTGGTCATCACCAACGCCGTCTACTTCAAGGGGACGTGGGCCCGGCCGTTCGATGCAGCCCGGACGAAAGAGGCGGATTTCCGGACCGGAACCGGAACATCCGTAAAGGTCCAGATGATGGAGAACACCGGTTCTCAAGCGAGATACCGGTATGCCGAGACCGCTGGCGTCCAGTATATCGAGCTGCCCTACATCAATAATTCCTCAAAAGCCCTGTCGATGATCGTGATCCTCCCGAAGGGTGATGATCTGAACCCTGCTGAGGCCGTTCTGAATGACGATAACCTGTCGGCCCTCCAGGACTCTGCGAATTTCCAGCGTGTGGATCTCTATCTCCCGAAGTTCCGGATGGAGACCGAATACCGTCTGCCCCAGACCCTGAGTGCCATGGGGATGCCCACGGCATTTACCGAGGGGGCAGCGGATTTTTCCGGTATGGACGGGACGACGAACCTTTCCATCAGCGATGTCATCCACAAGGCGTTCATCGATGTGAACGAGAACGGGACCGAGGCTGCTGCTGCGACTGCGGTTGTCGTTGATCTTGCAATGGCTTCTTCAGGTACGAGTCAGCCGGTACCGGAGTTCCGGGCCGATCATCCGTTTGTTTTCCTGATTCAGGATAAGGAAACCGGAACCATTCTCTTTATCGGTCGGGTTGTAAACCCGGCCGGCTCCTGATTTTTTTACCAGGTTCCGATCACTCTTCAAAAAAGTCCGGGAACCGAACGTTCCGGGTTCTATTCAGGACCGGCTGGTGACAATCACCTTCCCGCCCATCGGCCCGTGGTTGCACCTCCTCACGAGACCTGGCCAGCTCCTGGCTTGCCCTCTGTTTCTTCCCCTGTGGCTCTCGTTCCTCTGCCACGGCCGGCCGGCAACGTCTCTTTTTTTATCGCATGGCAACGACTGGATCTGCAGTGGCGGACGGTAATCATGCCGGCGAGTCGTGCGAGGGGTCGGCCGGGTTAGGGTGTGTCCCTGTCACGAGAGATCGATCTTTCTGTCTGTCGTGGCCGGGATCACCCGTGTTATGGTGAACCCTACAGCCCCGGTCGGGTTCACTTCAAGCGTGAACTTCTTGCCCGGGGTGAGCGGTGTTGATGGTCTGATCTCGATCGTGACCAGGTCGTTGACACCGAGATGACCGGTCTGCCCGTTAGTATCGCCGATCCGCTCGTGGATCGTCCACTGGCCTGAAGCAGGATCTGATAGATCCGTTCCTTTATGAAGGGTCTCGATTGTCGAATCGGTTGAGATAATGAAGGTGGTCTTGTTCAGATCGACGGATCCGTAGGGAACCCCGTTCTTCAGCATGATCGTCAGCATGGTCACCGGGCCGCCGGGGGAATCGGCGCTGCCATAGACATCTCCAGAGATCTGGAGGGTGCTCCCTGTCTGGTCGACCCCTGCATGCACGACCTCCTGCACCTTCTGCGTGGCGTAGAACCCTGCACTCAGTACCATATACGAGAACACCGCCGAGACGACGACAAATGCTATAAGCACAATCGCTGCTTCAAGGCCGGTGAATGCATCATCCATCTCTGTCATCTCTGATCTTGAACCCTTCTCGCAAAGAGGGTTTTGTCGTTTTATTGAAAGAATTATTGTTTGAGTATAAGAGCACGTTGCGTTTCACACGTGCTTTCACTATGTCGCTGTTGTAATTACAATTCTGTAGTATTTATGCCCGATTATAGGGGATGAAAATGTTCTGTTGTCGCAATCTCCTCTGTGAAGATATTTTAGCGCTAATCGCCCCTGCGACCACCCAACCCCCCTTACCCCCAGCGTCAAACCCGCTTTAGGGGTGCCTCTGAAAAAACCCCGGGTTAAACCCCTCGTCGCTCCTTGCCAGGAAACGTTGACGTACCTGCATTGGTGATGCACCTGGTAAAAAAAGAACAATCGGCCGCCTTTCGTGTTCAGGCGGGAATGCCGGCTGGAGAGCCGGTTAGAATTTCGGAGCATCGGCCGGGAGCTTCGAAGAGTCAATTCCTTCGCGCAGTGCATTGTCCACCGTCAGATTGCCCATGGTATCGATCTTCACTGTCCAGATCGTGTCATAGTCGTTGGACGGCCAGGTTAAATTCGGGGCCAGGGCAGTGCCGCCATAACTGTCGACAAGGTATTTTATCAGAGAAGGGAAGTGCTCATGCTCCCATGCCACCAGGATCGTCTGGTTGGATAGGTTGATTCCGGTACTGTTCGTAAAGAAGAAGTTACTCGCGTTTTCCGCCGCTGTTTCTGATGTTGCATTTATGCCCAAAAGAAAACTCGCAGCAAGATTGACGGACAGATTGTTGGCGATAGCATAGGGAAATACCGTTAATGAGGGCCTGGCATAGGAACAATTGAGAATTGGGAAGGATTGAGCGGGGTCGATGGAATAAACCATCGTGGGACTCCTCTGGCCACGCAGGGCATTGGGGAG
Source organism: Methanosphaerula palustris E1-9c (assembly GCF_000021965.1). Taxonomy (NCBI): domain Archaea; kingdom Methanobacteriati; phylum Methanobacteriota; class Methanomicrobia; order Methanomicrobiales; family Methanoregulaceae; genus Methanosphaerula; species Methanosphaerula palustris. Next base: position 915,447 of record NC_011832.1, read on the forward strand.
AAAACTGGGAAGCGCCAGCGCCCGCCACTGTCCGGCGCCCACGTAGTTGCCGTCTTCAAAACTGCTCGACGGATGCGCTTCTGCATGCCTGATCAGGTAAACCGTCTCGTTGGTGTTGATCTTCGCCGGAATGGTGGCACCGTCAACCCCCGCCGTCCGGTTATAGCTGAAAGGGGTCTGGAGTGTAGATGAAGCACGTGCGACCGGCGAGGGGAGTTCTGGATACGTCGCAGACGGGTTCAGTCTGCTGTCGAGCGTGGCCAGGCTGGCTTTTCCGGCCGGTGTAACGGAGAGGACATAGACAAAATTCGATCCCTTGTATGACGTGGGAAGCGTCAGATTGTACCCCTTGGCTGTATTGATTCTCGTCAGCAGGTCGCTGATGGTCTCCCAGGGAGCCGAGAAGACATAGGACCCCGGCTTCTCTGCGTCTATGATACCGGTCAGCAGGGCAGCATTGTTTCCGTGGGTGTCGTTGAAAGCCAGTCCCTGGGCGGCGGGCACGAACGGACTCGGCTCGGCGACTCCAGTGGGCACATCCCCCGGTGCATACCCTGCATAGAGCGGGTAACTGTTGCCGGTCGTATTCTGTATCGTTACCTGATTGAGGAGGGCGAACTGCTGAATGAACCCGATCGCTGCCATATCAGGGGAATTGTTCACGGTCTGGAGATGGGTCATCGGTTCAAGGGCGTAGATGGCGGTTACGTTACCTGTTCCCACACGTTGCTTCAGGTACGAACCCATGAGGAGCGAGCGCTGGAAACCCTGATTGTTCAGGTTTGCCGTATCCGGGTTTATGTCTCCCAGCGGGTCGTTGGCCAGGTCCGGGGTTATCACGAAGATCATGTTGACGTTTTTTTCACTCATCTGGAGTGTAGAACCGGAAAAGAAACCGATTCCCCAGCCTGTGAGCACCATCAAGCCAAGAATCAGAACAATAATGCCAGCAAGGTAATTCTTCTTCATTTTAACCATTCTCCTTCAGTATTGTTCTGATACCGCCTATTGACCCCGGGTATTTGAACATTTATATCCTGCGTGCTGAGGATGATACATTTACTCTTATTTATCATCTATTATCCTTCAGCATTTCAAGGAAATTATGAGAGAGATCTGACCCTATCAGGATGCACGTATCCGGCTCCTCGAAAAAATAAATTATGTGAAATCCGGACAGATGAAGAATAGCGGCGAACCATTTGGAAAAATTCTGGATGTCGTTGTTTATCAAACAGAAATCAAACTCTTCTCTCACAATCCAAAAAGTTCCCATTCGCGGATTTTATCGGCCCTCTCAATCCGATGCCGGCTCGCCCTGCTTCTTCTCCGGGGCGGTCTTCGTCGGAAGCCCGGCCGGCAACGCCTCTCTGTTCATCTCATGACACCGACCGGATCCTTGCGTTGGCTGACGGCGGCCATGCCGGCGAGTCGTGCGGGGGGGCCGTCTCTTGATTATATTTCTTCTCTGGATTACTCATCACTTTTTTGTCTGTAACTATGGTCGGCCATAGTTACACGCGATTCTTGTGGCTAACTATGGTTGACGGGAAATGAGGTACTGATGCCGGCTCCCATGGGGTGATCATCAGTCAGATCACGGGTGGGTTCGTGATTACTGTGCGGAAAGCCCGATGAGAAAATTGTTCAGAAAAAATTACGAAAAGAAGCGATCACGGTTTCATGCCTCTGGCAGCAGGAAGACACAAAATTATGGGAAAACACGGTAGATTTCTTCCTGGCTTTTTACCCGGTAGAATATGATCTCGCCGTCGGATGAAATCGTACAGCCGATCCGGTACTGTCCGGTACGGATGCGATAATACCTGTCATACCCTCTCATCTTCTGAATATCAAAATCCTGAAAGATGTTTTCTGATGCCGGGATCTGGTCAAATACAAGTTGTTCAATCCGTAAACGATTGCGTCCGGGAAGTGCAGCGAGATCTTTTAAGAAGATCTTCTTGTATCCGCACGCCGGCATTTCAATCCTTTTTCATCGACCGGTAGTGTTTCTTTGCTTCATCCATAGAGAGACTCATCCTCTTCTGCCTCTTCCATGAATTTTGCAAGTCCGTTGTCTTCGATGATGGATTCCATCCTGTTGAAGGTTTCCAGGTCGACAATAACTGCCTGCTTCCTGTTCCTGGCATCCGTGATATATTTCCGGGGTATTGCATTCATGCCTGTATTATTCCTGTGTTTACCTGGGAGCGTATAAAGGAGCTTGTATGGATCCGACGGTTTGATCTGGAGGGTCAGCACCGGCTCACCGTGTATCTTCCCTGTTGGCTCTCTCTCCCCTCGGGGTCGGCAGTGTCCCTTTGTTCATCGCATGGCAACGACCTGATCGTGCGTCGACGGGCGGTGGCCATGCCGGCGAGTGATGCGAGGGGCCGAGCGTCGGTGGTAGTCGCTGGGGGGTACTGTCCAGATAGACCTGAACGAACAGAGCCAGAGGGAGGGGAGTTCTATCTCTCTTAAAGGGATTGCCAGAATCCAGTATTTCGATTTCTTTAGGGAATCAAATCTCATTGGTTGATACGATTATAGACTATGGAAATCAATATCTTCTCGTACTCAGTAGCCCTATTCAGTAATACCCACTCATGTGTACTACCATAAGATCCAGGATGGGAAGACCTGCGATCCCGAGGACCACCAAGCAGGATCAGGAGAGAATTATGACTGACACCAGGAAGACTGGATCTGAATTAACCTGCGTTCCCCTACAGGAATCAGACCGACGGCGGTTCACGGTCAGGATGTCTCCGGGTGGTAGAAAAATATCTGAGGAGATAAAATGGAATGAACGGGGATTCGTTCCCTCCTTTGCGGTTACTGATAAAATACTGATGGTAGCCGCCCGCCGGGTCTATACTATCCCCGGTGTATCTGATCGATGAGGGATTTTTACCTTTTTGCCGGACCTAACGGGTCAGGGAAGTCCACGATCATCTCCTCCTATCTTGAAGATGAGAACCTCATTTATCTGAATGCAGATTACTGTGCCCGTGCAGATCCTGAAATTATTACTATGCCGGATGGTCTGGATAAATCAATCCGGGCATAGAAGGAGACAGAAAGACAACTGCATACGATGATCTCAAATGGCCGGTCTTTTGCGTGGGAAACGGTTTTTTCCCATGAGAGCCGCCTGGAGATCATGGCGTCCGCGAAGAGACACGGGTACTTGATTCATCTCTTTTACATCACCACCAAGAACCCTGACGTCAATGTTGCCAGGGTCAGAACCCGTGAGAACCTGATCGATGCTGGCGAGCCCAATCTTCAGGCCGATGGCGCAGGCGGTGGCCGGATAGTTTCCAGTGATCATGGCCACCCGGATCCCCGCAGTCCTGTGCTCGCCGACCACAGCGGCCGCGTCGGGACGGACCGAGTATGAGAACCCGACCAGGGGGAAGGATCGGATCTGCAGTGTACACTGTGTTTTTGACAACTACCCCGGATGCCTGACAGAGATAACCATAAATATCCAGATGAGCATAATCGGATCAACCTCACAATGGACTTCGGACTTTTCCTCTCCATCACTCTGATCCGTCTCAACGCTGGCAACCAGTCCCGTGCCCCTTGAGGAAGAGCGATCACTATGTCCTCATATACATTCATAGTGCTTCTGGCGGCGCTGGTTCTCCTCCTCGCTTCCGGGGGTGTTCTGGCCGCTGACCCCACGACGGCCGCTGGCGAGCCGATTCCGATCACAGGTTGTACGGAGATCACGAATCCCGGCACCTACTACCTCGCAAGCGACCTGATCGATCTGGGGTGCGAGACGGCGATATCGGTCCGCTGCTCCAATGTCGTGATCGACGGCCGGAACCACCATGTTGAGGGGAACGACTCGCCGGCCACGGTCGGAATCGATATCCGCTCCCAACAGGGTAACCCGGGTATCACGAATGTCCTGGTGGAGAACATCCAACTCTCTGGCTGGGATCAGGGGGTAGTAGTATCTCCCGCAGGGGGTGAAGCCTCACCGCCTCCTTATGTGCGGCTGAACAACGTCCATTCCCAGAACAATACCGAGGGATTCGACCTCTGGGGGCCGGGCACCATAACGCTCGATGGCTGCACTGCCACGTCGAACCTCCAGAAAGGGATCCGTGCCGACGGCATCGAAGGCGATCTCGCGGTTGCCCTGACAGACGTCCAGATCCAGGCGAACGGGGATGATGGGGTCTACGCCCGCTTGACCGGTATGACGATAAACAACTGCCAGATCTCTTTCAATGGCTGGCGCACTGCGGAGAGCAGTGGGTTCCGACTCAATAAGGGCTCTGCGATCATCAGGGACAGTCTCTTCGAGCAGAACCGCGGGGCCGGGATCTTCTTCGAGACCGCGACCAACGGCACGGTTACCGGTACCAAAATCCAGTACAACGGGGTTGGTATCCGGGACTCAAGCGGGGACGGGACCGTGAACATCTACAATAATTACTTCCGAAACGACCGGAACGTCGCGCTCGAAGGCCAGGTCGACACCTGGTCCGTCCAGAAACGGGTCGGACCGAACATCGTCGGCGGCCCGTCGATCGGCGGTAATTACTGGGCCTCCCCGAACTGGACCGGTTTTTCGGAGATGCACCTCGACGTCGATGGAGACGGGTTCTGCGATGAGCAGTTCGTGATCGATGGCGGCAATGTCGACCACCTTCCCCTCGCGATGCCGCCGGCGATCGTGCCGGGTGGAACCGGAATCCCAACCTCGACGAAACAGGACGGCAGATTTGATGATGTGAACGGGAACGGGGTGCTCGACTTCAACGACGTCATCCTCCTCTTCAACCAGATGGACTGGATCCGTGAGAACGAGCCGGTCGCCGGCTTCGACTTCAATGGGGACGGTCAGATCACCTTCGCCGACGTTGTCTGGCTCTATGGCATGCTCTGATGGAGCGTATCTCTTTTTTCCTGATGAGACTGGAAAATTCCCCGATGCCCCTTCGCCCTCACTGCTCCGGCCACCGATGGTCGGCTGTTTGTGGTTTTTTAAGGTCGCTCTGGGGATGGCTTCGGATGCCGATATCCTCATCGACCGGGATATGACCGCGAGGTGTGCCCCGCAAAAATGAGGGAGAATGATAGGGCCGGCAGCGTGAAGAAGAACGTGCTGCCCTCGCCGGGCGTCGACTCGACGCGGACTCTCCCACCATGCCGTTCGACGATCTTCTTGACGATCGCGAGGCCGATCCCGGTCCTTGCATACTCGGCCTTGGGTGTGGAGCCGCTGGAACATCTGGAAGATCCGATCAAAGAATTCGGGGGCGATCCCAATCCCGTTATCCCCCACCGCAAAACGCCAGCATGTCCCTACCCGCTCGGCCGAGACCGATATAGCGGGGGGACCCCGGGCCGGCAACGCCTCTTCGTTCATCGCATGGCAACGACCGGATCCGTGTTGGCGGCCGGTGGCCGCGCCGGCGAGTCGGGTGAGGAGTCAGCCGGGTTGTGGAAGGAGAGGGGTGGCGGTCTTTGTGAGCAGGGACCGGGGGATTCGGGACCGGCGGTTTTGGGGATGTGTACCTGGTGTTTTTATTTTTATGTGCCGGGATGGTGATCACTGCATATCAGCAGTTGGTCGCAGCATCTTTGCAGTTTTTGCTGCTGACTTTAGAAGGATAGTGCAGGCCTTAATTTTAAATCCCGTGGCGGATGCAAGTATTTATTTTTAGTCAGCAGTTTTTCCCGGAGCACACACACCCGCACACGCACTCCACTCATGTGAAGGTGCGGGGTGCGTGCTCTTCATTTCTGCTGCGTTTAACGATCCTTCTCTCTGTACGCATAATGATGTACCATCCGTTTCCGCAGACGGGGCAGGATTATCGGTTTTCATGGTCGCAGTTGAAACTGCGTTTATGCTGCGTTTATGCTGCTGATGCTGCTGACAAGTGGTCGACCGCAGATCGTGATCCGGTTCCCTATCTCCGGGTTCGGCCAATCGACCACCTGGCCGCCGGTTCGCCAGTGCTGATACACCCGGGTTTCACCTGTGTACGAAACAACACGCCGCCGGCCTGTACCCTCACCGGCCTCGTCCCTGGTGCCGATTGACTTCCCCAGCGTACTGACAGCCCAGCATCTGTCGAGAAGCACGGGTCGGCTGTCGCCCTCCGTCGCGGGAACGGCCGGCCGGCAGCGCCTCTTTGTTCATCGCATGGCAACGACCGGATCCTTGCGTTTGCTGACGGCGGCCATGCCGGCGAGTCGTGCGAGGAGCCGACCGGGTTGTCGAGAGGAGGGGTGGCGTTCGTCGTCATCAAGATCTGTGTTTCGTAGGGGAATTTTTCGGTGATTGATTGGGTGTTGTTAACAACAATTTATAGAAACAATCCAAAGAAAATTAGTCTAATTGTCCACTGATATGAGCAGTGTACCTTCCGGATTCTGTGATTGAAACGTAAACGCGTGTACCTTCCTTTTTACGATTCACAAATCCCTGTTTCTCCAGTTTGGATAAAATTGTTTTATCCAATTTCATTAACTGATTGCTCTGCAGAGTCCGCATTCTACTTTTTTCAACTTCATCAAATAATTCCTCGAATCCCATTACATTTTCTGATTTTAGAAAATCTAAGATCTCCTTCATTTTTTTTCTCTTATTCTCATTACACAAAAAAAGTAAAATTCTCAAACCGATTGGATCTGGCATTACAATTTGGAAATTACTTAATTTTTCTGTTTTACCTTCTCGACAAATACTTAATCCATGTTTTTGACGAAGAATTTCTTTTGAGGGGTAATCATCTGAGTGGACATAATAGACATTAGTATCATGAGCCATACCAGCGAGTGTAGCAGCAACTGATGTAAGGCGACCAGCTGCCGACATATTGACAAAAATTCGATTGTTTTGTTTCTTTTCTTTGACTATTATTTTTGATACATTTTTCATTACATCCAGAAGATCAAATAAATCTACTTTAACCATTGGTTGGACATCAATTCCTTTGGCGACTAAACTCTTTCTGACTTTTTCATAATAGTAATGTTGTTTTTTGCTCATCTCGTCATCAGAGTTAATATCATTCCAATTGGTGAGAAGATAAACACGGTCAGCTTTGATTTTTTCAAATGGTTTTATTGCCCGGTCGATTTCGTGACCTAATGGAATAATATGAACAGTTTCTTCGATGTTCGTCATATGCTAACAATGCTAAATGTGCTAATTATGCTAAAATAAAACTGTCCATATAAAATTGTGACAAAATATTCTAAGAGGTCATCCCAAAACTTCCTTTCATCTCCATATCAGCTGATTATAGGTCATTCCATCGGCGAGACAAAGGGTAGTGATTTGTTTTGGGATAAGATCTAAGAAAATTCAATTACTCACAATTATCTGAAACGTGGAATCGCGTTTGAAACGAGAAAAGGCCAAGAGCATTGTGTTATCAAGTTGGTGTATTTGATTGACTTCGGTATCTATCATAACTAAATTTTTATGGTGAAGAATATGGGAATTTCAGAGAAACAGTTAGAAACTTGGTCTAATCAAGGTGCAATAATTACCTCACAAAAAACACACGAATCGATTAGAAATGCATTGAATAATTCAGAACTCCTAAAAGAAAGGAATTATGATGTGTATCTTCAAGGATCTTATCGGAATTCAACAAATATATACGGTGAGAGTGATGTGGACGTAGTGGTTCAACTGAATTCTGTATATAATTATAACATTTCAGGATTGACACAATCAGCCCAATCAAAATTTCATGAAGAACATGATTGTGTTACATATGGATACGAATCATTTCGATCCGATATTCTCAATGTATTAATTGAGTACTATGGGGCTTCGGAAATTGCTGATGGTAATAAGTCAATAAAGATAGCAAGGGGGTCTAACAGATTAGCCGCAGATGTCGTTGTATGTACGCAATATCGGTATTATACAAAGTATAATGGAATTAATGATGAGAATTATATTGAGGGTATGGCATTTTATCCGCAAAACGGATGTCAAAAAATTGTAAATTATCCAAAATATCATTTTAACAACGGGGCAAAAAAAAATAATCCTCAAAATACGAATGCTTGGTTTAAGCCAGTTGTTAGAATGTTTAAAAATGCTCGAATAAAATTGGTGAATGACGAGAAAATTTCCAAAGGGTTAGCTCCTTCGTATTTTTTGGAATGTTTACTCTATAATGTACCGAATTCAAAATTTGGTAAAAACTATTCTGACTCATATCAGAACATTATCAATTGGTTATCTGATTGTAATCTTGACGATTTTTTATGCCAACACGGGTTATATAAATTATTTGGATTCTCAACAGAGCAATGGTCAAAAGAGAATGCAGAGACGTTAATTAAAAATTATGTGGATCTTTGGAAAGATTGGTGAGATTTTGCATTCTTATAGTATAGATACCGATGAAAGGAAAAAAATTCCAATTTATTTAGCAATTGTAAGTGTAGTTCTGATAGGAATTTTCTCCTATATGATGAGTATCATCAATATCTCACTTCCTTGGTTCCTTGAACCCTTATACCTGAGTGCACCATCTGCAATTACACTTTCTTTTTTCCTGTCCTTCCATTATGATAAATATCTCTGGAGATTACCAATATTTCAACTATTAGGTATATCTAAAACTCCAAATTTTAACGGAAATTGGTTTGGAATAATTAATACCTCGTATGATGGTCACAATGAATCACATGATGTAAAAATCAATATTACTCAACAATGGCAAACCATTAGTATTGTTCTCGAAACTCAATATTCAGCGTCTCATAGTTTTATTGCAGGAATATTGATTAACGAACATCGAGGAATTACCCTTCATTACGGGTATAAAAACGAACCATTTTCGAACGCTGTTCAAACGATGCATGCACATCGTGGAACAACTTGGTTGATTTTTAATGAAGAAACTGACTCATTAGAAGGAGAGTATTATTCGGGACGAGATAGGATTACACATGGAATATTAAAGTTAAAACGTGAAAAATAAACCTAGATATGAGTGAGGAAAAAACCAAATCTGTTTTTTCTTGTTCCTGTATTTGACATATTTTTTTAACAATCATCAGGTTTGATTTCATGTATATCCAATGAAATTCTCTGAACCGCGCTGTTCGATAGCGGGATATTGTACGACGTTGTTAACTGGATCTAATCTCCCTTTCGAGGAGTTCCCCAGAAATGCCTTCGAAGAACTCTGATGAGTTCTTCTCAAGCCTTCTCCGTCATAACATCCCAGTCGAATGCACTCGAAGAACTCTGACGAGTTCTTCTCAAGCATTTTCGGTCAGAGTCTGCCCGAAAATGCTTTTATCATCACCGCCTGCGTCAACCGCTCACACCGCCGGCCGGCGGCCACCACCTCACGCTCGATCGCATCCGCACGCTCAAACAGCAAACCGACACGGCGGACAATCTCGTGCTGTTCGGAAATGGGTGGGAGGGGGATTGGCAATTGAGCAATCTTTTTCGTGCTCAATGTGTAGAGCCCAGAAGTTGTGACCGCCGCTCCAGATGACAGCTCACTCCCCAGAGGTGAATTCCAATATAAATTGACATACTGCGGTAAAAATTTCCTAACCCGTACTCGGATTATATGATTTTGGTGAACACAATTCTCGATTTCTCCATTCCAGATTGCACTTCGACCAATTTCCGAAAAACTACCATTTCCTTCAACAATTAGAATATCATTTAGTTCTAGGTGGTACCTTTCTAATTCTCCCGCAAATAATTCCATATTTTTTATTTCATGAAGATCTAACGATCCTCTTAAAACATTAGCAACTCTAAGGTATGGATAAAAGTTTCTTTGGGGAGCACGCATAGGTTGTTTTTGAATACCGCCACTAATATCGGCAATCTTCTCAATCGTTGACCAGATCCAAGTATTAGGGATCTCTATCGGATTCTCCGTGATATTTACTTTAGAGTCAATTTTAATTTTATTTATTCCATGTTGAAGTCGATAATTTTGAATATCTTGTAACAATAATTTAGGATCTTCAAAATTATCCTTATCCTCCCTCCACTCCTCCGTCAACCTTCCGGAACACGCAGCCGCCAGCACCGCCTGCCGGAACCGCTTCATGATCAACGGCACCCGGCTCAACCGATCGCCGGCGGCGTCGACGTGCGACAACAGGGCTTCGATACGGGCGACGATGCGCCTCTGTTCGGCGAGCGGGGGGAGGGGGATAACACTCTGTTTGATGAAATCCGTCGGGACTCTTTTTTGGCCGACCGATCCGGTAAAATGGGATTCCGCTTCATTCCGGAAGGATTTCTGTCTGATGTAATAAAAAAGGTACTCTGGCAGAATTTCACCTCGTGATCTCATCACGTGAAATTCCGTTGATCCAAAGCCGATCCCGTTCTTCATTCCACGAACGATCGCGGCCTTTCCATTCTCCATGCAGGGAGTGATCTTCGCCATAATCACGTCGCCATCGCGGAAAGATGTGAAGCCATTTCGTACTTCCAAATATGGTTTGATCTCTGGATTCGTGATCGCTCCCATATCAGCATCAACCGCCGGCATCGGGACGAACGTCACCGGCGCATCAGCAGGAAGAAAATCTCTGGGCGGCTTCGGTGGATTTACTTCACATGCATTAAGAATGGTTACTAATTTCCATCCTTCCGGTACCTCGTCATCAGAAAAACAACGGGGCTCCACGGAAATTGCAACCGTTTTTTTCATTGCTTCCCTTCGCTCGCTGCCGAATCCCCATTCTCCAGCAACACCAAAACCCGCTGAAGCTCGTCCACCGCCAGCCGCAGTTCCCCGATCGCCTCGACCGCTAACTCCTCCGGCTCCGGCAACGAATCCGCATCATCGAGCGAATCATCCTTCAGCCACTTCAGCGAATCGATCTTGTAGTTCCGCTCCTTCACCTCAGAGATGGGGAACGAGTGCCAGCGGTCCTCCTTCGAGTCCGCTTCACTTCGCTTCGAGCCGCCGTTCGGGTCGACGCCGTACGCCCGCTCGAACTCCTCGAAGTACGCCGGCGTCAACGGCCGGTCCTTCTTGGTGATCCCCGGCACGTTCGTCCGGTCGTCGTACACCCAGAGAGTCTCGGTCGGGAACCCCTTCGTAAAGAAGAGCACGTTCGTCTTCGTCCCCGGGGAGTAGGGCGTGAAGGTGCCGTTCGGGAGCCGGAGGATCGTGTGCAGGTTGCAGTCCTCCATCAGCACCTTGAAGACCTCGCCGGCCGCGTCCGCAAAGAGCACATTGTCCGGCACCACGACCGCAGCCCGTCCGCCGGGCTTGAGGATCGTCATCACGTGCTGCACGAAGTTCAGCTGCTTGTTGGAGGTCGAGATCGTGAAATCCTCGCGGTCCGGCGCCTGGTTCGCACCCTTCGTCCCGAACGGCGGGTTCGTCAGCACCACATCGAAGCGCCGGCCGTCCGGGTTCTCGTAGATCGAGTCCCCGAATTTGATCGAGGGTTCGACATTGTGCAGAAACAGGTTCATCAGCGCAAGCCGGCGGGGACGGGCGACCAGTTCCTGCCCGAAGTACGTCCCCTTCTTCACCCGGAGCGCCACCTCGCGGTCCAGCGCCCCGCCCTTCGTCTGCTCCAGCAGCCACTCGAACGAGCAGACCAGGAACCCCCCGGTCCCGCACGCAGGATCGCAGATCGTCAGGTCCGAGCGCTTCCGGGGATCGGGCTTCATGCACCGGACGATCGACTGGATCACGATACGCGGCGTGAAGTACTGCCCGGCCCCCTTCTTCCCCTCGCTCGCCGCCTTCTCCAGCAGCCCCTCGAACGCCTCCCCCTTCACATCAATATTCAGTTCGGTCCACTCGGTCTCATCGATCAGACCGATCAGACGCTTCAGGTTCACCGGGTTCGTGAACTGCGAGAGGGCGCCGGCAAAGATATCGCCGAGCAGCCCGTGCTCTGTCCCGAGTGTCCTGAGCAGATCGACATAGTGATCCGTCAGGTCCGTCCCTGACCTGGAGACCAGCGCCTTCCAGTCGCAGCCCTCCGGAAGTGCAACACTCCGCTCATCCGCCATCTTGATGAAGAGGAGATAGGTGATCTGTTCGATGTAATCCCCGTAATCGATCCCGTCATGCCTGAGGGTGTGGCAGAATCCCCATAACTTCTGAACAATATCACTCAAACTGCAATCGCCTCATTCCACTGCTGGATCAGCACTGGCAACTCCCCGTTGAAGACCCGGTTCGCCTTCCCCCATCCGCCTTCGTTGGCGAAGATCGGAATGTCTTCGAAGTCTTCCTTATTGATTGAGAGGTTTGCGATTAAATGCTCGCGGATTCTGTCAATCCACTGCTGCTGCTCCGGGGTCAGCGGGGACGAGAGGGCCATCCGGTCCAGGACCCGGTGGATCCGTTCCTCCGCAGTATAGAGCGGCTCCTCCTCGCGGGCGGCGTGCTTCACCATCGAGATGATATCGACGAGCGCCTTGTCGTACCGCACCTTATACGCATTCTGGAGGTTCTCGACCGTGAACCGGTACCGGGTGGCCGCCAGTTTCTGCTTCAGCTCGGAGAGGGCTTCCGTTCCCCAGTCCCTCGGCCGGTCCAGCAGGATCCGGATCGCCTCGATATGCTCGGGATTCTCCTTCACAAACTGTGAGAAGGCCGACAGGTAGTCCTCCGGCTTGTACTCGTGTCCTGCCGAATCGCGGATCAGATACTGGGAACTGACCTCATCGACCGTGTCATACGCGACCAGAATCGAGCGTGGGGGTCGGGGATAGTGGACCAGCAGGTGCTGGAACTCCGGGTTTCGGAGAAGCGTCATCGTCCCCGTGAAATCCTCCTTGAGGGCGTGCTGCAGCCCGGCGGCATAACGTTTCAGGTCGCCGGAGGGGACATACGCGGCGAACATGTCGCGTCCGTCGCCGCTCATCTCCTTATCGATCCGCTGTAACCGACGGACCAGCACCCGGGCGTTGTACTCCCGGTCCTGGTTATCCCAGATCTCTTTGATCACCTGCGCAATCGGCCGGGTCTCCTTCTCGGGCGGCTCTGCGGTGATCCCGGTCGCCTGCCGGAAGTATTCGAGCAGCGTCCCGCCGAAACCGTCGAAGACGACAAAGTGGGACTTGTCCGAACACCGCTCGCCCTTCCGGGTTCCCCGCCCGAGCATCTGCTCGAAGAGGATACGGGACTTCACCGGCCGCAGAAAGACGATGAACTCCAGGTCAGGAATGTCGACGCCGGTCGAGAGCATGTCCACCGAGACCACGACGGCCGGCATCGGCCGGTTCCGGAACTCGCGGATATGCTGGAGCGGCCGGTCCACCTTGCCGGTGATCTTCTGGACGAACGAATCCCCCTTCCCGAAGACATCCCGGGCGAGATCGACCAGCTGGTCCGCATGGGAGGTATGGGGGAGGTCGTTGACCGCGAAGATCAGGGTCTTGGGGAACCGCCCGAACCGCTCCTCGTGCACTTCTGCGTACTTCCTGATCTCCTCAAGGATCTTCCGGTTGGAGTCAGGCGAGGTGATCGTCCGCTCCACCTCCGTCGTATCGAACTGCCGTTCGTCCTCCAGGTTGTCGAACGACTGGGCACCGGTCCGGGCATCGATCACCCCGACCTGCTCCCCTGCCTGCAGGAAGATCCCGTTCATCCGCACATTCGAGTCCAGCGCTACCGCATCGTAATCGACCAGGAACCCTTCCCGCACTGCCCGGGCATAGTCGTACCGGTACACGATCTCTCGGAAATAGGCCATCGTGTGAGCCGCCGGCGTGGCGGTCAGTCCGATTTTGATCGCATCGAAATGGTCCAGCGTCTTCCGCCAGACCGACTGTTCCGCTGCCGTATACCCCCGGTGGCATTCGTCGGCGACGATCAGGTCAAAGGCATGGATCGGGATCTCCATCTGTTCGGCATCCTCGTCGATCGGCTCGTCGCAGGATCCCAGACCTGCATTCCGCCCGAAGAGGTTGATCGTCATCCGCTGGATGGTGCAGATATAGACGAACGCATGGCCTGGCTTCGGCTCCAGCAGGTACGAGGAGGGAATCACCGATGGATCGAACTTCTCATCGGCCTCGAAATCCTCCCGGAAGAACCGCTGGCTGTAGACTTCGTAGGTCTTGTCGAACTTCAGCCCCGGCCGGCCTTCAAAGGACGCGAACGCCTTGACCGCCTGTGCGGCGAGGGCCCGGCGATCCACCAGAAAGAGGACCCGCCTGGCCACGCCGGCCTCCATCAGCCGGAAGATCTCGTTGACCATCGTGTAGGTCTTGCCGGTCCCGGTGGCCATGGCGACGAGCATCTGACGCTTCCGTTCGCGGATACCCTGCTCGATCGCCGCGTTCGCTTCGGCCTGGTACGGACGAATCATCGGGTGATTATTCACCCGGTCGGCGAGACGCCGGCAGGAGTCATCGATATTCTCCCTGAGCCGTTCTGCGAGGGCTTCCGGGGTATGGAATGTGGCGACCGTCCGGGACCGGTTCAGCGGATTGCGGAGATCGTGATACCAGATGATCTCGCCATTGGTCGAATAGATGAACGGGACCCGGAACTCGGAATAGTTGAATGGACTATCGGAGATGCCGGCAGCGTACCGTTCTGCCTGGGTCAGGATGTTCTGCGGGCCGAGGGAGACCTTCTTGGCTTCGACGATCGCAACGATCACGCCGTCCACGCAGAGGGCATAATCGGCGGGACCGTTCTCGGTGGGGAACTCTTCGAGAGCGACGTTGTTAAAACTGGAGAGATCCATCCCCACTTTGAAGGGAGTGATCCTCCACCCTGCAACCTTCAGTAAGGGATCGATCCGCTTCGTTCGCGTGACTCGCTCGCTCTCTTCAGTCCTGACGCAGTCGTGACGTCCCGTAATACTATCAGTAATATCTGATCAGTACAGAGGCTGAACCGTTATGTGTTGCGGTTTGGTTCCAGCGAGATCGTGGAGAAGAGCATCACCTGTTTGAGTGAATCTGGTGCAATCGACGTTTTCACGAAGTTCTTTCGTGTCTTTCCCTCCATCAAATGGAAAAAAAGGGAATCGTGATCTCACAAAAGCCGGCATCGTGGTATCCTGTACCCGTCAAATATAGAGCGCTGTAACCAGCAGGAGCGTCGGAACGATCAGATACAGAGCCCCGGGAATGAAATGCGCCCAGAAATCGGGGCGAAGTTCGAAAGCCAGCTCCCTCAGTTCGTCCTCCGGGAAGAACATCTCGGGAGACCGGTGCAGAAACCCTTCGTAGATTCTGAAATAACCGAAGGTGAAGAATGAACTGATGCTGATGAGAATAATCCGGAACACCCCGTTGATCGTCGCATCGAACGGAACATCGAACGACCCGAGGAGCGTAAACAGGATCGCGAACTGCGTGACCGGTAAGATCATCAGGACGATCCATGCCAGGACCAGACGATTGATGTTGTGGGATCGTCCCCGTATCGCCTGGTACGTGTCCCACGGCCTGTAGGTCTGGTGTGAGCGTTCGACAATCATAAAAAAATAGATGGCAAAGAAGAAACTGAATATCTGCTGGGCATCATTGAGCGTCATGATAATGGTCCGACACGGTTCGCACTCGGTAACGGTTCGGCCGGGGATCGTGCATGTCTATCTGTACCTCACTCCTTGGGTGGAAGCATCTCGTTGTTCGCGTAGGCACCGGAGGTATCGAGCAGGTTCCCCCAGCTCACCAGGTGTTCGCGGAAGATCATCGCATAGGGCCACCCCTGCGACTCGTCCCGACGCCAGTCTGCTTCGAGCTCGGCCCCGACAGACCACCAGTTCCGGATCTTCACCCCGGCCTGGGAGAGCGTGGCGATCGTGGCGTCGCGTTCGTGCGTGCTGACGGCTCCCGACGCGTCGATGACTGCATGGACGTCAAACCCTTCCTTCACGGCATCGAGTGATGGGAATTGCAGACAGGTCCCGTCGCTGATTCCTGCGATGATCAGCTTCTTCCGACCGGTCTCTTCGACGGCCCTGCGGAATGCCGGCCACCGCCAGGCGTTGATGACCCCTGTCCGTCGGATCACCGTAACATCCGGGAAGATCTGCTTCAATTCAGGAAGGATCGGAGCGTTGGGTCCATAATCCCTGCTCGTCGTCAAAATCACCGGCAATTTGAAATGTTTCGCAGTCTTTGCAAGCCCGAGGATGTTGTTCTTGAACTCTTCAGGAGTCATATCCCGGATCAGTTGCATGAGTCCGACCTGGTGATCGATCAGCAGAAGTGCGGCGTTCTCTGATGTGAGAACATCGGATGGTCCGATATTTTCCAGATATCTGTCTGTCATTCCTGGTTCCTCCAGATGGTGACCCTTATACGAGTGTCAGGAGATAAGGATTTTGTAACATATGTCGGGGGAGATTGCGGATCAGAGAACAGTAATCATCTAATTTTTCTCTGTGTATTTTTCATTCATCCGCTGGATGGTGAAGACATAGACATATCTATCACCCATTTTTCTCAAACCTCTTTTGAATTAAAAAGGACTCTATCGTGAATCTATCGTTATGGTTCCGAAGATTTCAGCGCCAGAGCGATCCCCTTTGCCCAGTCATCGATGGCATGCCAGTCCCGGAAATCCCCCTTTTTGAAGAACTGCCCGGGCAGCCGGCAGCGTGCGCAGAGCCCTGAGTACAACCCCGCACCTGCCCGGGTTCAGGGCACCGGGGAAG
Organism: Methanosphaerula palustris E1-9c; assembly: GCF_000021965.1. NCBI lineage: Archaea > Methanobacteriati > Methanobacteriota > Methanomicrobia > Methanomicrobiales > Methanoregulaceae > Methanosphaerula > Methanosphaerula palustris. The sequence goes on from NC_011832.1 coordinate 932,094, forward strand.
ATTTGGTGTTCCCGGGGATGGACGGTATTACTTACTTCAGGGCCTTTTCAGGTGCCCATCGCCCCTGTCCGAATTCCTGCGTCTCTGTTCAGGTCTTCCCCTCAGCCCGGAGGGCGGTGAACCGCCGGGCGAGCCGGGCATCCTCCTCCTTCGTCCACGGTCGACCACGAACGCTTCGTTCCGGTTGTAATACTGGTGGAGTTTGTCCCCGTTCTGCTTCATTGTTCAGGCGAAGTCATGATGCGATGACGTATCATCCGATCGGAGAAGGGGAAGACGATAATCCCCGTCAATCGGAGAGATCGCAGCCGACCCAAAAGGGGACGATCATATCGATTCGATCCCATGATCTACCGCTCTTGAGGAGCAGTTGAACGGTTTCTCAACCGGGTCAAGCCATTCAGAAAGATCTCACCTGGACACGAAGAATCATTTCGAGCGTTGGTCATCATCGCCTGCATATTAGAGGAGACTTTTGGGATGAAATCTTTGAGATGAGGACATAATCGGGTTATCCAACACCGCAAACAAAAAGGAAAGTCTATATGGTTCCTAATTAGAATTTCTTCTGAAATATGAGGAAAGCATCATGACACTGATACACAGAAGGATGACATGGCCGCTTCTTATGCTGGCCATCATCTCATGCCTGTTGATGATCGCACCGGCATCGGCTGAATCCTTTCATCTGACCGGAACCCTGATCAATGGATCCATCAATGGGAACACCAATCAGCCAATAGCAAATACGAATGTCACATTCCAGATAAATTCACCTTTTTTTCAAGGGACTATCAATGGGACAACAGAGACAGATAATCTCGGAAACTTCGATCTCTCCTTTGACCCGGGAATTGGTATACCCCCTTTCATTTCGATCACGTGCTCTGCCACAACGATTGGATATTCTGTATACCAGTCCCAGGCTCCAATCATAGTGATGGTAGGTTACGCTAATATTGGCTCCATCTATCTCACCCCACTACCAGTTCCGATAACTCTGACGGGAACTGTTGTTGATAAATTCTCCGGTCTACCAGTGCCTAATATGCAAATTGACTCCGGCAGCGCCTCGGACACCTCCAAACAGGACGGGAGTTTCACCCTCTTTGAAGCTCCGGAGACAGGAGGTTCCATGGACTTCGAGATCTATGCAGATAGATACTATGAAGGTCACCAGGACACATTATCTGTCTCTGAAGAAGAGATCGCACGTGGATCAAAGGACCTCGGAACCGTCACTATCACGCCACATTATGGAGGTTACGTCACTGACAAATCCACCGGTCAGCCTTTGTCCGGCGTCCAGCTCACCATCACCAACGATCCGTCATCGCAGGTTGGAAACGGGGGGACGGGAACATCTGATGAAACGGGATATTACCGGATAAGACTGCCCGCGAAGGGCATCTCTTCGAACAATAGCCTGCGTGATACTGGTGCTGACAATTCTGTTCGGTATCTGGTTGCAGTCAAGGATGGATATCAGCTCTATTCCGCCAATGTCACGATACGGGATGAAGAGGCCCCCTTTAACGTCGCGCTCTCCCCGAGCTTTGCAGCGAACTTCCTCGCACTCGGCCATGTGGGCCAGGCCCCGTACTCTGTCCGATTCATGGACCAGTCGACCGGCTCGCCGACCGCCTGGAAGTGGGACTTCGGCGACGGCACCACCTCGACCGAGCAGAACCCGACCCATATCTACAACCAGACCGGTGTCTACAACGTGGCGTTGACGGCATCGAACGATAAGACGAGCGACACCTGCACCCAGTACCGGTGTATCATTGTGAACGCCGTACCAGTGGCGAACTTCACCGCGAACGTGACCGCCGGGCAGACGCCCTTCACCGTGCAGTTCACCGACCAGTCCACCAGCGGTGCGGACGGGTTTCAGTGGCAGTTCGGCGACGGGACCACCTCGACCGAGCAGAACCCGGTCCACACCTACACGAGCCCGGGATCGTACTCGGTGATGCTGACGGTATCAGTACCTGACTACGGCAGTGTCTTCGCTCAGAAGACCGGGTACATCTCGGTAAGCGGTCCGTCATCGGTCGGGTTCACGGCGAACGTCACCGCCGGCCTCTCCCCGCTCGCCGTGCAGTTCAATGAGTCGACGAACGAATCGGTCCAGTATTCCTTCTGGCATTTCGGGGACGGGGCCACCTCTGCAGAGAAGAGCCCGGTCCATGTCTATGATGCAGCCGGCAGTTATTCGGTCTCGCTGATGACCGTCGGGTCGAACGGCACCGAGGTGAAGACGGTCGATAACTTCATCAATGTCAGCGCACCGGTGACCCCGACGGTCACGCCCACAGCGACTGCCACGGCGACGGTGACCCCGACGCCGACCGGAGCCCTGCCGGTGGCCAACTTCACGGTCACCACCGGAGCCCCGGGGTCGTCCGACATCACGGTCACCGACGCCTCGACGAACGCGACTTCGGTCCACTACAGCCTCGGTGACGGTGCCACCACCGCCTATCCGACCTTCCGGTACACCTACTGGCAGGCCGGAACCTATACGATCGAACAGACCGCAACCAATGCGGTTGGGTCCTCGAAGAAGAGCATCGTCGTAACCGTACCGGTTGCGGCTCCAACAACAACGGTGACCCCGACGGTGACAGTCACAACCACTGTCTCGCCGACGGTGACGACGACCAGTCAGGCTTACAACGGCCCGCACACGATCCCCGGGAAACTGCAGGCTGAGGACTACGACCTCGGCGGTGAAGGGGTCGCCTACTATGACACGACCCCTGGGAATGAGGGCGGGGTCTACCGGCATGACGATGTCGATATCGAGCAGCTCGATACCGACGGCTCGCCGAACGTCGGCTGGATCCGATCCGGTGAGTGGATGGCCTACACGGTGAACGTCGCCAGCACCGGCACCTACACCGCCGGGTTCAGGGTCGCCTCATCACACTCCGGTTCATCCATCAAAGTCTATGTCGACGACGGCACCACCCCGGTGGCGACCGTGAACGTCCCGAACACCGGCGACTGGCCGTCCTTCCAGACCGTCTCGGTGCCGGTGACGCTGCCGGCAGGACAGCACCGGCTCAAATTCTCATTCCCGACCGACTATGTGAACATCAACTGGGTCACCTTCGCCTGAAAATCGGCGAAGAACGGTCATCCCTTTTTTTACCGCATGGTAACGACGGATCGTGCGAGGGGCCGGTTTTCTGATGTGAGCACAGGGTATTTGGGCTCTTTTGATATCCTCCAGCGCTACCCCAATACTCCATTCCTCCATCGGCCAGGGATGCACATCTGTCCAATTGTGAGGGTTTCAACAGAGCAAAAAAAATATTTTTTCGTAATTTACAACGGTTTCTCTGGAATCGTGAAGAGGAATGTGCTCCCGCTCCCTTCTTCAGACTCGACCCAGATCCTGCCGCCGTGCCGCTCCACAATCCGCTTGACGACCGCGAGGCCGATCCCGGTGCCAGGGTATTCTGCCTTGGTGTGGAGCCGTCTGAAGATCATGAAGATCTGCTCGTGATATGCAGGATCAATCCCGAGCCCGTTGTCCTTCACTGAAAAGGTCCAGCCCTTTCCGGTACGCTCGGCATTGATCCAGATCTCCGGCTCCCTCTCCTCCGGGCAGTACTTCATCGCATTTCCGATCAGGTTCTGGAACAGTTGGACCATCTGGGAGAGGTCCCCCTGTATCGATGGCATCGCTCCCCGAGTGATCCTGGCATTACGTTCACGGATGGGAATGATGAGGTTTGATATGGCTTCTTCGATTGCATGCTTCATATCAACCCGCTCGACCGGTCGCATCCCCTGATTGATACGGGAATAGAGGAGAAGGTCATTGATCAACGCCTCCATCCGCAGCGCACCGTCGACAATGTAGCCGATGAACTCATCAGCATCTGCATCCAGTTGTCCTTTATACTGCCTTTCGAGAATTTGTGAGAAACAGGTCACCATCCTGAGCGGTTCCTTGAGGTCATGGGAGGCGATGTACGCAAACTGTTCCAGTTCCTGGTTGCTCGCTTTCAGGTTATCGGCGATGGTCTTGAGGACCTCTTCGGCCTGCTTGCGCTCGGTGATATCATTGAAGAGGATGGCGACTCTTCGACTCTCCGGGCCGCCGACCCGATATGCGGAGACCTCATACCAGCGATTCAATGCTTTTGCTTCATTCTCAAATCGGACCGGTTCGCCAGTCAATGCGATCGTTCCATAGATTTCAAACCAGTGTTCCTCATGGTTCGGAGCAAGATCACGCATCAATCTCCCCTGGGCCTCATGCAATCCGGTCTGTCTCTCAAACGCCGGATTGATCTCCAGGAAGCGGTAATCGATGGGACGTTCGTCTGCATCGAAGAGCATTTCGATGATGCAGAAGCCTTCGGTCAGGGTGTTGAAGAGCATGCGATACTGCTCTTCCGACTGGCGCAGCGCCTCCTCTGCCCATTTCCTTTTGGTGATGTCCTGTCCCTGTGCAATCGTCGACTGGACAGTCTCTCCATCTGCTCCAAAGATGGCTGCAGAATTCCAGAGGACGGTTCTGACTTCCCCGTTCTGGTGGAGAATGGGGATCTCCACGACCTCCATCCTCTCTCCGTCGTTGGTCTTTCTGATGATCTCCAACACCGGTTCGGCGAATTTTTTGGGGAAGAGGAGTTCGAGCGGTTGGCCGATGACATCTGCCGCCTTCCTGCCGATCAGCAGTTCGAAGGCATGGTTGAACCTGGTGATCCGGAACGCCGGATCCCAGACGATGATCGGGGCGTTCGCGTACTGGATCAGGTTTTCGAGGTACTGGCCCGTCTCCCTGAGTTCATGCTCCATGGTCGTCAGCTCGTCGATGCTCTGGCGCAGTTCCTCCTGGGTTGCCGTCAGTTCCTCGTTGAGCTCACTGAGTTCCTGGTTCTTCTCGAGCAGGTCTGCCTCAGCACGATCCCGTTCTGTAACATCCAGCACCTGAGAGAGGATCGAAACGAGTTCTCCTGTTTCGTCCCGCAGGGCCGAGTTGTACCATTCGCAGGTGATGACCGCCCCGTCCTTTCGATAGTTGCGGTTGGTATGCTTGTTCCGCGGGGCCTTTCCGTTCATCATATCAGCAGAGATGGAGGCGACCCGATCCACGTCCTCTTCGTATACCCAGGGGATTTCGTCGATCGTTCTCCCCATGACCTCTGCCATGGTCCAGCCAAACACTTTTTCCGCTTCATCCGACCAGCGGGTAACACGGAACTGTGCGTCAAATTCCACGACCGCCAGGGGAGAATTCTCTATATGATGGGTAAGGCGGAGGTGGGCTTCGTGCAGTGCCTCCTCGGTTCGCTTCCGTTCGGTGATGTCCTGTCCCTGTGCGATCGTCGACAGGACAGTCTCTCCGTCAGATCCAAAGATGGCTGCAGAATTCCAGAGGACGGTTCTGATCTCTCCGTTCTGGTGGAGAATGGGGATCTCCACGACCTCCATCCTCTCTCCCCGGGTGGTCTTTCTGATGATCTCCAACACCGGTTCGGCGAATTTTTTGGGGAAGAGGAGTTCGAGCGGTTGGCCGATGACGTCTGCCGCCTTCCTGCCGATCAGCAGTTCGAACGCGTGGTTGAACCGGGTGATCCGGAATGCCGGATCCCAGACGATGATCGGGGCGTTCGCGTACTGGATCAGGTTTTCGAGGTACTGGCCCGTCTCCCTGAGTTCATGCTCCATGGTCGTCAGCTCGTCGATGCTCTGGCGCAGTTCCTCCTGGGTTGCCGTCAGTTCCTCGTTCAGGATATGGAGACCCTCGTTCTTTTTGAGGAGTTCTTCATCAGCCTGCCTGATCCCGGTGATGTCCCGGCTGAAGGCAGCAATGCTGCTCACTGCACCGGCCTCGTCAAAGACCGGGCAGAAGGTGTGGATAAAGATGGTGCCGGCCCTTATATCTTCAAACTGGACCGATCGGCGTGAGCTGATCACCTCTTCGATCCGTGCCCTTCGTGCCTGAGCCAGTTCAGATGTCATGAACTCAGAGTACTGGTGACCGATGACTTCGCCTGTGTCCTTCCCGCCCAATCGTACCAACGCCGTCGGATTCGCCATCAGGATGGTGTCATCGGTGCCGAACAGCCAGATCGACTCCTTTGCAGCTGCGAGGATCGCCTGTGCGGTCTTCTCCTGTTTGCGAAGTGCTTCCTCTGTCTGTACCCGGACGATCGAGGCACCGAGGGCATAGGCCACCTGTTCAAGCACCCTGACCTTCTCCGCCGATATCATCCCCTCCTGGTGATCAGCGAGGTGGAGCAGCCCCATGATCTGGTCCCCTTTCCGGATCGGAATGAGCGCGACCGATTCGTATCCGACCATAGTGCAGGTGTTTCGGGTCTTTTCCTTCTCCTCATCAGATTCGGTTGCGCGGAATTTTGTTGTGGCGTTGATCATGAACGACCCGCCGGCAGTGTAGAACGGCAGGGAGGGATCGGTCGTGCCTTCGATCACGTTGATACAGATGCAGTGATCGGTCCTGACCGAGAGCGGGTTCTCCTGTTCGTAGAAGTCGCGGGAGAAACCAGCGTACGCCAGGTAAGGGATGTTCCCCTGTTCATCGAGGATCCGGACCCCGATCGAGTCGCATCCGGTGTACTCCTGCAGGGTGCGAATGTACTCTTCGAGGAGCGGCTGGAGGGTATGGTGTTCCTCCGCACTGTGCAGGACCCGGTTTGAGAGGGAGAGGATCTCGCGGTTACGCTTCTGCTCGGTGATATCGGTGATGAAGGAGTAGTAATACTGGGGGTTTCCCTCTTTGTCTGTGACGAGGTGAACGAGGAGTTCAATGGCGACCCGTGTGCCGTCTTTTTTGATATACTCCTTCTCGTACCGGACTGGTTTGCCTGTGCGGTGGAGTTCTTCAAGATTTTTCCTCTCAACATCCAACCATTCCGGAGGGGTCAGCGTTGCCGTCCAGTCCATTTTCTGCAGTTCGTCTGCTGTATAGCCGGTCAGCTCCTCGAATGCATGGTTGACGATCCCGAGTCTCCCGTCCAGGTATCCGACCCCAAACGGCTGGGACGATCTGTCGAGGATATCTGAAAGGAACGTGTTCCGCTCTAGGCTCTCCAGGAGCGCTCTCTCATTGGCGAGCAATTGATCATTGTTCGCCTGCAGTTCCTCACTCATCGCGATGAGCTCCTCGTTGATGGCAACGAGGTCTTCGTTCTTGTGAACAGGCGTCTCTTCGGCCTCGTCGAGGTCTCTGCCGATCCCGTCGGAGAACCGGGGGTGACCCCTGCATCCATTACCCGGCGGTCCTGTCTCCGGGCACCGGTAGGAGCAAGACGGGAGAAGAGCGCGAGGCTCGCCGGGATGATCCGGGCAGATGCAGCAGGTGATATCAGGGTGGTCGGGTGACCAGAGCGTGTGCTCACGATCTGGACCAGACAGGTCTCGCCGACAGAGTGGCTGCCCCTGAGGCTGAACCCGAGTTCGCTCGCTTCAAGGATCGCGATCCCGGCGAGCGTGGCGGTGACAAAGCCGGCGGCTCTGGTTATTCTCCAGGGGTTCATATCACCCCATCCTGTAGTGTTCTCGGAGGACCGTCCGAACCCTGCTGTTTTTGAACCTTCGTCTCGAGCCATCTTTCCTCTTTATCCAGAGATCTTAGTCAAGGAATGTATTTTATCCATCCGATATGACCCAAGGACATATCTCCCCTTTCCCACTTTTCTGCCCCAACCCTGGTCCTCACTGTGACCAAGCGAAGAAGTCGAGTAGCCAGCCCCGATTAAACAGGAATAATTCGAACAGTATTATCGTCCTCTGTTGCACATAAATATAACATTCCGCACAATTTTTCCAGTACGACCGGGTCGTGCGTTGGCGGACGGTGGCCATGCCGGCTGGTTTGTGCGAGGGGCCGGCCGGGTTGTGGGGGGGTGGCGGTTTTTGTGAGCGGGGATCGGGGGGGAGGGGGCCGGCGATTTATCCTACGTCTTCTCAGGATTATCCGTCTCGATTTCGCCTGTAATCCTGGTTAGACGGAGTTCACGCGGCGATGGTGGTTTAGTATGGTTAATTGGAATTAGGTTGTGATGCCGGCCTCGAACACAACGATTGTTGAGCGTCTGATGTCTACCCTGTCATAGATCCCCGCAATAATTCCGATATGGTCCGGTGATTACCTAGCAGTGATAATCAACGCAGATATAGCAGTCATTATGGATTTTTTTATGATGTGAATAAAACGATCTATCTGTCTCGCTATTGTAAGAGTGGGATAGAATTTATTGCGGAAAGACTGATATCATGTTCAAGAGAAGACAATCATAATTTTACTGATAATGGGCATTATTGCGAGAGATGAACGATGGGAACCAGTGGCAGAAAGTGATCTAGGCAGAATTCACCATCAAAGACAAAAAGACTCAACTGGTGATCAAGAAGATGTACAAATCCTGTGTTGCAAAACCCGATCCTTTTCATGTCCAGTATTTCTATAAGTCCACGCTGCTGAGGACACAGGATGAGATTTGCGTGAATATTCAGAATCTGGAGAAAGAGACTGAAGGATTACTAAACCAGATCGTCCTGTAGAATCATTACAATCACAATTATGACTATGAAAACAACCTCTGCCAAGAGAATGACAACAATTGGAATATTTGTCAGTAGTGTGCAAAAGGAATTGAATGAGGAGAGGATAGCAGTTCGTGATTATATTAATACGAACCCGCTTCTCAGGCTATATTTTGACACATTTCTCTTTGAAGATCTCCCAGCACGTGATTGTAAACCGGACGAATTATATTTGGATGAAGTCGATGGATGCTCGATATATCTGGGGATTTTTGGTAATGAATATGGCTTGGAGAACAACCAGGGTGTTTCTCCTACAGAACTTGAATTTGAACGGGCAACAGAGAAAAGTAAATACCGGTTAATTTTTGTTAAGGGGAAGGATGATGTCGAGCGTCATCCGAAGATGCAGAATCTCATCAACCGGGCAACACCTCATGTTGTGCGAAAACGTTTCATCAATACAGATGAATTGAAAGAAGAATTGTTTAATGCATTAGTTCAATTTCTGTGTGACAGCAAAATAATCCCCAGTACACCATTCGATGAATCCGCCTGCCCCGGATCGACATTAAAGGATCTATCCTATGAAATAATTGAGTGGTTCGTCGCCGTTGCAAGAAAAGAACGGCATTTCCCTCTCCAGATAGATACTCCTCCAGAATTGGTTCTGCGACATCTCGAACTGCTCGATGGGACACAACCGACCAATGCAGCGGTTCTCCTCTTTGGGTCAAATCCCCAAAAATTTTTGCAAACTGCAGAAGTCAAATGCCTTCATCTTCATGGTTCGGTTATCGCAAAGCCAATTCCTTCGCATCAGGTTTTCACTGGAACTGTTTTCGAACAGGTTGACAAAGCAACCGATTTCGTTCTTTCAAAACTAAATCGTTTTGTCCCGGCCCGTGATGAGGCCCCGGCCAGTGAAACCAGTTACGAGATTCCCAAAGAAGTAATCAATGAAGCCATTGTCAATGCCATCGCTCACCGGGATTATACATCTTCGGCGAGCATTCAGGTCTATGTTTTTTCTGATCGTATCGAGATCAGAAATCCTGGCGAGCTTCCTCCGGACCTAACCTTTGAAAACCTGAAAATAACTCATAACTCCAGGCCCCGTAATCTCCGGATTGCGAATGCATTATTTCTCTCGCACTATATCGAAAAAATCGGATACGGAACTCTCCAGATGATTGCTGGATGTAAGGGCGCTGGTTTGCCGGCGCCGGATTTTTCTCAAAGTGGTAGCGATTTTGTTGTTACGCTCTGGCGCGACTGGCTGACTGATGAGGTTATGACAAAGCTGGGGATCACTACCCGACAAAGAATTGCTATTCAATTAGCGAAAGATTCAGGACGTGTGAACAGTACTGATTATTCGAACCGTGCGGAGATTTCACGACAGACTGCAGTGCGTGACTTGAAGGATCTCATTGGTAAAGGTATCCTTGAAAAGAAAGGAGTAACCGGAAAGGGTACTTATTACTCATTGTGCAAAGGACTGAGAAAGGCACCATACGATTCAGAATCCGGAGAATGAGGATCGTACATTCTCACGCAGTATGTCGGTACCCTGTTCAATCAAACGACTCATAATGGTAACATCAGAATCAGGACACCATCTGGAATATCCTGGTTTAACTGGGTTGGATAAGGGTCTAAAGAGATCTGCGCCGGTATTTCGGGTCAACACATTCCTCATCTCATTGACTCATATGGTGCATATCATTCAGGACCGCACCTGAATTCTCACCGGACGATAAGGCTGGAAGGGGTATTGGGGTCAGGATAAATGAGACATAAACCGGCCCCCCCCTTGGGGGGTATGCACTATCCCTCTCAAACTATAACTGGAGCGTTGCGCCCGTATCCGGAACACTACGAGTGTGGGGTCGAATTCTTGAATCCGCGGTGGTGCCAGCACCGGCTTGCCCTGCTTCTTCCTCGTGTCTTGTTCCCCTGCCACGGCCAGCCGGCCTCTTTGTTCACCGGATGGCAACGACTGGATCGTGCGTTAGCGGATGGTGGCTATGCCGGCGAGCCGTGCGAGGGGCTGGCCGGGTTGTGGAAGGAGGGGTGGCGTTCTTCGCCACCGTGTACCGGGGGATTCGGGGCCGGCGGTTTTGGATGTGTACCTGGTATTCGAAAGCGCCAAAAAATCAGAGTTTTACAATTCCTTCATCAAGATAAAATTCCCTGAGGGTTTCCCCGTTCATGGAACAATCGACCAGTTCACAAAACTGTTCGTGGGAGAGTTTGAGTTGTTTCGCCATTTTATGCATCAATTCATCGCTGATCTCTTTTTTCCCATGACTGATGAATGTGAAGATGGATGTCTTCTTTCCATCAATGAAGAATATCAGGTGGGTATGAGACGTATTTTTTTCCTTAAACCCTTTCTTAAGCAGGGAATTTGCGATGTTGTAGTTTTTACGCGTTCCCAACAACATCGCCTTCCCGTGCAAAAAATGACTTTAGCATTAAACGGAATTCAAATGCGTCCTGCGTGAGCGTATCAGCGTCGACTTCCACATAGTCATTCCAGAGTTCAGTAAGTTCTTCTTCAATCTCCTGTATTCCCAGTTTGAGAGATGACGATGTGGCAAGAAGGTGGAACGGTTCGTTGGACAGGATATATTCATCCAGATCATACTGAACGTCAAGGATTATCGGCTCTTTGAGATGAATCCGGCTATTTTTAAAATTAATTTCCTGAAGAGGGAGATGGGGGATCTGTTCGATCGCCTTCTCTGAAGAAATTTCAATACCATTGTTCTTTTTCATCTGTCCGATGATGCCAACCATGGTACCGACATAATGCTTCATCGACTTTTCCAGTTCCGGGGTATATGTGCAGGTGAATTCACCCTCTGGCGTATCAATCCTGCATTCGTGCTTCTTGTCGACCCTGATCTGGATCAGACGGCCGACAATTGTTTTTTCAGTTGCCTCTGGCACTTTATGGAGTGCCCGCTGGATAGCGGGTTTGCGTGAAGGGTTGAGTTGGAAGGACCTGGGCTGGCCAAAACCAAGCTGGATGCTGAAGGGAGAACGATTATCCGGCCAGAGATGATCGATCTCCTGAATGAGACGGTGTGCTCTCGGCTCATCTGGTATTTTTTCTGCAATTTTTTTCGAGATATCATCATCAGACTGTGCGATATGGACGATCTCGTTTGTAAGATCGATTGCCTTCTCCCCATTTGTTGGGATTTGTGGAAAAAGCCCCTGCTGAGAATCGGCGATCCCGAGCGTTGCCCCGACGCTTCCGATTTTTAGTTCACGGACGACGAGGGTGAATCGCTCTTTAACTGATTTAGGGAAATCTCCGCTGGTACGGTATTTGTTCCCTTCAAGAAAGTCCCCGACCACATAGAGGAGATTCTGGAGGCTCTGGAATTTTTCTGCAACGAGTAAAGCAGGGATGGGAGAATTGGTATCCCCTGTGGATGTGATCGTGAGTTCAATTTTTTTTGTTATGGCGGGCGGCATCCTGGGAACCTCATCATGCTCTGATGAAAGAGTATCTGAGTATATTCATGACACTTGGTTTCTGGGGTATTAAGGATTTTTAGTCGTGGCAAGACTGTTGAAATTGTGCCTTGCCGAATACCATGTAACAGAGAGATGAAGTGATTTGATCCTGGCAGTATGTATTGCTTGGGGACACGGTAGCAGGGGATCCGAATCCTGATCCAGCTTTCTCTGTCAATGCTTTTCGGAGAAGGTATTCGAGCCGCTCGGTCATGCTCGGGAAGCACGGGTCGGCTGTCGCCCTCCGTCGCTGGATCGGCCGGCCGGCAGCGCCGCTTCGTTCACCGCATGACAACGACCGGATCCTTGCGGTGGCGGACGGTGACCATGCCGGCGAGCCGTGCGAGGGGCCGGCCGGTTCTTGATCCTGCATCTTCACTGGATTATCCATCTCAGTTTCGTGTGTAACTATGGTCAGCCATAGTTACACACGATTATTGTGGCTAACTATGGTTGACTGGAATTAGGTTGTGGTACTGGGATCAGAAATAGAGAATTATTACCCAAATAAAATCAAGAACAGAATTATTATACCAGGAGACTAATGAAAAAATATGACGATCCAGCTGACAGATGATATGATTGGATCGTTGCTCGCTGAGCGGAAAGAATTACCTGATGATTTCCTACTTCATTCAAAGTTAAAATCCAGACACGGACACAAAGAGTTTGGAAGAGAAATAATCGGAGAGAAGGGATCACTGTTCCGTCTTGTCTACCGGCAGAGCGAGTTAAACCAGCTGGATTTTTCAATAATTCTTCTGTACATCCCAAAAGGATCGAACCAGCAGTTCCGTCTGCGCAGATATAATGGAAAAAGTCATGAACATACGAATCCTATAGAGAAAAAAACCTTCTATGGATTCCATGTCCATACTGCAACCGAACGCTACCAGCAGTCTGGCAATCGGGAAGATACCTATGCTGAGGAGACGAATCGGTATGCAGATTATCACGGTGCGATCGAATGTATGTTGGAAGACTGCGGGTTTGTGAATTCGACGAACGACCGGAGCCTTTCACAATGGGGGATGAACTGATGTCAGTCCAGACAATCACACAGAATTTCCGGCAGAAAGTGTGCGATCAGGTTCGCGTAGAGGCCGAAGGTGTCGACCGGTACCGGGTGTTCACTCCGTTCCTTTTTGAGGATGGGGATCATCTCGTTGTCGTTCTGAAACTGGAGGAGGGGCGATGGGTGCTCTCTGATGAGGGACATACTTTCATGCATCTCACCTACGACCTGGACGAGAAAGATCTTCGAAGCGGGAGCCGGCAGAAGATTATTTCAAATGCCCTCGCTGCATTCTCTGTCGAGGACCGCAATGGAGAACTGATCCTTTCAATCAACAATGAGCAGTTTGGCGATGCCCTGTACAGTTACGTTCAGGCGCTGCTCAAAATTTTTGATATCTCCTATCTGTCACGGGAGCGTGTCCGATCAACATTCATGGATGATGTACATGATTTTGTTCAGGAACATATTCAAAAAGGGCATGTTCATGTTGACTGGCATGATCCGATCCATGATCCTGACAGTAAATATAGTGCGGATTTCATGATCGAAAGTGAATCCGGGCCGATTCTTGTGTACGCGTTATCGAATGATAGCCGGGTGAGTAATGCAACGATCAACCTGCTCATGTTTGAAAAATGGGGGCTGAAATTCCGGTCTATTGGTATCTTTGAGGACCAGGAAGAGATCAATCGGAAGACGCTTGCGAAGTTCACGGATGTCTGTGAGAAGCAGTTCTCCAACCTGTATGGGAACAAGGACCGGCTCCTGAAATATGTACAGGAGTCAGGCGGAATGGTGACGGCATAGTATTCCCGGCACTGTCTCGCCATGCTTCTTCCCCGTGTCTCTCTCTTCCCTGACACGGCTGGCCGGCAGTGCCTCTCCTTTCACCGCATGGCAACGACCGGATCCTTGCGTCGGCGGACGGTGGCCATGCCGGCGAGCCGTGCGAGGGGCCGGCCGGCTCAATCTGAAGATGGAGACATCACCCAGAACCCCGATTCCGGTGAAGATGATTTGCTGCATTTGCTGCATGTTTCCTGCACGTTTGCTGCATCTGCAGCAAAGAACGAAAACACAAATCCTGCCTCTGTTTACGGAACAGATGAAGTATCATCATGTGTACAGGAAGATGGATCGTTGTTTGCTGCAAATCCGGAGAACGAAGGGCGATCGGTCGATCGTGCCGGCGTCTCTCTCCCTCTCTCTCATGTTCCTGACAGTTGCAGCAAACACGATCGGAATGTGGAGGATATCGCCGGGATAGGAGATCTAGACCCTGAACCGGCTCCGTCGGTTTGCTGCAGTCTGCAGCAAACTGCAGGAAACGTGCAGCAAATAACTTCTCCTGCAGCAAACAACCAGGAGCAGGAGCCGGCTGCAGCTCTGGACATATCTTCCCTCCCGGAGGTGGCACCGGCTCGCCATGCTTCTTCCCCGTGACTCTCGTTCCCCTGCCACGGCCGGCCGGCAGCGCCTCTTCGTTCACCGCATGGCAACGACCTGTTCGTGCGTCGGCGGACGGTGGCCATGCCGGCGAGTGGTGGGAGGGGCCGGCGGTTTTGGGGATGTGTGCCAGGTATTCGATAGATCTAAAAATCAGAGTTTTATAATCCCTTCAGCAAGATAAAATTCCTTGAAGATTTTCCGTTCATGGAACAATCGACCAGTTCACAAAACTGTTTGTGAGAAAATTTGAGTTGTTTCGCCATTTTATACATCAATTTAGGATTATCCATGCTCTGCCAGGCACAGTCTGGGATATTGTTACGCTCGTTGGGTCCCTGCATGAGATTGATACTACGGACAAAACCTTTATCCTCGGCAGGGGTTTGTGTCAGAGAAGAATAAGACAGCATTGATTGATACACACTTCTCATTTGTTCTCCTCTTTTGACGAAATACCAGCCATTATGGGACAAGGATCCATCTCATCGACATGGGCTATTTCTTCTATCAGAAACGGCTCATTCATGATAAAAACGAGAACTCAATGGAGGATGATCTCCTTGAAGGTGTCGATCTGGCCGAGGATGAACATAAGGCACTGTATCGGTTGCTCGATGACGGTGAGATTGATCGATCCACGTAAGGTCGAAGGCTGAAACGAGTTGGTAAACCCCTGATTCTTTCGAATCAATTATATTTACGACGAAAAAAGGTTTATGAAGGGTCCCGAATCAGGTCAGAGAGATCACACAAAAACTCGGAGGGAGTATATTCTCTAATGAAAGAGGTGTTTTGGCTTTAATGCCCCTCTGGTGACAGTCGGGGTTTAGGAGAATGGAAATCGAGAGATCCTGGGAGCCCGGATTACTGCCATGTGAAAATGATAGTTTCTGGTCCGGGCTCTTCTATGAGATGAAAGAACGAGGATTGAATAGCGTACAACTGGTCATATCTGATTGTCATCAGGGAATCCAAACGGCAGTGTCTACGGTATCTTGGGAGTATCAAGATAAATTCCTGATGTGCATGCAACCCATGCAGTTTTGAGGAATATTCCTAAAAAAAACCAACGGGAGGCTACTAAACAACTCAGGGAAGTATATGGATTCGAACAGAAACTCCAGATGTTTGCCGATTCACAGAATTCACAAAATTACCAGAGAACTGCCAACACTATCGAACGATACTTTCCAGGATTCCTGAACTACATGGCATTCCCTAAACAGCATCACAAAAGGAATGGGACTACCAATGTCATGGGATGGGGTCAATGAGGAATTGAAACGTGGAACCAAAATAGAAGGTGCGTTCCTCAACGATGAGTCACTCCTCAAAAATATAGGTACCTCCTCATGGACGTGAATTAAGAGTGCATGACTGGCAGAAAGATTTGGCAATGGAGAAGGGATAATCAGGCGAGGATACTGGGCTCGTTGAAATTACAGTAGGTATGGCACATTTCTGGTTAAAAATTGACCTTAAAAATCGATTATTTATTATAATCTAAATCTTTATTTATTCGTATGGTTTTGAAAGAGTTTAATATACTGTTTGCCGGCGAAAAAGTTAAAAATGAATTATTCTATTGTGATAAATATGAGAATAATTTGATAAAAAACAATTTGGGCATTCATGAACAATATACACATGTTTCTGATGATGGTGGAGTAGATATAATTCCTAAATTATTGGATTATCTTAATCCCTCGACTTCAAATCCTGACAGAAAATATAACAGTTATTGCCTGGGGAGTACTGAACACTATATTTCTCGAGAAATAACAAAGAAATATAGTCAAAAATTTTCATGTAAAAATTTAAAACAACTTAATCACATTGTAGAATTTGAAGAATATCGTGGAGAGAAATTTCTAGGAATTGCAGCTAAGAAATCTGATAATGATACTTCAAATGAAGATAAACAAAAATTTGGGAATGGAGATGAAGGATTTAATCAATATAAAGACTTGAAAGATTTGAACTCTGAATCTGCTAGATATTTATTTATTGACGATCTTGGATATTCTTTTGCTTCGGATTCTAAAATTTTTAATTTATTAAATTCCCTCAAATTTGACAACATAATTGTTTTTTGGAAATTATCCTATAATACCATATTAAAATTATCAAAAAGTGACGATGGGAAAATTGATGATGGGAAAATTGATGATGGATATAAATCCTTATTAAATGGAAAAAATGTTGTAACCTTTTTAAATGCAAGAGATCTTCGTGCTTGCGGTGCAAATATTTCTTATAGATTATCTTGGGAGAAAACTACAGAAGAATTGTTTGATCAAATGAAAAATAACCCAGTCTTTGATTCAATAATGAATTATTCTAAGATAATAATAATCAGAATTGGATTAGAAGGGGCACTTGTCATTATAAAAAAGGGTGAAGAATTAGAGTCATATTTATTTTTTGATCCTTACTGTTTAGAGGATGAATTCATTGAAAAACATGTTGGTAATGTTCAGGGGATTTCTAGCGCATTTTGTGCTGGTTTTATAGATTCATTTATTGATGATATAAATGAATTAATTCATTTTTATGATGATGAAAATAATAATAAAAATAAAAATAGAGAAATGGAGATTTTAAATAAATTCAAAAATGGAATCCGCGATGGTTTAGGATTTTCAAGGAGAATGTGGTTTTGGGGGTATGGAAGAGATGATAAACCCACTCGAATCGCTGATGAATTTGTATTATCAACAAAACCATGTGAATCTGGAGATTTTTGTTTAAGTAAAGAGGAGATGAATATAGTAAAACAAGATGTATCTTTTAAATTCTCCTCATTTAAAATTCCAGGGGATATTTTAGATGAACAAAAAGGTACATGGACAATTCTTGAAAAAAATAGAAGGGCAATATCTTCGCAAAAATCATTTGGAGAAATTGCATACAAAATCGTTGATATGGGTATTGAAAAATTCAGCGAGAACAATACTATAAACGAAGAATCACTTTTTCCAATTTATGAAAAAGGAGGTTTAATTTCTGTCGATCGAAGTGAAATTGAAAGTTATCAAAGTATAAGAAATATTATATCTGAGTATGTAGATTCAGAGAATATAAAAAATCCTCTTTCAATAACAGTTTTTGGTCCTCCGGGGTCAGGAAAGTCATTTTCAATTGAAAAAATAATTGAGAGTTTAGATAATGATAAAATTGATTTTAAAACATTCAATTTATCACAGTTTACAAGAAATGAACAGTTAACAACTGTCTTTCATATAATTAGAGATGTTTGTCTTAAAAATAAAATACCTGTAATATTTTTCGATGAATTTGATTGTAAAGTGAATAATAATAATCTAGGTTGGTTAAGGTTTTTTTTAGCCCCAATGCAAGATGGATTATTTTTCGATGGAGAAAATTTTCATCCCATAGGAAGAAGTATTTTTGTTTTTGCAGGGGGAATCTACAAAAGTTATGAGGAATTTATTTCAGTTGTGCGAAAATCAAAAAATAAAGATCTAAAATTGTCAGATTTCTTAAGTAGATTAAAAGGTCATATAAATATAATCGGTTGTAATAAAACCGGAGAAGATGAATATTTATACAAAATTAGACGAGGGATATTACTTCGTTCTGTTATTAAAAAGGTTAGGCCAGATTTGATTATTAACGGTATCCTTTCAATTGATCAATGTGTTGAACGTGCATTTATTAGTTCATCCAATTATTATCATGGTGCTCGTTCAATTCAGGCAATTGTTGAAATGAGTAATTTAAACAGTTTAACGAAAATTGGTCCATCCGCTCTGCCTCTGGATGTACAACTTGAACATCATATAGATGCTGAAATATTCTTAAATTTAATACATCGAGAACTTCATCTAAACAAATTAATCAAGAAGGAAATTCCTAATTTAAATCTGAATGAAGTAGAAAAAATGTTTGTTGATAGACAACGTGGATATTTCAAACGTCCAAACTTAATAAATAAGTTAATAAAGTCATCAGCCGAATTATGGAATTTAATAGTTGAAAATAAACCTAAAAGAACTCTATCTGCATTGACATTTCCAAATAGGTACTATTTAAAATGGAGTGATCTGGACATATCTAGAAGAATTGTCATTTTTAAAGAAATATTAAAATTGTTAAATTATTTAATTCAAGATAAGCACTACAATAAGAAAAATAATTATCAAATTAATCAAACAATAATATTAAATTCCATATCTCAATTTAAAACCAGAGAAAATTCCTTTATTTGCGATTTTTTTCTTTCGGGTTTGAAAGATAACATTCTTTCGCATAGAATGATTGATATAATATCTGACATGATGTATTCTGGAAAAGATGCTCATAGGATTAGATCCTTTGATACATATTTTTTAAATATTTCAAAGAATCTGTCAACAGAGGATCCATCAAGGGAGGAGCTGACATGGATTGCAGATATCCTTATTCAAAAGAATACTGATGATGCCCCTTCAGTTCTTTCTGAAATTGACAAAATAAATGATATTATTAATCAACTTGATTTAAATGGATTTCAGGTATATAAATCCTAATCCATTTTGCTATGTTGTATCTGTCTTTCCGCAGTAATTTTTATCCCACTTCAACAATAGATGGTCAAACAGAAAGATCATTATATTTAGAATCAAAAATAACTCAAGAATAGCCGCCGTTTCAACACCGATCTTCACCGCACGAGGATCTCTGGACCATCTTAGAATTGTTGCTAGGATCTATGAAAAATTGGGTATCGGTTCAATCATTGATCGGTGTGTTCCCAAGACTCAGTAGTTCGCTAATTTTGTAAGGCATCCAAATGTACTTTTGATCATAAATAATTCAACAAAATAGGAAAATATACCTTTGATCATAAATAATTCAACAAAATAGGAATATATATATACACTTTTCTGGCTGCCCTTTATGGTCTCACAAACCGGGAGTAGACCCTGTACTGATGTTTCTTACATTCATCCGAAAGAATGTTGCGATCTGGCTGTAGCGGCTCTGAACCGTCAGGTGAATATTCTGATTCAGGGATCCCTGACCCAAACTACTATCTTTCGTACACTCGTTGGGATAGCCATGGAGCGACAGTCAATCCATTCGATCAGTTCGCTTCTGGAGAAGAGTCCGTGTGAAACCTCACTTCGGTATCATCTTTCCAAACTCCACATGGATGACCTCGAAGTCACAAATTCGGCGATTCTAACTCATTCGATCTCCTCGGTCCTTATGCCTGGAAAGGCATACACGTTCGCCATTGATTACACCAATGATCCATATTATGGGACGGTTTCACCCGAGAATGAGGGATACGTCATCCGAAGTCGGCTCAAGAAATCAACGAACGAGTTCTATTCCTACGTTACGGTCTATGCAATCACCCAGGACCGCCAGGTTACCCTGGCGGTCTACCCTGTGACACGGGGTACATCCAAGGTCGCATATATCGCCCGCTGTCTGGATGCAATCACGACAGCGGGTCTGAAAATTCGGGCACTCTGTCTGGATCGGGAATTCTACGCACGAAAGGTAATCGACTTCCTGACAACCGTTCAGATCCCATTCATCATCCCAGTCCGAAAACACAGTCGAGCGATGAAACAACTCCTGAACGGAACAAAATCACGGTTTGAAGAGTATATTATGCGTGGAAAACCCTCGCTTCATCTGAACATTGCGATAAACGTGAAGTATGCAAACGGAAAATGAGGGAAACATGGGGTCGAGAACCTTGGGTATGTGGTACATGGCATATCCTGGGATCCCCAGCGGATATTCATAAAACCTACTGATCCAGGTTTGTGATCGAGTCGTCGTACCGGAAGCGTAATCAGGTCAAACCCAGGACATCAACCCGCAATCCGGTGATCCGATATCTCTTCGCTATCATCTCGTTTCTGCTCAAGAATCTCTGGATAGCGGTGCTTTGGACACGATTCTCACCCGTGAAACAAGGTCCTGGAACCATTGAGATAGGCGCGTTCAGATTTGATCAGTTCAAGTTGTTTGTCTGGGAGGCCGTACGATTAATCTTAAAGGTCGTGATAAAAATTCCTGCCCTCAGAAACCCAGTATAACTGAAGGAGACTTGGAACGCTGATGAATGAAAAAGACACGGAGCAAAATTAGCTAAGTACTGAACAACCAGTTTTATGGTTTGCCCGCAAGGGAAAATCCACAAAACACGCAAGTGTCTATACACTTGCCCTGCTTGCGGATTTTTCTTCGGGCAAAACCGTAGCGATTAATACTGACTTCGAGCGTTGGATAAAAATTTTGAGTTAACTCGACAAAGTCAAAATATATATGGTAGTATAATCATATTATCCAATCATCCTATGTTTAGAAAGGAGTAATTGATAGATGGCGATTCAAAAAGCAAGCCGTTCCACCCTTGTCGGACAAGTGGCGGAGCAGATGGAACAGATGATTGAAAGCGGCCAGTGGCAAGTCGGAAAAAAGATTCCCGCTGAGCCGGAATTGATGGGCCAGTTTGAGGTCAGCAGAAACACGCTGCGAGAGGCAATCCAGTCTTTAGTCCATGCCGGACTGCTAGAAACTCGGCAGGGTATCGGCACTACCGTAAAGTCAGACAGTGACTTAGGCGTTGTGCTGGAACGGAAAATTAAAAAGAGCGATCTTTTGGAAACTTTAGAAGTCCGTTTGGGATTTGAGCGTGAGGCAGCCCAGCTTGCCGCTGAACGAAGGACTGCGGAGGATCTGGAACAGATTCAGTGTTGCCTTGATCAGTGTAAGCAAGCGTCTGAAAACAACGATTTATTCCAATTCGTTAAGATGGATATTGCTTTTCATAAATCCGTTGTGAAAGCTACGCATAATGGAATGTTCATTGAGCTTTATGAACATATCACCGATGCTTTACAAAATTCCATCAACGAAATTATGCGCATTAAAAATACGGTCCATGTTGAAAATGAAATTCATATCGATCTTTTTCAAGCTATCCATTCGGGAGATCAACAATTGGCTTTGGATTGTGTCAATAAATATTTGAACGATGCAAAGGAGTCGCTAAGCCTTATGCTGAACGAGTAAATTTTTCGCGTTGACAAGGTGATATACTTGAAGCAACTCAACAACAATCACGAAAAGAACGTTTCTTTAAAGCCATCAAAATCTACATCACTAATGCTGATTATCGGAATTGTATTTATTGCGGCGAATTTACGGGCACCTTTAACATCGGTTGGTTCCTTAGTTGATCTGATTCGTGGCAGCTTGCATATTTCAAACACATTAGCGGGTATGATCACAACCCTTCCGTTATTTGCTTTTGCCGTATTTTCACCTTTCGCGCCAAAGTTAGCGCGTCGGTTCGGAACGAAATTGGTGCTGCTTTGGTCGCTGATCTTCCTGATGTTCGGAATTATATTACGCTCATTATCTGGAGTATTTGGACTCTTTCTCGGAACAGCGATTCTAGGGTTGTCTATCTCTGTCGGCAATGTACTGATACCCAGTTTGATCAAGGGGGAATTCCCCGAACGGGTTGGGGTAATGACGGGCATTTATTCTGTTTCCATGAATGTATTTGCAGCGTTGGCATCGGGTATCAGTATCCCTATTGCAGGAATGGGATTGGGATGGGCCGGAGCTTTAAGCATTTGGGCTGCACTTACTTTCCTATCCATTATCCTTTGGATACCTCAAATTAAACGCAGAAAACACGAAATGACCATCATCGAGGAAACGGCCGATATTGAGATCGAAACGGATAAAGAAGACATCCAAGAGGAAATCGAAAAAATAGAAGTTGTTAAGGGAGAAGTAGTTGAAAAGGTAAATTTGTGGAAATCGCCTTTGGCGTGGCAGGTAACGATATATATGGGCTTACAGTCCTTAGTGTTTTATTGTATGGTTGCATGGCTGCCGGATATTTTAATTCATCAGGGCATGGATTCGGGTAAAGCGGGATGGATGCTTTCTCTCATGCAACTGGCGTTGATCCCTATTACGTTTGTGGGTTCTGTCCTTGCGGGACGTAAGGCCAATCAGCGTTCCCTGGTTATCATTGGTTCTCTCTGCGTCTTGGTAGGATTTTTCGGGCTGCTGTTCGGGGGATCGGGATTTGCATTCCTATGGATTATTATATTGGGCATCGGCGGCGGATTTACTTTCAGCCTTTCCATGATGTTTTTCAGCCTCCGTACGAGAAATGCGGATGAAGCGGCGAGGTTGTCCGGTATGGCACAATCTATAGGTTACCTACTTGCCGCTTTTGGTCCTATGCTTTTAGGGTTTCTGTATGATTCGACAAACAATTGGACACTGCCGCTTATAATGCTGATCGGGGTTGCCGTTGTATGTTTGTTTAGTGGACTGGGCGCATCGCGCGATCTGTACGTCGGTTTATCGCAGGACAGCAAGACAACCAGAAAATATATTGTTTCTAATTCTGACTAACCAAGTAAATCACTTCACAAGGATTCGGGGGCAAGAGTGTGGAATCAGCAAAACAATTTATCAGCACGGCGGTCATGAATAAAGCCTACAAGTATAAGAGTACACATAGGAAAATTGTCCGAATTAGGTGTCACCAGATATCAGAGGAAATACTGATTTCTACTGCACGTGTCTCCTCCCGTAACACGCGCTTGGGATGTGGATCCGGGAACCCGGGACGGAGGGCCGGCCGTTCTGCTGATCGAAGAAAAAGAAAGATTACTGTTCTGGACGATCGGAGGATCCGCCTTCCCGTGACTGTTTCCCCTACTTCGGATCCCGCTTCTTCAGAGCCTTCTCAAGGGCCCATCGCCCCCGTCCGAACTCCTCCCCCAGTTCGGCCAGCGTCTCTGTTCTGGTCTTCCCCTCATCCCGGAGGGCAGCGAACCGCCGGGCGAGCCGGGCAGACTCCTCCTCGGTCCACGGTCGACCGCGGTTCTTCGTCTCCCTGATGGTGGGTGTCCTGAGCGTGGGGATCAGATAGCCCGGGGAGATCCGCTCCAGCTCCCTGATCTCGGTATCGTACATCTGTCTGGAGATCTCGAACCCGACCGCCCGGCGGGTTCAGACCGATGGCCACCTTCGCCGTCGAGAAACCCCCGAGGAAGAAGTCCGCCACCAGGTCGCCTTCATTGCTGCTGTACTGGATCATCTTTGCGAGCAGTTTGAACGGGAGCTCGTTCTTATTCTTGACCTGGCTGGGCTTGTACTCCCGGTTGATGACCCAGACATCCTCCCGGTCGGCATTATTGCAGGACCGGCCGTCCCCGGTCTTCTCCACGAGCCCGAACCGTGATTCGAGATTGAACGTCCGCCGGCCGCCCGGTTTCTCATAGAAGAGGATGTGGTAGTGGGACGAGACGAACTTCTGCCGGGTGAAGACCCCAAAGGAGTACTTCCAGATGATGTGGTTGACCTCGGTGAGACTGGTCCCCCGGAGGGCGTTGAGGATGTCGACCAGGTTGGTATACCCTGAAACGATGTAGATCGAACCCCCCGGCCGGAGCACCCGCTCGGCCTCTCTGATCCAGTTCACGCTGAAATCGGCGTACTCGCTCTGGGGAATCTCAATATACCCGTCGACCACGAACGCCTCGTTCCGGTTGTAATGCCGGTGGAGTTTGTCCCCGTTGATCCCGTAGGGGGGATCGGTGATGATCAGGTCCACAGAATTATCGGGGATGGCGGCAGCCGCCCCGCTGATACAGTCGCCATGATAGAATGTGCTGTTGTGGAGGGTCACCGGTGCCATGGTTTGTGAGGGATTGGTACTGCATAGTTGGGGATGATGGTATTTTAGTGATGAGTATTGGGGGGAACGTGAGGTGAAGGAATAGAATTTTCGGAAAGAGTACGGGAGCAATGAATGGTTCTTCCGAAGAACCGCCGGCCCGCCGTCATCTCGCCAGGCGAACGGAAGGCGGTCGACTGTGAGTGGAGGCGGGGAACCGACCCGCATCGGTCCGTGCCGTGTCGATCGATAGCCGGCTGGAAGAACGGGATACCGCGACAACGGGGATGGTGAATTCCCGACAGCCTTCAACTCTTCGACAGAATATATCCGTTCGGCAGCCATACCATCACCTATGACCGAACAGGAACTGATCGAAAACCACGAACACCCGGGACCATTACAAACATGCAGGGTATGTTCCTCTGAGTACTGTCCCGAATGCGACCGCTCCTTCTTTGGTATCTGCGAGAGGTGCGGGTACAAAATCCTGATAGTACTGGTCTGTGTTATGGTTGTCCTCTCGTATGTGGCGTGGTCCTTTCTGTACTGATGGTCCTCCTGCCACTGACTGCTGGAGAGGCCCGGGGTGGCAACGGATATGAAAACAAAATTTTTTCCAGCAGAAACCTGATGCCACCAGAGAGAAAGGGCAGACTGGCTCATCGGGATCCGGTTCTCATCGGCACTTTTCAGAGGAACCCTCGATGCCGGCACCCCATACGACCGCCCGGTTCATTTTCTTGACCGACTGGTCCAGGGAATGGACCGATGAAGAGAGGAGTATGCCCGATCATATCCCGGGAATATATATGGCACCGCCGGCAACAGGTTGATGTGGTAACCTGCACAGGAGGTCTCTCAACGAGAACCACCGCACCTCCGGCAGTTCATTACCACAGCTCACTCCGAGTTTCGTCCGCAGGATACGGGGAGAAGTTCAGGATAATTCTCCCACAACGAGCATCCTGTCGACGACCCGAGAGCGTATCAGAACGGAAAGCAGGGACATTCATCGCCAGTCTGATCGCAGGGACGCCCTCATACCAGCGTCATCGTGAAGATCCGGCGGATCAAGCACAGTCTGCAGATCCAGAACCAGATCAGCAGTACCACTGGAGAACCAGCCACAATATCTTAATCGAGAGCATCTGAATCAATTTCATACGAAGAGATTTCATCCTATTCGACACCTTTTCTGGGTCGGACAGGTCCGGTCTGGACCTGCCCGTCTCATCTTCCTCCATCCCGGAGAAAGGACTATAACTATTCGACACGGTCATCATCACTATGGACAGACGAGTGGTGTGGGTGCCAGCGCTGGTGATCCTGGTGATCGGCCTGGTAGTGGCAGGGTGCATGACGTACCCGGTCAACAACGCGGGATCCAGTGGAGCCAGTCCGCCGGTGACCGATGTATACGTCGGGACGACCAGCGATCAGAAAGCGGTGGCCCCGGTGTCGACGGCGGCTTCGGATTCGGTCTCCAGCGCCAATACCGCGGAGACCGGTGTCGTGGTCGATCAGAAGATCGTCTATACCGCCCAGGTGGGCCTGGAGGTGAAAGACGTCCTGACGGCCGTCGACACCTTGAAGACCATCGCGGCCGGGCGAGGGGGGTACCTCGCCTCGTCCAGTCTCACCACGCAGGGCGAGACCCGCTCGGCGAAGGTCGTCTTCCGAGTGCCGGCCGCGGCGTTCGAGAACGCCCTTGCTGACGTGAAGGCGGCCGGGAACGTCCAGTCCGTCTCACAGAGCGGCGAGGACGTGACCGCTGATTACGTCGACCTCAACGCCCAGAAGACCTCCTACCAGAACCAGCTGACGCAGTACAACGAACTGATGAAGAAGAGCGTGAAGGTGGAGGACATCATCGCCGTGCAGGAGCAGATCGACCGGGTCCAGACCAATCTGGACCGGCTGGAGGGAAGGCTGCGAGTCCTGAACAACCGGACCGCTCTCTCGACCATCACGGTGAACCTTAAAGAGCCGGCCCCGATCGGCGGGAGTTCCGGCAACAGCATCATCGATACGATCAATACGGGGATCGCCGGGTTCTTCGGTATGATCGAGTGGCTGATCATCGCCTTTCTGACCCTGCTCCCCCTCTTCATCGTCGGGGGGGCAGTGTACGGGGTCTACCGGTGGCGCCGGTCGAAGAGAGGAGAGATCCCTGTCGCCCCGGTGCAGGAACCGCGGGAGAAGTGAAGGGCGGGGAGACGTCACCGGCGGGTGCCGGCCGCGATCTTTTTGGCGGCCAGCGCCCCGGTGGAGAACGCGGCCTGGAGGTTGTAGCCGCCGGTGTCCCCGTCGATGTCGAGCACCTCCCCGGCGAAGAAGAGATGCGGGACGAGCCGGGACTCCATCGTCTTCGCGTTCACCTCTGAGAGATCCACCCCGCCCCTCGTCACCATCGCCGCCTCAAACCCCTCGAGGTTCTTCACGACGAACGGGCACTCGGTGAGCAGGGTGATCAGGTGCTTCCGCCCCTCTTTTGCGAGATGCGCCGCCGTCATATCCGCAGGGATGCCGGCCATCTCCACCAGTCTCCGCACCAGCCGTTCGGGGAGTTGGTACTCGGCGAGGACGGTCCTGACCAGCCGGGTGCCGTTCGCTGCGATCCGGGCGTTCAGGTCGCCGGCAACCCCGTCCCGGTTCATGTCGGGCAGAAACGAGACCTTCAGTTCGTCGCCGGGGAGGATGTGCCGGGAGAGGTCGAGGATCCCGGGGCCGGAGAGGCCGTGATGGGTCAGCAGCAGGTCGCCGGTATGCTGCCTGACTCGTTTTGTATCCCTGAACAGGGAGATCGTCACCCCGGCAAAGGAGATCCCTGAGAGGTCGGCGAACGGGTAGCCGTCGACCATCACCGCCGCCAGGGCCGGGGCGACGGGAGCGATCGTGTGGCCGAGGCTCCCGGCGATCCGGTAGCCGTCCCCGGTGGAGCCGGTGGCCGGGTAGGACGCCCCCCCGGTGGCGATGACCAGCGAGTCCGCATGGTAGGTGCTGGCCTCCGTCCGGACCAGGAACCCGTCCTGCTCCCGACGGACCTCCTGCACCGGTTCGTTGCACCGGACCTCCACGCCTCGTTCCCGGCAGCAGTTCAGCAGGGCGTCCAGCACCTCGGTCGCCTTCCTCGACTCGGGAAAGACCTTCCCCTGCGGTTCGGTGATCGTCCGGACCCCGTGGTCGGCGAAGAATCGGATCAGGTCGAGGTTATTGAAGTTCATCAGGGCCGGCCGCAGAAACGTGCCGTGGTCCCCGTAGTGCGGGAGAAACTCGCTGACCGCCCCGCCATGCGTCAGGTTGCACTGTCCGGTCCCGGTGATCAGCAGTTTTCTCCCGCATGCGTTCTTCTTCTCAAGGACGACGATCCGCCGTCCCACTCCAGCCGCCTGCAGTCCACAGAAGAGCCCGGCCGGCCCTCCCCCAACGATCAACACGGTATCCACACAGCACCCCCCGGATAGCAGCAAGCGCTATCGGGTTCTTCCGAGTACCTGTGTGCCGTCACTCTTCATAATGACGACTGCACCGCTGGTCGGATAAAAAAAGAGAAGGGATCCCCTGTCAGTGTTCGATGCCGGTCCTGGTGATCTTCTTCTCAGGTTTGATCGGCTCGGGCTGGTTGGTATGAGGAGGAAATTCATCGGCCTCTGGCTTGGTATGGGTGTCATGCTGGGGCGGCAACACCGACATGTGCTGGGGATGGTGCGGGAGCTGGGGCATATGGTGGTCCTGGGGATGGTGCTGGTCCAGTTCGATATGCCTGATCTCGTCCGGGCTGGTAGCGGCCTGCGGAGTCTTTGGATAATCCGGCTGGCGATCCGGTCGTGGTCTCGGTGACATAGCCTTTCATCTCGCTCTCGCCTGATAATACAATCGTTCGGGGAGGAAGATCCGGCCGGCCGTCACCAGGCGATTGGAAAGCCGAAACAAATACCGTCCTATTATAACAGAGGCAGACAATGATCTTTCATTCTCATTGATGGAGTTTAAGCATGGTTTCACATACAATTTCTGATAAGACCGTCTGTGTCGTCGGTCTCGGATATGTCGGACTGCCGCTCGCAGAAGACTTCTCCCAGCATCTCCGGACGATCGGGTTTCGCAGAGACCAGAAGAAGGTCGACGAACTGAACGCGACCGAGGGGAATCGGATCGAGGCGACGACCGACCCCGCCCGGATCAGAGAGGCAGACTTTGTGATCATCGCCGTCCCGACCCCGGTGAATAAAGCGAAGGACCCCGACCTCGAGCCGGTCGAGTCGTCGGCGAAGACGGTCGGAAAGAACCTGAAGAAGGGAGCCATCGTCGTACTGGAGTCGACGGTCTATCCGGGCGTGACCGAGGGGATCATGGGCCCCATCCTGGAACGGGAGTCGGGCATGGTCTGCGGGAAGGACTTTGCGATCGGCTACTCCCCCGAGCGGATCAATCCGGGTGATGAAGAGCACGTCCTCGCACGGATCAACAAGGTCGTCTCCGGAATGGACGCACCGACCCTCGAGGCCCTGACAGAGTTGTACGGCCTGGTCACCAACGTCTATCCCGCCCCGAACATCCGGACCGCCGAGGCGTCGAAGGTGATCGAGAACGTCCAGCGGGACCTCAACATCGCGCTGATGAACGAACTCTCGATGATCTTCTCCAGGCTCGACATCGATACCGAGGAGGTGCTGAAGGCCGCCGGCACGAAGTGGAACTTCCATCACTACCGTCCGGGAATGGTCGGCGGTCACTGCATCCCGGTGGACCCCTATTACCTGGTCAAACGGGCGAAGGAGGTCGGATATCACGCTCAGGTGATCCTCGCCGGCCGGTCGATCAACGATTCGATGCCGAAGTACGTCGCCGATCTCGCCGTGAAGGGCTTGAACAAGGTCGGCAAGACGATCAACGGATCGAAGGTGCTGATCATGGGCCTGACCTACAAGGAGGATGTGGCCGACATCCGGGAATCCCCGGTCGAGAATATGGTCCACGAACTCAAGGAGTTCGATGTCCAGGTCTACGGCTACGACCCGCTCCTCTCCGACACGGTGATCGAACACTTTGGGGCCATCCCGCTGCCGAACCTCGATCAGAAGATGGACGCGGTGATCATCGCCGTCGCCCATCAGCAGTTCAGGCAGATGCCGGTGGAGACGATCCGGGCGCTGATGAACGATCACCCGGTGCTGATCGATGTCCGGGGGATGGTCGACCAGGAAGTCTGCAGAGACCAGGGGATCTACTATCGGAAGCTCTGACGGGGTTGGCACTCGTCGGCTCTCTCAGAGTCTCCCCACTTTTATGACGGCGGTTCTCCGTTCCTAACTGCCGGTGGTCACCAGTCCGTACTTCTTCTTCAGCAGCAGATACTGGGCGTAATGATACTCATCGAGGGTCCTCCCCATACTCTGCAACCCCCGCCACTCTTTCGCATCGGCTGACTCATCAGCGATGCTGGTGAACGCAGCCCCGTCGGCGAGTGGGATCACCGTCGGGGTGGAGGAAAGTTTTCCGACACCTGCGTAGTTTCCGCTGCTGTCGGTGATGATCGAGGGCTCGGTCGACTCGACGAACGCGTAACCAGAGCCGGCGAAGTCGTACCCGGTCGGGCACCGGATCCCCACGGCCATGTGCCGCTCGCTCTTGAACTCGAAGAGCGCGACCCCGAACCCGAGATCCCGGAGGAGCGACGCGAGCAGCACCGACTTCTCCCCGCAGAGCCCCTGATCGTCGTACAGCACTTCGAGCGGGTACCGGTCCCGCCGGTCCGTGGTGTTGAGTTCTGCCTTGGCGGTATCGTACGGAATATGCTGAACCGCACTGATTGCAATCCTGGCCTGATCCTCTGGATCGTCGGTGATCGACCGGATCTCTGCTGCGAGAGCCGCAAGGTCGGGCCGCTGCACCGGGTCATTGAGGATCTGCTGGTAGTACCGCTGCTCGTCTCCATAATACTGAATCTCCTCGGCGGTTGTCTTCTGGTACGCCGAGCGATGGACCTGGAAGGGGATCGTCCCCTGCCCGTTGTCGAGGATCCCGCCGCGGAGGACATAGGTGAGCGTCCCGTTCAGGATATTTGGATCACCAGGCGTCACCTGGGCGATGGTGGCGACCTGAAGGTTCATCGCCGTCTGGGTGAGGGTATCCCCTGTGGGATCCTGAGTGAGAACAGCCTGGAGCAGTGGTCCGGCAAAGAGGGTGACGAGGAGGATCGCCGCGATGAACAGCAGCCCCCCCATCC
This sequence comes from Methanosphaerula palustris E1-9c, assembly GCF_000021965.1. Lineage (NCBI taxonomy): Archaea > Methanobacteriati > Methanobacteriota > Methanomicrobia > Methanomicrobiales > Methanoregulaceae > Methanosphaerula > Methanosphaerula palustris. The sequence continues at coordinate 962,541 of NC_011832.1, forward strand.
GGTGAGGGTGCGGCCGGCGCCTGCTGGTGGATGGACGGGCCGGCGGTATTCTCGGTTCTGGGGAGAGGACGGCCCTGATCCGAAACCCGCACGACTGACAGTAGTTGCCGCTGTCGGCAGGAGATTCTGTTCCGCAGTAGGCACAGACCCTCATCGCGGCCTGTGGATGATTGTCCAGCCCTGTCGGGACCTCCCGCAGGTCTCCTCTGCAGTAGGGGCAGATCTTCCATTCCTGCTGGACGGGTCTCTTACACTGGGAACATCGATCGATAGTATCGCCTGAACAAAAGAGAGAATGACATCTGATCAGAAGAACGTTTCCGGTCGCCCATCTTCATTCCAGGTAGGCTTCGAACAGCCCCTGCCCGTACGCTGCCGTCTTCCTGGTCGGGACATAGTTGTAGACCCTGGTCCGTTCGAGCAGCGCTTCGATGATCGCCGCTTCATCGTGCAGATCGAGTCGCCTGACTGATTTAATGATCTCATCGAGCCGGTCGATCCCGGTCGGCTTTCCTTCGACGACGATCTGTTTGGTTTCAGAGGGTGGCAGCCCGCCGCAGATCTTACAGTAATTCCCTTCATTCCCTTCGGACATCATTTCCCTTCTGGAGATGACCGCTCTGAACGGGGCTCGGTCTCTCTCCTTTCTGATCTGTATGGCGTTCCCGGGATATCACTCTGATCCGGCTGGATGGTGTGACCCTCATCCTTATGATCGACGAATCTGAACGCTCCTTCAGGGATCAACAGATCGAACTGCGCCCCCTCGCCGAAGGTTCCGGTCTCCTGGATGGTGATCCCGGTGATGTCCAGGATGTCACGGATGATGAAGAGCCCGTACCCGGTATTCTTCCCGAACCCCCGTTCAAAGATCTTCTCCTTCTCTTTTAGAGGAATCCCGTTCCCATCATCTGATACCGAGATGATCAGCCCCTCTGGAACATCTCTGCAGGAGACCGTGATCCTGGTCAACAGTCTGGCATGCCTGAGGGCATTGTCCAGCAGGTTGTAGAAGACCTCGGTGATCAGCGGATCTGCATAGATCTCGAGCCCCCCGATGGTATTCTCCACTACGACTTTCCCTGAATCGAGCCTTGATGTCACATAATCGAGGATGAGGCCGATCCGGTGCCATCCCGGCGCCTGTATCCCGATGTCCTGGTAGTCCCTGGTGAACTCGATCTGCAGCCGGATCGTCCGGGCTACCTTCTCGATCTGTCGAAGGTAGGGACCGGTCGTCTCACTGATGCCGGCATCCTCTGCTGCGTCCTCGGTGAGCGTCAGATATCCGCGAAGCACCGTCAGCTGGTTCAGGATGTCATGCCTGGTCACACTGGAGAGTATGTTCAGTTTCTTGTTCGCCTGGTTGATCGCATGCTCGGCCTTGACTCTGTCGGTGATGTCGACGAACGATTCGAGGAGGTACTGATGACCCTGAATCCAGAATGGAGAGACCGATTTCAGGATCGAACATCTCGTTCCGTCAGCTGTGATCAGCACCCGTTCAGAACGGTCCATGATCATCTTCAGATCGGTGATCGGGCATCGTCCCCTCTCGGCCGGGCAGATCGCATCCTGGCAGCGGGACCCGATCAGTTCCTCGGCGGGGGTGCCGATCATCCAGGCGGCTGCGGCATTGATATCCACAATCCGGTGATCCTTTGCGTCGATCAGCATTACGCCGGCAAGGATCGAGTCCATCATCGCCTGGTAATGCAGATCCTTCCCCTTGGCACTGAACGAGGGGAATTTGCTCCCTGTCTTTTGGAGAACCAGCATCGTCGCCGGCTTCTTCTCCAGGACGATGGAATGAGCGATCGATAACGCATGGACGATATTGCCATCCTTTCGATGCAGTATCACGCCATTCGCCTGGTCCTCATCACCCAGGTTCTGGAAGTCCAGTGATGTATGGAGGATCTGGTGCAGGGGCATCTGCTGCAGTTCCTCTTCGGTATACCCAAGCAGTTCCGTTGCAGCCCGGTTCCCCGTTTCAATCAGTACCTGGTCCCCCTCTCCAATCCGGGTGATCAGACACGGGTCGTTCTGGGTGGAGAAGAGTCTGGTAAACTGCTCTTCGTAGTGGACACCCGCCTCCTTATAATTCTCCTCTGCCGTGATGTCCTGAAGAGAGACGATGTTGGCTGGTTTCCCCCGGTACTCGATCATCGTCCCGATCGACTTCACCCACCGCTTCTTCCCGGTGCAGGTCTGCAGCCTGTACCGGGCCTCGTACCTGCTCTTCCCGGCCAGCACGTTCGAAAGATCGTCGATCACCTGCCCCTGTGACTCGGGAGCGATGAACTCAAAGGTGTTTCTTCCGATCATCGCAGCAGGATCATCGAATCCGACCATCTCTGTGGCCATCCTGTTCGCGGACAGGATCGTGCCTGTAAAGTCCTGGATCATCACGCCATTGAGTGAGTAATCTGCGAGAAACCTGTACTTCTCTTCGCTCTCTAACAGTGCCAGTTCGGCCTGCCACCGCTTCACCGACTGCCAGACCATGTTCCTCAGTTCGGCAAACTGTGCCTTCGGGTCGCCGCCCTTCTGCAGATAGAAGTCTGCACCTGAGTTCAGCGCATCGATCGCAACATGTTCGCGTCCCCTGCCGGTGAAGATACAGAACGGGGTCTTGCCTCCGGCCTGTCGGAATCTCTGCAAAAATTCGATCCCATTGATCTCTGGCATCTCGTAGTCCGATACGATGGCGTCGAACTGCCGTTCCGTAAGAAGTTTGAGGGCGTCGGAAGCGGATGAGCAGGTGATTGCTCTGATCTCGGGATCCTGTTCAAGAAAGAGTTGGGTCAGGTCCAGGAGATTGGGTTCATCGTCAACAAGGAGTACAGTGATCATAAGGTTATCCTCTGCCATCTGTGGATGAGTATGCAGCCGGCAGGTGAACGCTGGAGAGGCGTTACGTTCTGATGATCTACTATCATCTGATGGAGTTTATATTAACCTTCCTTTTTGATTGCCTCCTCATCTTTCAGGCGATGATTATATAGGATTACATGAGTATTTCGGATTAGGGGGATGAACGAGATGGAACCGGTTGTGGGGAGACTCTGGTGAGGAAGAGGAACAGCAGAACCTCTGGGAAGCGTCGAGATCAAGGCCTGGACTCCAGAGACCCAGTTCGAGGCGCTGGAGTTGATCGATCGGCATATCCCACACCTTTTCTCCTGGTCTGCAGGATCGTCAGGTTCCTGACCGAGGCCGACGACCCTGTGGTTCGGGAGCAGGCCGGGGAGTTGCGGGTCTGATGCAGTGAGAACTACTGTTTCTGACCCTCATCGAGCCCCTCCTCAACAATCTTCGGGAGTTCCGGAAGAACTCGATCGCCCCGATCCTGACGATGCAGGCACGGGTGCGGAAGATGCAGCCCTTTCTTGAGTATGCGATGATCCCCCTCTCAAAGTATTATAGTTCATGGATGGAGAAGATCCCCTCGTTCACCCCGTCACGGTCCAGTAACAGCCTCATCCTCGACCGGATGGAGGAACGGATACGGCGGCTCAGCGAGGAACTGGAACTGGTGAGGGCCGAGGCTGAGATGAACCATGACGAGTTCGAGGGGCTGAAGAAGATGTTTGAGCACCTGGAGTTGGAACTGGACGGTTCCTACCAGTATCACTGAATAAACCACTGAAAAATGAACACCGGACCGATCTTCAGGTCCGCAGAAAGAGCGCGGCCAGTTGCTCCAGGGTGAACCTGACCACGGTCGGTCGTCCGTGAGGACAGGTGAACGGATCCTCGGTGGCAGCCAGCTGGGCGAGCAACTGCTCACCCTGCTCGTTCGTCAGCGCCGCCCCCGCCTTCACCGCCCCTCTGCAGGCCACCCTACTTGTGATCGCATTTCGCGTCGCCGTCTGATCGCCGGGTTCTTCACCGATCACCCCGGCGATGATCTCCCTGACCTGTTCGGGGTCTTCGATCCGTCCGAAGATCACCGGCACCGCAGAGACCGCAAAGGAATCCCTGCCGAACTCCTCGATCCGAAACCCCTCTCGTTCGAAGATGGGGGTCGCCTCCCTGATCGCCTCTGCCTCCTGCAGCGTGACCGTCAGCAGCACCGGGGTGATCAGCTCCTGGGTCTGGACGGTCCGGTTCCGCCGGATCTGGTCGTAGAGGATCCGTTCATGGGCGGCGTGCTGATCGATCAGGCAGAGGGTCTGGTCCGGGGTCTCTGCGATCAGATAGGTGTTCGCCACCTGGCCGAGCACCCGCATCTCGGGAAGATTGCTGTGGCCGGGTGCACCCTCCTCGGGGGATACGGGCCGGCTGGTCAACCTGAGCTGCTGGGTGGTCAGCAGCCTCGGGGCTGTGGTCTGCTGCAGGCGGCGGGGGGATGGTGATGACGATGGCGCCGGCGTTCCTGTCCGCGCTGCACCGCTGGAACCGGCGTACAGTGCGTTCGTCTCTCCGACCCCTTCGGCCTTCTGCCCGGCAGGGTGATAGGTGATCGGCCGATAGAGCAGGTCTGCTTCATCGAGTGCAGCCCGGATCATGGCCGTCACCGCCGCCGTGACGGTCTGTTCCTGGTCGAGCCTGACCTGCCGCTTGGCCGGGTGGACGTTCACATCGACGAGCGTGGTATCGATCGTCAGGTCCAGGAACGCGACGGGGTATCGGTCCTTCGGGAGGAGCGTTCCGTAGCCCTCACGGATCGCATTCAGGAGGGCCCGGTTGTAGATGTCCCGCCGGTTGATGCTCAGGTGGACCTGGTAGGGTTCGAGCCTGCTGATCGCCGGTGGGGAGATGAATCCCTCGATTTGGACCGGACCGTCTGACGCACTGACCGGGATCAGCCCCCTGGCCAGCTCCGGACCGTACAGTCCGACGATCGTGTCGCGCTTGTTGGAGGACCGCTGGGTGGTGATCCGTCCGCGCCGGTTCAGCAACAGCCGGAACCCGATCCCGGGGTTGGCCAGGGCTATCCGCTCGACGATCCCGTACAGATGGCCGAGTTCGGTCTTCAGTGACTTCTGGAACTTCTTCCGTGCCGGGGTGTTATAGAAGAGGTCGTCGACGGTGACCGTGGTTCCGAGAGCAGACCCGGCCTCGGCCACCTCGTCGATCGCCCCGCCGCGGATCGAGACCCGGGTCCCGGAGGTGCTCTCCTTCTGGCGGGTCACCAGCATCATCGCTGAGACGGCCCCGATACTGGCGAGCGCCTCACCCCGGAACCCCATCGTGTGAATCGTCGAGAGGTCGTCGAGGGTCCGCAACTTGCTGGTGGTGTGCGGGAGGCAGGCGATCGCCGCGTCCTCCCTGCTCATCCCCCGGCCGTTGTCGACGATTCGGATCCGGGTGATCTCCCCGTTCTCGGTGGTCACCTCGCACCGGATCTGGTCCGCCCCGGCATCGATCGCATTTTCGATCAGTTCCTTCGCCACCGAGGCCGGCCGCTCGATCACCTCGCCGGCAGCGATCTGGTTGATCGTCGCCTGATCGAGCTGCCGGATCACCTGATCGCTCATACCCCGCCCCCTCGGAGATGCTCTTTCAGGGCGTAGAGCGCCTGCAGGGCCTGCAATGGCGTGAGGTCGTCCGGGTTGATCCCCCGGAGGGCCTTGACGGCCGGGTGCTCGACCGCCTCGGATTCGGGGCTGATCAACAGCATCTGCGTATACCGGGCCTTCTTCGGGGTCGTGCTGTACTCCCTTCCCATCACCTCGGCCAGGATGGCGGTCGCCCGGTCGGTCACCTTCCTCGGCACCCCGGCCAGGGTGGCGACATGGATACCATAACTCTTGTCGGTCGCCCCGGGGATCAGCTGCCTGGTGAAGATCACGTCGGTCCCGGTCTCCTGCACGGCCAGGTGATAGTTCCGAACCCGCTTTAAGGTCGCCTCGACGTCGACCAGCTCGTGGAAATGGGTCGCGAAGAGGGTCCGCGGCCCGCTCTTTCCCTTGCCGTGCAGGAACTCGAGGACGGCCCGGGCGATGCTGTATCCGTCCACTGTCGATGTCCCGCGACCGATCTCGTCCAGGATCACCAGGCTCTGCGGGGTCACGTGGTTTAAGATGTTGGCCAGTTCGACCATCTCGACCATGAAGGTGGACTGCCCGCGGGCCAGGTCGTCGAACGCCCCGACCCGGGTGAAGACCCGGTCGACCAGCCCGATCGTCGCATGGTCGGCCGGGACGAAACTGCCCATCTGCGCCATGATGCAGAGGATGGCGAGCGACCGCATATATGTGGACTTGCCGGCCATGTTGGCACCGGTGATGATCAGGATCTGCTCCTCCGCTCCGTCCATGCTGGTGTCGTTCGGGATGAACCCGCCCTCGACATGCTGCTCGACGACCGGGTGCCGCCCGCCCCGGATCAGCACCTTCGGTTCGTCGATGATCACCGGACGGGTGAACCCGTCCTGGACCGCGACCTCGGCGAGGGCCGAATAGAGGTCCAGCCAGGCCACCGATGCGGCGTTCTGCTGGAGCATCGGGACCGAGCCGGCCAGAGAGGTCAGCAGTGCTGCAAAGAGCATCGTCTCCCGTTCCAGCAGGTGCTCTTCGGCCTCGGCGATCTGCTGCTCCTGCTCCCTGAGGGCCGGGGTGGTGTAGCGCTCGCCGTTGGTCGTCGTCTGTTTCCGGTCGTACTCGGCCGGAACCAGCGCGGCGTTCGCCTTGGTGACCTCGATGTAGTAGCCGAAGACCCGGTTGTAGGCGATCTTCAGCGTCCGGATCCCGGTCCGTTCCCGCTCCTTCTGCTGCAGGTCGAGGATCCAGTCCTTCCCCGACCCCGAGAGAGACCGGAAGTGGTCGAGGGTCTCGTCGTAGCCGTCCCGGATCATCCCCCCGTTCCTGGTGTTCGCCGGCGGGTCGTCGACGAGGGCCCGCTCGATCAGGTCCGTGATCGACCCGGGGTCCTCGATGCCGGCGACGGCCGTGGCCACCTCGGCAGGGACCGTCACCTCCGGGTCGCTGAGCAGGGAACTGATCATCGGGAGGACGGTCAGCGAGCGGTTCAGGGTGACCAGGTCCCGCGGGGTCGCACTCCCGTAGGCGATCCTGCCGGCGATCCGTTCGATGTCTGCAGAGCGGTGAAGCAGACTCCTGACCTCGGAGCGGACCATCGGGTGGTCGACGAAGAACGAGACCGCATCGAGCCGCTCCTCGATCTGCTCGCGGTTGAGCAGCGGGCTGACCAGACAGGACTTGAGCAGCCGTGCCCCCATCGAGGTGCCGGTCCGGTCGAGCACACTGAGGAGTGTTCCGTCCTTCGCCTCGCCCCGGATCGTCGAGACCAGCTCCAGGTTCCTGAGCGTGATCTCGTCCAGCACCATCCGCTCTTCCGCGGTCCGTGTCGAGAGGGTCGTGATATGCGTCAGCGGGGCGTGATGCATCTCTAGGGCATAGGCGAGCGCCGCCCCGGCCGCCCCGATGGCCAGGGGAAGGCCGGCACAGCCGAACCCTTCGAGGGTGGCGGTCTGGAAGTGATGCTTCAGCAGTTCGTTGGCGGTGCCGGGTGCGAAGGACTCGTCCGGATACGGGGTTACCACCGGGCAGATCTCCCTGGCCGCGGCGATCAGATCCGGGTCTGCCGAAGCCGGAACGATCACCTCGGTCGGGCCGATCCTGGCCAGTTCGGTCCGGAGACCCGAGCAGTCGGACCCGGACCTGGTGACCAGAACCGAGAAGGCCCCGGTCGAGACGTCCAGCGAGGCCACCCCGATCTGGTCTGTCCGCCGGTCCAGGGCGACCGCCACCAGCGTTCTGGCCTCGGCCGACCCGAGCAGCTCCGACTCGATCACCGTTCCCGGCGTGATCACCCTGACCACCTCGCGCCTGACCAGCCCTTTCGCCTTCTTGGGATCCTCGACCTGCTCCCCGACGGCGACCTTGTATCCCCGCCTGACCAGCCGGGCGATGTACCCGTCCGCAGCATGATAAGGAACCCCTGCGAGCGGAATCTTCTTACCTGCGCTGTCTGATGATCGCGAAGTCAGTACAATATCCAGTTCGCGTGCGACGATCTCTGCGTCCGCACCGAACGTCTCGTAAAAGTCGCCCATCCGAAAGAGGAGCAGAGCATCGGGATACTGTTGCTTTGCAGCCTGATACTGCCTCATTCCTGGACTCAACCCCCCGGTCATTGGCACTCTCTTATCAATTCATATCAGAGAGATATAAGGGCGACGTTTGTGCGTCCTGATCCTTGATCATTTATCAGAGGAGCGCGATACTCTCTCTGAGACAGATGGAGAGAGAGGAGAGGTTCTCATTTATCGCCCGTGTTCCCGATGAACCCGGAGCGTTGCACCGGGTCGCTGCGATCATCACCGAGTTCGGGCTGAACATCACCCGGACCCAGTACGACCAGCGGATCGACAGAGAGACGGTCTTCTTCGAGGTGATCGGGGACGCCGGGCAGTACCGGCAGGTACTCGATCACCTGAACCTGGCCGGCCTGCTTCAGACCTCGCTGCCCAAGATTCGTATCCTGAAACTGTATGTCTACCTGCCGCACCAGGCAGGTGCCCTGTCTTCGTTCCTCGATCTGGTCCGACAGGGCGGGGCGAACATCTTCTTCATCGACTTCGACGAGCGGGGCCGCCACCCCGAACGGGTCACGATCAGCCTGAACCTGGACCAGAACGGGGTCGTCGACGACCTGCTCGGCCAGCTCAGTTCAGCCTATAAACTCGAGGTCGTCGAGTACGACCCGACCGGCCATCACCTGGACGACACGATCTTCTATGTCCGGTTCGCCCAGCGGGTGCGGGAACTGATCGGCGATGGAGCGGACGACTCGTTCCTGCTCCAGTTCCTCCATGACATCAACCACACCGTACAGGAACTGATGAACCGGGGGCGGGACCCCCAGGAGGTCTTCGCGAACGTCCTTTCCGCCGGCCAGACCCTGCATAAGACGAGCAAAGAGGGTTTTTACTCTGATATTCAGCAGATACAGGTCAGCGATCTGGTCACGCTCTTCTGTTTCCAGATGCCCTGCGGGGGGAACGTCTTCCTCTTCAAGACCGGCGACGAACTGGTGCTGGTCGATACCGGGTTCGGGATCTACCATGACGATATTGTTCAGATGTTAGCACGGTATGGATTCACCGATCTTTCGAAACTGACGCGGATCATCATCACCCATGCGGATGCTGATCATTGTGGTGGATCCGGCCTCTTCCCGGTTCCCTGTTACATGCATCCCGGGACACTGGAGGTGATCCGGCAGGCGAACCGGGCATACGGCTCCCGATCGGAGGGTTCGGTCCTCGAGGAGGTCTATACCACGATGATCAACCTCTTCTCCAGATTCGCCATTCCCGAGGACGTGCACCTCTTCTCGTCTGAACCACAGGGGATGGTCGGGCCGTTCCCGATTGTTGGGGAGGTCACGATCGGCGACCTGCAGTTCCTGGTGCTCGAAGGGCTCGGCGGACATATGTATGCGCAGACCTACCTCTTCTGCAGAGAGGCAGGACTCTTCTTCGCGGCCGACTGTGTGATCAACTTCGACAGCCTCACCCAGGCCCGGCGAGACTACAGCACCCTCGCGGTGCTGCTGGTCACGTCGGTGAACGTGGATAGCGACCTGGCCCGGACCGAACGGAAGGCGGTCGTACAGATCCTGAACGACCTGAATCATACACGCGGTCAGGAAGAACGGCCCTGCCTGATCTGTGGCGGTCACGGTGCCGTCTCGGTGCTGGACCATGGACGGCTGGTCCCCTATGGAACCGTCACCCATTACGCTGCAAAAGAGTAGTTCTCTGCACTCCTGTTTGAAAATAGGACTGGGGATGGGATGATCGGTCCTATCCCATTTTCATGCAAACATGGCCCCTGACGTATTGATCAGGGAGTCCCGTTCAAAGTCGTTGGAGAATTTTTCGATCGATTGTTCAAAATCCTCCAGTGTCACCATCTCATGGTCCGATCTGATCGCGAACATCCCTGCTTCCATGCAGATAGAACGCAGATCTGCCCCGTTTTTTCCATCGGTCCGTGTGGCGATATCTCTGATGTCGACTTTTTTGTCGATGTTCATCCCGGCACAGTGGATATTCAGGATCGAGACCCTTCCTTCGATATCTGGAGCCGGGATCTCGATGATCCGATCGAACCGTCCCGGCCGAAGGAGGGCGCGGTCGAGGATATCGATCCGGTTTGTGGCCCCGATGATCCGGACATCCCCACGGTTGCTGAACCCGTCCATCTCGGCCAGCAACTGCATCAGGGTCCGATGCACCTCGCGGTCTCCGGAGGTGTTCGACTCGGTCCTGGAAGCTCCGATGGCATCGATCTCATCGATGAAGATGATGGAGGGGCTCTTCTTCTTGGCCAGTTCGAAGAGCTCCCTGACCAACCGGGCCCCCTCGCCGATGTACTTCTGCACCAGTTCAGACCCGACCACCCGGAGAAAGTGTGCCTCGGTCTGGTGAGCGACAGCCCGAGCCAGCAGAGTTTTCCCGGTTCCGGGCGGCCCATGGAGGAGTACCCCCTTCGGCGGCTCGATCCCCATCTTCCGGAAGACCTCCGGCTTCTTCAGGGGTAACTCGACAGCCTCCCGAATCTCGTTTATCTGCTTCTCAAGCCCACCGATCTCCTCATAGCGTTCGGAAGGCGCTTCGATCACCTCCATCCCGTAAATCTGTGCATCATAGTTGGTTGGGAGTATCTCGACGATCGCAAGCGACTGCTGGTTTAAGGTGCAGCGGGCCCCTGGTTTGATCTCTTCGATATTGAGACTCTGCGATATCCCGACCAGAAATCGTGGGCCAGCGCTCGATCTGACGATCACCCTGTTCTCATCGATCAGGTCGGTGACCGTCCCGATCACGAGGGGCGGGGACTTCATCTGCTCGATCTCCCCCTTGAACTTCCGCACCTCGCGTTCGTATCGTACCTTCTGGGTTTCAAGATAGCGCTTATCAGCTTCGATCTGACGGAGCTGTTCCCGGAGTTCCGTATTCCGATCCTCCAGGTTTGTCACCCTTTCGAGGAGGTACCGATAGAGATCCTCCCCTTTTTGAGGTTCAGGTAAATGATTCAGGGTGTCGGCCATCGTGTCCCTCTCAAATAGATATATAGGTGAAAATGACTATAAAGATTTTTGCGAAGTAGTATGCATTGTGAATTATGTGGATCCGTGATCACCGGCCCCTCTGCAAAACGAGTCAGAATTGAAGGTGCAGAGCTCGAGGTCTGTGGTCAGTGTGCCAAATACGGGGTTGAAGTGCAGCAGCCAAAGAAACCTGCACTGAAGCGGAATGTCCCCGGAGCCAAAGCAACGCCAGTTGTTCATCACAGGCGCGATGCCTTTGATATGATGGACGGGGAGATTGTTGATGACTATGGCGAGCGGATCAGGAAAGCCCGGGCAGCGAGGGGCATGTCCCAGAAGGATCTCGCGCTTGCGGTAAAAGAGAAGGAGATGCTGATCAAGAAGATCGAGAAGGGCGACCTGATCCCTGAGGACGATGTGCGTAAGAAGATCGAGAAGGAACTGCTGATCAGGCTGGTCGACTCGCCTGAGGATCCGATCGAAAAGAGGCGTGCCGATCAGGTGAAGACGACGTTCGGCGACCTCATATCCATCAAGCGACAGCCCTGACGGGTCTTTCGATACCATACCGGGATCCCCGGCAATCTCTTTTTGCATGACCCTGTACGTCTGACCATGGCGTACTGTGCAGGATCGTCACTATTTCATGAGCGTTCATCTCAAATGTTCCATTGCATGCATTCCACTTCTGCGAGTGGTCTCGGTGGGAAGATGCACAGGGGCAGTTTAAAGAAGTACATAATCCATCTACCCGTATTGATGCATTCGATGATCCCGGGACGGAGAGGAGAGTGACCTTGCTGGAAATGCCTCGGATATGGTGCACCGTTGTTCTGGCAATGCTGGTGGTGGTTCTCGGTTTGTCGGCGGGATGTACTGGCCGTGATTACGTCCCCAATAGAGACATCGTGGTCCTCAAACTGACCCCTGACTGCTCGCTTGAGTGGACGAGGGTCATCGATGATGGATTCGATGACGCGGCTCTGGATCTGATCGAAATTTCAGGCGGGGGATATGCGATCGCCGCGCAAAATTCGAGTTCGCGGTTCGGCCCATCCCGACCTGTGCTGATCCGGCTCTCGCAAGATGGTGCCATTGATGGGGGGAGATTCGTCACGGATGGACTGGACGTCGCCAGGGCAGTCATAGCGACAGGTGACGGCGGTACTGCCGTGCTCACCGGGAACGGAACCGTCGTCCGGTTCGATCCCGAGGGACGGATGCTCTGGGAAAGGGCCACCGGGATCCCGGAGGCATATATGCTCCTGTCGACCTCTGATGGGGGCTGCCTCGTGGGTGGCCGAATCATGTACCAGGTCCCGGTGAACGATACCGCCGGCGTCGGCACCGTCCTTCCGGCCCCGGTCAGGACGACGGAAACAGGGCTGAGCAGCGGAGGCCCGATCCTTGCAGAGGCAGCCGACCCGTCCATACATCCCACGCTCCTTGAGGTCCCCCGTCGCTTCACGATGGTGAGAATGGCGATGGTGATGAAACTGGCCCCGGACGGAGCGATCGACTGGGAGCGCCAGTACGACGATCATGGCCTCACCAGCGTGGAATCCTTAACCGAGGGACCTGAGGACGCGGGGTTCCTGCTTGCCGGAGAGGGTACGCTTCCGAACGACAGTTTCAGCACCCCTCTGCTCGTGCTGCGTCTCGACCCCGAGGGGACGCCCGGCCAGGTCATACAGTTCGGTGAGGCGACCTCCTTTCCATGGTCGGTCAGGATGAAATCGGATCCCCGCGGATACCGGATACTGTACCAGCCGATCCGGATCTCGCAGGAAAATTATTATCGCAGCGTTGTGGACGTGGTGCTCGATCGCGACGGGCGCGAGCTCGAACATCGCACTATCGACGCGAGCATCGCCGTCACCTGGACGGAGAACGGGGGATATTTCTCGGTTGGCATCCCACCTGGAGAGGATAGGACCGGTTACGACGTCAGCTGCGGCCTGAACGGTAGATGTTCTTTCCACGCTCGCGTCTTCGACAGTCAGGGAATGCTCGTCCTGGACCGTGTACTGCCGACCACGACATTTAGCGAAGTAACAAAGGTCGTGCAGACAGTGGACGGCGGGTATGCGATCCTCGCATTGCGGCAGAACGAATAACTATCGAAAAGCGTTACCTGGACATTTGCGGACCTGGTGGCTCGAATGAAACGCCCGGTTGGCACAGCCACGCCATGACCATGCTGGCGACCCGGTCTATAACAACCCAGCCAACGATCGGCGCCCGCCAGGGTGTCATCATTTCTTTTGATCAGTTGTGTTTGCTGAGGGAATTTCCAAAAAATAAAAGGGGACTGCCGATCACTCGCGCTTGGCGAGGTGGTGGTCCAGGTAGAAGAGATGCCCCGGGACATCGCCGACGGTTTTGATCTGTTCAAGGATCGCCAGAGCGTTCCCCTCCTCCTCGATCTGCTCGGTCACAAACCACTGGAGCGCCGCTGCCGTGGCGTAGTCTTTCTTCTCGAGGGTCAGGTCCATCAGTGCGGAGATCATCGCGGTCACCTTCTGTTCATGATCATAGACCTGCTCGAAGACCTCCTCTGTCGACTTCCACTCCTCAGGCGGCGCCTCGATCGGCTGGAGCAGAGCCCTCCCGTTCATCGCGATCAGGTGGTCGTAGAGTTTCATGCCATGGGCCAGTTCCTCGCGGGCCTGCACCCGCAACCAGTGGGCGAACCCTTTCAGGTTGATCGAATCAAGGTACGACGACATCGACAGATACAGGTACGCAGAGTAATACTCCCTGTTGACCTGCTTGTTCAGCGCCTCTTCAATTGATTTTTTGATCATGTTCAGTACTCCATCTTTGACCTGACTCCGCGCTCTTCATCTTTAAACCTTGTCACGGTTCTATGGGATGGCCGGACGATACAGGGATTGAGAAAATGTGATGGAAAAAAGATCGATGCTGGGATAGAACCGGCTTGCTGGATCTCCCCCTCTGGGGTAGTATCACTTTTCGACGAGTGATCGGTACAGGGCGAGATGCTGCTCTGCGATCGTCCTGAGGTCATGTTTTTCGGTCCATGCCCGGGAGGAGGCCCTGATGGTTCTGAGCTGCTGTTCGTCCTTGAGCCGGGTGTTCACGTCAGCCAGGTCCTTGAAGTACAGGACCTGGTCTCCGAAGATCTCCCGGAACTCGGGAATATCCCGGGCGATCACTGGCAGCCCGCTCGCAAGGGCCTCGAGAATCACCAGTCCGAATGTCTCCGCGTGCGATGGCATCAGGAAGAGATCGGCGCCGTTATAGGGATCGGCGATCTCGTCGACATACCCGGTGAAGATGACATTGTCCCCTGCATTTTCACTCATCTCCTTGATCCGCCGGTAATCCTTGGAGACCGGGCCATAGGGTAGTCCCCCGACCCAGACCCACCTGATATCCGGATGAGCCTTCGCCAGTGCGAGAAAGTCATAGATTCCCTTCCGCGGCGTCATCTGGGCTACGGTCAGGACCACCTTCTCATCGTCGCCGATATGGTAGTGTTCACGGAACCGTTCCCGCCGATCCTGGTCCGGGCGGAAGTAGGTCCTGTTCACTCCGTTCGGGATCAGCGTGGCCGGGACGTCCGGGGCCATCGTCAGCACCTCCTGGTGGCAGGACTCGGAGATCGTGATGATGTGATCGAACCGCTGGTAGATCTTCGGGTAGATTCTGTTGATGGTTTTATAAAAGGCGATGTTTCCGTTGTTGATCCGGGGAGTCGAGTGGGCTGTCAGCACCCGGACTCCGGTGGCCAGCTGGCAATGAGCCATGGCGAGGGGGCCGAAGGTGTGGTAATGGACCAGGTCTGCATTCCCGGGCATCCCCTTCCAGGTCATCTCCAGTTCCCCAGTGGCGACGAGCTCGCGATAGAGCATCTTTGCCACTGTCGCACAGCCGATGTATTTGAAGAAGAACATATCTTCGACGTAGAAGTCGACCTTCATGGATGCTTCTCCAGGAGGTCGAGGACGTGCCGGATGCAGCCGTCCATATTCAGGTACTCGAACTCGGCGAACCTTCCGACCAGTTCGATCCCTGCCCTGCTGCAGAACTCTCTAATCGTCGCGATATGTGCGGTATACTCCAGATCATAGATGACGTAGGCGTACTGCTCCCGCTCGACCCCGGTGAAGATCACCTGGTCGGCTCTGATCACGCCCATCGTATCCAGGGATCCGACCACGTGTTCGATCATCTGTTGATCGGACATGCCGGCCACCTCGTCCCCGTTCCGGTAGGTGATCTCGGCGAGCACTGAGGAGCATCCCGGTGGGGCCACCTCGCTGCTGTAGTTGGACGGAAATGAGATCCGGTTGAACCTGCCGACGGCCGGGTCTGGGATATATGCCCAGGAGTGGTCGGGGACCGCTCCTTTCACCCCGATATTCACGCAGCAGACCGAGTTGTACTGGAGTCGATCGCAGGCCTGCTGGACCGCAGGAGGGACATCTGCCAGGCAGGGGAGGAGGACCTGCAGTGGAATGGTCGCGATCAGCCGGTCCGCCCGGATAACCTCCTCCCCGTCGCTGATCTCCCAGCCGTTGTCATTGCGCCTGATCGACCTGACCGTAAATCCAGTCCTGATGCGGTCCCTGATCGGTTCTGCCATCGCCGTGACCAGCGCCTCGATCCCCCCGGCGGTCGGGTAACTGAAGATCGCCTGGTGGGTATACCCCTCGGTCTCGATCCCGATCGCCGACCTGATGATATCATCGACCGGCGGCCGTGGGATCCGTCCGTCCACCCAGTGACAGGACATCCGGTCGACGGGGTACTTCCAGATCTTCTCATTGTATGGGATCATGTAACAGTCGGCGATCCCCTGCCCGAACGTCGCCAGGATCCAGTCTTTAAAGGTAGCAGGCGGGGGAACCTCCCCCTTCTCGGAGGCGATCAGGGTTCTGATGAACTCGCTGATACAATAGTACAGATCCTCCTTCGGCAGGTCCGCGAGCCCGTTCTCGAATGGATACTTCAGATACTTCCCTTTATAGAAGATCTTGGTCGAACGATGACGGACAGAGCGGTTCTGACCGAGGATCGCGTGCATGAGTTCGAGCACCTGCTGGTCCCGGCTGAAGATGATATGGGAGCCGCCACGGTCGAAAGTAAACCCTTCTGCAGTGACCGAGCGACAGAGCCCTCCAATCCGGTCCTCCTTCTCCAGCACCACCACGGACTGTCCTTCTGCAGCCAGTAGACGTGCGAGCGTGACACCGGTGAGCCCTCCCCCCAGAATCGCTGTTTTCACAATTAATGGTTGGAGGGCTCGGTTAATATGGTTGACCATATCTCGGAGTCGAATGGCGGGATCAGACACTAATACTTGGAACGGCTAGAGTATCTCACTGGCAGGTGGATTGATGGATGGACATGGTGGGATCAAAAAAGATGAAGAAGAGCAGGTTCTGACCCCTGCAGCGTGCGAAGAGAAGGGGGAGTCGTTCCTCGACGAGGATGACTATATCGAAGCGCTCTTCTGGTATGACCGTGCAGCAGAACTGGCTCCCCTCTCTGCAAAGGGGCTGTTCGGCCGGGGATATGCGCTTCGGAAACTGGGGAGGCTGGTGGAGGCACTCGCCAGTTTTGATCAGGCCCTCCAGCTCGACCCTGAGTCGATCCCGGTGGAGGCCAATAGGGGATATGTTCTTCGGGAGCTCGGCCGGCTTTCCGAGGCGGTGGCCGCCTTTGATGCAGCCATCCTTGAGAACCCGGGACATATCAAGGCGATGACCGGTCGGGGAATGGCCCTGGTGGACCTGGGCCGGCTTGAAGAGGCACGGGATCAGTACCTTCAGGCGCTCAATCTGAACATGATGAACGCGTTCGTCTGGCATCAGTTGGGGATCGTCCGGCAGCTCCTCGGGGAGGAAGAGGCTGCCAGTGAGTGCTTCCAGAAGGCTGACTCTCTTGGGTATTATCGGGAGGGGGCTGGAAACCAGATTCCGATTTAAAATTGAGGAATTCGGCAAATCGCGAAGATGCTGGTTGCATTGACATAAAGTATTAAGTGCTGGTGGGACGAATATCAGAGCGCAAGCACATTGGTTGCAGCGGGTTGATGCAGACGTGATGGAGACAATTCTGACAATTATACCAGGACCGGGGTTCGTTTCATTCAGAATGGACGGGTACACAGCTACGGTCTTTGCATCTTCCAGAGTGGAGGTTTGAACCGTGGCTTCGCGGATGCATGCCCCCCATACCACCTGCCCGGGTTGCCGGGAGGAGGTCTTTCTCGACGAGTTGATCGGAGGACGGTGCCCGCTCTGCGGCTGTTCCTTCGAAGAAGATGAGGAAGGAACCGAGGAGTTCGATGAAGCGATCGAGCGGGCAGATCTTGCCTACCTGGTCTTTCACTACTTCCTCTTTAAGAAATTTGACCGGCTCGGTGTGGAACCGTTGCGGGTGCTCCAGATGATCACCCGGAACGAGGATCCCGGTACGGACTCTCCGGCAGCCTTTGAGAAGGTGAAGTACTCGTTCGAGGTGCCGATGAACCTGCTCGACCGGGTCCGGCCCAAGCGGTGCCATGACTGTGGAAAATTCTTCCTGCGTGGCGGAAAAAAAGTTGTATCAGGGACGCTCGTACGCCCGCAGCATACGACCAGATATCACTGTGATACCTGCTCTGGCAGGGGTCAGTAACTCCGCCCTATAAGGGTGGTGGTTCCGGCCCTGCCGCAGACCAGGCATCGTCCTTCTGTTTTTGAAACCAGTGACGACCGTACCTCGGTCCCGAGGACGCTGGCTTCGGTCTCCTCTTCGATCCGGTCGGCGCATGCCTTATCTCCACACCAGTGGACGATGGCCACCCCTTCTTCGATGGCCACCTTCAGGTCGTCCATCGTCTCGACCTGCTTCAGATGTGCAGCGAGGTGCTGGCCGCCGGTCGTGGCCAGGGTGTTTCTGACCTGTTCGAGCAGTGCCTGCACTCCCTCGATCAGGGATGCGGCAGGAATCGTGGACTTCTCCTTGGATCTGGTCACCGCCGTCACCACGCCGTTGTCCAGGTCACGGGGACCGAGTTCGACCCGCAGGGGAACCCCCCGCATCTCCCAGTGGTAATACTTGGCGCCCGGACGGATCTCACGTTCGTCCAGTTTCACCCGGAGGCCGGCCGCTTCCAGCTGATCCCGGATCGTCCTGGCTGCAGCGAGCACCTCGTCACGTCGTTTTCCGACGATGATCGGGACCACGACCACCTGCACCGGTGCGACCTCCGGCGGGAGGATCAGCCCTTTATCGTCGCCGTGCATGCTGATCAGGGCGGCGATACATCGTTCCGAGATCCCGTAACAGGTCTGATATGCCAGTTGCTGCTCTCCGTTCTGGTTCTCGTAGGTGATATCGAAGGTCCGTGAGAAGTGATCGCCGAGATGGTGGACCGTGCCGATCTGCAGGGTCTTGCCGTCCGGCATCACGGTGTCGACGGCCATTGTATAGTCCGCTCCGGGGAACTTGTCCCATTCGGGCCGGCGGGAGATCAGGATCGGTACGCAGAGGTGCTGGTAGAAGGTGGTGTACAGGGCCAGGGCGTCCTCGACCTGGGCGGCCGCCTCGTCCCAGGTCGCGTGGACGGTGTGAGCCTCCTTGAACGAGGTGATCTCGCGGAGCCGGATCAGCGGCCGGGTATGCTTGGTCTCATACCGGAACGTGTTCACGATCTGGTACAGTTTCAGCGGGAGGTCGGCATGCGACCTGACCCAGAGGGCGTACATCGGATAGATCGCCGTCTCGCTCGTCGGCCGGAGGGCCAGTTTCACATCGAGCTCGGTGAGCCCTCCATGGGTGACCCAGTAGACCTCCTCCTCGAACCCCTTGATGTGCTCGGCCTCCTTCATGAACTCCTGTTCCGGGATCAACAGCGGGAAGAGGGTCTCCTGGTGGTCTTTATCGAGCAGCTGGCGCAGGATCGCGTAGGTCAACTTTCTGATCGAGAACCCGAACGGAAACCAGACATAGACCCCTTTGACCGGGTACCGGACATCCATGATCTCGGCACGCCAGAGCAGGTCATTGTACCAGGCGCTGAACTCTTCTTTTGGCGGTAAGGCGGTAGTCTCTTCTTCGGTCTGCACGTTTCTCCCCTTTAACTGACTAAATGTATAATCTGAGGCGTAATAAAAGCCTCTACAAACGCCGCGACGACGATCAGCGGGACCACGACGGAGAGAAAAATGCGTCCGAGACGCCGGGTTGTATCCCCTGCATCCTCATTCCCGTGCCAGTCCCCGACCAGGGCGCCTGCCAGCATGAACCCGAGGGCTGCGGAGATCAGAAACGCCGGGATCTCAAAGATCCCATGCGGAAGGATCGCCGCTGCGACATACAGGACTCCCCGCTGCGACCTGACCATCTCCAGCACCGCTCCGATCAGCACCCCGTTGGCACCGAGCACGACCAGTGAGATGATGCCGGCCGTCACCCCGCCGAGGAAGAGGACCAGGCAGGCCACCAGGTTGTTGAGGAGGATCTTCAAACAGAGTATTCCTGTCTGATCGTTCATGATCTGTTTAACCACCTGGTCGCGGAACGCAGCAATCATGGAGGTGCCGATCGACGGGTCCAGCCTGACCATCACGATGCCGACGATGAATGAGGTGAAGAAGAGGGCAGCAGCAAAAATGATGTATCGATTCAGGGGCCGTTCAGACATAGAGGACCATCCTGATCATATCCCGAAGACCGGGGGCCAGTCCGACCACGATCATCGCAAAGACGACCAGGTGCCAGAACGCACTGGCTCCTTCCTTCCGATAGAGTTCCAGAATATAGATCCCCGGGATCAGGACGGCCAGCTTCAGCGGAAACATCACGAAACCGGTACCGGTTGCGGCGATCAGCGATGAACCCACCACGTGCTGCTCGACGTAGTGGAGGGGATGCAGGCTGATGCCATAACTGGTCGAACTGGCGTCGAGCAGGTGGCCGAGCAGGAGCAGCACATAGATCGGGTCCGAAGCAAACTCCCATTTGAGCACATAGCGGAGAAACGCCCAGACCAGGGTCGTGGTCGTGGCGGCCATCAGGAGAATGGTCAGCAGAACTCCGAAATCGATCCTGGTGACGGTCAGCCCGTACCAGCAGAGCACCGCACCGCTGATCAGACAGGCGATGATTCCGAGCCCTGCAAAGCCCCGATGGTAATCCTTGAGCAGCCCGTAGTGTTCGGCAAGCCTGGAGACGAAGAGGCAGGCTATCGTGAAGAAGAAGATGGTGAAGAAGATCAGCGGGGTCACGAGCAGGAACTGGAGATCCGATGTGATCATCCCGGTGTCCTGTATCACCCGAAGTAATGAACCGAGCACCACAAAGGGGAGCAACGAATAGATGAACGAACGATCGATGCTGATTTTGGTCCTGTTCAGCCACTGATAGATCAGGTACAGGGAGACGATCAATATCAGGGCATAGGTCAGGGTATCGACGATCGTATAGGCCCCTCCATACCGGATGGGATCGATGTAGTATTTGTATATGAACTCCCTAATCATCTCTGATCTTAATGAGTGCAGATGGTATAAAATTACTCAGGACCCCTGGTTTTGACAAATCCAAGTGGATGCAGCTCCCACGGGATGTCGTGATCGGGCACAATGCACTCGACCAGTTCCCGGCCGTCTGCCAGGACCTGAAGATCGGGAGATCGGTGATGCTCTTCGCCGGGAAGAGTACGATGCAGGTGGCTGGGAACCGGATCGAGGAACTGCTCGCACCATCCTTCGATATATCGACGTTCCTGGCAAGAGAACTGACCCCTGAATCGATGAAAGAGGGGGAGGAGGCCGCCTGTGGGGTCGATCTCATCATTGGGGTTGGGGGTGGACGGGTGATCGACACGGCCAAGATCGTGTCGTTCAACCTGGACCTGCCGTTCATCAGTGTTCCGACGGCCGCTTCGCACGACGGGATTGCATCAGGGCGGGCGTCCCTCCAGACCAGTGAAGGTTCGGCCTCACTGACTGCTCACCCCCCGCTCGGGGTTGTCGCAGATACCGGGATCATCGCGGCTGCCCCGCACCGTCTGCTCGCTGCTGGGTGTGCGGATATCATCTCCAACTACACAGCGATTCTTGACTGGGAACTCTCGAACCGACTTCGAGGGGAACCGATCAGCGAGTATGCGATCACCCTTTCGAGGATGACCGCTGAGATTCTGATGAAGAACGCTCCCATGATCCGGCCGCATCAGGAGGAGAGCGCCTGGATGGTGGTCAAGGCACTGGTCTCCTCAG
The DNA here is from genome assembly GCF_000021965.1 of Methanosphaerula palustris E1-9c. Taxonomy (NCBI): domain Archaea; kingdom Methanobacteriati; phylum Methanobacteriota; class Methanomicrobia; order Methanomicrobiales; family Methanoregulaceae; genus Methanosphaerula; species Methanosphaerula palustris. The sequence continues at coordinate 983,813 of NC_011832.1, forward strand.
GGGTCGCGATGGCGATCGCTGGATCGTCCCGCCCTGCTTCGGGCGGCGAGCACAAGTTCAGTCATGCCCTCGAACGGCTGGCACCAGGGAAGGCTCTTCATGGGGAGGCCTGCGGGATCGGGACGATCATCATGATGTATCTGCATGGCGGGGACTGGCGGGGGATCCGGACGGCGTTGCAGCAGATCGGTGCCCCGACAACCCCGGCCGAGCTGGGGATTCCTGATGAGGTGGCTGTTGCGGCCCTGATGATGGCAAAGACTATTCGTCCGGAACGCTTCAGTATACTTGACAGCGGTCTGACCGAGGAGTCTGCGACCGCACTCATCAGATTGTTGTATGGGGAGTAGGGAATGGCTGAGATAAAATCAAAGGTGACACTGATCGGTGCCATGCTGGCACGTCCAGGGCTTGAGTTCATCTATGAAGGGGAACTGCCGGCCTGTGAACAGTGCAAGGTCAGAAAGGCCTGTAACAACCTGAAGGTGGGCAGGAAATATCGGGTTCTCTCCATCAGGGCCACGGTGCACGGCTGCAGTGTGCATCTGAACGGGGCCTGTGCTGTCGAGATCGTCGAGTCCCCGATGGTCGGGTTGATCAAGGCCGACCTCGCGATAGCAAACTCGCGGATTCTCCCTGACCTGAGTTGTACCCAGAGTGAATGCAAGAGTTATCCGCTCTGCCACCCGGACGGGGTGGTCAGTGGAGAGCGGTACATGGTCAGCGAGGTGCTTGGTAATGCCCCGGATCACTGCGATAAGGGACGTTCGCTGAAACTGGTCGAACTCCTTCCTATCTGACGTTTCTCCCCTGACATTCAAACCCTCCTCTTTTGGATCATCTTACGGCTCTGCGATCAGGGTCAACTGGTCTGCGGTCCAGAGCAACTGGTTCAAACCCTGCAGTACCGATATCCAGCGGCCCGGAATCGCTGTGATCCCCCAGCAGGCGCCGGCCAGCGCTCCGCAGATCGCACCGATGGTGTCGGTGTCCCCGCCGATGCTGACCGCATGGACGACCGCATCCTCAAAAGACTCTGCCTCCAAAAAGAAGCGAAGGGCTGCATGTGTCGAGAGAAGGGCATCGAGGGCCGGCTCAGGCTGGTAATCCCGGTAATTTCCGAGCATCTCTGCAACCTCCGGCTCTCTGCAGCGGTCGCAGGCATGACGGTGGGCGGTTCGCCGATCAACCCCTCTGCAGAGGTCGCTGATCATCTGGTTTACAAACGCCGAACAGGCCCCGGGCACCGGGTCCGCGTGGGTCAATGCCGCGCAGAGCAGTGAGATCTCCTGCACCTGCCCGGAGTTGTACATCACCCCGATCGGCGGACCTCTCATCACAGCCCCATTGGACCGTGACCGTCGCCTCTTTCCGGCCTCAGCCGCTGCCTGCAGGGGTGATCTTCCGGCCAGGATCAGGTCGAAGACCAGCGAGGAGGTCGGACCGTAGAACTCCGGGTGCCGGCGGTAGCCTCTGATCATCCGGATCATCAGATCCTCTGCAGAGAATCCCCGGCAGGTGATCAGGGATTCGGCCACGGCGAGCATCTGCAGGGTATCGTCGGTCCACCCTCCCTTCACCCGATTATGCGGGCCTTCCCCCATCATTTCAGTCACCAGGCCCCGGGATGGGTATCCTTCAAAGGGCGCACCCAATGCATCCCCAATTGCAACGCCAACGACCGCTCCTCTCGCCGCATTCAGGTCGAATATAAAGATCACCGGTAACATATATCCCGTCGTGGAAAAAACTACTTGCTATTGAGAGGTGGTCATGTGCAGAAAGAGGAGTTACTTCATTTACATATGCTGATGGTCCATATCAAAAAATATTATGAGCATATTTCAGGCGAGTCAGTACCCACGGAACGGTACGAGGCGCTTGATGTCTCTCCTGTCCATATCCATAAGAATAAGAAATTGCATAAGGATGCGCTGCTGATCCTCGGTGAAGAGATCGTCTCACAGATCAGGTCCCATAAGGCACCGATTGTTGAATATTCGAGCGAGATGGTTGCTGAAACTGCTGCAATCGAACACTAACCCCCTGCATGGATAAAACTGAAATCTATCGGGAGATCCTCTCCCTCATCTCTTCTGAATCTGCAGATCCGTACCAAATCCTGCAGATCAAACGTGCAGTCTGTGGCCGCTATGAACTCCCGGAGGTGCCGAAGAACTCAGCGTTGCTCGCCGCAGCCCCTCCTGAAGAGTATGAACAGTTTCGGCGCCTGCTGCTGGTGAAACCGACCCGGACCCTCTCCGGGGTCGCACCGATCGCGGTGATGACCTCTCCCTCTCCCTGTCCGCATGGGAAGTGTCTCCCCTGTCCGGGGGGTCCGGACCATCCGTTCAAATCCCCGCAGAGTTACACGGGTGAAGAGCCGGCCGCAAAGCGGGCACGTGAGCATAACTACGACCCGTATAACCAGGTCTTGGCCCGGCTCGATCAGTTCAGGCTGCTTGGCCACCACGTCGACAAGGCAGAACTGATCGTGATGGGCGGTACGATGACCGCCCGGACCCCAGAGTACCAGGAGTCGTTCGTGGCAGCCTGTCTGCAGGCGATGAACGAGTCCGGGACCGGGGTTCGAAGAGAACTGCAGCCGCTGGAGACGGTTATGCAGGCGAACGAACGATCGGATGTCCGGTGCGTCGCCCTGACCTTTGAGACCCGGCCGGACTGGTCCAGACGGGAACATATCGACAGCATGCTCCGCCTCGGTGTCACCAAGGTTGAGCTTGGGGTTCAGCACCTGGACGACGAGATCCTCACCTTCAACCGTCGCGGCTGCACCGTCGCCGACATCGTGGAGGCGAACACGTCCCTCCGGGACGCCGGGATCAAGGTCGGGTTTCACATGATGCCGAACCTGCCCGGTTCGACGATTGAGAAGGACCGGGCGATGTTCCGGACCCTCTTCGACGATCCTCGATTCCGACCGGACTTCCTGAAACTGTATCCCACGCTGGTCACACCCTATTCAGAGATCGAAGACCTGCTGAACCGGGGAGGGTATGCGCCGTATGCAGAGGACGATCTGATCGACCTGATCGCCTACGCCAAGGAACTCCTCCCTGAGTACGTCCGCCTCCAGCGGGTCCAGCGGGACATTCCCGCCAAGCTGATCGTTGCCGGCTCCCACCACAGCAACTTCCGGCAGCTGGCAGAGGGCCGGCTGCACGCCGCCGGAAAACGGTGCCGGTGCATCCGTTGTCGCGAGATAGGCCGCTACCCGCCGCCCAAAGGTGCAGTGGCTGGGATCCAGACCCTGGCCTACGACTGTTGCGGAGGGCGGGAGTTCTTCATATCGGCGGTGGCTGGCGACTCGCTGATTGGGTTCCTCCGGCTGCGGTTTCCGGGGAATCCCTGGCGTGAGGAACTGGCAGATGCAGCTCTGGTTCGCGAGCTGCATGTCTATGGAATGGTCGTCCCGATCGGCGATGAGGCTGAGCCTGCCGAGTACCAGCACCGACAGTTCGGGGTGCAACTGCTCGCCGAGGCGGAACGCCTGGCCGGCGACGCCGGTTTCTCTTCGCTCGCTATCATGAGCGGGATCGGGGTGCGCCCCTACTACCAGAGACAGGGATATATGCGAACCGGCCCCTATATGGTAAAACGACTTGTATGAGACCAGCCACCCTTGAGTTCATCAAACAGCAGTTCACCGGTTATTATCAGCGGGTCTACCCGGTCACCCCTGATGCACTGCTGCAGCGGGAGTGGGGTTTCATCTTCTTTGATGCTGGCCGCGAGGTTCGGATGCGCAGGCATCTGGCCTTTGGGGAACGGCAGGAACTCACCGAATATCTGAAGACGATGGTTCCTGCGCATGTCTTCTACTCGTCGGCATACTACGAGTCTCCCGGCGCGCCGACGATGGCGGAGAAGGGATGGTCGGGGGCCGACCTGATCTTCGATCTCGATGCAGATCATATCATGCACGGTTCGTACCAGGCGATGCTGGCACGGGTCAAGGAGGAGGTGCAGAAGCTGCTGGCCGTCCTGACCGACGAACTGGGGTTTTCGGAGAAGTACTGCGAGGTGGTCTTCTCCGGCGGGCGCGGGTACCATATCCATGTGAACGACCTGGCGGTTCGTTCCTGGGGGAGTGCCGAACGGCGCGAGGTGGTCAACTATGTCTGCGGGATCGGTCTCGATCCCGGACTGCTGATCCGCGCTGGGACCGATCTGTCGACAGGCTGGCCCCGGCGGTACCTGGGCGCGCTGGACGGATATCTCGCCTGGTTGAAGGTAAAGAACCAGAAGGATGCCCTGCTCCATCTTTCGTCGATAAAGGGGGTTTCGCGAAGTTCTGCGGCAGGATTGCTCAAGTCCCTCGATCAGGTTCGTGCCACCATCGGGGGTGATCATCCGGAGAAGGTACTGGGCGACCGTGTCCTTCGGGCGGTCACGACGAATGATAACCCCGATTGGAAGAAGCGGTTGCAGGAGACCGGGGTGCAGGCCGATGAGCCGGTCACCACCGATATCAAGCGGCTGATCCGGATGCCGACCTCGCTCCATGGCGGGAGTGGTCTTCGGGTCGTTCCGCTCACCATCAGCGAAGTCCAGGAGTTCGATCCCCTGATCGATGCGGTCGTCTTTGGGGATCGGGACGTGCAGGTCACCGCTGAGAAGACGTTGACGGTGTCACTGCTGGGAAATACGTACGAGGTCAGTGCCGGTACACAGACGGTTCCTGAGGCCGTTGCCGTCTTCCTCTGCTGCAGAGGACTGGCCGAGATTGCAGAGGGGAGATAGATGGAACTGGAACTGGATGAGCTGCGCATAATTCTGCTTAAAGAACGGGAAAGCGGGAAACTGACCCAGATCCCGCCTGACCTCTATCAGAACGCCTCGGCGTCTCTGGCAGCGCTGATCAAGACTCTGTATGCCAGTGAGGACCGGTTCTTCTCTGTCCAGGCACAGTTGACGATGGAGGAGGTCAACAGCATTCGTGAGACGATACAGGACATCTTCCGGATGCGTGCTGAAAAGATCCTTCTCCTCGCGAATGCCGAGGCTGAGGGGGAGACGGCTGCTCGCGATGAGGTGAAGAAGATGCTCGTCTCTGAACGGCAGATGTATCGGGAGATCACCGAGTCCGTACAGGCCTGCAGGCGGGAACTGCTCGACGCCGCCAGCGACCCTGAGACCTTGGCATCCGGGCATTCCGGGATTGATGCGATGACCGAAGAAGGTCCCGGTTCTCTCTCCGGGGTGGCCGAAGATCGGCCATCCCTGGTGCTGGCGCGGATACTCGAGGATGTCGAGCCGTTTATGGCGGTTGATGGGAGGGTTTATAACCTCCTAAAAGAAGATCTGGTGACACTTCCTGAACAGAACGCAGAGGTTCTGCGCGAACGCAACATACTCTTAAGTATCGGGCTTCACAAATAATATTGCTGTTTGGAAGACAAGTGAGGGACTATATTCATGAAGATGCCAGGTAAATTCAAAACCTACTGCCCGTTCTGCAAGAATCACCAGATGCATGAGGTCGAGAAGGTTAAGAAGGGGAAGAGAAACGGGCTGCACTGGATTGACCGGCAGAAGGACCACAGAGGGAAGGTCGGAAATATGGGTAAGTATTCGAAGGTTCCTGGTGGCGACAAGCCGACCAAGAAGATCAATGTCAGGTACAGATGCCTGACCTGCGGGAAAGCCCACCTGCGCAAGGGATTCAGAGTAGCTAAATTCGAACTGACGGAGTGATCCTGTGGTACGACTATACAGAGAGAACAGATCAAAATTTTACCGGGTCAAGTGCCCTGACTGCGAGAATGAACAGATAATCTTTGAGAAGGCAAGCACCGTCGTAGACTGTGTTGTCTGTGGACATGTCCTTGCCGAACCGCGCGGTGGACGAGCCGCTCTCAAGGCAGAGATCCTGGCCGAACTTGAGTGATCAGATTATGCATGAGAGAGACTGGCCTGAAGAGGGAGAACTGGTCGTCTGCACCGTCGCGACAGTCAAGGACTTCGTCGCGTTTGTGCAGCTCGACGAGTATCACGGTCGAGAAGGCCTGATCCCGATCTCAGAGATTGCAACCGGGTGGATCAAGTACATCCGGGACCACATCTCTGAAGGGCAGAAGATCGTCTGCAAGGTTCTGCATGTCGATACCCAGAAAGGTCATATCGATCTCTCTCTCAAGGATGTCAACGATCATCAGCGGCGCGAAAAGATCTGTGAATGGAAGAATGAGCAGAAGGCACATAAATGGATCGAATTCGCTGCTGAGGCCTCCGGCGCTTCCATTGAGGAGATCGAGAACGCCCTGTACCATGAGTACGGCGTCCTCTTCGTCCCCTTTGAGGAGATGGTGACCAATGAGCCGTCGATCCGTGAGAAGGTCTCTCTCTCTAAAGAGATTCTCGATGCACTGATCGCCGTTGCCCATGAGAATGTGAAGATCCCGAAGGTCACGGTCAGCGGAGTGCTGCACCTGACCTCGACAAAGCCTGACGGAGTGAATGTGATCCGACGTGCTCTGCGCAGTGCAGAGCCGAAGATCCCCGACGTCGGCATCGATATCTTCTACATCGGCGCACCCAAGTACGGTATCAAGATCACGGCCCCCGATTACAAGACTGCACAGAAGGCGATCGACCGCGCAGCAGCAGCAGCGGTGGGTGTCGTCGAGCGTGCAGGTGGCGAGGCCAAGTTTGTGCGCAAGCAGAAGTCTGGTAAGGTCTGATGAAGGGCCGGATCAGGCGCTGTTCTGCTGATCACACCTATACGCTCGCTGCGCAGTGCCCGGTCTGTAAAGAACCGACCGAGACTGCGCATCCTGCCCGTTATTCCCCGGAAGATAGATACGGGCTATACCGTAGACTGGTGCGATGATGGAGCAGGTCACAGTAACTTTTTTTGGGGACCCTTTTAGGAATAACGACCGTGAGGTCACGGGTTCCGCGATTATGATCGAAGGACTTCCCGGGATCGGTCAGGTCGGCAAGGTGGTGGCAGATTATCTGATCGAGGAACTCCATGCCGAGAAGATTGCCGAGATCCATTCAATCTTCTTCCCTCCCCAGGTGATCCTTTTGGATGGCGGGACGGTCCGGCTGGTAGGGAATGAGGTCTATCGATACCGGACCGCAGAACAGCTGGTCTACTTCCTGGTCGGCGACTGTCAGAGCCTCTCAAACGAGGGGCACTACCTCCTTGCCGAGCAGTACTTGCAGATCGCAGCCCGTCTCGGAGTCACCAGGATCTATACGCTCGGTGGTTACGGAGTCGGCCACCTGGTCGACGAGCCGCGGGTGCTCTGCGCGGTTAATGATCCCGCACTCCGTGGGCCGGTCGAGGAGGCAGGCGGGATCTTCACCCGGGACGAGCCCGGGGGAGGTATCGTCGGCGCTGCCGGGCTGTTGCTCGGCCTCGGTGCCGGCCAGGGGATCGATGGAATCTGTCTGATGGGGGAGACCTCGGGATATCTGATCGATCCCAAGAGTGCCCATAACCTCCTCTCCCTGCTCTGCAGGGTCACCGGGCTGGTGGTGGATACGAGCCGGCTGCATGAACGGGCCGATGACCTGGAGCAGGTGCTCGCCGAGGTGCGTGAGAGCGAACAGGTCAGAACGAACGATGAGCTGCGGTACATTGGGTAACTGACATGCATCTCCGTGCCGATCTGCACATCCACTCGCCGTTCGCGCTGGCAGTCTCGAAGCATATGCTCCCCGAGCAACTGCTCGCTTCTTCAGCGATCAAGGGGATCCAGGTCATCGGGACCGGCGACGGTCTCCACCCGACCTGGCGTTCGCTCTGGCGTGAGCACCTCGTCAACCCGGAAGGTATCTGTGTGGTCCCGACCGCCGAGGTCGAGGGGCTGCACCGGATTCATCACCTGATCCTGATGGAGGACTTTGATCAGTGTGGTGCACTGCATGACCTGCTGAAGCCGTACAGCAGCAACATCGACCGGAACGGCCGGCCGCAGGTCAAACTGGATGGTGAGGAGATCGCTGCCCATGTTCATTCGGTGGGGGGTATGATCGGTCCTGCCCATGCATTCACCCCCTGGACCTCGCTCTTTGCAACCTATGATCATATCAGGGACTGCTATGGAGACGAGCCGATCGATCTCCTCGAACTCGGTCTCAGTGCCGATTCATCGTACGGGGCAGGGATCAGCGAACTGCGCCAGGTTCCGTTCCTCTCGAACTCCGATGCCCACTCCCCGCAGACCAACAAGTTCGGTCGTGAGTTCAACCTGCTCGATGTCAACGACCTGACCCCTCGGGCTGTCCTCTCTGCAATCAGGGAGCAGCGGATCCTGATGAATGCGGGGTTCTTTCCTGAGGAGGGGAAGTATAACCGGACGGCCTGTATCGAGTGCCTGCACCAGTACACGCTGGAGGAGGCGATCGCCCACCACTGGCGGTGTCCTGTTGACGGGGCACGCATCAAGAAGGGGGTTGCCGACCGTGCGCGTGAACTGACTGACGGTCCTTCGTCTCATCGTCCGCCCTACCTGCACCTGATCCCACTATCGGAGATTATCCAGCGGGTGCTCGGGACCGCCTCCCCCTCGGCAAAGAAGGTGCAACGTCTCTATAATGAGTTTATATCCCGGTTCGGGGACGAGATCACCGTGTTGATAGATACTCCAGAAGATGAGATCAGCATAATAAACCCTGCGGTCGGGGCGGCGGTGCAGGCTCTTCGGGCGGGGAAGGTCGAGCTGCACCCCGGTGGCGGCGGTTCGTACGGTTCTTTTTCCTTCCGATAATGAGTAAAGATTATTGGAGAAGCGCCACCAATATGATACCAATGCTCAAGATTCATCGCGATGTGTGTGGATATTGTGGGGCCTGCGTGTCGGTCTGTCCAGAAGGCGCCCTCGAACTGATCGATGCCTACCTGACGGTGGATGAGTCCTGCCGTACCTGTGGGATCTGCGTTAAGGCCTGCCCGCTCGGAGCCCTGGAGGTTATCAATGAAGACAGAGTATGATATCCTGATCATCGGGGCCGGTCCTGGTGGGGCTATGGCTGCGAAGACCGCAGCAGAAGAGGGGCTCTCGGTTCTTATGGTCGAGAAGCGGCCCGCGATCGGTACGCCGGTCAGATGTGCTGAGGGTGTCGGGAAGGAACTGCTCCATGAATTCATCGGGCCTGATCCCGCCTGGATCTCTGCAGATATCGAGCGAGCCACGATTGTCGGCCCGGATGGTACCTCGATGTCCCTTGAGGCACAGAGGGCCGGCAACGAGGTCGGGTATATCCTGGACCGGAAGGTCTTCGATCGTGCACTGGTCTGGCAGGCGGCCGAGGCCGGCGCCGAGGTACAGGTGAAGACCCGGGCGATCGCACCGATCCTTGAGAACGGTTTTGTCAGGGGAGCACGGCTGCAGGGGTATGGCACGACGACCGATGTCCGGGCCAAGGTCGTGATCGCGGCGGACGGAGTCGAGTCCAAGTTTGCCCGGTGGTGCGGTGTGGACACCGCGGTTCCAGTGAATGAGATTGAGACCTGTGCCCAGTACCTGCTGACCGATATCGATATCGATGAGTCGGCGACGGTCTTTTACCTGGGGAACGAGATCGCTCCCGAGGGCTATGCCTGGGTCTTCCCGAAGGGGAAGCGGACGGCGAATGTCGGGCTCGGAATCAGCGGGAAGAAGAATCTGCCCGGCAACCGACCGATCGACTATCTGAACCGGTTCGTCGAAAAGAACTTCCCGAACGGGAAGACGATCGAGTGTATCGTCGGCGGTGTTTCGGTCTGCACGCCGCTGGCCTCCACGGTCAGCGACGGTCTGATGATCGTCGGTGATGCGGCCAGGATCAGCGATCCGCTGACGGGTGGCGGCATCTACAACGCCATGTACTCGGGGAGGCTCGCAGCCCAGGTCGCGATTGAGTGTATCAAACGCGGCGACTGCAGCCGGGCAGCACTGGCTGCCTATGACCAGCAGTGGCGTGTGTCGGCGATGGGGAAGGCCCTGGACCGCAACTACAAGATCAAGGAGTACTTCATCAGACAGAGCGATGAGAAACTGAACGCACTGGCCCATTCGTTCAAGAAGATCAATATGGAGAAGTTCTCAACGCTCGAATTGATCAAGGAACTGATCAAACATAATCCAAAACTCCTCTTTGAACTGAAGACGCTGCGGGACTCACTCAACTCCTGATGCGTCTGAGGAGCAATATTCTTTTTTTGGTATGCTGATGCCGCTGATCTGTGGGGTCGACGAGGCCGGAAAAGGGGCCGTGCTCGGACCGATGGTGGTGGCCGGGGTCGCCAGCAGGGATGTCTCCGCTGTCGCAGCACTGGGTGTCAGGGACTCCAAGCAGTTGACCCGACTCAAACGGGAGGACCTCTATGATCAGATCAGATCGATCTGCACCACCACCGTCACCGTCCTCTCTGCTGCAGATATCGATCTGGCCCGTGAATCGGCGACGATGAACATGATCGTGGCCAGGGGGCATGCCGCTGTGATCAGCACTCTGACCCCCACGCTCGCCTATGTCGACGCCTGTGACGTAAATGCTGATCGGTACCGGGAGACGGTGACGGCCCTCCTCGAGCCGGCTGCTTCCTGTCAGGTGATCGCCGAGCACCGGGCGGACAGCACCTATCCGATCGTGGCCGCGGCCAGCATCATTGCCAAGGTCACCCGTGACCGCCTCGTCGATGCCCTGGCAGATGAGTGCGGTCAGATCGGGAGCGGGTATCCATCGGATCGGTACACCATTGCGTATCTATCTGATTATATCAGGCGCCATCATGCGCCACCTGCCTGTGCCAGAAAAAGTTGGAAAACGACCATTCATCTGCTCGAAGAGCGTGCGCAGCGTGATATTCGCTCATATTTATGAGACTGGTAGCAGCCAATAGTTTATGTAGTCTGCCCTCGAAATGACTAAAGAATGGAATGGCTTTCAGTCCTGATTCTTCTTGTCCTGCTGTATACGCTGATTTCAGTGTACGTTGTGTTGCATAATCGCGCCTACCAGCGGCAACTCTTAAAATCTGAAACGACGCAGGATGATCGGGCTGATGAGAAAGAACCTGGAGAAGAGACCGGCGATTGGATCTATGATCATATATCGTTCTTCGGTCCGATCATGGCTATCCGGACCCATAAAGTCGGAATATTCGATTTTTTTGCAAAATTCAGTCTCTTTTTTCGGATCTACGGAACGCTCGGCGTCCTGATGGTGATCCTGGTCTCGATCTTCTTCACGATCAGCCTCTTCCTCTCGCTCAGGTATACACTGACCTATAAACCGACACCGACTGGAATCTATGAGCCGCAGAACCTGTTGCTGATCCCGGGGGTGAACCAGTACGTTCCCGGAACGGTGGCTGTCTGGCTCGCTCTGGTGTTGACGCTGGCTATTCATGAGTTCGGGCACGGGATTCTCGCTCGGGTCGAACATATGAGGGTTCGGAGTGCCGGCCTCCTCCTCGCGGTGATCCCGATCGGTGCCTTCGTCGAACCGGATGAGCAGGACGTCGCAGCGGCGAAGGGGATGCCGAAGATCAGGATGTTCGGCGCCGGGATCACCAATAATCTGGTCTTTGGGCTGGCCTGTATCTTCCTGATGATCACGCTCTTCGGGATGGCGGCCCCGACAACCTCCCCGGTGATCTATGGCATCTATCAGGATTACCCTGCTCATCAGGCCGGGGTGCCGCAGGACTCGATCGTGACTGCGATCAACGGAACGCCGCTGTCGACCCGTGAGCAGGTGGCATTGTTTCTGAACGGGACGAGACCGGGTGATCCGATCACCCTCGAGGTACAGAAGGATGGGATCGTCTCCACCTATCCGATGACACTCGCGATGAAGCCTGGAACCAACAGCACTGACGGTCCGGGGTTCATGGGTGTCATATATTATGACGCTCCCGGGCTGGTCACTGCTGTCAAGGGGTCGTTCACCCCGATCGGACTGCTCAAGTACCTGGTGTTGCCCTTCGACCAGTCTGAGGAGGGACAGTTCCTGCGGGTCCTCGGTTTTGAGACCACGGACACCCAGTATTACTCCGCTCCCTTCCCCGGGTTCTGGGGTCTGATTCACCTCCTCTTCTGGAGTGGCTGGATCAGTATCAACGTTGGGATCTTCAACGCTCTCCCGATGGTTCCGCTCGATGGGGGCTACATCATGCAGGAGGGGATCCAGCGTATCTCTGCCCGGTTTAAACTTGAGCGTTTTGCGTCGTCCCTTGCAGCCGGCATCAGTGCCCTGGTGATGACCACGATGGTTGCATTGATCGCCCTCCCGTATCTGCTCCATCTCTAACCGATGCCCCCTCTCATATGAACCCCTTTTTTTACCAGGGTTGACCGGAGGATTCAACGAGCGAATCGGAAATCCCAAATCCAGAGTCTCCCTATATCATACATGGATGACCCGGCAGCGATCATTACGACGCGATATGCTCAGGGAGAGATCACGAAAGAGCAGTATGATGAGATGATCCGTACGGTCGGTTCCGCCCCGAAGGTCGGCACCGCCCAGAAGAAGAAGACTGATTACTCAAGTCTCTATAAACTGGTGATATTTCTTGTTCTGGTGGCAGTTATCTACTCTGGATTCTCCACAGGAATCCCCCATTTCTGGGTCATCGCCGTTGTTCTTGGGTGTCTCCTTGCCTTCGCCCTGAAGACGGGAGGGAAGATAGAATAGATCGGTTGTCTGATCAATAAATTTCAGGTGAATCTCAGCCATCTCTTCTTTTTTACCCACCAGTTATAGGTCCTGGAGATGTTCTTGAGAATGATTGAGGATCTCAATGTACTGCGTGGTGATGGTCGGAGCGGAGAATACGAACCTCTTATGATCATTACTCAGGGAACCCACCGTAAGGAACTGTTGTCGGTTCAGTGATCATAAGGAGAGTCTATGAGGCGATCAGATCCTTTCCCTTTTAGATACTGTCGACGGTTAATTTATCGGAACTTCTGATGCGGGTAATACCAAAAATTCAATAATCATTATGAATGAAGTATGTAAGAAAATATTGTTTCATCATCTCTAATATCGGTCCCATGTTAAAACGGTTTAAATACAAATTGTCAATTGAGGAGGAGAAAGAATCCTCCATAACCATTTTGAAAGATGAACCATTTTCAGGTTGCCGATTTCAAACCAATGAAGAAGCAATTGAGATACATTCACTTCTTGCTCTTGATTGGAATCGGGTGCCTGTGATGGTTTGTTCATACTGGATTGAATAAACATGGGTCAGTTAATTCGATCAACGTAGTGGGTGTAGCAGATGGCAGATCTTACTGATTATCAACAAATTTTTGCAAAAAGCCCCATGGCTCATGTTCTTCTCGATAAGGAACTGAAGATCGTGGATGGCAATGAGAGTTATTTCCAACTTGTCGGGTACACACGTGAGCGTGTTACCGGGATGCCTTTCTCCGATTACCGGACAACAGGAATGCTCAATTATATCAAGGAGACCGGCGGTACGCTCAAAGAGTCGTTTGATAAAAAGATTACCATCAGCGGACAGACCAAGATGGGATCTCCTACCGGGGTGTACGATCTCATTCGGACGTATGTTCCGATCCTCGATGAACATGGCGATATAAAATATATCTATATTGCAAATTTTGATATCACCGAAACCGTCAGACTGGGTGAGGAAGCGGTCGACAGGGCTGTTTATTACGAGTCGATTCTGGATGCAATTCAGAATCCTGTCACGGTGACCGACCTTGAGGGGAAAATGACGTTTGTCAATAAGGCCGTCGAAGATCAGCTCAAAACGCCTCGGAAGGAACTCATTGGTAAGCCCTGTAACAAACGGGGAGGGAGTACCTGCACGACCGATCAGTGTGGTATCACCCGGCTGAAGCAGGGGTTCACCACCACCAGCGTCGAGCAGGATGGTGGATTCTTCACCTTCGATTGTTCATATATCCAGAACGCAAAGGGTGAGAACGTTGGGCATGTCGAAGTGATCTCGGATGTTACAGCACTCACCGAAACACAGAATTATATTGAGACCGAGATCGCAGAACTCTCAACACGGTACGAATTGATGGCTGCGGGCGATCTCACGATCCGCTATGACCTGACAGAACCCGATGATCAGACCAGAATCATCCATGATCACCTGGAGAAACTCCATAGTGCGGTCCGTTCTACGATCACCAGCCTTCAAAAGAATATCGGTGATGTCAACAAAGAGATGATCGACCTGACCACCACGGCAGACAACGCGAACAACAGTATTCTGGATGCGAGTAAAGGGCTCCAGCAGGTGGCTAAAAATGCCGGCAATGTCTGTTCTGATGCAGAGAAGGCTTCTGATGGCGTTGAACAGATCTCGAAGGCGATGCAGGACATGAGTGCTGCCGTTGAAGAGATCACCTCGAGCATGGAATCGGTCTCAGTTCTCTCCCAGGAGACGAATGTTCTCTCCCGGAAGGGTGCAGAACTGGCCGGCAAAACAGAGAAGAGCATGGTGGAGATCACGAGTTCATCTGCAAAGGTGTTCGATATCGTCACTGATGTTGAAAAGCAGATGGGTGAGATCTCCAAGATCGTCGTTCTCATTCGCGACCTCGCCAACCAGACCAACCTGCTCGCACTGAATGCAGCGATCGAAGCGGCCCGAGCCGGGGATGCCGGTCGCGGATTCGCCGTGGTCGCCACCGAGGTGAAGTCCCTCGCCCAGGAATCCCGGAACTCGGCAGAGCGCATTGAGGAGATGATCGGTAACCTGAAGAAGAATACCCAGCATGCCTCCACTGCGATGGGGGAGGCGAAGGGTACTGTTGAACAGGGCTCACAGATGGTCACCGAGACGCTGCAGTCCTTCAATCAGATCGCACTAGAGGTCGGAAAGATCGCTAAGAGTGTGTCAGAAGTGGCAGCTGCGACCGAGGAACAGGCTGCGACGACGGAGGAGGTCACCGCCAGTATCACGGAAGTCGCCCGTTTGGTGGACCAGACTGCACGGGAGGCCGGTGATGCAGCGGCGGCCACTGAAGAGTCCACTGCTTCCCTTGATGAAATCACCCGGATGGTTGGTGAAGTGAATAAAGTCGCAGTCAACGCAATGGAAGCAAACAAGAGATTTAAGGTGGACTAGGGGGTGTGCACGTTCTATGACGGGTGATTTAGGGATGGCAGAGCCGGGATCCAGGGGTACGGTCGCTTCTGTTGGGAAGAAACGGGAGAGTATCCAGGTGGTCGAGTTTGTTCTGGGAAAGGAACACTATGCCATCGATCTGTTCGATGTGAAAGAGGTGGTCGAGTACACCTCGATCACCAGACTTCCCAATGTTCAGGATTATATCACTGGAATCATCGATCTTCGAGGGGAGATCACAACCATCATCGATCTCAAACACCGGCTCAACATCAGTGAAACCAGTATGGTCACGACTGAATCCTCACGGATCATCGTCCTCGATGATCGGATGACGCGATCAAAGGTTGGAATCCTTGTCGACGATGTCTCCTCGGTCTCGACATTCGAGGGAGACCTGGTCGACTATACCTCGGCATCGGTGAACCGGGAGGATACCACGATCATCGGAATTATTAAGCGTAAGGTGAGGGTCAGAGACAGGGAGACGACAGAACTGATCATCTGGATCGATATCAAGGCGTTGCTGCGGGATATCATGTCCATAACCTGATGGATACCTGCAACCGCCTCGGATGTCTGATCGTTTATAGAATCAATCGGGTGGAACTCTAAACCCTCTCTTTTTTCATCTCCCCAAGTGGAGATCTCCCTATACCTGTTCGTTCTCCGATCCTGGTAATCGCGGTCTCGATATTAAAATTGCATTTGTGTATATATTTATTATATTTGTTTTCTATTGATTTAATTATAATATTATTGGGTTCAACGATATCCAGTGGACTGCATTGTCATCTATGTTCATTGGTGGGGGGAAAAATAGTGAAAGATCTGTCTTTAAAGATGAGGTCCTGACTCAACAAACAACCGTTAATTGAAAATACATTATGTATTGCCGTTTTACAATGATTCAATAGTTTTTGTGGAAAATTACTGAACCAGCATTATTGGAAACTGAACCGATTCCGGATTGAAGAAGATGGACGGGTGTAACAGATGGTAGAATGTACTGATTATCAACAGATATTTGCAAAAAGCCCCATGGCTCATGTCCTTCTCGATAAGGAACAGAGGATTGTCGACGGCAATGAGAGTTATTTCAACCTGGTGGGCTACAGCCGGGAGCGTGTCACAGGCATGCCCTTCTCAGATTACCGGACTAAAGGAATGCTCACCTATACCAACGAGACCGGCGGTTCGCTCAAAGAGTCGATTGAGAAGAAGAAAAAGATCAGCGGACAGACGACGATGGGATCTCCGACCGGGGTGTACCATCTCATACGGACCTATGTTCCAATCCTCGATGAACACGATGAAATAAAATATATTTATATTGCAAATTTTGATATCTCTGAAACCGTCAGACTGGGTGAGGAGGCTGTTGATAAGGCTGTATTCTATGAATCGATTCTGGATACCATCAAAACCCCGATTATAGTCTCTGACCTCGACAGTAAATGGACGTTTGCCAACAAGGCCGTTGAAGATATAATTAAAAAGCCCCGTAAGGATCTGATCGGCAGGCAATGTAGCACCTGGGGTGCGTCCATCTGCAATACCGATCAGTGTGGTATCGCCCGTCTGAAGAGAGGGTTCACCTCCACCGAATTCGAACAGGCAGGCGGTTTCTTCAGGGCGGATTGTACGTATATCCATAATAAGAACGGAGAGAACATCGGACATGTCGAGCTGGTCACTGATGACCGGCTCTCAAGGGCACAGAACTATGTCGAAACCGAGGTTGCAGCACTGGCAAAATGCTATGAGATGATGGCTGCGGGCGATCTGACGGTTCGCTACGAGATGGCGGAACCTGATGTTCAGACCAGAGTGATACACGATCATCTGGAAAAACTTCAGTATGCAGTTCGTTCTACGATCACCAGCCTTCGTCAGAATATCAGTAATGTCAACAAGCAGATGGTCGATCTGACCACCACAGCAGACAACGCGAACAACAGTATTCTGGATGCGAGTAAAGGGCTCCAGCAGGTGGCTAAAAATGCCGGCAATGTCTGTTCTGATGCAGAGAAGGCTTCTGATGGCGTTGAACAGATCTCGAAGGCGATGCAGGACATGAGTGCTGCCGTTGAAGAGATCACCTCGAGCATGGAATCGGTCTCAGTTCTCTCCCAGGAGACGAATGTTCTCTCCCGGAAGGGTGCAGAACTGGCCGGCAAAACAGAGAAGAGCATGGTGGAGATCACGAGTTCATCTGCAAAGGTGTTCGATATCGTCACCGATGTTGAAAAGCAGATGGGTGAGATCTCCAAGATCGTCGTTCTCATTCGCGACCTCGCCAACCAGACCAACCTGCTCGCACTGAATGCAGCGATCGAAGCGGCCCGAGCCGGGGATGCCGGTCGTGGATTCGCCGTGGTCGCCACCGAGGTGAAGTCGCTCGCCCAGGAATCCCGGAACTCGGCAGAGCGCATTGAGGAGATGATCAGCAACCTGAAGAAGAATACCCAGCATGCCTCCACTGCGATGGGGGAGGCGAAGGGTACTGTTGAACAGGGCTCACAGATGGTCACCGAGACGCTGCAGTCCTTCAATCAGATCGCACTAGAGGTCGGAAAGATCGCTAAGAGTGTGTCAGAAGTGGCAGCTGCGACCGAGGAACAGGCTGCGACGACGGAGGAGGTCACCGCCAGTATCACGGAAGTCGCCCGTCTGGTGGATCTGACTGCACAGGAGGCAGGTGATGCAGCAGCGGCCACTGAAGAGTCCACTGCTTCCCTTGATGAAATCACCCGGATGGTTGGAGCGGTGAATAACGTCGCCGTCACTGCGATGGAAGCGAACAAGAGATTCAAAGTGGCGTAGAGAGATTGTATGGCGCTCGGGTCAGAGGTGTTTGAGGCTCAATCCAGAAGTACGGTCACATCGAACGGAGAGAAACGGGAGAGTATCCAGGTTGTCGAGTTTGTCCTGGGAAAGGAACACTATGCTATCGACCTGTTCGATGTGAAAGAGGTGGTCGAATACACCTCGATCACCAGACTTCCCAACACGCCTGCTTATATCCAGGGGATCATCGACCTTCGGGGTGAGATCACCACGATCCTCGATCTCAAGCACCGGCTCTCTATCAGTGAAACCGGAATGATTGCTGACGAAGCATCGCGGATCATCGTGCTCGACGACGGGATGGCCCGATCGAAGGTTGGGATCCTCGTCGATGACGTCACCTCGGTCTCGACGTTCGAGGCGAATCAGGTTGATCATGTCTCGACATCGATGAGCCGTGAGGAGACCGCGATCATCGACATTCTTAAACGAACGGTGAAACTCGCGGATAAGGAGACGACAGAACTGATCATCTGGATCGATATCCGGGCGTTGCTGCGTGACATCATGATCATTACCTGATGCTCTCGTCTGGAACGATCCGGAAACTGATCACTGGGATGCTGAAAAAACCGTCCTAATAAAAGTTATTCGGTTGGGAGGTCAACCTTCTCTTTTGTCTTCATCTCCCCAGTTTCAGGTGTATCAGGGATGTTCTTGACGATATCCTTCAGGATCTCATTCACCTGAACGGTCTGGGGACTCGGTCCGAGGATACTCTCATCGAGGATTCCTCCAAAGGGTGTCTCCTCGTCGGGAAGATCCTCGGTCGCTCCGAGGAACCGTGCACTCTGCTTGATGAGCGACGAGATCTCGAAGGGGAAGATGATCTTGGTGGCCTGTCCCTGTGCCATCTGCTTCAGGGCATCGAGTGAGAGGACGGTGATAGCACGCTTGTCGAGCGGACGGGCTCCAACTGAGACGATCCGAAGCCCCTGTGCCTGTCCCTGTGCCTCCAGGATCCTGCTCTGTCGCTCCCCCTCGGCACGGAGGATCTTGGACTGCCGTTCACCCTCGGCTTCGAGGATCATCGACTGCCGGAGACCTTCGGCTTTGAGGATCGCAGACCGCTTTTCACCATCTGCACGGAGTATCGCGGCCCTCCGTTCCCGCTCGGCAGAGGTCTGCTCGGTCATCGCCTGCTTGACGGCACCGATCGGGTCCACCTCCTTGATCTCGACCCGCTCGACCTTGACCCCCCACTGGTCGGTCTCCCGGTCCAGCATATCCCGGAGCCGGGCATTGATCACATCCCGGTTGTAGAGCACCTCGTCGAGTTCCATATCCCCGATCACACCACGAAGGGTGGTCTGAGCCAGGGCCACGGTCGCACCTTTATAATTTCCGACCTGGAAGAATGCTTTCTCCGGATCGATCACCCGTATGAAGACGATCGCATCCACGTTGGTCGGCGAGTTGTCCTTGGTGATCACCTCCTGCGACGGAACCTCGACGACCTGTGTCCGGAGGTCCAGTTTCTCAACTCTGGTGATCAGTGGGACGACCCATTTGAATCCCGGGTTCAGCCTTCCGATATATTTTCCGAGCCTGATCTGAAGCCCCTGCTGGAAGGGTTGAATGATCACGACCCCGCGTGCAAAGACGAAGACGATCACCGCGATCAGGATGATCGTGATCACTGTATCAAGTAGTGCCATCGTGTGTAATCTCCTTAACTATGATATGGACGCCTTCAGACCTGACGACCCTGACGTGAGTTCCAACAGGAATCGTCCCGGTCTCTGATATCGCCGACCAGGTGTTCCCCTCGATCTCTACCTTACCATCGAAGTTCGCGGTGTCCACCACCCTGGTGACCACCCCGGTTCTGCCGGCGAACGAGTCCCTGCTCAGGGCTGTTGTCGGCCGCTCATCTGGGGTGATCCTGCTGTACAGCAGCACGGTCACGATGGCAGCTGCCAGGGCTCCCCCGACACTGGCCACGATCCCCCATTCTGAATTGAATATGTCGACCCCAAGCAGGATCAGGGCTCCGAGCAGGATCAGGACGGTCCCCGGAACCGTCAGAAAGAATCCTGGGGTATAGGCCTCTGCGAGCAGCACCAGCGCACCGATCACGATCAGGATCCAGCCGAGTTCGACTCCTCCGAAGAGTACCATGACACATGATAGGTTTTTCAGAAGATAAAGCCCGTGGATCAGAAAGGGGTTGAGGGATTCCTCCTTCGCTGTGAAGTCCTATATCGCGACCACACTCCCGACGAGCGGGGTCTCCACTGGACCTCTGTCGAGCAGGTCCTCCAGCGCTGTGATCGCAGTGGTCCCGGTGCCGGCCCTGTCCAGGCCATAGGTATCGCCGATCGTCTGTGACGACACATAGGCGACCGTGTACTCCTGCAGGGGGTCGAGCCTGCCTGTGGCGGTGAAGATTCCCTGCACCCGGTACCCGGGTGGATTCTCCAGTTTGCAGTAGACCGTCAGCCCGCTGCACCGTTTCATATACCCGCCCATCTGTGAGAACGGGTCGGACGAGAAGGTCTTCTCCAGATTCTCCTCGAAGAGAAAGGCGATCTCTGATCCGGTCAGCGACACGGTCCTCACCTCCGGATTGGTCGGGATCATGTTCCAGAGATCGTTCCTGGTGACCGGGCCTGCCGGTACCGGGGCCCCGTACCGCCAGCCATGAGAGAGGGCGATGGTGGCGCCGGCTGCTTTCTGCACGGCAGCGAGGAGCAGGTTGTCCATCGTCGACTCGAGGATCGTCGCCCGGTTGAGCGGGATCCTTGTCGTGCCGACGACCGTTCCGAGGTACTCCCGGTATGGTTCGACGGCTCTCTCCACCAGTTCCCGAACCAGCGAGTCCTCTTCAATCCCAATGATCGGGATCAATTCATGCCTGGCTGATCGTATCTGTTTGTTCTGCACAGTGAGGTCCACCTGGCCGACGAACGAACCGTGGCATCCGGACTGACAGATCAGCGTGTTGTTGATCCTGATCGGTTCATCGAGCCGGTTGTGGGTATGACCGCTCAGGATCAGATCGATCCCCACGATCGTCTCGGCCAGCCTGATGTCCTGCGGCAGCCCGAGGTGCGAGAGGAGCACTATCAGGTCCACCCGCTCCTCTGACCGAAGGTCGGAGATATACTGCGGCAGTTCTTTCCTGCCGTCGGTGAAGAAGAGCCCGGCGGAGAAGGAGGGCGGCATCCCCTTGTCGACGATGGCGGACGCGATCCCGATCACTCCGATCTTCAGGTTCCCGACCTCCTGGACCAGATATGGGGGGAAGATCAGCCTGCCGCTCGAGCGTTGATAGCAGTTGATGGCCAGTACCGGATAGTTCAGATCAAAGGAGAGGTCTCTGAACCGTTCAGGGCCGTAGGCAAACTCCCAGTGGGCGGTCATCGCATCGACCCCGAGGGCGTTCATCACCGGCACCAGCGCCTGCCCCTTCGTCTGCACGGCCGGGTAGGTGCCATGGAACGTGTCCCCCGAGTCGAGCAGCAGTATCCGTCCTTTCTTCTCATCCCGGGTCTGCTGCACCTGGGTTGCGATCGCCGCATATCCCCCTGCGACCCGGTACTCCATTCGTCCACCAGCAGCGAAGACCTCGACATGAGGTTCAAGATACGCATGGGTATCGTTGATCTGCAGAACAGTCAGATCCCCGGAGTGATTGTCCATATGGACCCTCCGTTGCCGTCACACTATTAATACCCTGCCCAAAAAAAGGAGAATGTTCAGATCTTCTCGACAGTGACCCGAACCCGGTCGCCGGCTATAAAACCGTGACCTTTCGGGACGTCGATGTTGAACCAGAGGACTGAAGGGTCGTTCTGGGTATTGTCCTGCGCCATCAGGCAGTCCTTCATCTCGTTTATGTTTGCAACGAACTCTATTGCAGACAGTATCTCTACCTTGTCAGTCATGGACGCTCCAGGTGTTCTATCGTTTAAACCGCTTTCGGGGTGACCATCCAGGTTGTACTGTTAGAGTACGACCAGCGGGTGATCGTCAGGTCATCGCAGATGTCGGCGAGAATCGCCATATTTGTCCCGACCTCTTTGGAGGAGAGACCGAGGTCCATCGCGATGTACTTGGACTTAAAGTAATGCTTCCCCTTTGAGAGACCGGACCGAAGGTACTGGACGATCTGGTCCTGGCTCTCATTGTATCGGTCTCTGATCCGTGTTGTTGTAGACATAGATCTATCCCATTCAATACACAGTGGATTGTATATAAATGTCTGGTCTGTGCCATACTCATTTGTTATGGTCCTGATGGAGGCAACGCTCCAGGAAGACCCGCTGGTGGATGATTCGCCAGGCCAGAATCAGTTGGACGACTTCGGTCGCGGTCATATAGTCATGGTCATGAAAGTCGGATATCGGCCGGACCTGTGTCTGTTCCTCGATCGAGGTTTCAAGTCTCTTCACCATGCGGGTGCTCAGTTCCCCGTCGAGGATCAGTTCCCCGGTCCGTTCATCGTTTCGCTGTTCATGGCTGAACTCGATCAGAAAGTTCCGATCAGAGAGGGAGAGGAGCGAGAAGAGATCGATCGAGAGGTCTACATCTTCGATCGACTTGGTGATCCGATTCTGGGAGAGTGAGACCTGATAGATCTTCTCTCGAATCCCACGCTCTCTGCCGTACTTGGAGAATCTGACCCTGACTACGACATCGGCATACTTCTGTTGCGGGGCGATGAACCTCTGATAATCCCTCTCGCGGGGTTCAAGTTCAGCCATCACCTGTTCCCTGGTGTACCCCCGGTTGTTGATATCCCTCCTCATCTTCCATTCTATCTTGACCTCCGGGTCCGGTTCGACGAAGAGGGTGAAGTCCAGGTGCTCCCGCAGCGCTGGCGTGAAGAAGGTATGGAGCCCTTCGAGGATCAGAATCTTTCCCGGTGTGAACCTGATCGGAGGGGCAAACCGCCCGTTCGCGTGGTTGTATACCGGTTTATCAATGGTGCGTCCTTCAGTGAGTTCCACCAGATCGTGTTCGAGCTGGTCTAGCCTGTTCGCTTCAGGGTTAAGCGGGGTGATATGGCGCACCTTTCGCTCTTCGCGATCATAGAGGTGGTAGTCGTCAAGTGTGATCGTTGTGACCAGATCTTCCCCGAAGATATCCCTGATCGACTGGGTGAACGTGGTCTTTCCACTGCCACTGTCCCCGGCCACCCCGATCGTGAAGACACAGGGTGAGGACGCGATCCTGTCCTTGAAATTTAATCCTCCGGTGCCAGGGCACAGGTCCGGTTTTTCTCCAGTTTTTCCCTCAGTCTGCATCATTCATACCTTCTCTGCTGTTCGATGGCTCTCTGTATGATCATCTTCATCTCTATTAAGATCATGCCCACTCCCGGTCTTTTGACCGGTGATTCGTTGATGCCGGCACGGTGCAGGGTCCATCCGGGCCGGTTCGCATCAACAGTAGTCCTGGCGTCAGGGGTAACGGCGAAGTTTGAATAGATCCCGATACCTATCTGTATATATGCACCAGGGGGTAATCACGTTCTCAAGGAACGTATTTCTACCATTGACTACTGTCTGTCAGAACCATTGCGGGTACTGCAGTTTCTGGACTCCTATACAGAAAGGGTGCATAATGGGGAGAGAGCAGGTTATCGAGACACTCCGGCTGGGCGCAGGTGCAGGATGCACGGAAGCGCTCTTCACATTTGGCGAACGACCGGAGATGGTCCCGGGTTTCTCAGAACACCTGGCTGCGATCGGGTATTCTTCAATTCTCGACTACTGCTATGACCTCTGCAAAGAGGCACTTCGGTTCGGGATCCTTCCGCATACCAATGCCGGGGTGCTCAGCACAGGCGAGATGGAACGGCTTCGCGAGGTGAATGCATCGATGGGCTTGATGCTCGAGACAACGGCTGATGTGCCGGCTCATCAGGGTTCAATCGGGAAATCACCTGCTGAGCGTCTGAGCATGATCGCGCGCGCAGGAAAACTCAGGATCCCGTTCACAACCGGGATTCTGCTGGGGATCGGTGAGACGACCCGCGACCGTGAAGAGTCTCTGGAAGCGATCGCCGACCTGCAGCGGGAGTACGGCCATATCCAGGAGGTGATCGTCCAGAACTTCTGTCCCAAGGAGGGGACACCGATGGCGGATGTCACTCCTATCACCACAGAAACGTTCTGCGAGACGGTTCGAATGGCCAGGGCTATCCTCCCGGAGGAGGTGGCGGTTCAGGTCGCGCCCAACCTTGCCGATGCAGGTGTGCTCGTCGGGTGCGGTGCGAATGACCTCGGCGGCATCTCCCCGGTTACGATCGATTACGTGAACCCGGAACACCCCTGGCCTGCTATCGACCGTCTCACCGAGGTTGCAGGCGATGCAGTGCTCAGAGAGCGGCTCTGTATCTATCCCCAGTATATCACGCAGGGCTGGTATCCTCCTTCGATGGAACCGCTGATCAGATCATTATCAATAAAAATCCAGGAGAGATCTCTGTGAACGAAGAGAAGTTACTCTATTCAGGCAAGGCCAAATCGGTGTATCTGTCCGATGTGGACGGTGAACTGATCGTCAGGTTTCGGGATGACATCACTGCATTTGACGGTGGAAAGAAGGATGTACTGCAAAAAAAAGGGGGAGTACAATGCGAGTGTCTCGGCCTACTTCTTCCCGCTCCTCGAGGAGCACGGGATCCCGACCCATTTCATCAGGATGACCGATCCCTCCACGATGATCGTCAGGAAGCTGACCATGATCCCGCTCGAGGTGATCGTCAGAAACCGGGCTGCGGGTTCGATTGTGAAGCGGTACCCGTTTGAGGAGGGAGCGATCCTCGACCCGCCGGTGATCGTGATCGATTACAAGGATGATTCCCGGCATGACCCGATGCTCAACGACGACCTGATCCTTGCACTTCACCTGGTTACAAGAAGCGAACTCCGCCGGATCAAGGAGATGGCCATTGCGATCAATGCGCTGCTCGTCCGGTTCTTCGACTCGATCGGGATCACACTCGTGGACTTCAAGATCGAGTTTGGGAAGGCTGGCGAGTCACTCTATCTTGGTGATGAGATCAGTATGGACTCGATGAGGCTCTGGGATATGACCACCGGTGAGTCACTGGATAAGGATGTCTACCGATTTGACAAGGGGGATGTGATGGAAGCCTATGAACGGGTGGCTAAGCGGATCCAGGCCACGGTGAAGGGTGGAGGACAGTGATGAAGTTCACTGCGACGATCACGATCGCACTGAAGCCCGGGATGCTCGATCCTGAGGCACGGGCGATCCAGCAGGCTCTCGGCTCGATAGGGCATCCCACCGAATCTCTCTCGACCGCACGGCTCTTTCGTCTGACGATCGAGGCGAAGGACCGTGAGGAGGCTCTCCAGCAGGCCACTGCCAGTTGTGAGCGACTGCTTGCGAACCCGGTGATCCATACCTATGTGGTTGAGGTAGCCTGATGCGGTTTGCTGTGGTCCAGTTCGGCGGTTCCAACTGCGACCTCGACACCTTTCATGTGCTCGATCAGGTGCTCGGTATCGAGACCGATCTGGTCTGGTACCACGATGACCTCCAGAAATCTTATGATGCTGTGGTGATCCCTGGCGGTTTCTCGTACGGCGACTACCTCCGTGCAGGGGCGATCGCCGCCAGGACCAGGATCATGGATCAGATCAGAGAGCATGCAGCAGCCGGCGGGCTGGTGCTCGGGATCTGCAATGGTGCCCAGATCCTCGCCGAGAGTGGACTCGTCCCTGGCATCTTCACCAGAAACGAGGACCCCCGGTTCATCTGCAGGGAGGCGCTGGTCAGGGTCGAGAACGTCGACACACCGTTCACCAGTGCCTTCTCAGTCGGCGAGGTGATCCGGCTTCCTATCGCCCATGGTGAAGGACGCTATGTCGCTGCTGACGAAGATTATGCGGCCCTGAAACGCGAACGAAGGGTCGCGTTCAGGTTCTGCGAGGAGGACGGGACAGTCGCGCCCTCGGCTAATCTAAACGGATCGTTCGAGAACATCACCGGTGTGCTCTCAAATGACCGGCAGGTCCTCGCCATGATGCCGCATCCAGAACGGGCGTCGGAGGCGGTGCTCGGTTCGACGGATGGTAGGCGGATCTTCGAATCGATGATCGCGTATCTCCATCGATAATCTCAATAGAATGTATCACCGATAACGATCTACGATACCATGGCTACAGATGAGATAGATACCACAGCACAGGGGGAGTGGGCGTCGGCGTATGCTGATCAGCATGATCTCCGTCTGAACCCGGACCGTGCGCAGTTGAAGAATGTGCTCCGCGGACTGGTCCGGAACAAGGAACGGTTTGGCGAGCAGTACTGTCCGTGCAGGATCAGAAGCGGGGATCAGGAGAAGGATCGGGCGATCATCTGTCCATGCATCTATCACACCCAGGAGATCGAAAAGGATGGTCACTGTCACTGTCATCTCTTCTTTAATAAACAGCAGTCTTGAGGGATTGCTGACCTCCGAAACATTTTTCCCAAAGAAAGAGAATGACTCTCCGATCTGGTATGGAACGAAGATATCTATTTCTGATCGGTCTTCTCGTGGTTCTGGGAGCCACGGCGATGATCTCGACTGCAGCGACCACCTCGTCAGGTGTACCCCAGACCGATCAGTCCACCGATCGGCTGATCCACACGCAGGCGACCGGAGAAGTACAGACAGCCCCGGACCGTGCCGAGATTCTTTTCTCGGTTGAGACTCAGAATGCCGATGTGAAGGTAGCACAGGCCGAGAATGCACAGCAGATGAGTACCTGTATGGAGGCGCTGAAGAAAGCCGGCATCCCCAATGAGTCGTTGCAGACGACCGGATACTCGATCACCCCGATCTACAGTGACCAGTCCAGTTCATCGTCGATACCGGTCACCACCACCGCCAACACGACGATCCAGTCGTACCGCGTCACCAACACCCTGAAGGTGGAACTGACCGATGTCACCCGGGCCGGCGAGGTGATCGATCTGACGACTGCTGCGGGGGCCAACCGTGTCGATTCGCTCAGTTTCAGTCTGAGTGATGCACAGACCGCGATCTATCGAAAGCAGGTTATCACCGAAGCCGTCAACAAGACCCGCCCTGATGCAGAAGCAGCAGCGGCGGCGCTCGGGGTGAGCGTCGGCCAGGTGCAGGATGTCTCGATCGACGGCCTCAGCACACCGGTCACCTACGCCTCGCTGACAAAAAGCACCTCCATTGCGCCGGCAGCGACCGTGTCGACCCCGATCACACCAGGGACAGTCAGCGTGACGGCCCAGGTCGCGGTCGTCTATCGTATCGGTTGATCCAAACCTTCCTTCTTTTTTGGAATCGTCTGGTGCTCTGGTGTTCGCTCATCGTATGAGGCGTAGGTGATCGGTCCTGGGATAAGACCTTATCGTGCCTGATAATGACCCTCGGCGGGAGTGCGGAACTTATTTTCAGAATGGAAACAGAGTATGATTGATGGTCTTTCAGTCGCTTCTGTTATTTCTCGTCGCTGGGGTATGTGAAATTGGGGGAGGGTACCTGATCTGGCTCTGTCTGCGGGAGGGCAGGGGCATTGAATATGCGGTGCTCGGTGCGATCATACTCGTGCTCTATGGGATCATTCCGACATTGCAGGCCTCAAATTTCGGGAGAATATATGCAGCATATGGAGGAATTTTTATCGCACTTGCACTGCTCTGGGGGTGGCAGATCGATCACGTCGTACCGGATCGGTTTGACATCATCGGCGCCGCAGTCGCTCTGATCGGTGTCTTCATCATTATGTACTGGCCACGGACTGCAGCCATCGTTTGACCTTTTCTCCCGATTTTTGAAGATGCCAACCCGGGGATGAATCTGCTCATCTTTCATCATCATGGCCTGAATTCAGAGAATAGTGAGGCATATCTGGATTGTCCTTCTGAAGAGAGGAAAGGAAAAAAAATTATTAAAAAACGGGTTCCCTGAGTGGGATCAGGGAGAGGTAGAGCGTGATCGAGTGGACTCGCGGATCAGACCTGACATGCTCGATCGTGCAGGTGATCCCAAGTCCTTCTGCGAGGATGCAGGCGATGAGGCTGCATATCGGGCAGGGGTAGATCTTGCAGCAGGTTGGGAAATCGTCCTTGATATCTGTGCAGATCGACATCAGCCGGAAATTGTGCAGTTCTATCAGGATGAACCCTTCCTTTCGCACGGCATCCACGGTGTCCGCGATCTCGATCACATCCTCACAGATCTCTTTGATCGCCACCAGTAACGCCTCCTCTTTGACGGGGAGCCGCAGGTCGTACGACTTTCTGAGCATCTGAAGGAGCGGGTACCCGCTCGGGACCATGAACTGTCCCCGGACCTGTTCGCCATTGATGCAGGTCACGACCGCCTTGGACGGAGCCGGCTTCTCCACCGACTCTGGAACGAACTGCATCACACTGCTCCCCTCCTTTTCAGGGGGAATATAATACGAGACTGCGTCCTCCCGCATTCGCCGACAGTCATGCTCGTCTGAGACAGCCAGCGCTTTCTGCATCATCTCTGACGAGATCCCCTGCGAGTTGTTCAGCACGATCGCACCAATGAAGACCGATACGACTCCGAGCAACGAGGTAGCGATGATCAACACCTGCTCCAGCGGGATGTACGATCCGATCAGCGGAATGCTGATCCCGGGAAGGCCTGTGATGAATTGCTCAAAGAAGAGCGCAATGAAGAGGAATGCTCCGAAGAACCGAACCAACAGCAGTTTTTTTGCATACCTTGGTTTCGAGTAGATCGGAGTGATCAGGATCGCTACCACCATCAGCCCGAGCAGCCCGAGGACGAAATAGATCTCAGAATTGACATTGCCTGATATGATCATCAGCACAATGACAAGGAGCAACCAGCCAAGGAGCCCGCTGACTGCAAGGAAACGTTTCTTCATTTTGGGTACTTATAATCCGAGCCCTGGAGGTATAATAATATCGAACCCAAAAAAAGAGAGGATAGAACGGTGGAAACTGCCGACTAAACCCAGAGAAGTTTACCCTGGATTCCAACGATCGTAGTTCCTGACATCTTCGGTACCAGGTTGATCATCATGGGAATCACAGAACCGTCCTTTTTGATCAGATGAAGTTCGATCCCTTCGATCTCCTCGCCGGCATGCATCAGCCTGAAGAATTCGTTCGAGAGCGGGATCTCAGCTTCCTGGATGAGATCGCTGATCATTCGTCCCCTGACCTCTTCCAACGAATACGATGTGATTCTTTCGAAAGAGGGGGATACCTGCGTGATCTTTCCCTCAGGGTCGAGCCCGAAGAGCAGGTCCAGTGACCGCTCTGCGATCTCTCTGGTCCGCTGTACACTGGTAAAGACCACCTCATCGACCCTTTTCTGTTCGGCGAGTGCCTCCTCGACTCTCCTCCGTTCAGAGATGTCTTCGTAGGTGATGTAATGATTCTGGTCCGAGAGTCTGACCGTCCGGAAGATCACCTCCTTCACCTCGCCGGATCTGGTGGTGACCTGGAAGAGCCGCGGACTGATCGG
This sequence comes from Methanosphaerula palustris E1-9c, assembly GCF_000021965.1. Classification (NCBI taxonomy): domain Archaea; kingdom Methanobacteriati; phylum Methanobacteriota; class Methanomicrobia; order Methanomicrobiales; family Methanoregulaceae; genus Methanosphaerula; species Methanosphaerula palustris. Next base: position 1,013,221 of record NC_011832.1, read on the forward strand.
CCTCTCCCCTGCCTGTTCGATATCGGTGATCCAGGCATGGATCACCTGCTTCCGATAGGTCTCGTCGGGGTACGCAGCACTGAACCAGTCCCTCCCACTGGTGATCTCATCCCTGGTATACCCGAAGACTTCGGTGAACTTGCTGTTGATGAACAGATACGTACCGTGCGGATCGATGATCGAGATCGGGTATGGTGAGACCTCGACCATCTCCCGAAACCGCTGTTCACTCTCCTTCAGAGCAATCTCTGCTCGTTTCTGGCTGGTGATCTCTTCGAGGATGATGGTGACCCCCGGAGTACCATCATCGAAGACCGTCGATATCAGTTTCACCCGGAAGAAGAGATCTCCATCCTCCTGTGTGTACTGGACCTCCAGCATCACCTCCTTCTTCGTGAAGGTCTCCTGGATCTTATCCATGATAATCTGTTCGGAGACGATCGGTATCACCGTCTCTTCGAGCGTCTTTCCCAGGTAATAGTCCCGGTCCTCCTTGAGAAATACGAGGAACCGGTCGTTGATCTGGATCACCCGGAGTCCGCTGTCCAGCACCAGAATAAATTCAGATGTATGGTTCAGCATGGCTCCGAGCGGGACTCTTTGAGAGAGAAAATAGACCTTGGCAGGGCCGAAGGTCCGCATCTCAACCTGTCCGGATATTGAGAGGATGTCCAGGTACTTGGCGACAGAGTTCCTGTTCATCTTCAACTTGTGTGAGATGTCGGTGACGGACATCCCTTTTGGGTTGTTTTTGAGGATGCTCTTGATCTGGGAAAGGAGATCAAACGAGACAATCGTCCCCTCGTCGGATGGCATTGCTCTTCAAATAAGCGTTCTGGTATTAAATAGTTCTGCTCTGCACTGCACCAAGACTGTGCAGATCCGCCATTCAGATGGGTCTTTTCTTTTCATCGGTTCCAAAACCCTCTCTCCGGATGGAATAGAATTCTGATGGTGAGGTATGAAACAGACTGAAATGCTGGTTTGTCTGGTATGATACCCAGGTAGGAGGGAAATAATCTCTAGTTGATCAACAGTTTTATTACTGGAGAAACCAAATTTTCTGGGTTAAAAGGGCCCGTGGTCTAGTTGGTTATGACGTCGCCCTTACACGGCGAAGATCGCCGGTTCGAATCCGGCCGAGCCCATTCTTTGTTCTTTTCATCAATATGAGTATGTTGTTCCAATCCTTTCTGTCGTGTGACGTGTTATGTTCGTTATAGGATCGACCCAGCTGGTCTGGTTGATGTCACACGCCTGATATAGTTCCTGCTGGAGAAGAAGAGATCGTTGTGGGTTTTCCTGATCATCCGATGATGTTCATCATCGATCGGTAGCCCTCACCAGAGTGGTCGTCACACCTGACCGCGGTGACCTGTTTGAGGTCCACCTCGTTCGTGGCGCGCTCGCGCATGCAGTAGGCCCGCGCCGGCGAGGTGACCCAGGCGTTCTTCAATTGGAATGCCCGTGAGTGGACACAGAATCGGCATCGGTCCAGGGTCACTTTTTCAGTATCGGTGCACTGGACCTGCTTGTCTTGCACTGGAAGTTCACGCATCGTCTGTTCCGTCATAGATCTTCACCTGGTATCCTGCTCTTCTGAGTATCGTTCCGGCCTGCTGCCGCCATGTCCCGTCGTCCTGTGATGTGAGGGGTCTGATCTGCTGCTCCCAGCAGGCCAGAAGCTCCGGGTTGATTGTCGACAGTGAACGTCTGCCACTGACCTTTCCGATCCGTTCTCCCTGCTGGTTGGCGATCTGCATCGCGATGCACTGGTACTCCCTGCACCACCGTGGACGGGTCGTGTACACGGTACAGAGTGCACCGCCCTCTCCATCCGCAAGGAACGGACAGATCCCGGACTCTATCGGTTCGTCCTCATCTGGCAGGGAGAAGCCAGGGTCGAGATGGACCAGCGATCGCTCGCCGGTCAACCGAAACCTGCAGTAGCAGTCCTTTGCTCCCAGTCGCCGCTCGATCTCGATCTGCGGACCGATCGCCCTGCAACAGTTGCCACACCTCGTGCAGACGAAGACTGCCATGAATCATCTGTATATCGCTGCTCTGGTTTCAAGGCTTTGTCCAGGCCAGAGGCTGTCGGCCGTTTGTCGATCGACACGAAAGAAAGATGTACTCGATCTGCTCATAGAATCTGTAGTCGGGTGAAGATCATCGGCGCTGTTATTGTTGCAGAGGATCTGCTCAAAAAGTTTGGAGAGGCCGTGGCTGTAGACAGGATCTCGTTCACCGTGCAGGAGGGGGAGGTCTTTGGGGTGCTCGGACCCAACGGGGCCGGCAAGACGACGACGATGCGGATGGTCGAATGCATCTCCCCACGGTCAGGCGGGAACCTCTCGATCTTTGGGATGGATCCGGTGAAGGATCAGCGGCAGATCCGGGCAATGCTCGGAGTTGTCCCGCAGGAGAACAACCTGGACGGCGAACTATCGGTCTATGACAACCTGCTGATGTACTCCCGGTTCTTCGATATCCCGAAGAGAAAGGCTGCAGAACGGGTCGAGGAACTGCTCGATTTCATGCAACTGAAGGAGAAACGGGACATGGTGATCGAGACTCTCTCGGGGGGGATGAAACGGCGGCTGATCCTTGCCCGGGCGCTGGTCAACGAACCGAAACTGATCGTCCTGGACGAACCGACCACCGGTCTCGACCCCCAGGCCCGGAACCTGATCTGGGAGAAACTCCATACCCTGCAGAGAGAAGGGGTGACGATCCTTCTCTCGACCCATTACCTTGACGAGGCCGCCCGATTCTGTGATCGGCTGATCATCATGCACCATGGCGGAATCCTGGTCGAAGGACCGCCTGCCTCGATCGTCAGCGCCTCCATGGGCAGTCATCTGGTCGAGACCAGGGCCCTGCCGGTTGTGCTCGCCTGTCTCGATCAGCAGGACCTGGTATACGACCAGGTCGGCGAGGCTGTCTTCATCTCCACTGAGAAGCCCGACGAGGTAACCGGCCTGCTACTGGCTACCTGCGGTCCGCTGGAGATTGCCGTCCGGCGACCGACCCTTGAGGACGTCTTTCTGAAACTGACCGGTAGGGGGCTGGTGGATTGATGGAACTCCTTTCGCTCCCTTCGGTCTCGCACCGGGTCTGGACGGTTCTGTATAGAAACGTCCTGGTCTTCATGAAGACCTGGAAGGTGAACGTCTTTCCGCCGCTGATCGAGCCGCTGGTCTTCATGGCCGCCCTCGGTTTCGGGGTCGGCAGTTATATCGGCGGGATCGAAGGAGTTTCATACGCCCGGTTCGTCGCCCCCGCGATCCTTGCGATCGCGATGATGAACTACTCGTTCTTTGAGTGCACCTACGGCTCGTTTGTCAGGATGTACTATGAGAAGACCTTCGACGCGATCACCGCGACCCCAGTCACCCTTGAGGAGGTGATCGTCGGGGAGATCCTCTGGGGGGCGACCAGGTCTATGATCTATGTCGCAGCGATGCTGTTCGTCCTCGCCATCCTCGGTGTGCTGGCCCTCCCGATCTCCCTGGTGCTGATCCCGTTCGCATTTCTGGCAGGGCTGCTCTTCGGGTCGCTCGGGATGTGCTGCACCGCGCTCTCGCCGTCGATCGATACGCTGAACTATCCGTCGTTTCTCTTCATCACCCCGATGCTCCTTCTCGGTGGGACCTTCTTTGAGCTCTCGCTTCTCCCCCTCCCTCTGCAGTACCTGGCGTACGCGCTGCTGCCCCTGACTCACGTGGTGCTGATCAGCCGGGGTATTGCGCTCAACACGGCCGGTCCGGAGTTACTGCTCAGCCTCGCCTGGATCCTGGTGGTTACGGCCCTATTGCTCGTCGTCGCAGTGAACCTGATGAAGCGGCGGCTGATCGTCTGAATTGGTGAGGGGGAGGGGCACCTTTATCTCTGCTCTCTTCAAACCCTCCGGCGGTGAAACGATCAGAATGGAAGCGATACTTTGTTTATAGGTCATTTTGCAGTTGCATATCTACTGCTCGCACTCTTTCCGTCTGTCCCCCCGCTGGTATTGTTGATCGGGGTCTCTCTTCCCGACCTGCTCTGGCCGATCCTGGTCTTCTGTGGCGTCGAGAAGGTCGAGGTCGACCCGGTCTCTCCCCTCGTGAAGGACGTCTCGTTCCTGCACTACCCGTACTCTCACTCCCTGGCGATCGGGGGGCTGATCGCCTGCCTTCTCGGTGGAGTCGTGGCTTACCTCTTCACACCACTGGCCGGTGCCCTCTTCATCGCGGCTGCGATCTCACACTGGCTGCTCGATCTGGTCATGCATAAACAGGACCTGCCGGTGCTGGGATTCGGGTCAGGGGACAAAAAACTCGGGTACGGACTCTGGAATAATCCACGGGCTGCATTTGCCTTTGAATTCCTCCTCTACGTGGTGGTCACGGTGATCGTTATGCCGATCGGGCTGATCGTACCGCTGCTGATCCTTGGAACCGTCTTTCATCTGCTCAATGCGAACTCATTCTTTGGGTTCACTCCCAGAAGAGCGGGCCACTCGCCAAAGGTCGATGCGGCGATGGCACTGATCGGGTTTATTGCGTTCATCGTTCTCGCAAACACCGTGATCCTGTACGCCTGGTTCTGATCCGGAAAAAAGGGTTTCCGGGTGCTCTGCATCAGAGCACGGCACCCGGCACTCATTGTTTTTGTCTAGAACTTCCGTCTGAAGATGCCGAAGAGGCCGAGTGCCCCCAGGACGATCAGCGGCGAGACCGGTGACTTCTTTGTCGGTGTCACGGTTGGTATTCCTGCCGAGGCCTGTGCCATCTGTGTCTTGGCCGTATCCAGGTTGTGCTGAGCCGCCTTGTTCTGTGGATTGATCGAAAGTGCCGTCGTATAAGCATCGATCGCCTCTTGGTATTTTTTCTGATACAGGAGGGCGTTTCCTTTGAAGTAATAGATCTGATCGTTCTTCTGGTCCGTGGCAAGTGCCTGGTCATAGGCCTGAATGGCCTGATCATACTTCCCCTGGTCTGCGAGTTCCTGTCCCTTTAAAAACAGGTCTTCTGTCGTCTCTGCCATCACCGGCTGGATGACCAAGCAGGTCAGGAGTCCAACCAGCACCACTATGCCGATAATTCCTTGCCTCATCACCTCACTAGCTCCATTTTTCTCTACTTAAGGGTATGGTTTTATCGTACCCTCTCTTTCTATGATCCCCTGCGAGGGATCATCCATCTTCCTCTGATGATCACTCAGATCCCGGTTCATCCCTCTTCACCTCTTGAAAAATACGCGATCCTCATGCCGAATGCTTGCCTGTTTTCACTATACAAGGAATGCGGTCATTCGAAGAAGCCAATCGATCCATCTCGGTTCGTCTTTCTCTTGGGGGAGATTGATACAAAATGATGGATATTTTTAAACAATGTTTACAGAATCACCAAAAAAAAGGATATCTGGTTGCTGAGTAACTCAGAGCCAGTCCTTATATTTCCGGGATCCATCTTCATTCTTCTCTTCAACATTCTCTTCTCTCATCCCGTCTCCCTGCTCTGGTGTTGAGGCGGGGGGGGTCTGGAGCCGCTCGACGAGTTCGTTCATCGTCATCACCCGGAGGTAGGACTCCTCCTGGATGAATGGGGTGTAGAAGAGCACATCCCCGCTCCGGTCGATGGCGATCACCCGGTATCCGATCTCTTCAGCCCAGTGGGCGATCGAGTCGGGCACGGGCAGACTTGGGACTGAAGAGAGGTTGAGGATCTGGGTCAGCCGGTAGTCCTGGTTTCTGGACTGCATCCACTCGTCCTGCTCGACCTGATGAAGCAGGGCGGCCAGGGTGTCGACGTTTCCGGTCTGGGGATCAAAGGCTGCGACCTTGTCGAGGGCGATCAGGGTCCGCGGTGAGAGGGAGACACCTTCCCCGATCACGAGCCCAGATGGCCTGACCTCTCTGGCCACGCCATGCTGTGGTCTGTGGGGCTGCCCCTTAGAATTGGTTTTCCCCCGTGTCTGGTAGATGATCCCGGCCGCTGCGATCAGAAAAACCACAAGGAGGGGATAGATCAGGTATCCGGTCCATGGGTGCTTCTGGTCTGCATCTGCTGCACTCGCATCGACCGGCTGTTGAGACTGGACCGGCTGGACGGTGGTGGCGTTGGTGGTGACCGTCGACTTCTTTGTCAGGGACGTGACCAGTAGGGCTGTTGCGACTGCGGTTGGAGCGCTTGTCTGGATCGCTGCATTTGCATCGACAGTGGTAGCCGGGACCAGCGTTGACCCGTCGAGTGGTGTCAACGTGAACTTCAGTGGTGTGGTGATCGTCTTTCCTATCGTGTCGATACCCTCCGGACTCCAGTAGGCGTGGTGATGGTAGTCCAGCTCGGTCTCTGCCCAGATCTGGTATTCCCCGGGTTCATACAGGGAGTTGCCGGTATCCCAGGCCGTCCCGTCGGTCCCGGAGACCAGGAAGGAGTTGGAGGTGATGGTCAGGGGGTCCAGCTGGGTGGCCACCCCCTTTGTATCGATCACAGAGGTGAAGATGGATCCTGTCGGGCTCTCGATCTTGATCGCAACCTGAGCCCCGGTCTGACGGGTGAGGAACCCTTCCAGGTTGCTTGTCAGGACAAAGGAGATGTGCCGTCCTTTCAGCACGGTATCTCCCTGAACCGGACGATTGGCTGTCACATCCATGACCGTCAGCGCCAGGGAGGGGACTGCAACCGTAAAGACCGGGGTCTTTGGGGTAGAGTTCAGGTTGTACCAGATCCCGGGATAGGCCGATGGGTGGACTGCGAAGTCAGTGACGTCGTTGACGATCATCATCTGCGCCGGTGCGCCGGTCTGCGGGTCGACCCCAGTATTGAAACAGCCGAGCGTGTAGCCGTTCTGGACCCCTGTGCTGACGATGTTCAGTCCGATCTCCCCAGCATACACTGTCGACCCTGCGGATCGGATCACATTCACTCCTGTTGCCGTGACCCCTGATGTTGCAGCGGTCTGGACTGATGCTGCATTGACCAGCCCTGTATTGAGTTTTATCGGGGAGGTTGCCACGGGAGCGGAGCTGGGCAATACCTGGGGGGTAGAAACAGATGCGGTGCCTGGCTGATAATTGGTTGTCAGCTGTTTTCCCTGAACGAAGGTCGGAGATTGATACTGTGTGGTCTGTGTCTGGACCTGGGTAGTTACTGGTGAAGGTGTCGGGGAAGGAGTTGGCGTTGGCGTTGGTGTCGGCGTCGATAACACCTGAGTCAGTGCTGCATACCACTTGGCCGCGATCTTCTTCTCCCCACTCTCATCCGGGTGAACCCCTGCGGACTGGGTGTCTGCGATTCCATCGAACCCGGTGTACATGTCGACGACCGTTATCGGCGACTGAGCGGTGCTTTTCTGGGCTGCAAGCACGGGTATCGCGGCATTCAGGGCGAGCAGGTTGTCCCGGGAGACGGCTGTTGGTGGTATCTGGGCCAGCAGGATCCGGACGTTCGGGTTCTTCTGCCGAATCGTATCGATGATCCGGCCAAGGCTGTAGATGCTGTGCTGTGTCGGGACATCGTTCAGGACATCATTGGTCCCGAGCATCACCAATGCGACGTCTGGCGTGTAATGAGTCAGCCAGTCTGACAGGTGTCCCTGTGTATCTCCATCAACACCATCCAGGATTCCTGAGGTTGTATACCCGCCATGCCCTTCATTGTCCTGGTCGAAGTCCAGGTTAAAGTTCGGGTCGGTCCAGCTCCCGACGAAGTCCACGTCATACCCTGCTGACTTCAGTTCGTTCCAGAGCCAGTATCGATATGTCGGATGGCTCGCAGCCTCAGTGGTATCGGTCAATCCTTTGGTCAGCGAGTCCCCAAGTGGCATGATCTTCACCGTGGCCGTAACTGCCGGCGTGAATGCAAGTCCCAGGCAGAACACCAGTGCGATCATTAGAAGCAGTGCGAGCGTTTTCTGTTTCATACCTTGCCAGATCCCTTCTCAGTTGATTATTCTGATTTGGGATATGGATGGATTAATCTACGGTTATGATACGGTACCTGCGTCTGAAATCGGTTCATCCTGCTCATATTTGCGCAGGCGTCTGTTCTGCCCCCACGCGAAGGTAGTTGTACTTTCTGTTGAAATGTATATTCTGTATTCAGAGGTCCCTGATGAGTTCACCAGTACAGCAGACCACTATTCGGGCTGCTATCTTCGATATGGACAACACGCTGTTCGATTTTATGTATGCCCAACGGGCGGGGTGCAGCGCGGTCCTTTCGGTGCTCGGTCATCCGACTGACCCGAGCGTGCTCTTCCGCTACTTTCTTCGCCCTGACCATGGGTTTGAAAGCACGCAGAATATCCGGGATTATCTTGTGGATCTCGGTCATAACGATCCGAATCTCTTCCGGATCTGTGCGGCCCAGTATGAAGCGCGTAAACTCCAGGCGATCACTCCGTATGATGATGCACTGTCGACCCTTGAAGCGCTCAGGGATCTTGGAATCCCTCTGGCGCTGGTGACCGACGCCGATACCGACCATGCCCGGGGTCGGCTCAAGCAGGCTGGTCTGGAGAGGTTCTTTCCGGTGATCGTCACCCCCGACCAGACCGGTTCGCGAAAGCCCTCCCACTGTCAGTTTCTGTCAGCACTCGATCAGCTCCGGGTAACCCCGGCCGAGGCACTGATGGTTGGGGACAGTCTGCGCCGGGATATCTACCCGTGCACCGAACTCGGGCTGATCACGGCGTACGCGGCCTATGGCGATCAGAGCCCGTTTCCTTCGCCGGTCTGTACCCCCGATCTGGTTCTCGAAAGACTGGACCAGATCCTCGACCTCTTCCCAGCATACTCCGGTGCTGTTCGTCAGGCATGAGGATGTGGTTCGGGTATGCCTGATTCACTGGTCAGATCGTTTTATGCAGAGCAGGATCGTGGTTCGGCCCGTCCGGCTGCTATGATCAGGGAACAGTTCCTGGTACCCTTCTTTTGTGCCCTTGGATGGACGGATAATTTTCCAGCATTCCCGGTGCTGGTCCTCGACGAGGGGGGACAGGCCCAGCCTGATATGATCCAGAACCTGATGCGGGACGCCTTCTCTGCTGCAATGTCTGTTGCGGTGGTGACCAATTTTGCCTGGATGGAGATCTATGACCTGAGTCCTCCTCCCCTCCCGGGTTCGGCCCCCCCCATTCCTGTGCACATTACCGCGGGTGAGTACGCGGAACGGTGGCCTGAACTGGTGGCCTGCCTCTCTCCATTCGGATGGCCGGCCCGGGGCATGCGGCCCGGGTTGATTGCAGTGCTCGGGGACCTGATCGCCGGCTGGCGGCTGGTCCTTGGACGGAGTCTCTGCCGGGAATATCACTTCCTCTCTGATGAGGATCTGAACCTCTCGGTGCAGCGAACGATCGATCTTCTCCTCCTCCTCTGGATCCTCCACGAGCGGGGGTATCTCATCCAGTTCAATCCTCTCCAGGACCGGGATGAGACTGATCTTCAGCATCACCTGATCTCCCAGGCGGCAGCATTCATCGATCCCGTCAGGATCACCCCGCCGTTCTGGCCGGGAGATGAGGCAGTGTTGGAGGTGATGCGTGTACTCACCAGTCCGGCCTGCCCGGTCTCCTTTGGCCAGGTCAGCCCGGAATCGCTGGCGGTGGCCTTTGATGCGGTCCTTCGGATCCTCCTCGTTGCGGACGGTTCAAGGATGACATCACGTCCGAACCGATTGATCACGGCGGTCGACGGTGCTGCAGAGGTTCCCGACCGGATGCTTCGGACGGTTGCGGAGGTCGCCCTTCTTCCGCTCCTCAAGGGTCGGTCCCGGGTGGAGCAGACGGCACTTCGTGTGGTCGACCCCTGCTGTGGAACAGGAAGGCTGCTGATCGTGACCTGCCGGCTTCTCCTCTCCGCCGCTCACACTCCGGCGGAGACGCTGTCCATCGTCTCCGGGATCGAGCAGGATCCGTGCCAGGCCGAGGTCGCAGCGCTGCTGCTGGTGCTGACTACCCTGGATCATGCTCCCCTCTCTGCAGGATCGGAGGTGACCCCGGCGATCTGGCGGGGAAATCCGCTGGTCGGTTCGGACTTTCTTGGAGATCCGCTCGCCTGTCTCCTCTCCGGACGCCGTCTGCGCAGGCTGGCCCCATTCGACTGGTCCACTTTTCCAGTGCCAGACCGGGGGTTCGATGCGGTGCTGACCTCGGTACCGGTAGCCATGACCCGTCTGTTTCTGGGGGAGGACACCTACCTGCCAGGCCATTATTCCACCTTCCAGACCGGAGGGGATCGGTCCATATGCCTGGTCGAGCGGATGATGCCGATGATCGCTGCAGGTGGAGCTCTCACAATCCTCTTCTCTGATCGCTGGCTCCACGGGGACCGGTCCGGTCTCTTTCGTGCATGGCTAACCGGTCAGAGGCTGCACCTGGTCGCAGAGATTCCTGCCCTGCCTCTGGTGGGGACCGACAACCACCTCTGCCTCCTCAAGGTCGGTCCGGGAGAACCAGCACCGACCGTGGCTGCTGCGATCCTCGAAGGTTCGACCCTGCCGGATTCGGCAGGTGCCCTCGTCAGAGAGACCCATCTTTTTCCGGTGGCCGACCTCTCCACACAGGGATGGGTGCTCGAGGACCGGCGATATGCAACCCTGATCGAGCGCCTGACTGCAGAAGGCCGGCCGCTCGATGACCTGCTCTTCGGGGGGATTGTGGATGGGGAGGCTGTCCCCAACCAGTTCCCGGCCGGTCAACGCAGGCAGTTGATCCGGTGGGATCGGCGGATCCGCCCGCTCTGCAGGCCGGTGGTCACAGTCGATCGGCCGTATACCCTGCCGGTCAGGGAGGGATACTGCATCCCCGATCCGGGTCGAACGCTCCCAGAGCGGGTCGACCGGCAGCTGCGACGGGGGGGTGTGATTATTACCGGGAATGGACAGGATCCCCTCTTCTGTCAGGGCCAGAAGATCCTCTGTTCAACCCGGACCGGAGTATGCACCTTCGATGAGGATGGCACTGGAATCCTGGGACCGGATACAGTGGCGCTGATCACCTCAGATCTCTTCCTGCTCGGGTTGCTGAATTCAACCATTGGGGGCGGTTTGCTCACGGGTCAGCACCCCGGAACAGGGGGTGACCAGATGCTGAACGCCGACCTCGTCTCCAGGGTTCGGGTGAGGGTGCCGGATTGTTATGATCCTGTCGAACAGGGGCTGCATGACCAGGTCGTTACGCTGGTCGGCCGACTGCTCGGTCTGTACTCTCAGTCAGCCCCGGCTGGGCTGGCCGAACCGCTGATCGAGCGGGTCGACTGGTGTATTTGCACCCTTTATGGGGTGTCGGATGAGGAGATCGCGGTGTTGAAGAGGTAACCGTCTTGCTCATCTCTGGCTACCACTTTTTATATGAACCCTTTCATAATCAGGGACAGATGTTCAGAGCGCAGGAGAAACCGGCAGAACGTTCTCTTCTCGGGTCCACCAACAGGATCTGCGTCCGAGCCATGCTACCGGTCTGGAGGGCGGTCTGATGGCTCCTGGAATTGAGATGTACCTGCTCAGATTATATGTGGCTGGTGAGACTCAGGAATCTGCCCGGGCAATCCAGAACCTTGTGCGTATCTGTGAGACATACCTGGTGGGACGGTACGACCTGGAGGTGATCGATATCTCCCGGCATCCGAGTCTCTCACGGGATGAGCAGATCGTTGTGACCCCGACGCTGATCAGGAAGGGGCCGGCTCCTGAGCGGCGACTGATCGGCGACCTGTCAGACACCCGGGTGGTCCTTCGGGGTCTTGGTTTACCTGAGGGGGGGCTTCAAAACGAACCGAACGATTCAGGATCTTCTGCAAACCCGCAGGTCATAAAACTCTGTGAACGTTTGCGGGAGACTGGCGTCGATAGGATGGATATCTGGACCGGCCAGGTGGATGGAATCGTCGTCCCGACCTCTGATGAAGACAGGCTATTCATAAACCCCGGGGGGGCATCTCCGTACTGGACCTTTGTCGAGACGATGAATGAGGGGGCGGTGGTCATCGATCGGGCCGGAACGATTCTGTACTGCAACCGACGGTTTGCTGCGATCATCGAGGCGCGTATGGAGATGATCTCAGGTTCATTCTTCGATAGTTGGGTATGTTCTCATGATCACCTCCTCTTTGAAGCACTCTCTGTGGCCGGTGCAGATCGGCAATCTTCAGGGGATCTGCAGATGGTCAATACCCGGGGGCGCCTGGTCCCGGTTCATCTCTCGCTCAGCCCGTTTACGGGCGGAGGGGTCTCTGAAATTTCTATCGTGGTGACCGATCTGACCACGCGGAAACATAACTGTGCGTTGCTTCGATCCGAACATCTGGCCCATTCGATCCTCGAACAGGCCGCCGACCCGATCGTCGTGATCAACGCTGAAAAGGTGATCATCAGGGCCAATACCGCGGCAGTGGAGATGGCCGGGACCAACCCCCTTCTTGCACAGTTTGATTCGGTCTTTCCACTCTTCCAGGTGATTGGGGATGAAGAAATACCCTTCTCACCGTCCAGAATCTCCAGTGCCGGCAAGCAGTTACAGGGGATGGAGGTTCTCTTTCGAAGAACGGACAGGTCACTCTTTTCCTTGCTGATCAGCGCGGCACCGATAATCGGAGAATTCGGGGAATCGCCCGGATGCGTGGCTGTGATGACCGATATCACGGCCCAGAAACAGGTCGAAGGGGAACTTCGAAGGACACTCGACGACCTGGCCCACTCCAATCAGGACCTGCAGCAGTTTGCGTACATCGCCTCGCATGACCTGCAGGAACCACTCAGGATGGTGGCCAGTTACCTGCAGCTCCTCGAGCGAAAGTATCGGGACCGGCTCGATTCGGACGCCCAGGAGTTCATCGGGTTTGCGGTCGAGGGTGCGAACCGGATGCAGCAGCAGATCAACGACCTGCTGGCGTACTCGCGGGTCACGAGCCGGGGCCAGCCTCTCAAGCCGGTGAGCGCCGAAGAGGCATTGGCCTCTGCACTGAGTCACCTGGCCCTGAAGATCGAAGAGACTGGTGCCACGGTCACCCATGACCCACTTCCGATGGTCAGGGCCGATCTCCCGCAGCTGGTTCAGGTCTTTTCGAACCTTCTCGACAACGCACTCACATTCCTCCGTCCCCAGGTCGCCCCGGTGATCCATCTCTCGGTGGAAGATCAGGCTGGCTGGGTGGTCTTTTCTCTGCACGACAATGGGATCGGGATCGACCCGGAGTTCTATCAGCGGATCTTTCAGATGTTCCAACGACTTCACTCTCGCGCGGAGTATCCCGGGACCGGTATCGGGCTTGCGATCTGCCAGCGAATTATCGAGCGGCACCATGGGCGGATCTGGGTCACTTCGGTTCCCGGCAGTGGATCGACCTTCTCCTTTACGATCCCTGGTGTTAATGGTCACCTTCATGGTCCTGATCGCTGATAGTCGACGTCGATTTTTTTTACCTGATTTATGCAGTATCTTCCAATCTGGAATGAACTGATGAAGATCGTTGGAATCAACAGAAGTCCGCGTGGAGATATGAGTAGTACCCGGCGACTCGTCCAGTCAGTCCAGGATGGGGCAACGGGAGGCCAGTGCAGAGACCGAACTGATCGATCTCTGTGCCTCTAATCTGCAGAACTGTGCCGGAGGTTGGTCCTGTTACGTCAGGGGGAGTGTGTGCTTGCCGATGACTTTGAGGGATCTACCAGAATATTCTCGATGCGGATGGGATCGTATTCGGTTGCCACTACTGGCGGGGCAGGCCATGATGAGGTGATCGCATATCTTCAGTGGATTCAGAACCGGCTCGGTGCGATCTTTGTTGGGGGGTCGGGGCCGCCGCGTTTTTGGCGTCACCCTGGTGGAGTTTATCCGGATCTGCAGGTATTACCCGGAGCAGGAAGAGATTCTGGTGGTCCACTGACCCCTATATGCTCGAAGGGCTGACTTATAGTATGAGGTCAGGCTCACCTGCTTGGGTGATGATGATGTGAGAAGAGTTCTAACGTTTGAGGATCGGGTGTAATTGTAGGTTCTCTTCATCTGGATTCAGGTTCAGAAAGATCTGCGCTGGGGCCTTGCAGATTTCCCTGAAGCGTTGATGATCCCGAACTTGGCAAACTCATCGGTGTCGACGAGAAAACCGTTTCCGTACCGCTCAGCTCGCAGGATACTGCTGTTCAACAACATCCGCACAGAGGGTTCATCGGTATGCATGACCCGGGCAAGCTGGCTGATCGAGAAGAACTGCTGCATGGTTACCGCTGACTCCTGATCTGCATCTTCATCTTTGTAAACCTATCAGCCTTTGCATCTTCACATTCATACCCAAAACCAGTACATACCATTGTGCGCTGTGAATATAAGAGACCGTTATTCTGCGGTGTGAAAATGACTAGGTCCATTTCCGCTGGTGTCTTATTGAGATGATAACAGAAACAGAGAACTCATCTGTGATCAGATCTCTTTTGATGGAATGGGTTGTGCACCCGGATCAGTCATCTGATCCCGGGCAGGAGCCGATCGGATATATAAGGCCCTCGAAGAGACTGCGGATCATAGAGGGTTCCGGTGCAATATTCGCGCTGGTGGTGGTTCCCTCTCTGCTGATACTTCTGCCTGGTGTCCGGTCCGATCACCTGCTCGCGCTGATCGGTTCGACGGCGCTGATCGAGTCCGGTGCCCCGGTGGTCGGGGTCGCCCTGGGTTTACCTCCTGCCGTAGTGCTCGTGCTGGTCTGTTCAGTCGCCCTCGGATTGATCCTGCTGATCTATACCCTGCTGGACACCCTGGATGCCGAATCCCCAAGGGTCAGTCACCTCCTTGTATGGGTCCGGCAGCGGTATACTCGTTCAAAGACCCTGCAGACCTATGGGATCTACGGGCTTGTTCCGGGGATGGTGATTCTCGGGGTGTGGATCTGCCCGCCCATCGCCTGGCTGGTGGGCTGGGAGCGGAGACGGGCCGTGCTGCTGATGATGATCGGGTTCACGATCGCTGCTGCAGGAACTCTGGCTGTCGCCACCGGATTAGTCCGGATCCTGCCGGCTTACCTATCCTGGTGACCCTGGATCTCCCGGCCACCGTGCCTGTTCCTCATCTCCTGTTCTTCTGGTCCCGTCCCGGTGCCGGTGCCCAGGGTTGCGGAGTCCCCTTCTTCATCTCGTCCGAGTCGTCACGATCCATCACGGTCCCGTCCGGGTTGAGACCGTGAAACTGTTCGTCAGGGTTCTTTGCAGTCCCTGAGACCTCTTCACTCTGTTTCTTCTCTTCTGTATGCTGGTCATCAACTGTCATAATGCGTCTACCATTCATCTCCCCCCAGATAAGGGTATGCTCACCAGAGAAGGAGCGCATCTATACCTGGAAAGGTGCTATATCCTGGTATGACCAGCAACCCGTTCGAACAGTTTATGCAGGAATGCCCGACCATCGCCGGGGCTTATGGCGCTCTCGTCCAGGCACAGGCCGCAACAGATGCACTCGACCCACTGACCAAACAGTTGATCAATATCGCGATTCAGACCGCTCAGAAGAACCCGGTCGGAGTCCGGCACCACGCCGCAATGGCCCGGGATGTTGGAGCCGGCAGGGAGGCGGTGATCGCTGCCGTCGTAATGAACCTGCATCTCTCCGGTCTTGGTCCGGTCCTTCTCTCACTCCCTGCGGCGATCGAGGGCTGGGAAGGGACCGGTCCGTGCTGAATGATCGGTATTATATAATATAGGAGTTATTACGCCTTATCATGCCAGATAAGGACAGTCCTCCCAGGATCCACCGGAGAGTCAACGACAACCAGAGGAGGCGAGAGAAGGTTGCCGAGGGTGCGGAGTCCGGGACACGGAAGCATGCAACGACCGATGAACCTGGAGGGAGATTGAACCGGGTCTACACAGACGTGAGGACCCTGGCCCATCACACCAATGCCGAGTTGAAGATGATGCGGGAGCGGAACTTCAGCGTCGATGATCAGCACAGGAAGTTCTGATCGTATTTCACCACGATCATCTGCTGATGCCTGGCCCTGAACTCATCTTCTTTATGATCTGGCCTTCTGGTATTCCAGTACCTCCCGGCAGTTCACTGTTGTCAGGTGAAGATCTTCTCACCATTCGATCTCGTCGACGAAGGGCATCAGACCTGTCAGAAATGGTGTCTTCTCTCCATCTGAGAGTTGCCCGATCTCTATCACCTGGATCATCAGGGGAAAATCGACCAGTCGCTGAGCAAACGTCGGATCAGACTCTCTGGCAAAGTTGAGGAATGTGCCCACTTCGATGAACGGCCGTTCATAGACCGGTACATGGGCGTGTTCTGCAAGGTCATGTTCATACTGGCCTTTTCTGACCAGGTCCTCCTCGAAGTACAGCACTACCTGGACGCCGTACCGATCATGCAGGATGTTCAGATCCTGAATATCCACTTTGTCTCCAACCTTCACCCCGAGGTGTGCCAGCTGCTCGACGGGTGTCGCCCCTTCGACCTGATCCAGATTCTTTCTCTTCATGGACTTCAGTCTGACATATACATGTTGTCAGGTTAATAATATCTTGGATATTTAGGGGTCATTTGAACGCGATGACCTGCCTGGGTGTGACCAGCCAGTGGAGATCCCCGGCGAGGTCTTCTGAGACAGTGAGATGCTTGATCCTGGCCATACCCCCTTTAGCAAGCAGGATTGAAGCCCGATCATCTCCTGCGATCACCTGGCTGATGAAGGTCGAGAGGAGAGGTTCATGCCCCACGATCAGCAGGGACTCAACCCTTTCATGGCGATAGATCTCCTCGACAAGAGCATTTCTATCACCTTCTGGTGCGAGCGACGGCCAGATCTCAACCTCCACCCTGTCTCCTGATACAGCGGCGACGATCTCTGCTGTCTCCCTGGCCCGTTTCAGGGGGCTGGTCGCGATCAGGTCGAATGAATAACCGGCAGACCTGGCCCACGCCGCGACCTGTCGTATCTCCTCCTGACCGCGGCTGGTGAGGGCACGATCGAATTCAACGATACCGGCTGCGCGAGGTTCTGCCTGTCCATGTCTGAGAATGAAGAGATCCATGAGCACTCAAACCCTCTCTTCACTATTGATTCTTTCTGGTTCCATTACCAAAGATCGTTCCTCTGGCCGTCAGTACCCCAGGAAGGACTCGACATAGACCCGGTCTTCTGGAATCCCCTCTGCCTGGAGTACTCTTTCGAGGTCTTCGACGAGAGCAGGGGGGCCGCAGAGATAGAAGGATGCGTCCTGATAATCGGGAACCTCCTCCCGGATCGTAGTGAGGTCAAGATGCCCGCGTCGTCCCTTCCAGGTCTCTTCTGGACGTGAGAGGCTGTGGACGATCCGCAGATTTCTATTTTTCTGCATAAAATTGGCCAGTTCCTCTTTAAAGGCGGCACTCTCTTCAGATCGGTTCCCATACAGGAGTGTGATCGCGGCGGGGATCCTGTTGTCGGTGCAGTAGCCGATCATGCTCATAAACGGGGTGATCCCGATCCCGCCGGCGATCATCACGACCTTTTGGTACTCTCCGGTGAAGGTGAATTTCCCATGCGGCCCGTTCAGGTAAACCGTTTCCCCGACCTGCAGGTTGTCGAGAGCCTTCGAGAACTCATGCGAGGTGATCCGTTTCGTGAACTCGATATACTCACTTTCAGTGGGACTGCTCGAGATGGAGAAGTATTTGGTCTTCTTCTCCCCGTTGATACGGATCGTCACCATCAGAAACTGGCCTGGGAGAAACTGAAATGATGCCGGCCGACGAAACCGGAAACTCTTCACTTCACTGTTTCTTCTGATGATCTCTGCAACCGTTGTCTCAAACTCCATATCCTTCCTCCACCAACCCTGGTAATCTCCTATTCGTATCTGCTCTCTGACACTCGGGCAAACACGGGGACTGCATCTATCCCGAAGTTATATATTTCTCTCCAGTAGTGATCATACCTCCTTACCAGGGCCTTTTCGTCTGAAGCCAGACAATCTCTGGCATTTTTGACCAGCAGGACCATCAGGCAATAGGATCAACCCAGATATCAGTACTGATAGAAGGATTTGAACTGATGAACACCGCATCACTCACCAGGCAGCAGACCTCCCCTCCGTTTCTGGAGTTTGAGAACGTCACTGTCTTCACTGAAGGGAAGAGGATCCTTGACGCGATCTCAATGACGATACAGACCGGGGAGAATGTTGCGATACTGGGGCCGAACGGCTCCGGGAAATCATCGTTGATCAAGACCATCACCAGGGAATATCACCCCGCTTTCCAGAAGGATGGATATACCTGCAGGATCTGGGGGAGGGATCGGTGGAATATCTTCGATCTCCGATCCCGCCTTGGGATCGTCTCGAGCGACCTGCAGCAGGCCTTCGCTCAGGAGATGTCAGGGCGGGAGGTGATCCTCTCAGGGTTCTTCAGCAGTGTCGGTCTCTTCAACCGCATTGTGACGCCGGCGATGGAGGAGAGAACAGAGGAGATCGCTGCATTCCTCGATGTTTCCCACCTGCTGGATCGGTCGATGACCGGGATCTCTACAGGCGAGGCCAGAAGACTGTTGATTGGCAGGGCGCTGGTTCATGACCCTGAGGTGCTGATCCTCGACGAACCGACGAACAGCCTGGACCTGCACGCCCTCCACACCTTTCGGGGCACCCTTCGCAAGGTCGCCAGGTCCGGTACCGGGATCGTCCTGGTAACGCATACGCTCTCGGATATCATCCCTGAGATCTCGCGGGTGATCATGATCAGGAATGGACGTGTGTACGGGGCCGGCCCAAAAGCAACAGTTCTCACCGATCAGCAGATCGGGGAACTCTTCTCGGTCCCGGTAAAGATCCGTGAAGAGGGCGGGTATTACTACGTCACCGGATACTGAGAGGTCCTTTAAAACCGACCGGGTTCTTCGATCTCATTTTTTAACAGATTGAAGAACTGGTCCCGCGCCTGCCGCTCCTTTCAGGGGGTATGTCCGCATGCAGGGAGGATGTGGACACTCAGATCGACGCCAGCCCTGGTGAACGGTTCGACCACCCCCTGGACCGGGTGAGGGTCAGAGGCTCCATGGATCACCACCACCGGGCAGGTGATCGATCTGATCTTATCGATGAAGTATCCCGATGCCCGGAGTGCGGCCGCCTCCTCCCAGACCTGTCGGTGAACGGTGATCATCGACCTAAGATTAAGATCGGAAGGCTCGTCCGGGAGCGGGTCGACCGAATCAGCTTGGGAGATCAGTTCCCTGAATCGGGCAAGGAGGAAAGTGTCTGAGAGAACGGATGGATCGTTCAACTCTTTCATCAGAGTGAAGGCCTCGGTTCTCTTCTCATGAGGGAGTCTATTGAAGCGGGTCTCCAGGATTCTGACTGCAAATGCCGGGTCAAGCGGTCCGGAGTCGATCAACACCAGTTTTTTTCACTGAGGTGGGGTATTGTGCAGCGAAGAGGAGACTGAGCGTCGCTCTCATGCCAGCAAATTTGAATTAATTCCGGATAAACACTCTCCTCTTTTCTGTCTGGCTCTCCGGAACATTCCCCGTGGCATCACGATCTCGAACCGTGCCCCCGCCCCGGGAGTTCCGGTCTCAGTGATGGTGCTGTTGACGAGGGAAAGGATTTCGCGGATCAGGAACGTCCCAAATCCGGTGTTCTTTCCATAGCCTCGGTGGAAGATCTTCTCTTTCTCCTTAAGAGGAATGCCGACCCCATCGTCCTCCCATACGATCACCTGGTTGTTGACAGATTCGACAGTGGAGACCCTGACACTGGTCACTCTCTTCCCATGCCTGATGCTGTTGTCGAGCAGGTTGGAGAAGACCTTCTCAAGCAATGGATCGGTGTACACTTCGATGCCATCAAGGTCTGCCTGAAACAGGATGGTCGATGGAATGGACTGGGTGGGCAGGAGGTCGACGAGATGATGCCAGGTGGGCCAGTTCTCTTTATGGTGCTGAAAGATGGTGACGAACTCGATCTGGGATTGTATCTCCCTGGTTGCCCCCTCAAGATTTTCGATCAGTGAGGCGATACTCTCTTCATCCAACGTTTCGTTCCGGGCAAGATCCAGGTATCCCTGCATCGCCAGGATCTTGTTCCTCATATCATGGTGTGTGACGTTGATCAGGAGGTTGAGCTGCTGGTTTCTATGGCGGAGGTCCTTCTCAATCCGTTTAAGATCAGCAATCTCCTGGGAGACTTCTCTCTTCGAACCCCGTTCATCATAACCTGGCATAATTTTTCGATCCTCCGCAACTGGCTCTTCTGTCCCTGGTCTGAAGCAGGGGATTTGAGCATGTTTCTTCTCTCGGATCGTCGACTTTGAGGCCGAGGGTGCCATCCTTGCTTGCGATGGGAAAGAGATCCTGGACCAGGGAAAAGAACTGTTCCATTTCATCGTTCCCCTGCAGATCCTCATCTTCTGCCCTTCTACGTTTGATGATCTGATCGGTCAGTTCAGCGAATCTGGCAACCGGGTTACCCCTCTTCTGCAGGTAATAATCGGCGCCATTGGCGATGGCTTCGGTCGCCACCTCCTTGCTGCCATGTCCGGTGAAGAGAATGAAAGGGACCGGCCCGGTGATCATTCTCGTCTCTTTGAGGAAGGTGATGCCGTTCATCTCTGGCATCTGGTAATCGGAGATGACCATATCAAATGTGGACTCCTGCAAGAGAGAGAGCGCTTCTGTGGCTGATGGGCAGGTTCTGACGGTGAACTCACCTGTTCGTTCCAGGAAAAGTTTCGCGATCTCAAGGAAGTCCGGTTCGTCGTCGACATACAGGATAGAGATCATGGTCATCACGTATTGTATGTTATATTATACATTTAGCAATTTATAGATTTCTAAAATACACCTTAAAATTACTTTTTGTATATATACTCTACTTTATCAGAAGCACTGTTTCATGGTATGGGTTTTTCATCTCATGCCGGAGAGGAACAGTCCCGACACGTCTGCCAATGGTATTTCATCACGTACACCAGGTCTCGTTGTTTTGTGTGCAGGAGAGTGTCCTCGTCATGGTGGAACATGTCAGAAGTGCAGGTCAAACAATGTGTCCCCGATGATTATCACCCTGTTCATGATCAAAAAGGTGGCATCAAATTGGGTTATCACGAGTAGATCGTTTTATCACGAATGTATCAATGGGAAATAGACTGAAAGGAGATTCAAAAAGAAGAACTCTTCAAGAGAGTCTCTGGATGCTGCGAGTGGGATCCGAACCCACGACCTCCAGATGTCTCAGATTCTGGCGCCTCATATGCTCGTTAAACCCTATGAGTCTGGCGCCCTGACCAAGCTAGGCTACCGCAGCTCGCACAATGTGCACAATAAGAACGCTACAGAACCAGATAAAGATTCTGTTCGTCGGCACACCTGATTGATAAAAGGAATGCCCTGTCTCACAGCCGTGAGAAGAGCGCGGCGACGTCGCCGAAGTCGATCTGCTGGTTGCCGTTGAAGTCGAAGAGCTGCACCGGTTCATGGTCGGCGATCCAGTCCATCTGGTTGAAGAAGGTGGTCACATCGCCGAAGTCGAGCTTGCCGTTCCCGTTCAGATCCTCGTAGAGCCTGTCGTGATCGGGATCGGTCGGGTCAAGCTGGTTCGGCGGGATCGGCTGTGGACCAGGGTTCGCATAGGCGACGAGGGGGAACTGGTCCATGGTGCCGGCTGCGATCTGGTTTGGGCTGTCAGCGAATCCGTCCCGGTTCTGATCGACTGCAAGGTCGGAGAACCCGGTCTGTGTGGGGTTCCCCCAGTAGTTGCCGCCCAGGTACGGGCCGCCTGCCAGGTTCTGTCCGGTGGTCTTACTGGTGTTCCAACTTGTCGTATTGACCCACCCAGAGATGATTACGTTCTGTCCGTTAACAATCTGGTTGTCTGCGATTAAACTCTGGTTCATTGAGAGGAGGTACAGCCCGGTATTCAGACTTTCGGTTATCCTGTTGTGCTCGACCCTGATATCGGCTGTGGAACGGGAGAGGAGGCCGCGATAGTTGGAGGTGAGTGTGTTGTCAGCGATTGCGAGGTTGGTAGTTTCTCCATCCAGGAAGATTCCGGCATACGAGCAGTCGGAGATGGTGGTATCATTCACCGATCCGTTGGTGGCATGATACAGGTAACACCCGTCCTCCCAGTTTGAGATGGCCAGGTTGGTGATATTCAGTCCATCGACAGGGTCTCCGTTGTTGTACGCGAGGATCCCGACCGATCCCTGCCGGCCGGAGCCCCGAAGGAGGTGTCCCTTCCCGTCGATCGTCACATTCTGTGCCGTGACCAGGATCCCCGTATCGGCGTCGCTGCTGATCAGATCCTTTGCAAGGTAATATTCACCGGGAACCGAGCAGGTGTACGGGAGGGAACTGATCTCCTTCGGCGCCGGTGATGGGGTGGCTGCAAAGTTGACGTCCAGCGTCTGCCACACCAGGGCAGCCCAATCATCATTGTCTCTGAACTGCATTGTCGCAGAGTAGTCCATGTCCATCGAAACTCGGAAGACGCCGCGTGGATGCCCATCCGAGACTCCCCAGGAGTTGACCATGATCCAGTACCTGTTCGTCGGGTCGGTGTCATTGTATCCGACGCAGAGTACTTCATGCCCCCCGCCCTCGTTTTCATTATAGAGTGTGTTCTGCCAGGGGGTCATGTTCCATGCGGTCTCCTCCGAACTGTTCATGAAGAACTCTATGAAGGATCCCCAGGCCGTAGAATTGGGGAGATTGAACCCAAAACCAATGGCACGGTTCTGGTCGAGCACAGCCTTAATGTTGCTGATCGCCTGCTCGTTGCCAATATGTCGTGTCTCGATCCGTTGCGCTTTGATCTGATAGATCTGGTAGTGGGGTTCTGTGGAGATTGCAAAGGCAGGCTCGTAGGACCGCTGTTCTGTCCCTGACCATGTGGTCCCGTCCTGGTACTCAGCGTTCAGGTTGGACCAGGGAACTGCTATCCCGGTTGTGGTATAAAAATTAGCGAGATTAAAGAAATCTCCTCCAGTCCCTGCCCATTTATTCCCAGAACCACCATTATAGTTGGCGTCCAGGTACGAGATCGAGAATCGGTCCTTCACCCCGTTCTGGACGGCATGGGCGATCTCCATCACCCCGGTTCCCGCCCAGACCCAGCAATTCCCGATCGATCCTTGATTTCGTTCAGCCGGGATGTAATCCAGGTAAGGGAGGAGATCCTTGTATCCGCCCACAGATGTGGTATTATTCTGGAGCTGGCTGGAAGAACCGGTAGCCGGCACCGACACCAGGGGTAATGCATTGTACTGAGCATCCCATTCCTTGAGCTGCTCGGATGAGGGGTGCATCACCGTGTAGACTGGTGTCTCGTCGGTGGCGTGGAGATCTACCCCCCTGTTCTGAATATCCGAGAAGAATGCCGGCATTTTCAATGATTCGTTCACCGTTTCGGCTGCTGCCGGGAAAATGAGAAGGCTGCAGCAGATGAGAAGGATGAGGAGAGACCTGAGCGAAGGATATGAAGACATCTGGATGGTTGATCTGATGCTATAGAATTTGAATGAACTGGATGTGATAGTTCGATCCGTCTGCAAAAGTTCTCGCCATAGTTTCAATCTCCTTCTGAAAGAAAACCATGATTCTCACCTCGATATTCGGGTATTCCGATTGGAAAACTGTTCGCCGGCCCTCATAATAAAATTAGGGAATATTTCTCATCATAATCGTGAGAAGAGCGAGGCGATGTCGCCGAAGTCGATCCGCTGGTTACCGTCGAAGTCGAAGAGCTGCACCGGTTCATGGTCGGCGATCCAGTCTATCTGGTTGAAGAAGGTGGTCACATCGCCGAAGTCGAACTTGCCGTTTCCGTTCAGGTCCTCATAGAGCCGATCGTGATCGGGATCGGTCGGGGCGAGCTGGTTCGGCGGGATCGGCTGTGGACCAGGGTTCGCATAGGCGACGAGGGGGAGCTGGTCAATGTTGCCGGCTCCGATCTGGTTTGGACTGTCTGCGAATCCGTCCCGGTTCTGATCGGCTGCAAGGTCGGAGAACCCGGTCTGTGTGGGGTTCCCCCAGTAGTTGCCGCCCAGGTACGGGCCGCCTGCCAGGTTCTGTCCGGTGGTCTTACTGGTATTCCAGGCGATCGTGGTGACTCCAGTGGGGAGAGCCAGGTTTATTTTATTAATAAACTGGTTGTCTGCGATCAAACTCTGGTTCATTGAGATGAGGTCCAGACCGGCATTCTGGTTCTGGGTGATCCGGTTGTGCTCGATCCTGATATCGGCTGTGGAACGGGAGAGGAGACCGTAGTAGTTGGCGGTGAGCGTGTTGTCAGCGATCGCGAGGCCGGCAGTGCCTCCGTCCAGGAAGATTCCGGCATACGAGCAGTCGGAGATGGTAGTATCATTCACCGATCCGTCGGTGGCATGATACAGGTAACACCCGTCCTCCCAGTTTGAGATGGCCAGGTTGGTGATATTCAGCCCATCGACTGGATCTCCGTTGTTGTATGCGAGGATTCCGACCGATCCCTGCTGGCCTGAGCCCCGAAGGAGGTGCCCCTTCCCATCGATCGTCACATTCTGTGCCGTGACCAGGATCCCGGTATCCGCATCGCTGCTGATCAGATCCTTTGAGAGGTAATACTCACCCGGAACCGAACAGGTGTACGGGAGGGAACTGATCTCCTTCGGCGACGGTGACGGGGTGGATGCAAAGCTGACGTTCAGTGTCTGCCACAACTGAGCTGCACTATCATCACTGTCTTTGAACTGCACCGTCGCCGAGTAGTCCATGTCCATCGAAACCCGGAAGACGCCGCGTGGATGGCCCTTCGAGACCCCCCAGGAGTTGACCATGATCCAGTACCTGTTGGCCGGGTCGGTGTCATTGTATCCGACACAGACCACCGCATGCCCCCCGCCTTCCGTATTGTTCCAGAAGGTATTCTGCCAGGGGGTCATATTCCATACGGTCTCCTCCGAACTGTTATCCCAGAAGTCGTCGAAGGAATCCCAGGCCGTAGTATTGGGGAGATAAAACATGATGTCGACGGCACGGTTCTGGTCGAGTACGGCCTTGATATTGTTGATCGCCTGCTCGTCTCCAACATGCCGTGTCTCGATTCGTTCAGTCTTGATCTGATCGATCTGGTAGTATGGTTCGGTGGAGATTGCAAAGGCGGGCTCGTAGGACCGCTGCTCTGTCGCTGACCATTTGGTCCCGTCCTGGTACTCAGCGTTCTGGTTGGACCAGGGGACTGCTATCCCAGTTCCAGAATAGAAATCGGCCACAGTGGAGATGTAGCCTCCGTTTCCTGCCCAGGCATTCCCTGAACCACCGTTATAGTTTGCATCCAGGTACGAGATCGAGAGCCGATCCTTCACCCCGTTCTGGACGGCGTGGGCGATCTCCATCACAGCGGTCCCTGCCCAGACCCAGCAGTTTCCGATCCGTCCCTGGTCTCGTTCTGCCGGGGTGTAATCAAGATATGGGAGAAGATCTTTGTATCCACTCACAGATGTGGTATTATTCTGGAGCTGGCTGGAAGAACTGGTAGCCGGCACTGACACCAGGGGCAATGCATTGTACTGGGTATTCCATGCCTTGAGCTGCTCGGATGAGGGGTGCATCACCGTGTGGACCGGTGTCTCGTCAGTGGCGGGGAGATCTACCCCCCGGTTCTGAATATCCGAGAAGAATGCCGGCATCTTCAACGATTCGTTCGCTGTTTCGGCTGCAACTGGAATAATGAGAAGACCGCAGCAGATGATTATCAGAAGGGTAAGATACCTGATCGATGGATATGAAAACATCGTAATAATCAATCCGATGTCGAAGAATTAGAATGAGCTGGATCGGATCCTTTGGATCCAGTTCACTGTTTGGTTGACTGCAGATAAACATTGACTGCCGCTGATACCGCAGCCATCTCCTTCCCCTGCCGGAGAGAGGTGGCCAGCGTCTGCATTCTGGTCTCCTCCTCGCGGATGAACCTGGAGAGGTTCCGCTGCACATGCTCCTCCTGCAGGAAGTGGGTGTGCGTGTCCCCTTCGACAAAGTGGGGGTTGTGCATGATCGCATGGTGGAGGGGAAGTGTTGTCTTGACCCCGAGGATCACATACTCATAGATCGCTCTCCGCATCCGCTCGATCGTCTCCTGCCGTGTTGCACCGTATGCACAGAGCTTGGAGATCATCGAATCGTAGTTGGTCGGGATCGAATACCCCATATGGATCCCGCTGTCCACGCGGATCCCTGGACCACCTGGCGATCTGTACCTGACGATCTTACCCGGGTCGGCAGCAAAGTTATGAAGCGGATCCTCAGCGTTGATCCTGCATTCGATCGCATGCCCCCGTATCGAGATATCCTGCTGATCAAAGGCCACATCCTCCCCCGAGGCGATTGCCATCTGCTGCCTGACAATATCGATCCCGGTAATCAGTTCGGTGATCGTATGCTCCACCTGCAGCCGGGTGTTCATCTCCATAAAATAGTAGTTTCCGCCGGAGTACAGAAATTCCACCGTTCCTGCATTCGCGTAATGGCAGGCCTTGGCGACTGCAATTGCAGATGCCGACATCCGCTCGCGCAGGTGTGGGGTCATGATCGGACATGGCGCCTCCTCGACCAGTTTCTGGTGCCGCCGCTGGATTGAACATTCCCGATCATAGAGGTGGACTACATGCCCCCGCCGATCCGCCAGCACCTGAAACTCGATATGTCGGGGCTTGATCAGGTACTTCTCGATAAAGACGGTCGGATCCCCAAATGCGGACTCGGCGATCCGCATCCCGGTGGAGAGTGCTGATTCGAGTCCGTCCTCGTCATTGACGATCTGCATTCCGATCCCGCCACCGCCTGCAGAGGCCTTGACGATCACAGGATACCCGATCTCAGCCGCGACCTTCTTCGCCTCATCGATAGAGGTTACCCCATCAGGGGTCCCTGGGAGGACTGGAACACCGGCTTTACGCATCATGTGCTTGGCGCCGATCTTCGATCCCATCGCTTCGATCGTCTTCCAGAACGGACCGATGAAGACGATACCCTCTTCAAGGCAGCGCTTTGCAAAATCTGCATTCTCGGCAAGGAACCCATACCCCGGATGGATCGCCTCGACACCTGACTTCTTTGCGATGTCAATGATCCGTTCGATATTCAGATAACTCTTCGAAGGGGGGGCCTCACCAACGAGAAAGGATTCATCTGCGTACTTGACATGGAGTGAATTCTGATCCACGGTCGAGTAGATTGCTACTGATTCGATCCCGAGTTCCTTACAGGCCCTCATTACCCTGATTGCAATCTCACCACGGTTGGCGATCAGCACCTTGTCGAAGTACTTCATTCTCATTCCATCACCAGCAGCACATCGCCGTTCTGGACGACGTCACCTGCATCGACGAAGATCTCGGTGACTACCCCATCCCGTGTGCTGTGGATCGGGTTCTCCATCTTCATTGCTTCAAGCACCAGCAGCGTGTCCCCCTTCTTGACGACAGCCCCCCTGCTCGTCATCACCTCAAGAACCATCCCCTGCATATTGGACTTGACCCCGCCGACGATCTCGCCCCGCGGGATCTTCTCAACTGGTCCTTTCTTTCCGACCTGGGATCCCTCGACTGAGATAATCCGAATATTGAAGATCTCGCCGTCCACCTCCACCTCCATCTGGGACGGGACTGTGCTGCTTGCTTTGGCCACTGGCTCTGAGGAAGGGATCGCCTCCGCCTTCCGTTCGCCCTTCAAAAACGATGGGGCGATCGCCGGGTACATGATGTACGTGAGCACATCCTCCTCGGTGGAGGCAAGCCCGGCCAGTTTCGCCTGTTCAAACATTTTATCATAGGTCGGTTCGAGCAGGTCGGCTGGCCGGCCCGTGATCACCTTCTCCTCCCCGATGATCAATCTTCTGATCTCGTCGCTGATAGGGGCAGGTGAACGGCCATATAAACCTCGCACATAATCCTTCACCTCCTTGGTCACGTTCTGGTAGCGTTCGCCACCGAGCAACACGTTCAGGACAGCCTGTGAACCCACAATCTGGCTGGTCGGGGTCACCAGGGGTGGATATCCAAGGTCGCGCCGGACCTTTGGCACCTCGGCAAAGACATCATCGAGCCGGTCGAGAGCGTCCTGCTCCTGCAACTGCGAGACCAGATTTGAGATCATCCCGCCAGGGAGTTGATAGATCAGTACATCCGAGTCGACCCGTTCTGAGATCGGGTTGACCAGGGCATTGTACTTCTCTCGGATTTTCAAGCAGTTGTTCCGGATCTTCCGCAATGTCAGCAGGTCGATTCCGGTCTCCCTCTTTGTTCCCTGCGTCGAAGCGACCACACTCTCGGTCGGGGGCTGTGAGGTGCCGAGCGAGAACGGGGACATCGCGGTATCAAGGATGTCGACCCCGGCTTCGATCGCCGCCTGATAACTCATCGGTGCAATCCCGCTGGTGGAATGGGAATGAAGACAGACCTTGATGTCGACCGTCTTCTTGATCCCGGTGATCAGTTCCCGTGTTGCCTCCGGCATGATCAGTCCGGCCATATCCTTGATGCAGATCGAGTCACAACCCGCTGCATACAGTTCCTCTGCCATCGCGATGAAGGTCTCAGTGTTATGAACCGGGGAGAGCGTATACGAGATCGCACCCTGCAGATGACCACCGACGTTCTTAACCTGATCCATTGACCGCTTCATATTCCGGATATCGTTCAATGCATCGAAGACCCGGAAGATATCGACACCGTTTACGGCCGAACGCTCAACAAACCGGTCCACGACATCGTCAGAGTAGTGCCGGTACCCGACCAGATTCTGCCCCCGCAGTAGCATCTGAATCGGAGTCTTTGGCAGCGCGGCTTTTAGTTCCCGAAGACGTTCCCAGGGATTCTCATTTAAAAATCGGATACAGGTGTCAAAGGTCGCACCTCCCCATGCCTCGGCTGAGAAGAAGCCGGCCCCGTCGATCAGGCGGGCGAGAGGTAACATATCCTCAGTCCGGAGGCGCGTCGCGATGAGTGACTGATGGGCATCCCTCAGCGTGGTATCGGTGATATAAAGTCTGTTTACAGGATCTGCAGCACTCATTGGATACCTCTTGGCCTCGTTGTAGCGATAAAAGCCTCAGAGTGGTTCACTGTAAAAGTATAAAAACATCGCGAACAGGCACGATTACAAGCAATCCAATCAGAATCGCAACAGTTGCAGGGAGGAGATCTGATCGGGCTGTCTTAAACTTTGGGCAGAGTGACCCCCCGCCGACATACCCGCGCAGGGCGAGTAGCGAAGCGAGGTCCCTTGACCGTTCCAGCTGGGTGTGGACGAGGAGTGTTCCTATCAACAACAGGGACCGGATCCCGGCCCCCTTTCCTTTCAGGGTCAGGGCTACCCTGATCCTCCGAAGGTCCTGGTGTGCGATCTCCAGGGACTGGATTGCGATCTCTGCGAGCAGCCCAATATCGAAGCCAAGGTGCCGGCCAAAGAGCCAGACCGCGAGGTCCAACATCTCCCCATCGACTCGTTCTTCATACGCCCATGATGCGATCAGCAGCACGACGGTGATCCTGAGCAGGTAACTTCCGCCATCGCCGCCGGAGAAGTGCGTTATGATCGCTGAGAGGCCGATCATCGTCCCCATCGCGAGGATCACACCTTTCTTTGGGAGGGCTCGCCACGACCGGGTGAAGAGCAGCCACCAGACCAGGACCAGGGCGGCGGTCAGCATCGATGAATACGCCGCCCATGAGAGGATGAGGGTCGCTCCAAGTCTTATCCGTTGATCCTGCATGCCGCCTCCTTCAGGTCCTCTGGGGTCAGATTCTCCGGCACGACACCTGCACGGAGGAGCATCAGTACCGGAGGCGGAGCGGTCTGCCATGTTTTTATTCCCTCAGGCACCGGGCCACAGCAGACCAGTTGATGATCCCGGATCTCCCAGATCATGTCGACCCTTGGAAAGGTCCACTGTTCGTGGGTGAAGAGGATTGTGATCCTGCTCTGTCGTTCACCGAGCCTTCTACAGACCCGTTCCTTCTCCATGCAATCGAGCGAACTGAGTGGTTCGTCCAGCACCAGCAGGTCATGGTCGCTGGCAAGAATGCAGGTGAGTTGGAGTCGTTTCTGTTCGCCGCGGCTGAGTGTGAGGGGGTCTCGCTGCTCCAGACCAGTCAGTCTCGCTTCGGCGAGGATGAGGTCCGGGTCGATCCCCCATGATGTAGCCTCGGCGTGGAGTGTCCGCTGGGTTATCTGGTACTCCGGGAACTGGAGCGAGAGCATCGTCTTCTTGATTCCATCAAGTCTTACCCTCCCTTCTGCAGGCTGGGCGACCCCGGTCATCACCTCGGCAAGTGAAGACTTGCCTGCACCGATCCGCCCGGTGATCAGGTGGACACCTGGGGTGAAGGTGGCATCACACGAGAGGGACCAGTCCTCGTGCCGGATCACGACCTTCTCCAGCGTCAGGTGCATCGGCCCCCCTCCATCCAGAAGAAGAGGGGGGAGAACCCCTCTGTCCTGATCTGGTTGAAGACAGCCCCGGGTCTGCCGGAAGCCAGGACCTGACCGTCTTTTAAGAAGATCACCTGGTCTGCTGCTGATGCGAGAGCCATGTTCTGGGTGCAGAAGAGCAGGTACCTGACTGAGGAAGGCTGAATCAGCCTGGTGATCCCGGCCAGGGTCTGATGATCGAGGTATGCATCGAACTCGTCCAGGATCAGCACGGTCGGTTCCTTCACCAGCGCAGTCGCCAGTGCCACGACCCCTTTCTCCCCGCCTGAGAGTGTTCTGGTCAACCGGTCGAGGAGGTGGACGATTCCGAGCCGGTCGCAGACCTGTTCGACGGCGGACTCTGTCTCCTGGCACGAGAGGCCGGCGAACCGGCATGGGGACGCCACTTCGTCCCTGACCGTTGAGAAGAGGATGTTCCGGTCAGGAGATGAGGAAACCCATGCGACCTCCATCTCTCGTGGCGGTGTTCCATCGATCAACACGGTCCCCTGTGTGGGGGTCGTGAGCCCGGCGCAGACCTCAAGGAGTGTGGTCTTGCCTGACCCGTTCGGGCCGATAACGGCGGTTGCTCCCCTATCGATCGAGAGGGTGGGTATCTTTACCACCCGCTGGTTGATCTGTGAGAGTGTGATCATCTGATGCGTCTTTCGATCAGATAGGCGCCGAAGGCTTTGAGGATATCTCCTGGAATGAATGGGAGGACACCCAGGGCCAGCGCCCCCGCGACAGTCATCCCCGTAGAACTGACCATCCAGAGAGTTCCGCAGAGGTAGATGATCAGGGTCCCGGCGGTAAGTCCGCTGATCCGGATCCCGGTGCGTTTCTGTTCATAGGCGAGCCCAACGATGGCCGCCGCTGGAATGAATCCGACGATGAATCCTCCGGTCGGGCCGAGCAGCACTCCAACACCAGAGAGGCCATTATGAAAGACTGGTATGTTCAGTACTCCAAGCAGAAGATAAGCAAGCGGCGGCAAGAATCCATACCGTTTCAGCAGTGCACCGGAGAGCAGCACAAAGAGCGTCTGCAGTGTCAGGGGGACTGGTATGAATGGGATCGAGATCCACCCCCCGATTGTTATCAGTGCGATACATGTCGCGGTGGTGGTCAGCACCCGCGCCCGATCGATGTTGCCAAACATTCGTCAACCTCTAATTATTATTTTGGTTGACGGTAAAAAGAGGTTATGTATGAAAGCAGTCGCCTGCTATGACCCGCTCTATCTTACCGTTCTCTTTCCTGACGATCAGGGCACCGTACTCATCGATGTCGATCGCTTCACCTTCGAAGCTGTTCCGCATCGTGTTCACCCGCACATGCTGTTCGAGCGTATACGACATCGACTTCCACTCACGGAGGATCGCATCGTACTCCCCGCTCTCCAGCACCTGGTAATGCCGTTCGAACTCACGGAGGACCCTGGCCAGAAACGCCGCCCGATCCACCTCGTGTTCCAGTTCCTCGCTGATGGTGGTGACCCCACTTCGGAGTTCAGGCGAAAGTGTATCGAGTTTGATGTTCACATCGATCCCGATCCCGAGCAGGCAGTAGTGAATGGAGTCGGACTCCGCTGCCAGTTCCAGCAACAGCCCGGCGACTTTTTTATCGCCGATATAGACATCGTTCGGCCATTTTATCAGGGCGCCGATGTCGAACTCTTTTCGAATGGCCCGAGCGATGGCAACCGCACCGGCCATCGTGATCATAAAGACATGATCGATCGGGATCGTCGGTTTCAGAATCAGCGTGATCCAGATCCCGCCCTGCGGTGAGACCCAGGCCCTGCTGAGCCTACCGACCCCACCAGTCTGCTCCTCGGCGATGATCACAGTGCCGTGTAGTGCTGCGACGTCTCCCTCGGTGGCCAGGGTTCTGGCCACATCGTTCGTCGACGGGGTCGTCTTCAGATACTGCATCTGGCGTCCTATCACCTGAGTCCTGAGGTGCTTCTGGATCTCGTATGGAAGGAGCATCGTGCTCGCACTGATCAACTGGTACCCTTCCTGCTGAGAGGCGTTGATCTCGTACCCCATCTCCCTGAGATCCTTGATATGTTTCCAGACCGCCGACCGGGTGATGGCGAGTGATGCACTGAGCGACTCTCCTGATATCGGACCTCCTGCTTCCTCAAGGAGTTTGAGTACTCTAAAGACAGATTCTTTCATGATCGATTACCTTTTTGCGCCGATCTGCTCGCCTGGGAGCGGACACGGATCTTTCCCGCAGACTTGTTTTAATATTTCGGACTGATGCTCCATCAGATTTGCAAGGTCAAAGATGCCGGTGATATCCACGACACCGATGGCTGCGATCGCCTCGCCATCCTGGTCCCGCACTGGCGTGACCACCACCGGCACCCGAACATAAATTCCTGATGCAGGCGTTCTCTTCACGATCTGGTTCTTCTCCAACACTTCTTCAAGAACCGGGCCTGTGTAAGCAGCGTCCACGACCCTGCCATCTTCGATCCTGATCCCGTGGTGTTCACGAGAACGTGCCGTAACCGGGAGCCGGTTCAGCAGTTCATGCATCGCCATCATGATCGGGATCAGATCATCGGGCCCTGCACTGGCAGAGATCGTGTACTGGTGCATAAAACCTCGTAAAATTCATTATTATGCAGATAAAATAATGTTTCGGTCTCAGGCAGCCCCGGGTCGCACAACTCTCTCGAATAGTTTTCCCCTGGCAACGCTCCTGCTGCCCATACGATGACCCGGTTAACATGGGGCGGGAGATTCCTGCCAGGATGCCTGATTGGAAGCCCGGGCAGGAGCACGCATGCTTAGGAACCGGTATCCGGTTAGAAGATTGTCGCTTCTCCGCTGCAGAAGGTGGCGAGGATATCCCTCGATGGGTACTCGTGGATAGTGGTCACTAAAACAGTTCCGCGGCTGATCGTCGCCTCCACCATCACTGCATTTCCATGGGCAGAGGCTATGACCATACCCTCGTATGTTGGGAACCAGCCATCACATTCGAGGTGGTCGTGATCATAGCCTTCAAAGAGGGTTGACCAGTGTCCGGCGTCGTTGAAGGTCACCGATTGCTCGCCATACTGATGATGGTACGTGAGCTGAAACGGCAGCCAGTCATAGGCATCGGGCCGGTCTGCTGCCGCCCCGAAGACGATCAGAGAACCACCGCCCTCAACAAACCGGCGGATCCGCCCGCTTGATGCTCTGAGGGCAGGGAGGAGGTGGGAATACTCCCTGTTGCCGAACCCGGTCGGCACCACCAGCGTTGAAAAACTGCCGCGGAAGAACGGGGTCGCGACCAGCTGGGGGGTCACCAGTTCACAGTTCACTCCACAGTCCTCGATGAACCTGGAGAGTACCTGCGGCTGGTCCCAGAGCAGCCCTGCCCGGGGAGTGCTCATCCTTTGATCACTCCGAGTGGATCCAGCCTGGCTACCCCAGCCGAGAGGCCGGCCTCGATCACCACCCTGATCACCTCGCCGCTCGGTTTGTACACGCCGGGCGCCTCCTCGGCGATGGCAGCATCGTTCGGGGCCCGAACCAGGATCCCGCTCTCCCCGAGGCGGGCCTTCACCTGCTGCCCGGTGAAGGTTCTCTTGGCTTCAGACCGGGACATCACCCTCCCTGCCCCGTGGCAGGTCGAGCCGAAGGTCCGCTCCATCGCAGTACTGGTCCCATGCAGCAGGTATGAAGAGGTCCCCATCGAGCCGGGGATGATCACCGGCTGTCCGATCGAGGTCAGTTCTGGGGGCAGGTCTGGAGATCCCGGGCCGAACGCCCGGGTTGCCCCCTTCCGATGGACGCAGACCTCTGTTGCGACCCCGTTGACCTGGTGCGTCTCAAACTTGGCGATGTTATGGGCCACGTCGTAGACCAGCGGCATCTCTTCAGGGCTGATCCGGAAGGCCCGGGAGAAGACCTGCCTGACCTGGTGCGTGATCATCTGCCGATTGGCCCAGGCATAGTTGGCGGCCGCGGCCATCGCCCCGAAGTAGGCGGTTCCTTCAGGTGAGTCGAGCGGAGCACAGGCCAGCTGCCGATCAGGAAGGTTGATCCCGTACTTCTTCGTCGCTGCTTCGAGAGTCTTTAAATGGTCTGTACAGACCTGGTGGCCGAGTCCCCGAGACCCGCAGTGGATCATCACACAGACCTGCCCCTGCTCGACTCCGAACAGGCCGGCTGCTTTGTGATCGGCGATCTCCCCGACCACCTGCACCTCAAGGAAGTGATTGCCGGCACCGAGGGTCCCCGGCTGTGGGATGCCGCGCTGCCGAGCTTTCTGGCTGACCGCGTCGGGGTTTGCCTCCTTCATTCGCCCCTGCTCCTCGCACCGGACCAGATCGTGTTCGGTTCCGAACCCCTGCTCGACCGCCCAGCCGGCTCCATCGGTCAGGATTCCGGTGAGGTCGCTGGACGAGACAGGTCTGGCCGACTTCGCCCCGACCCCCGTCGGAACCGCATGAAAGAGTTCCTCGATCAACGCCTTCTTTGAAGTCAGGTCCTTCACCTTCAGCGGCGTCGTGATCAGCCTGACCCCGCAGTTGATATCAAAACCGACCCCGCCCGGGGAGATCACACCATTTTCACGGGGAAAGGCCGCGACCCCGCCGATTGGAAATCCATATCCCCAGTGTATGTCTGGCATCGCCAGGGAATGGTTGATGATCCCTGGCATCGTCGCCACATTGGCGAGCTGCCTGATGGCCCCCTCCTCGAGCGTCGCTTCCAGTCCGTTGGAGAGGAAGAACCGGCCCGACACCTTCATCCCCGGGACGTACCCGATCGGCACCTCCCACTCCACATCGCTGATCTGTGTAACTCCTTTCAACATATCCCCACCTCAGACATCAAACAGTATATCGAGTTGATAAGCATTCTCCACCGTTTCAATTGAGAGACCATAGAACGAGATCCCTTTCACCTCGCTGCCGGCATGAAGGGCCTGGTCGAAGGGTTCTCCCGTGAGGATCGCGCTCAGGGTCTGTTCGCCTTCATGCTGGGCAAGACTGACCTTTACATGGCAGAAGACCAGCCCCTTCACCTCGGTGAGGTAGAGCACCTCTGAAAGGAACTCCTGCATCAGGGCCACCTGGTCGGCGGCACTGACCGTACATTCGCAGGTATGATCCCCGCCTCCCTGGCATCCGCCATAGATCGTCTGCATCAGCGCCCTGACAGCCTCAGCATAGAGGAGGGGCAGGGTCGGTGCATTGATCCGGTACAGCACGTCCGCTGTATGTTCAAGTTCGGTGATCGTCATCAGTACCAGTCAGGATCCTGTCTGAAGAATGAGGATGGGATCAGCCCGGCATGGATCGTCTGCAGGTCGCGCGCCTGGTAGATGGAGACATAGATCACCTGACCGCCAAGGTGTATCTGAAGGTCTGAGGGCTTGGGGGGCCTGGCCGTGACCGGCAGCAGCACCGGGCCACCACAAGAGGTACAGATCCGAAAATCGCAGTTCCGCTCTTTAATATAGGCGATCACATCTTCATTGACGGTGATCTCTGCATCGGATACTGGCTGATCCCTGGGGATAGACATGGTGCTCTATCAGTCATCAGGCAAAGAGAAAAACGTAATGGTAAAGGAAAAATAGATACGGGCTATACAGCAGACTGCATGACCCGAGTCACTAGATCGAGGTATTTCTCTTTGAGTTCATAGACGCAATTGTTCCCCTCGATCGGTTTTCTGACATGGAGAATCCCGATACGCGAGGCAATCGTCCCGACCATCGAGGCGATCGAGTGATAAGTGATCGCATAGTGTTGCTGCATCTCCTCAAAGATCAGAGGTACTGTCAGTGACTTGATCCTGACAAAGAGGTTCAACAGTTCTCGTCTGATGCCGGTATGATCCCGTGAGAGATAACCCCTGAGGCGATCTTCGATACTGCGTTTGATATCCCCCGGCGATCTCATGGGAGCATATTCCGCATGAATTAATAAATATCTTCTTATTTCATCCTGAACCAGTTGCTCATGTGAAAAGTGAGATAAATTTTAATAGAATATTTTGCATGAGTGGGGCTGACTGCCCATCTAAATAGTCGGTGTCGTCTTATAATTTCGGAGAAGGTCCAATCCTTCAATGAATCCGAACTCTTTAATCTTTCACGAGCAAAAAAAGGTACATGGGATTTTTCAGTTACGATATCAACAAATATCCTCCCAAGGAGATGATGACAATCCCACTCGTCATCCTCGTTATCGCACTGATCATCCTTGGCATCAACATGGCCCATACTGGTATGCCTGTGACGCCGGGGATTGACTTTGCAGGGGGGACTGCGGTGACCCTCTTCACAGCAGACAGTAAGGATACTATCCAGTCCTACTTTACGGATTACCCAATCCTTGAGGTTGGAGAAGGGGTTGGCGGTGGGAAATACCTGACCTTCGGGCCGCTCGATGACACCCGTTTCCGCGCGCTCTCTGCACTGATCCTGGAGAAATACCCGGATGCGAAGATCGATCAGGTCGGTGAATCGTTCGGGAAGTCTTTGCAAGAACAGGCTGTGCTGGCGCTGATCCTCTCGTTCATCGGGATGTCACTGGTCGTCTTCCTTGCATTCCGGACCTTTGTTCCGTGTCTGGCTGTGGTCGTCTCTGCGTTCTCTGACATAGCAATCGCCGCAGCTCTGATGAACCTGACTGGCGTCCCGCTGACCCTTGGAACGGTGGCTGCTCTGCTGATGTTGATAGGATACTCGGTGGACAGCGATATACTGCTGACCAATCGGGTGCTCAAACGGCAGGGGAACCTCCGCGACAAGATGGCGGGGGCGTTCACCACCGGGATCATCATGACCTCGACCGCTATCGCCGCGGTCGCAGCGATGTGGATCGTCTCCTATGTCGGGCAGGTTCAGACCATCAATGAGATCAGTACCGTGATCCTGTTCGGGCTCTTTGCCGATGTATTCAACACCTGGGTGCTGAATGCGGGTCTGCTCAGATGGTACATGGAAGGTAAGGAATCCAGGGGGAGAGCATGACCAAGCGAGAGAAGATTAAGAGAAACAGTGAGACCGAAGCGGTTCCTATGACCCGGACGGGGAAGGGGATCGATTGGAAGGCACTGCTGACCGACTGGCGTGTCGCATTGGTGCTGATACTGGTTGTGCTCTCAGTGATTGCAATCTATCCTCACTTCGACAGCGATGGAAAACTCACTACCGACATACAATACGGCCTTGACCTGCAGGAAGGGGCTTGGATACAACTTGAACTGAAGTCAGAGGTCGTCACGTTCGAGACCACCAACAAGACTGCAGACTTCATCGCAGCCCTCGACAAGCAGCTCGATACCCAGGTGGAGTCGACGGGAGCGAACCAACTTGAGATTAGGAAGGCGTTCACGCAGGATCAATTGACCACAGCCTTCCAGGCGGCCGGTGGCAAACTGGATACATATCAACAGGGTGTCACCAAGTCGACAGCTGAGGATGTAAAACGGATCCTTGAGAACAAGATCAATAGCCTCGGCACCAAGGACGCCAAGGTGAACACCCTCTCCGGCCTGAACGGTGTCACCCAGTATATTCGGGTTGAACTCGCTGGCGTGGATATGAACACGGCTCAGGAGATCGTCGGAAAGCAGGGTAAGTTTGAGATCAGGATCAACACCACAGATAACCAGTCTGAGCATGTGCTCTATGGTGATTCGATCACCAGCGTCTCGATGCCCTCACAGAGTCCGGTTGGCTCGGGCAACTGGGGTGTCGGGTTCACGCTCTCTGATGCCGGCGCGGCCGCGTTCAGAAACGGTTCGATCCAGTATGGGGCCGTCGATGACCCATCCAACCACAACCTGGTGATGATACTCGACAATCAGTCGGTATACAGTGCCCCGCTCAGCAGCGACCTTGCTGCCAAACTCCGTGCATCGCCGAGTGTCAAAGAACTCTTTGCCTCGACCGGTTCCGGAACAGATGGGCAGAACTCAGCGCAGAACCTGGAGATCCACCTCCGTGCCGGGGCCCTCCCGGTCGATGTCTCGGTCGCCGGGTCTGGTTCAGTTTCTGCCTCCCTTGGCGAGCACTTCAAGCTGATGTCCATTCTGGCCGGGCTCTTCGCCTTGATCACTGTCGGGCTGGTCATCTTCTTCCGGTACCGGGAACCCCTGATTGTGCTCCCGATGATCGGGACCAACATGGCAGAGATCGTTATCCTGCTCGGGATCGCCCGGTTCACACAGCAGCTGGACCTGGCAACAATTGCAGGGTTGATTGCTGTGCTGGGTACAGGGATCGACCAGTTGATCATCATCACTGACGAGGTGCTCCATGAGGGGAGGGTTCCTTCGCCGAACCTGTACCTGAAACGGCTCTCACGTGCGCTTGGGATCATCGTCATATCGGCGCTGACGGTCTTCATGGCCATGCTCCCACTGGCGGTGATGTCCCTCTCGACATTACGCGGGTTTGCGATCATCACGATCCTCGGTGTGTTGATTGGTGTGATCATCACCCGGCCGGCATATGGGCGGATTATCATGGCGATTCTGTCACGATAACCCTACAAAATATTTATCTTCTTTTTGAGCAAGAGATTCCTCACAAGAGGAAGTGCACATGTCAAAACCAGTACTGATTGACTTTTATGCAGAGTGGTGCGGACCATGCAAGATGCAGTCCCCCCTGATCGACCGTTTGAAGGAGAAGATGGGCGATGCCATCGAAGTGCGGAAGATGGACGTCGACCAGCATATGAAGGAGGCTGGTGAATATCAGATCAGTGTGGTGCCGACGTTGATCATCGAGATGGATGGCAAGGTCGTGAAGAGGCTCGAAGGGGTCACCAGTGCAGAGGACCTTGAACAGATGCTCCGCCCCTTGGTGACAGATTGAGGATCGGGATCATCGGTGGGACCGGGGAGATTGGTGAAGGGATGGCGATGCGCCTCTCCCAGAAGCATGATGTGATCCTCGGTTCCAGAGACCAGGCCAAGTCTGAAGAGGCGAGCCGCTGCTGCTATGCCACGCTCGCCGACCTGGGTCTTCCCTGTTCATGTTCAGGGGTCACCAACCAGGAAGCGGCTGATTTTGGTGATGTCGTGATTCTGGCCGTCCCGTTCAAACACCTAAAAGGAACGCTTGAATCACTTCATGGGCTCGAAGGAAAGATCGTGGTCAGCCCGGTGAACCCGATGGAGAAGACGGATCACTTCATCAATAACCCGCCGCCTGAGGGGTCTGCGGCCCTGCTGGTTCAGAAGATGCTTCCCGACTCAAAAATTTGCGCTGCATTCAATGTGATCGCAGCGAACCGATGGAAGAAGATCGAGGAAGAATTGAATTACGCTGTACCGGTCTGTGGTGATGACCCGGCCGCCAAGTCGCTTGTGATGGATCTGGTAAACGGTGTCTCACACCTCAAAGCCTATGATGCGGGACCTCTGACGAGTTCCAGTCTGATCGAGTGTATCACACCGCTTCTTCTTAATATTGCACGATATAATAAGATGAAGGATGTTGGGATCCAGTTCATCTGATACTGATCGCGAAAAGACCGCTGAATTGGTCAGAAATCTGGGTGCAGTCTATGGACCCCTGGCCTGGTGGAGCGATGATCCAGAACTGGTGATCATCGGGGCGATGCTGACCCAGCAGACCCGGTGGGAGCATGTCGAGCATGCTCTCGATAAACTGGGTGCGGCGGGACTCCTGTCGCTGGCCACCCTGGCGAGAGCAGATCGTGTGGTCCTGGAGCAGGCGGTCTACTCCACCGGCTTCTATCGGGTCAAGGCAAGGCGGCTGAAGGCCCTGGCTGGTCACATGATCGATCGTTACGGCGGGGTAAACGGGATGCGGCGCTGTCCAACAGAGGATCTCCGTGCAGACCTCCTCTCCTGCGAGGGGGTGGGGACCGAGACTGCGGACTCGATCCTCTGTTATGGTTTTGGTCGATGCACGTTTGTGATCGATGCTTATACGACCAGAATCTGTTCCTGTGCAGGTGTCCGCCAAAAAGGCGCCCGTCTGAAGTGCCTCTTTGAAGAAGTGCTGCCGGCGAGTGTGGCGGCGTACCAGGACACCCATGCTCACATGGTTGAGTTTGGAAAGGAGAACTGTCAGAGACAGAGGTGTGAACAATGCTGGATCAGGAATTTGAACGGATAGGAAAGCGGCTCTTCTCTGAAGGGCTGGTCGGTGGGAACTTTGGAAACATGTCGGTCAAGGACGGTGGGTCGTTCCATATCACCCAGACCGGCAGTTATCTCGATGAACCAGGGTCTCCGATCAAGGTGCCGATCATCGGGCAGGTGCCGCCGAAGGCATCGAGCGAGTACAGGGTTCATCGCGCGATCTATCTGGAGACCCAGCATACCGCCATCGTTCATGCCCATCCAGCCCATGCGGTCGCACTCTCGTTGTTGATCGACGAGATCGTCCCGGAGGACAGTGAGGGGCAGATGCTCTGCCCGACGATCCGCGTGGTCAGCGCACCACCGGGGTCCAAGGAACTGGCTCATGAGGTCGGGTCTGCGCTGCAGCTTCGAAACGTGGTGATCGCCAGGGGGCACGGGACGTTCGCTGCGGCCTCGTCTCTGAATGAGGCATACCTCTTCACTTCGCTCGCCGAGCATGCCTGCAGGGTGCTATTCCTCAAGGAACAGTACCTCAGGGATCGGGGGTGAGGAGATGCTCGGTATCATCGGGGGGACGAGCCTCCTCTTCTGCGACCTGCCGCCGCTAAAAAAAGAGATCATTGCGACACCCTATGGTTCTGCTGAGGTGCACACTGGAGAGGTTCCCCTGTTGCTCCGCCACCAATTCCAGCGGCCGCCGCACCGGATCAATTACCAGGCCAATCTGGCCGCTCTGGCCATCCTCGGGGTCGACCAGGTGGTTCTGGTCGGATCGGCAGGGTCGTTGAAGCGTTCCATCCCGCCGGACTCGATTGTGGTCCCCGACGACTATCTGAGTGTGGCCCCGGTTCCGACGATCCATGACCATGCGATCGAGCATATCTGTCCTGGCTTTTCGCGTTCGATGCGACGGGAACTGGTCACCTGTGATGACAGGATGATCGAGGGGGGAACCTATGTGCAGACCTGCGGTCCGCGGATCGAGACCCGGGCTGAGGTGCAGGGTCTGGCGGCTGTCGGGGATCTGGTCGGGATGACCATCGCCTCGGAGGCGACGATCGCTGCGGAGCTCAAGATCGCCTGTGCTGCGGTCTGCACCGTCGACAACTATGCGCAGGGGCTCTGTGCCGAGGAGGTCACCTACGAGATGATCCTCGCCTCTGCAGAGGCGAACCGGGTCCGGACCCAGGCGCTGATTCAGGCGATTGTAACGACAATGGGATGAGTTTATGGTTGATAGAATGGGAAGAGAGAAAGCGTGCCTGATCACAGGCACCTGTATTGAAGGACGGCCTGTTGAGATTCTGATCGATGAGACCGGGACGATTGCTGCGATCGATGAGAAGATCAGCGGGTCGGAGCGCTCGAATGCCGAGGTGATCATCGATGGGTCTGGGACCCTCGCGATGCATACGCTCGCGAACACGCACACCCATGCCGCGATGTCCCTGCTTCGAGGGTACGCCGACGATATGATCCTGCAGGACTGGCTCGGGCAGAAGATCTGGCCCCTCGAAGCCTGCCTGACCGGGGAGGACGTGTATTGGGGAACCCGACTCGCCTGCATCGAGATGATCCGGAGCGGGACCACGGCCTTCAATGATATGTACTTCTTCATGGAGGAGGCGGCCCGTGCCGTCGATCATGCCGGGATCAAGGCCCAGCTCTGCTATGGGTTCATCGACCTGAACGATCACGACAAGCGGGAGCATGAGATCAGAGCGACCGAGGCGCTGGTCACCTCGATCAAAGGAATGCAGAACCCGCGGATCAAACCGGCCGTCGGGCCGCATGCTGTCTACACGGTCTCACCGGAAGGACTTGCATGGCTGGCCGCCTACAGTGCGTCGGAACAGATCGGGATCCATGTCCACCTGTCAGAGACCGAGCAGGAGGTTCTCGATGCGCAGAAGAACAGTGGAAAGCGGCCGCCGGCGATTCTCGACCAGGCCGGGTGCCTGACCGACCGGACGATCGCAGCCCACTGCTGCTGGCTCGACCAGGCGGACTGCCGGCTGCTTGCAGAGCGGGGGACAACGGTCTCGCATAACCCGGCCAGTAATATGAAACTGTCTGTGAACAGGGCAATGCCCTATCCCTGGCTCGTTGAGGCCGGGGTTCCGGTCACCCTCGGCACCGACGGTTGTGCCTCCAACAACAACCTGGACCTCTTTGAGGAGATGAAGATCGCGGCCCTGCTTCAGAAGTTCGCCCAGAACAACCCGACCTGCCTGCCGGCAGAAGAGGCGCTCTCCATGGCCACTGTAACTGGAACCCGGGCTCTCGGGTTCGGGAGCGGCCTTCTTGTAGTCGGGGAGCCGGCGGATATCATGCTCATCGACAGAATGGTCCCCTGCAACACGCCCCTCCACCACCAGACCTCGAACATGGTCTATGCCTGCAATGGCGGGGCCGTGAAGACGGTCCTCTGCAATGGGCGGGTGGTGATGCAGGATGGGGTGATCCCTGGCGAAGAAGAGGTGCTCAACAACGCCTCACGAGCAGCAGCAGACCTGGTCAGGCGGGCTGCCGATCAGGCTGAGTGACGGGGTGCGTCATGAGCGGGAGTAACCGGACGCAGGGAAAGAGGTCGAACCCTGATCAAAAGAGACGGAAGGGAGCGCTGGTCATCTCCCTGGACTTTGAACTGCTCTGGGGGGTGCGGGACAAGCGGAGCGTTGAGACCTACGGAGAGAACCTCCGCGGGGTGCGGCGGGTCGTACCAGGTCTTCTCAACCTCTTCGACATCTACGGGATCCATGCCACCTGGGCCACAGTCGGGCTGCTCTTCTGCAGAGATCGGGACGAGATGATGGCCGGCCTTCCATCGGCCCAGATGCAGCCGCAGTACGATGACATGAACCTCTCGCCGTACCCGACGATCGATGAGGTCGGAGCCGACGAGGCGGAGGATCCCTATCACTATGCTCCGTCGCTGATCCAGGAGATCCTTGCTCATCCCAACCAGACGATTGGGTCGCATACTTTCTCGCACTACTACTGCCTTGAGAAGGGTCAGACCGCCGCCTCGTTCGAGGCCGACTGCGAGGCCTTCTCCAGGGTCGCAGCGGTTTACGGGTTGAAACCGACCTCGATCGTTCTCCCGCGAAACCAGTTCAACAGGGAGTATGTCGGGGTCTGTAAACAGTATGGGATCACCGCGGTCAGGGGGAACATGGACCACTGGCTGTACCGGGAGAAGACCGAAGAGGAGGAGACGACCCTGCGGCGGGCCCTGCGCTATGGAGACGCCTTCATCAGCCTCTCCGGCCCCCGGGTCTTCCCGCTGGCTGCCATCGATCCGGTGGTGCCGGTCACTATCCCGGCGACCCGGTTCCTGTATCCCCACAAATCCTTCACGGCGGCCTTTGACTGGCTGCGGCTGCTTCGGATCAGGAACGAGATGACCTATGCCGCGAAGTTCGGGTTCGTCTATCACCTCTGGTGGCACCCGCACAACTTCGGGAAGGACTACGAGGTGAACGCCGCCTTCTTTGAGAAGATCCTGCAGCATTACCATGCCCTCCATGAGCGGTACGGCATGGAGAGCCTCTCCATCGAGGAGGTGGCTGAGCGGGTGATCGAGAGGAAGATCTGATCATTTCTGGCTGGGACTGTACCCGGCAGATTCCCCTTTTTTGCGCGCACCACTGCTTCGATAAGAGAGTCGATGAGGTGCTTCACATAAGAAACGCCCCTACAGGCTGATGACTTCAACAGGATCAGAAGATTGAATCATAAGAAAGGAGAGGATCATCCTCTCCATACCGTTTACTCCTGATGCCCGGCGCGGAGGGTATGACGGCCTACCGTCACATCCTCCGAATGGACCGGGGCGAACCATTTCTGGGCGA
Organism: Methanosphaerula palustris E1-9c; assembly: GCF_000021965.1. Taxonomy (NCBI): domain Archaea; kingdom Methanobacteriati; phylum Methanobacteriota; class Methanomicrobia; order Methanomicrobiales; family Methanoregulaceae; genus Methanosphaerula; species Methanosphaerula palustris. Next base: position 1,057,572 of record NC_011832.1, read on the forward strand.
TGAAGGTCGGGATCACCGCACTGGCGATCACCACACCGATCAACAGCGAGTACTGCCCTGCATCGATGTACCCCATCGAGAGACCGAAGACGCTGGCGATCGTTCCGAAGGTCAGCCCTGTCGACATCAGCAGCGTCGTATACATGCTGCCGCCAGGGATGTACTTCCGGGCGAGCAGATAGACGCCGGCGAACTTCATCGCGATCTTGATCACCAGCAACGCAACGAAGAGTCCGATCGCTCCTGTGATCTGTGCGATCGAGACGTTCATTCCCCCGACGATAAAGAAGATCGGGGTGATCACGGCATAGGCGATCGTCCGCAGTCGCAGCGCGATCCCGCGGTCGACCAGCGATCGTCCCATGAAGAGGCCGAGCAGGAATGTCGGGAGCACCGCCTGGCCGTCTCCGATGCCTGCGAAGTAGATGAAGATCAGCAGGAGGAGGAAGACAAACTTCACTTCAGGTTCGACGACGGCCGCCCTGATACGGGGATTATCGAAGAGCAGATGTGAGTATCTGGTTGCCAGGGCGATCACCAGAGCTGAGACGCCGATGAAGGCCGCGGTGTACACGGTCGGACGTATGAAGAGGACGCTCAATGCGATGGCCGTGCCCATGTCGGTGAAGAAGGTCGCGGCCATGATCAGTTTGCCGATCTCTGTTTTGCAGAGGCCGGTCTCGACCAGCACCGAATAGACCACGGCCAGCGACGTTGTCGAGAGGGCCGTGCCGGCGATCATCGAGGCGGAGAGACTCCAGCCGACGACGAAGTAGGTGTAGGTTCCGACGCCGAGGAATGGAACTACAAACGAGAAGAGACCGATCAGAAAACTTCCTTTAAAGTTGGCCCTCATCAGGTCGGTGTCGATCTCGGTGCCAGCCAGGAAGGTCAGGATGATACCGCCAAGGGTCGCGATATAGGTCATCCAGGGTTCTGTATGGATCAGATTCAGGTTGCCGGAGACGGCCCCGAGCAGGATCTCGATGATTGCAACCGAGAAGCCGAGGCGGATCGAGATGAGGCTTGCGAGAAAGATCACGAGCCCCAACAGTAGGGGAACAATGTCTGTTTGCATGTGATGACTCCATGGTGTGATGGATAGGGGTCATCAGCGAAGAAACGCGGTTTATTGTGGGTGAACCCCATCACCCTGACGAAGACGTCGTATCTGGTTCACGTCCGGATCTTCAACGTTTTACTTTGCATTGGTAGAGATCCTGATAGTGAACTATGATGATATGAGGGGGGTGTAGTCCCTCATATTCGATTCAGAGAGATTAGTAGGAGTCATCAGCTCGTACACGAGCGGTTAATTGAGGTGGACCCCATCACCTCATCCATCACCTCATAATTGGATGATGTGATTACCTGTTCCACCTAAATATTATTTAATGATTTCGTTTATCGATCTCTCCGACACGGGGTGAGGTTCGCCTTAACATATCAGGAAGAATGCTGGCAGAGCACAATCGTTTCTCTAATTGGATAAAAAAGGGGTTATGCGGTCTTTATCGTCGAGGCTTCGCCGAGATTCAACTCCTCGATAGCAATCTTTCGCATCTCGAACTTCTGGATCTTGCCAGTCACCGACATCGGGAAAGTGTCGACGAACTTGTAATACCGCGGGATCTTATACCGGGCGATCCGATTCTTGCAGAACTCTCTGATCTCATCCGGGGTCAGCGTCTCCCCCTTCATGATCGAGACCCAGGCCATCAGTTCCTCGCCGTACTTCTTGTCGGGCACCCCGATCACATAGACATCGCTGATCTTTGGATGGTGGTGGAGATACTCCTCAATCTCGCGGGGATAGACGTTCTCACCGCCGCGGATCACCATATCCTTGAGTCGACCTTCGACCTTCAGGAACCCCTCCCGGTCCATCGAACCGAGGTCGCCGGTATGGACCCAGCCGTTCGCATCCAGCGCAGCCCGGGTGGCAGCGGGGTTGTTGTAGTAACCCTTCATCACCATATACCCACGGGCACAGATCTCTCCGATCTCACCACGCGAAACGATCCGATGGGTGTTCGGGTCGACGATCTTCAGTTCGGTATGCGGGAAGGCCTGCCCGATCGTCGAGACACGCCGCTCGAGGGAATCTTTGGTGGTGGTCATCGTGACTCCTGGTGAGAGTTCGGTCTGGCCGTACACGATCACGATATCCCGCATGTTCATCAACGTCGCGACCTCCTTCATCTTCTCGATCGGGCAGGGCGAGCCGGCCATGATCCCGGTTCGGAGCGTCCCGAGGTAGTAGTTCTTAAAGTTCGGGTGAGCGAGTTCGGCGATGAACATCGTTGGAACTCCATGCAGGGCGGTGCAATGTTCATCCTGGACGGCCCGGAGCACCGCCTCCGAATCGAACGCCGGCGACGGGATCACCATCGTTGCGCCGTGGGTGACCGAGGCCATATTGGAGAGGACCATCCCGAAGCAGTGATAGAACGGGACCGGGATGCAGAGCCGATCCTTCTCGGTGAAGTTCATCCCCTCGCCGATGAAGAACCCGTTGTTCATCACCGAATGGTGGGTCAGCACGACCCCTTTTGGGTATCCTGTGGTCCCGCTGGTGTACTGAATGTTGATCGCATCGTCAAAATCGAGCGACTCCTCACGTTCAACCAGTTCGTCTGGGCTGATCACCTCGCCTTTTTTGAGCACCTCGTTCATCGTGAACATCCCGTTGTACGGGATATCATCGAGGAAGATCACGTTCTTTAAAAACGGAAACTTCTCACTGCTGATCCTGCCGGGGCTGCATTCATAGGCCTCGGGGCAGGCCTCATAGAACATTCCGACATAGTCGGAGGACTTGAACCGACCCTGCAGGATCAGGGTCTGCACCTCTGCCTGTTTCATGGCGAATTCGAGTTCGACGGTTCTATAGGCCGGGTTGATGTTCACCATGACCGCGCCGATCTTCGCGCTTGCAAACTGTGCGACGGTCCACTCGGCATAGTTCATCACCCAGATGCCGACCCGATCCCCCCGCTCGACACCAAGGGCCATCAGCCCTTTCCCCAGCGCGTTCACCTGTTCGAGGAACTGGGCGTAGGTCCATCGAATATTCTGGTGTAGCGAGATAAGGGCATCGTTTTCGGGAAATCTTGCCGTAATATCGTTCAGCATCGCTCCGATCGTCTTCCCGATCAGCGGGAGATCAGAGATTCCGGTCGCATAGCTCGCTTCAACCATTCTTAGATCATTGAAAGGATGAAGATATATTGCTGCTGATTCCTGTCTAGGAGGCGCAAAAAAAAATCACAACCCTTATAAATTTCAAAGGAGACGTTGTAACCTGCACCGGGGGTCGTGGCCTAGTCCGGAATGGCGACGGGCTCCAGCGGTCTTGTGCGTGTGATGAACAATGGGTCTGCTGAATTGGTGATGACCCGTTGGAGCTCTGACGCATATCGGAGAGACCCGTCGATCGTGAGTTCAAATCTCACCGACCCCACGTTTTTCAACGATCTCATTTCGAGCGTAGCTCCTGTATTCCCGAGAGATCAAAACCGGTCATGCATGGATAAACCATCAGTAAGGCCTTCTGCTTTTCCGCCGGTTCATTCCCTCCCTGGCTGAAATCTCGTAACGATGGACTGCAGTCCGTGATGGTTGAGGCGATGGAGGAGAGGGCTGTACGATATATACCCCAGCATTTCAAAGTATCTTGACGAACCATGGCGATACCCAGGGAGATCAGCGAACAGCTCTGTGCTGGCGGCGGGGTGGATGGACTACAGCGGCAGATTCCGTCGAACGAGGATCTCTCGTTCCAGGCCCGATTTCATCATGCCCTCTCCGATCCGGTTCGGTTGAAGATCCTCTATGCCCTGCAGACACAGCCGCTCTGTGTCTGTGTGATCAAGGAGATCATCTCTATTGCAGACTCTCGTCTCTCCTATCATCTGAACGTGCTGAAGACGGCCGGGTTGATCAGCGGGGCGCAGCAGGGGAACTGGATCATCTATACCATCACCGATTTCGGGAGATCCGGGCTCAGGTGAGATCTGGGTATAACAGAAAGTTTCAAATTATTTTGAATTGATCACTCTTCTGTATGTCAGTGAAGTACGAGAGTGTGACCGATCGATCTGAACCCGTTGCAGGGTCATGCACCTGTGGCAGTACCGGGGCAGATCTGTCGACACCATCAGAGATGGGATGCTGCTCCACCGCCTCTGTTCCCCTGGGATCACCCTGCAGCCCGTCTGCGATGATGCAGACCACCTCCAGACTCTCTTCTGCAGACCGACGTGACCATCTGCTCGCACGGCTGGGCGTCGATCGCATGGGTCACCTGGTCAGACCCGGCCTGTATGAACTCGGCCATCCCGATCGGACCGCTCAGGTGATCGTGACCGCGAACTATACACTCACCTTCGATGCGGTCCGTTCGGCTCTCGATGGGATCGATGTCTACCTGCTCGTCCTCGATACCTATGGAGTCAATGTCTGGTGTGCCGCCGGGAAGGGGACATTCGGGACTGATGAACTGGTCCGCCGGATCGAAGCGACCGGTCTCGCCGGGGTCGTGGATCACCGCCGGGTCATCCTCCCGCAGTTCGGGGCACCTGGTGTCTCTGCGCCTGAAGTGGTCAGGCGGTCGGACTTCCGGGTGGAGTGGGGGCCGGTCAGAGCCAGGGATCTGCCGGCGTACCTGGCAAATCATACGGCCACACCTGAGATGCGGCAGGTCCGGTTCCCCCTCCGGGACCGGCTTGTGCTCATCCCGGTCGATCTCCGTTCTATCCTGCTGATGATGGTGGCCGGAGCCGTGGTGCTCTGGCTGCTGGCCGGCCTGGGTACAGCACGGGACCTGGTGGTTGCCATGCTCACAGGCACCATCCTCTTCCCGATCCTGCTTCCATATCTCCCGACCAGGGATTTCACTACCAGGGGATACCTCCTTGGGATGCTGGTGATGATCCCGTCCGTTCTCCTCGATCTTTCACAGGGCGGGGGATGGCTGGTGGAAGCTGGCAGAGTCGTCGTCGACCTGACCGTCTTCCCGGCGATAACAGCATACCTCGCGCTCCTCTTCACTGGTGCGACCCCGTTCACCTCCCGGACCGGGGTGCGGCGTGAGATCTTCAGGTACATCCGTCCGCTGGCAGGGATTGCGGTTGTGGGGATTGTAACCGCCGTGGCACTTCGTCTGGTCACCGGAGGGGTCTGATGATCTTCGACTCGTACAGCGAGAACACGCTCGCCTATGACTCGGAGCAGTGTGTCAACTGCGGGGCCTGTTCGACGGTCTGTCCGCACCGGGTCTTCACTCCGGGGAAAAAGGCTGCAATACTGACCACGCCTGCGGCCTGTATGGAGTGCGGGGCCTGTCAGGTGAACTGTCCGACCGGTGCGATCACCGTCGAGAGCGGTGTCGGGTGTGCTTCCGCGCTGATCCGCGTCGCCCTGACCGGCAAAGGGGAGGAGACCTGCGACTGCTGTAGTGAACGGGAGCTGGCAGATGAGCGTTCATACTGTGAAGGTGGGTGCAGTGAGACCGGCTGTCGGTGACGTCGGTCGACCTGTTGAGAAGGGAGGTACCGGTTTTTTTAATACTGTCTTCCTACAATACAGGCAGGAACGTGGGGAGATCTATGTATCAGATAGGTGAAGCACTCGTCGGCGATGGCGCAGAACTCGCGCACATCGACCTTATCATTGGAGAGAAGTCAGGACCAGTAGGGATCGCGTTTGCGAACGGACTGTCCCAGCTATCGGCAGGGCACACCCCGCTGCTGGCTGTGATCCGGCCGAACCTGCTGACAAAGCCAGCCACGCTGATCATTCCGAAGGTCACTCTGAAGAACCAGACGCAGGTAACCGAGATGTTCGGCCCGGTGCAGGCCGCGATCGCCAAGGGGATTGCAGACTGTATCGAGGAGGGGACATTCAAGGAGTACGACATCGAGGACCTCGTGATCCTGGCATCGGTGTACCTCGCCCCTGAAGCGAAGGACTATAACAAGATCTACCGCTACAACTATGGGGCCATTAAACTGGCGCTGAACCGCGCACTCGAAGGGTTTCCCCCCGAGAAGACGATCCTCTACGAGAAGGATCGCGGGGCACACGCTGTCATGGGATTCAAGGTCCAGAGGCTCTGGGATGCCCCATATCTGCAGGTCGCTATGGACCTTGTGGACATGGGCAAGGTCGCGAAGGTACTCAAGGAAGTGCCCGACAACGACCACGTGATCATCGAGGCCGGCACCCCGCTGATCAAGCGGTTCGGTCTGAGTGTTATCAGTGAGATCCGGAAGCTCCGGCCGAACGCGTTCATCATCGCGGATATGAAGATCCTCGACACTGGGAACCTCGAGTCAAGGATGGCCGCCGACGCCTCTGCCGATGCTGTCGTGATCTCCGGTCTCGCCCCGGCCTCGACGATCGAGAAGGCGATCGAGGAGACCAAGAAGACGGGTATCTACTCGATCATCGATATGCTGAACGTGCCTAACCCGGTCGAGCTGATTGCATCGCTGAAGATCAAGCCCGACATCGTCGAACTGCACCGTGCCATCGACTGCGAGACCTCCTGCCATGCCTGGGGCGACATCGTGGCCATCAAGAAGGCCGCAGGCGGCAAACTGCTGGTCGCGACGGCTGGTGGGGTCCGTGTCGAGGTCGTCAAGGAGGCACTCGCATCAGGAGCCGATATCCTGGTCGTCGGCAGAGCGATCACTGCGAGCAAGGACATTCGCCATGCTACCGAGGAGTTCCTTGAGCAGCTGCACAAGGATGAGATCGACCAGTTCAGGGTCATGACCGATTTCTGATCGGTCATTGTAACTTTTTTTAGGTTTTTAACCTGTCAATGTGCAGCCCTCGAACTGAATGTGCTGCGTTGCAATCGGTTTATCGTTCACCTAATTCAGATGATCGATGCTCGTTGTCATATACTGGTGGTCGGTTTAAATAAAACTACAAAAGAAGAAGGTATTTCTGAATCTGTGGTAGGGGTGATTTATGCTGGTTTGGACATTTTCTGAGGGGAATGTGGTATTTTTCAGTGTAATCTGTTAGATGGTGAATCGAACTATCCCACCAACTGCCTGATTGCATCAGTCACTGCGTCCGGCCGGTCGAGCTGAAGTGAGCGAGTGGTATTCTGGATCGTCATCACCTGCCCGTCGGCTGAGTTACCGACGAGACCGCGTTGCAGGTTCCGGAACGTTCTGTATCCTTCCGGTACCGACCCAGATCCCTCTGTTTGCAGAGCAGGGTCTGTGGAGAGAAGTATCCTGACCGGTACCCCGAGATGCATCCCGTTCAGTTCGGACCTGACCGTGGTGAAGAAGCGATCGGTTCCCTTCCATTCATCGATCTGTGCCAGGGTGAACGCTGGGTGGGACACGATCAGGGCCCTATCGGTCTGCTGGTCCTGAAGCGAAAGATGTGGACTCACGGTGACCAGTCCCGGGTTTCTGGCGAGGTATCCACTGTCAACCGCTCCAACTCTCTTTTCAAGCGCCAGGACCAGATCCGTGATCTGCTGGTGCCTGACCATGGAGTAATCAGCGTTGCTGCTGAATTCGTTCTCGACTTCTGGTTCGACCAGGACCAGCCCGGCCACCTCTGCCGGGTACCGGTGGGTGAAGAGTCTCATGATGGTCGCCCCCCGCCCCTGCCCGATCAGCAGATACGGTGGGGGGAGGCCGGCATTGTGAAGGGCGAGATGCAGGTCCGAGACATCGGCCGTTGCATTCGCCGGTCCAGTCCTTGGATCAGACCAGCCCAGCCCTGCCCGGTCGACTGAGACCGCAGTGGTGAACTCGCCAACCTCCTGCTGGACCTGTGCCCACGAGAGGGCAGAGTCCCCGGTGCCGGCCTCCATCACCACCACCGGCCCGCCGATCCCGGATGTCTGCAGCGCAATTCGCCGACCGTCCCCGACGTCGACCCTGTGCCCGGTTCTGACCGAGGCCCCGGACGCCCTGTCGAGGGCTACCAGGGCATGCAGATGGTTCGGCGAGGGACCGAGTGCAGGAACCGGGGAGACGTTTCTGGCCTCAGTCACCAGGGTCTGCTCATCGGTCAACCACCGGTTTCCACCGGCGATCACCCGATCGGTGCAGTTTACGATGCTGAGCCCGGCCGGGCTCCCACCTGCCGCATTGTTCAGGACGAGCGTCCTGCCAGTTTCTTCGAGGTACACCGCGGCTATCTGGTTGCCATAGAGCAGGTTCGTCGTGATCATGTTCTGCATTCCGCCGCTGATGGCGATCCCCGGGTACTGGTTCCATGCGGCCTGGCAGTTGTTGATCGTCGTCTTGTCGCTCTGCTCAAGGAATATTCCGTTTAATCGATTCTCTGAGGCAGTGCAGCGATCAATGATGGTCCCGGTGGCATTGAGTAGATACATTCCAACATCCCCGTTTTGAAGGGTTTGCGTTTCTGTCAGCCGGCATTTTGTCGATTCATTGATGGCGATCCCGGGTAACCCGTTCTGGAGGGCCTGGCAGGAATCGATGCTGATCCCACTGCACCCATCGAGGAGGAACCCGTTCTCTGTGCAGTTCACGGCAGTCACCCCATTGATCCGGCCTGAACTGATCGACTGGAATCGGATGCCGGTGCCCCACGATCGAACTGACAGGTTCCGGATCGTCACGTTCTGTTGTGCTCCCTTCACGACAACACCGACTGATCCCTGTGATGAGGTTCCAACCACCTGATATCCGCCCCCGTCGAGGAGGACATCTGAACTGCTGATCACGATCCCCTGCTGACCCCCGCCTACTGGGTCATGGTCAAGGATGTACTGACCGGGGGCGGTGATCATCAGGGGGCCGTCCCCCTGTCCTGCTGCCGGGACCACAAGCAGACAGAAGACGAGAATGAGAAGACCCATGGAGGGGCCTGAAAGAAACATATCGTTCATGTCCCTTCCTCATGGACCAGCGTGACACCATCGGTACATATCCGGTCATCCTGAATTCTGTCCTCCCTGGCCGATTCGCCTCTCATCTCCTCACTATCCGTCTGCCACCACACAGATTGTCCATCCGATCACCTGCACTGGTGAGTGATATCATCAACTAACTAGATAAACCCGGCGAACTGTATCTTCCGAAGGTCTTACTGAGGTGATCATGATTATATGTTCAGGCACAGATCATTGATCAATTCACTATGTCTCTCATAACGCCAGAAACTTCAGCCAAGGTCGCTCTGTTTGTCTTTTGTTCCGGTATCGTCCTGACCCTGGCTCATACTCTCCCGGATATCGCACCGCTGCTGCTTCGAGCCGGTTTCTTTCTGGGGGTCATTTCCTATATCTGGGATGCCCTTCGCTTCTGGTATTATGGGAACTGGTGGTTCTCTGCCCTGATGATCGGGGTCCCACTTCTCTTCTCCCTTATCTCGTTCAACACCTCTGGGTTTCACCTGGGTGAGCAGATGGCCTTCATCGTCCTTCCCTGGATAATGGGTATCCTACTGGTGCTCTTTATTCTCAACCTGTTACATCGGGCTCTCCGTCCACGGAGGGATTCAGTCGCTTATCTGTCCTACCTGCATGAGCACCCGAGTTTTATCTGGGCGTTAATCGGTCTGGTTGTGATCGGCAGTCTCTGCCTGGTCGGCACCCTGTATCGGGACGATCCCTCCCTTTTCACTCAGAGCTCGGTGAACTGGTCTGTACCGTTCGTGCAGCCGCTGGTGATTCAGACTAATCACCAGCTGCCTGGTATAACCAGCACAATCTCCGGCCGTTCCTCCCTGAATGATCAGGTTCTGATATCTTCGCTGTTGACGTGATGGTTCTTCTTTTGGTGAGGGGTGGATCAGATGGGGAGAACCGATATCCTGCTCACGACATTATCTTCTATCTGTTTGTGAGATCGGTATCCTGGTAGGTTGACAAAATTTTTCGATACAAACGAACGGTCCTGCTCTTCAATCTGACGATCGTTGATTGGTCAGAACCTGTTGGAGAGATGGGCTGGGGAATTCCCGGTGATTGGTAAAAAAAGAAAAAGAGATGATGTAATTATTCGTTCTTTCTCTGCCGTGCAGCGATCAGAGCAACCCCTGCCAGTGCTGCAACACTCAACAGGCCAAACATCGACCCTGATTTCTTTGCGGTTGTGGTGGTGGTGATCGACGTGTTGTTTGCTTTAAATGAAGAGTCCTTCTGGATTCCAAGGTTGTTCTGAGTCGGTGGAATCGTGGTCTGCGAGGTCTCGATCAGCGAATTGAAGTTCGTAGAACTGGCTGAACCAGAACCGTTTGGGTTATAGTTCTGGCTCTGACCGCTGTCTGCGACAAAGGATTGGAAACTCATGTTGCCATTGTTCTGAATACCAGATGAACTGTTCTGATAGACTGACTGGTATGTCTGGACTGTCTGATACACCGTCTGGTTCGATGTATTGGTTACTGGAGGCCAGACCGTTGCAACCGTACCCGGAAAGAGTGTCGGGATTGTGGTGGCCGCTGCCGGCGAACCGGACGAGGCGCCCTGTTGAAGTCCCTGCTGTGCAGCCACGGTCACCTGTTGACCGGGGAGTGGCCAGCTCTGCTGCTGGGTCGTGGCCGGCCAGGTCTGGACCGTCTGAGTCACTGGAGCCAGGGTGACATTCTGCTGGACGGTTGGTGTTGTGGTAACGGGCAGGACAGTGGTCTGTGTGAGTGTTGGAATCGTACCGTTGAGCGCATCGCCGGCGATAGTTATCGTCGTGGCCTTCACATCGGTCTTGCCGGAGATATCGTTCCCTTCGAGATCGTTCATACTGTGAACCCGAACCTTTGGTGTGGTCTCACCTGGGCCGATTGCGACGAACGTAACCACAGCCATATCATATTCTCCATTCTTGAACCCGTTGGTGGAATCAGCCAGCATCAACTCGAGGGTACCCTTGCCATACTGTTCTGTAGATGTGGTATGGCCGACCTGAAAATCGGTCTTCATGTACTGGAGCATGGTGCCGTCCCAGTCGAGTACGAGGTCCATATCAGATGCTAATGGGTTCAGATTGTTGTCCACGGCGATCGTTGCGGTCACTACATCGCCCGTGTTCACATGCTCTGGAGCGGCGACTTTGAACATGGCCATGCCGCCTGCACTGGCCATTGTGATACAACTGATCATTACCAGCCCGATGATCAGCAATGATCTGTACAGTTTCATGGCTGCAGCCTCCTTAGAGAAGCAATACCGAGGGGACGTATATCATTCATAAGAGTAAGTTTGTTAAGTCCATGCAGATAAATGATTGCAGTCATACATCCTCACAGCGCCGCGCAGACACTTAAATATCAGTATCAGGGGTTGAATTGCCCCTTTTTCATCAGGATATACTCTTCCCGGGCGGCGCTTCCATTGTCCCTACCTGGCCATTCGGGATAGGTCCTCTAATGGCCTGGTTGGGGCCTGCTCTGCAGGGGCAAGATGGAAGTAGCAGGAGGACCAGTATGATAAGGAGAAGAGGTACTGTGAGCGATACAATAGAGAAGATATCCAATACTGATACGCCGGCCGAACCTGTTACCAATGCATTCGAGGCACTGGGTATCTCAAAAGAGATCCAGAGAGCCATCGTTGATCTCGGGTTCGAAGAGCCGACCCCCATCCAGCAGATGGCGATCCCCCTGATTCATCAGGGATTTGATGTGATCGGCCAGGCCCAGACTGGGACTGGTAAAACGGCGGCTTTTGGAATACCAACGCTAGAGAAGATTGATCCCCTGGATAAACATGTCCAGGCTCTGATTCTCAGCCCAACCCGTGAGTTGACCATCCAGATCGCCGAGGAACTGAGCAAACTGGCCCGTTACCGACGCGGGATCGCGATCCTACCGATCTATGGCGGTCAGCCTATCGAGCGGCAGTTCGATGCTCTCAGACGGGGCGTTCAGGTCGTGATCGGAACCCCAGGCAGGGTCATGGACCATATGCGTAGGGGAACGCTGGTCTTCGACCACGTGAAGACCGTGGTCCTCGACGAAGCGGACGAGATGCTGGATATGGGCTTCCGGGATGATATCGAACTGATCCTCAAGACGACGCCGTCAGACCGGCAGACCACGCTCTTTTCAGCTACGATGTCGCAGCCGATCCTGGAACTGACCAAGCGGTTTCAGAAGAGCCCGAAGATGGTCAAGGTCACCCACAAGGAACTGACGGTCGCGGCAGTTGAACAGATCTACTACGAGGTTCGCGAATCGCTGAAGCTCGAGGCGCTGGCCCGCCTGCTCGATATTTACAATCCGAAACTGACCCTGATCTTCTGCAACACCAAGCGGCGGGTCGATGAACTGGTCGGACAGTTACAGGTCAGGGGATATGCTGCGGAGGCTCTCCATGGAGACCTAAAGCAGTCACAGCGCGACCGGGTGATGGGCAGGTTCAGATCCGGTGGGATCGATATCCTGGTCGCGACCGATGTCGCAGCCCGTGGGATCGATGTCGACGATATCGAGGCGGTCTTCAACTACGATATTCCGCAGGACGAGGAGTATTATGTGCACCGGATCGGCAGGACCGGACGGGCCGGCAGGACCGGGCGTGCGTTCACCTTCGTCTCGGGTAAGGAGATCTGGAAAATCCGGGATATCCAGCGGTACACCAACACCCGCGTGATCCAGGCCCAGGTGCCGACCCTCTCGGATGTCGAGGAGATCCGGACCACACTCTTCATCGACAAGGTGAAGACGATCGTCGATGCAGGTGGGCTTGAAAAGTACGTCTCGATGATCGAGAAACTGATGCGTGACGACTACGCTTCGCTTGATATCGCAGCAGCACTGCTGAAGATGCGGATGGAGCGTGATACCAAGGAGGAGACCGCCGCCGAGCCGGACTTCAAGAATACCGGTGCCGAGGCTGGCATGGTCAGGTTCTTCCTCAATGTCGGCAGAAACCACAATGTCCGGGCGAAGGATATCCTCGGTGCGATCGCTGGCGAGACCGGGATTCCTGGAAAGTCTATCGGTGCGATCAACATCTTTGACAGTTACTCGTTCGTCGAGGTGCCGCTTGAGCACGCAAAGACGGTCTACCAGATCATGAACAAGAACCAGATCAAAGGGAATACGATCAACATCGAACCCGCAAACCAGCGGTAATTCCCCTTTTTTAGAGTTGAACGCAACATCTTCGACCAATCGTTAGATGAAAAATTATAGAATACTGGTCTATTCAAGGATTAACTGCGTGAAAGACCTTCGATGAATTCAGCGAATTCTTCTCTCATCCGATTTCCCCTATGGGTGAACTGGATATTTACGAAAACCTGGTATGTATCAATTTTCAGGATTTCGCTATAATGGTGTAGCATTCGCGATGAAGACTGAAAAAAATTAAAAATTTACCGGTACCTGCTATCCAGATGCCGGATCAACACCAGTCCGACAGCGCCGATACCGACGAACATGGCTGCCTGTAGATAATATCCTGCACCGAGAAGAAATGTTGCTAACCCAAGACCGACTATTAGCCCGACCGGCATACCAAGAACCACATTCCACCGGACATTCCCTGGTTTTGGGTTGTGGGGGATTAGCATCCTGAGTGACGAGTCCAGGTGATCGAGCCGTCTGCCACATGCCTCGCAGTAATTCTTTCCTTCAGCGACTGGTTTACCACAGTTATTGCAGAACGGTATGATCAAACCTCCAGATATCTTTCTCGTCTCAGACAAGGATTAACCTTCCGTATCTTTAGTATCTGAACGCTGTTTGAAACAGGCACCGCCCCTATCTATCCATCAGGGCTATTATCCCCTGGGCCGTATATCCCATGAAGATGATGAAACCCTATGATGTGGTGGTAGTCGGTGCCGGACCGGCAGGGACTGCAGCGGCTGCATCCTGTGCCGCAGCCGGCCTCTCAACGCTGGTGATTGAGGAACACGGGACGATCGGGTATCCGGTCCAGTGTGCCGGTCTCCTCTCGGAGGCTGCCTTTGCCGAGTGCCGGGTATCAGAACGGCCGGTGCTGAACACGGTGCGTGGCGCCCGGATTGCTTCGGATCTTGGTGGTTCACTCCTTTTTGATGCAGGAAAAACCAAGGCTTTCGTGGTCGATCGGGGTTTGCTCGACCGTGAGATGGCAGTCGCCGCCGCAGATGCAGGGGCCGAGTTCATGCTGAAGACCGGGTTCACCAGTATATCGGGGGACAGAGTCATGACCTGTGGGATCCATGGAGAACAATCGATTGGGTATCGCCTCCTGATAGGGGCCGACGGTCCGCGGTCGATGGTGACACGATCGCTCGGCCTGCCCCGTGCTCAGACCTATCTTTCAGGGATTCAGGCAGACCTCGCGGTGGCTGATCCGGTTGACCCCAGGTTTGTCGAGATCTATCCGGACGCTTCTCCTGAGTTCTTTGGCTGGCAGATCCCGCTCGCACCCCGGAGGATCCGGGTCGGGCTCTGTGGAACCTGCGGGGTCAGAGAGAAGTTTGAACGATTCCAGGCACGATTTCCGGGTTCGTGCCTGCATCTGGTTACCGGTACGATCCCGCTCGGTGTGATTGGGAAGACCTATGGTAAACAGGCTCTGATCGTCGGAGATGCGGCAGGGTTTGCAAAACCGACCTCCGGTGGCGGGGTCTACACTGGTATCCGTTCCGCCCGTCTGGCTGCAGAGACTGCTATCGCCTGTATTGAGGAGGGGCGGTTCGATGACGCAGCCCTGAGCAGGTATGAGAAGGCCTGGCAGGACGATTTTGGAAAGGAACTGGCAGTCGGGTACAAACTGATCACCGCACGCCAAAAAATGACCAGCCTGGAGATCGATCAGATTCTCCGGGCGATGAACGACCCCTCGATCATCGAGTCGATCGTCAACTTTGGGGATATGGACCGCCCCTCGGCGCTGATCCGAAAACTGATGTTGAAACCCGCGCTCTGGGGGGCGATGAAGATACTGCTCAATTCAGGGATTCGACAGATCTTTGGGTGATCCCTTTCTTCATATCTCTAATGGGCTACTTCCGGATACAGGGGGACCTGTATCTTTGAAGTATCAGGTGCATTTTGAACTTATTTTAAAGAATATTACAAATGAATTTTGTTCTTGTAAAATTATAAATAGCAACATTATTTAATCATTTGATGTTACATTGTATCAAATTAGTATTACTTGATGAGGTGAAATCACGCACATTCCAGACGCATTCATACCGATTGATCAAGGCGTAGTCTACTGGATCATTGCTCTGGTCTTCGTCGCTCTGGCTCTCCGCTGGGCAAAGAACGAACTGACTGAAGAGAAGATACCCCTGGTCGCGGTGTTAGCTGCCGGGATCTTTGCGATCATGGCCTTCAACCTCCCGGTTACGATGGGGACGAGCGGGCATCTGCTCGGTGGGGCGCTCGCAGCGATCCTGCTCGGCTCCCCGTTCGCTGCGGTCTTCATCCTTTCGATGGTGCTGATCGTCCAGGGAGTGATCTTCGGTGACGGTGGGCTTACCACGATGGGTGCGAATATCATCAACATGGGTGTGATCGGCGGGTTCGTCGGGTTCTACTCTTTCCACGGGCTGATGAGAGTCACCAAGAGTTTTAACCTATCAGCCTTCATCGCAGCCTGGCTCGCCTGCTTTATCCCGGCGCTTGCCTGTGCACTTGAGCTGTTTATTGCAGGCACGTTCCCCCTGGTACCAGGGATGATTGCAATGGGTACCTACCATGCCGCAATTGGTCTCATCGAGGGAGCGATCACCGTCGTGGCTCTGCATCTCGTCATGAACGCTCGTCCTGATATTGTTGTGACGCAACAGGGGGCGCCTCTTCATGGATAACCGTACCTTTCTTATTGCAGGGATCTTCGTGGCAGTACTGATTGCGGTGGTCGCAGTCTTCCTCGCTTCGAGCGATCCCGATGGGCTGGAGAGTACAGCCCTGATCATCCAGGGGGATAAGACCCTGACTGGTGATACCCCACAAGGTGCCCAGGTGAACGAGGATGTCCCCGACAGGTTCGTCTATGAGGCGCCGATGAAGGATTACTCACTCGGTGGCCGTCTCGGGTCGACCGGTGGCATCATCGCAATGGTATTAGGTGTGCTTCTCTCCCTTGGACTCGTCCTTGGGGCGACAAAGATACTTGCACGTCCAAATAGATAGAAGACCAATTCTTTTTTGAGTTCTACCATGCACCTGATCGAAACCAGAAACCTCTCGTACCAGTACACATCCAGCCGAAAGGCCCTCGACGGTGTCAACTTTTTTGCCCCCCGGAATTCTCGGATAGCCGTGATCGGTTCGAACGGTGCCGGCAAGTCGACCCTCTTTCGGCACTTCAACGGGATCCTGACACCGAGCAGCGGTCAGGTGCTGGTCAGAGGCGAACAGATCACCAAGAAGAACCTGAAGGAGATTCGAAAGTTCGTCGGCCTGGTCTTCCAGAACTCGGATGATCAGATCTTCTCCCCGACTGTCGAACAGGATATCGCATTCGGGCCGACCAACCTCGGCCTCGATACAGAGACTGTGGAGCACCGGGTCAGTTCTGCACTCAAGATGCTTGGGATCGAGCACCTTCTGGATCGCGTTCCGCACCATCTATCGGGCGGGGAAAAGAAGCGGGTTGCCATCGCCGGTGTGATCGCGATGGAACCAGAAGTGCTGGTGATGGACGAGCCGACGGCCGGCCTCGATCCCGAAGGGAGGGACGATCTGATCCTGTTCATGAACGATCTCGTCAAGACCTATGGGATGACGGTGGTCTTCTCGACGCATGAACTCGACCTGATTCCTTCAATGGCGGATTACATCTACGTGATGGACAAGGGCAGGATCTGTGCACAGGGGACCGTTGAGGAGATCTTTCTGCAGGAGGACCTGCTTCGACGTGTCCACCTGACGATGCCGGTGCTTCCAAAGTTGATCCGAACCCTGCAGAACCAGGGAATCGAGATTTCGATGGCCTATACCTACGAGGAGGCTGAGGCGGCCTTTTTGGAAGCTTTCAACGGACGAGCATGATCGAAGAACTCTTCGCCATCGAAAAGGAGGCGTTCCGGGAAAGCCCGCTTCACCGACTCGATGCCCGCGTGAAACTGATCATGACATTTGCAGCCATCATCGCTCTGGTCTCCTATCCGATCTCCACCCCGGTGTACCTGCTCGGTGCTGTCTTCGCTCTTTTCTACCTGGTACTCTGGGTGATCTCGGGCCTCTCTCCGCTGGTATATCTGGCCCGGCTGCTACTGATCCTCCCGTTTGGCCTCTCGATCATGGTGCTCCAGGTCTTCTTTCCGAACCGGTTCTTCCCTGGCACCGATGCACTCTTCTCCCTTCCGTTCGGAATTACGGTCTATGCGGGGTCAGCGCAGTTCGCCCTGATCCTGTTTGTGAAGTTTCTGCTCTGCATCTCGTTCATCATCCTGCTCTCGTCGACGACCAGGATGCAGGATATGCTCGTCGGTGCCCGGAGGCTTGGCTTCCCCTCTGAGTTCACGCTGGTCATGGGGATGATGATACGGTACCTGTTCGTCTTCGGGCAGATGTTCTTTCGGATCAAAAACGCGCTTGAAACCCGGTGTTTCAACGCGTTCGATCGGTCGCTGCCTTACCGGTACCGGTTGCGACAGTTGGGCTACACGATCGGGACGATGTTCATCCGCTCGTACGAACAGGGGGAGCGAACCTACGTCTCGATGCTCTGCCGGGGATATGGTAAGGACGCGTTCCTCTTCGTCCCGCCAAAGTCTCTTCAGGTAGGTGAGTGGCTGGCGCTCATCGTCGGGCTTCTGGTCGTGATTGTAGCACCGGTCGCGGTGTATCTGTTCCATTGAAATTTGGAATCACCTGATATTCAATGATCCATCGAAAGGGGATCTGGTTCCAGTCGCCCAGAGCCAGTTCCTGTTGGCGAACTGATAAAAACCAAAGCATATTTCTAGGGCGGAACTGTATCTGCATCTATGACGAGTAAGTTTGGACATGGGTTTGTGGTGAACCTGGTACTGATCGGACGACATCTGGCTCTCCCCCCGGAGCAGGCCTTCCTGGGCCTCGCCGATCACCTGGACCAGATGGTTCTACCGGATCAGTTCAGGGGAACCGGCGTTGAGACACTGTACGATCAGATGCGAAAACGGATCCTCTGGCATCAAGCCGGGTCTATCGATAAGGAGGAATTGCCCGAGGTGAAACGGCTCTTTGATCGACTGATCGTAGCCGTCGACCAGGGGCTTGGTATCCATGATGCCGACCTTGGATCGTTTGCCTGATCGCAGTATGTCAATCGGTGCGCAGCGTGCATGATTTCATCAAAAAGCTCCCATTTTTTCGTACACTGACCTGGATAGCGAAGTATAAGTGCTTTTAATAACAATATATAGTCGAACAGAATAGTCCATTTCTGGACGTTTCTTTTACTGAGGTCTTCCATGACAGAATCCTACGATGCATCTCATATTACTGTACTGGAAGGGTTGCAGCCAGTCCGCGAGCGCCCTGCGATGTACATCGGCAGTACCGATACCCGGGGGCTTCACCATCTGGTCTATGAAGTGGTCGACAATGCGGTCGATGAGGCGCTTGCAGGTTTCTGCGACCTGATCAGCATCACGATCAACCGGGACGGTTCCTGTACGGTGGATGACAACGGCAGGGGAATCCCCGTCGATAAGATGCAAAAGAACGGGAAGAGCGCCCTTGAGACGGTTCTGACGATCCTCCATGCTGGCGGCAAGTTCGACAAGAACACCTACCAGGTTTCTGGAGGGCTGCACGGCGTCGGTGTCTCGGTCGTGAACGCCCTCTCGGTCTCTCTCGTCGCCGATGTCTTCCGCGACGGAAATCGATACCGGATGGAGTTCGCACAGGGGAAGGTGGTCTCCCCGCTAAGTGTCCATAAAGAGACGCTCTCTGAACTGCTTGAGCGGTACCGGCGGCGGTACAGGAGCGAACCCCCACGGGAGGTGGAGACAAAAGAAGCGCTCTTTGCGGACGAAGGGGCAAAACTGAGCGGAACGATCATCACCTTCCAACCGGACGATTCGATCTTCGAGACGGTCACCTTCGACTATGATGTCCTGGTCCACCGCCTCCGAGAGATGGCATTCCTGAACCGTGGGATCACCATCAGAATCACCGACCTCCGGTCCGGCGACAAGGACGAGTTCCACTACGATGGTGGCCTCCGCGAGTTTGTTCAGTACCTGATAGATGGCCGGGAGGTGCTCCATCCTGATGTGATCGACCTCTCTCGAAAAGACGAGGAGAACAAGCTCGAGGTCGAGGTGGCTCTCCAGTACACCCAGAGTTATACCGAGACGGTCTACACGTTTGTGAACAGTGTTAACACTCGTGAGGGAGGGACCCATCTAGAAGGGTTCCGGAGTGCGATCACGAGGGCCATCAACAACTCGGCACGGAAGGCCAACCTGATCAAGAACAACACCCTGACCCTCCGGGGCGAGGATGTCCGTGAGGGGTTGACCGCCGTCATCAGCATCAAGCTGGCAAACCCACAGTTCGAAGGGCAGACCAAGATGCGGCTTGGCAACTCCAATGTGCGGGGGATTGTCGATTCGCTGGTCTATCAGTCGCTCTCTGAGTATTTTGAGGAGAATCCAAAATCCATCGCAGCAATCTTTGAAAAGGCAACCGTGGCTGCACAGGCCCGTGAGGCGGCTCGGAACGCCCGTGAACTGGCCAGAAGAAAGAGCACCCTGGAGTCATCAGGGCTGCCTGGAAAGTTGGCAGACTGTTCGGAGCGGGATCCGGCCAAGAGCGAGGTCTATATCGTCGAAGGGGACTCTGCAGGGGGCTCTGCTAAGCAGGGCCGGAATCGGCGGTTCCAGGCCATCCTCCCCCTGAGGGGGAAGATTCTGAATGTCGAGAAGGCCACCCAGCATAAGATGATCAAGAGCGTGGAGATCCAGGTGCTGATCTCGGCTATCGGGGCCGGCATCGGGGACAGGATGGACGCAAACCGGGCCCGGTATCATCACATCGTGCTGATGACCGATGCCGATGTGGACGGGGCTCATATCCAGACCCTGCTGCTGACCTTCTTCTACCGGTACATGCCCGAACTGATCGAACGCGGGTACGTTTACATCGCCCAGCCTCCGCTCTTTCGGATTGCAAAGGGAAAACAGGTGCGGTATGTCTACCGTGAAGAGGAGATGCAACAGATCTCTGCAGAGTTCGGGGACAAGGGTGTGACCGTCCAGCGGTACAAGGGCCTTGGTGAGATGAACGCCGATCAACTCTGGGAGACGACGATGAATCCTGATACCAGGGTCTTAAAACAGATCCGGATCGAGGATGCCGGCTATGCCAACGAGATCTTTGAGAAACTGATGGGAGAGGATGTGAGCGCCCGGAAAAATTTCATTCTGCGGCATGCCAAGGAGGTGACCAACCTTGACATCTGAGCCGGTCGTCGAGAAGATCATCCCCAAGGTGATCCCGGTGAACATCGAGGATGAGATGAAATCCTCGTATATCGATTACGCAATGAGTGTGATCATCGGCCGTGCAATCCCGGATATCCGGGATGGGCTCAAGCCAGTCCATCGCAGGACACTCTACGCGATGTGGGAGGAGGGGAACACCTCCGACAAGGCGTACAAGAAGAGCGCCAGGGCCGTTGCGGGCACGATGGGTAAGTACCACCCACACGGGGATGCCTCGATCTATGATACGCTGGTGAAGATGGCCCAGCCATTCAGTTATAGAATTCCGCTCGTCGACGGCCAGGGAAACTTCGGCTCGATCGACGGCGACTCTGCTGCGGCGATGCGATACACCGAGGCCCGGCTGACCCGGTATGCTGAGGAACTGCTGGCTGACCTCGACAAGAAGACGGTCGATTTTACTCCGAACTTCGACTCCTCCACCGAGGAGCCGACGGTACTTCCGTCCAAGGTCCCGAACCTGCTTGTCAATGGGACGAGCGGGATCGCGGTAGGTATGGCAACGAACATGCCGCCTCACAACCTCCGCGAGGTCTGCTCTGCAGTTGAGATGACGATCAAAAACCCTGACTGTACAGTCGAGGACCTGATGCAGGTGATGCCGGGTCCGGACTTCCCGACTGGAGGGTTGATCACCGGCACTGAAGGGATCGTCAGTGCCTATCATACCGGGTATGGAAAGTTGACTGTTCGTGGTGTCGCTGAGATCGAGGATGTTGAGACCAAAACTCCCAAGATCATCATCTCTGAGATCCCGTACCAGGTGAACAAGGCCAGGATGGTCGAATTGATTGCGACCCTAGTCAAGGAGAAGAAGATCGAAGGGATCTCCGATCTCCGTGATGAATCAGATAGGGACGGCCTCCGTGTGGTCGTTGACCTCAAAAAGGGCGTAATCCCGACGGTGGTCCTGAACCAGCTGTACAAGCACACGCCACTCGAGTCCACGTTCGGGATCATCAACCTGGCGATCTCAGATAACCAGCCCAAAGTCCTCGGCCTAAAAGCGATAATCTCCGAGTTCCTGCACCACCGTGCGACCGTTGTACGCCGGCGCTGTGAGTTCGACCTGAAGAAGGCCAAGGACCGGCTGCATATCCTGCTCGGGCTGTTGGTCGCCCTCGATCGGATCGACGAGGTGATCGCAACGATCCGGCAATCGGCCTCATCAGAGGCCGCACAGAAGGCCCTGATCGCGACGTTTGGTCTTACCGAGCCACAGACCGTCGCGATTCTGCAGATGCAACTCCGCCGGCTCGCGGCCCTTGAACAGGCCAAGATCCGTGACGAACGAGACTCGCTTGCCCATGTGATCGCCGAACTTGAACGGATTCTCTCGTGCGAGGCGAACATCTATGAAGAGATCAGAAAGGAGATCGTGGATGTCGGGGAACGATACGGCGATGACCGGCGGACTGAGATCACCTGCAGCCAGACGATCCTGGAACGGGAGGACCTGATCGAGGACAAGCCGGTGTTGATCTCCATCACCACCCAGAACTATATCAAGCGACTCCCCCTCGAGACCTACCGTATGCAGCGGCGGGGCGGTCGGGGAGTCATCGGGATGGCGACCAAGGATGAAGACTCGGTCGAGGACATCTTCGTCGCCTCGATGCATGACTACCTGCTCTGCTTCACCACCGACGGTCGGGTCTACTGGCTGAAGGTCTACAACATCCCCGAGGCCTCTAGGACCAGCAAGGGGAAGGCGATCGTGAACCTGCTCGAGCTGCAGGATGAACTGATCACAGCGGTGATCCCGATCCGGACGTTCAGACATGACCGGTACCTGCTCTTCTCCACCGAACAGGGGCAGGTCGTGAAGGTTCCGCAGGACCAGTTTTCCCGACCGAGGAGCACCGGGATCAATGCGATCTCACTCCGCGAGAATGATTCGCTCGTGGATGTCAAACTGACCGATGGTACCAAGGAACTGATCCTTTCGACGCGGAAGGGCCAGTCCCTGCGGTTCCATGAACAAACCGTCAGGACAGTGGGCAGGAACGCCAGCGGGGTCCGTGGGATCAAGTTGAAGTACGGTGATCTGGTGCAGGCCGCGACCGTCGTGGAGAAAGATCACCTGTTGACGATCACTGAACTCGGGTATGGCAAGCGGACTGAGTTCGACGAGTTCCGCGGTCATGGCCGGGGCACGATGGGAGTACGGAACATCCTGACCGCCCCGCAGAACGGAGTCGTTGCGACCAAGGCGGTCAGCAGTGATGATGAGATCGTCGTGATGAGTGCCCTTGGGAACGTGATTCGGATGAAGGTATCCGATATCTCGGTCCAGAAGCGGTCAGCCCGTGGTGTGCGGATCATCCGGCTGGACGAAGATGACCGGGTGGTCGGGCTGGCGGTGCTGCAGCAGGAGATCCTCTCTGCTTCGTTCGATGACGAGGCGGAAGAGCCGGTTGTCAATGATCCGGATGTCGAGGAGCAGTCCCTCCTGGATCTTTAAGGCAACCCTTTTTTTTGTGTCCTCGCCGGCATGTTCTTCTCGTTTTCGTTTTAATGGTGCCGGCCGTTAGTGTGGTGTTATATTCTGGTGCCGCCCACGGACCGTTATGTACCAACGAACAATCCTGCTGTCAACCTCTGGAGAGGGAACAGTGATCGATCTCTCTGTCGATGTCGCTGCTGTTGTCGACGAGAGTGGTGTATCTGATGGACTGGTCTCGCTCTTTGCCGTCGGCTCGACGGTTGCCCTGACGACGATCGAGTACGAGCCGGGGGTGCTCGAAGACCTGCGGGATGCGCTCGCACGGATTGCGCCGGCTGGGATTTCTTATGCTCATGACCGGGCCTGGGGTGACGGGAACGGCCGCTCTCATCTGAAGGCGGCACTCATCGGCCCATCTCTGATGGTCCCGGTGAGCGGGGGACGGTTGATGACCGGGCACTGGCAGCAGATCGTGCTGCTGGAACTGGATACCCGGCAGAGCAGGGAACGGTCCGTGGTCGTGACTGTCTTTTAGAGGGGTCGGCCGAACCAGGTACCTCCGACATACAGTTCACTCGTTCTGATGGAGGGGGTGAGCAGGTGAAGAAGCAACGGTGCAATCAGCAGAGTGATCAGGGCGTTCCCAGTAAACCAACTGATGGCTGTTGCTGGGGCGGCAGCTCCGGTGATAAGGCCACTTAAGTACAGGGTTCCAACTCCCCAGAGCGCACCTGTGATGTTGTTCACCAGCACCCCGAAGACAAGGAAGATGCGTGCATCCCGCCAGGTCTGGAGTGAGATATCCGCATGCAACAGTTGGAATGCAATGAGTGGAATCAAAACCTGAAGCAGGTCTCCAATAGACCAGTACAGGTTAACCCCGGCAGGAACCCCTCCCAACAGCCCTGCTCCGATGAAGCAGCCCCAATAGGCCGCAAAGGCTCCCCCCATCCCAAACCAGAGCGTGAAGACGATCATGAACGCGACGCTCAGGTACAGGGACGAGACTCCGGTTGAGGCCGGGGAGATGAAGACCATGAACTTTGCAATCAAGGCGTCGACCAGGGTGAGCAGCAGAACAAAGGCGACGAGCACCGGGATGGGAAGAAGGGACTTCTGGGGCATGTGATGATCATCAATGGGGCAGTATTGTGTATTATCTCTGCTGCCGGTTCAATTCCTCCGGTAGTTCTTTGGATAAAGCATGAGTTGTCTGTTTTCCAGATATCCCTGGGAGAAGAGCGCGGATACCTGAAGCAGTGTTCTTTCCCTTTTTTCATGGAAAAAATGTTTTTAGATTGTACTATTCAGAGCATCCTCATCGGTGCCTGACTGGTAGTCCGGGTGCACTTCCTGTCGTGCGAGCAGGGTGAGGATGAGGATGATGACCGCAATAACCAGTGAGAAGAAGAAGGCAAGGTCAAAACCAGCAGTAATCAGGTGCAGTTTGATGTTAACCGGTGCGCTCTCCGTGATCCCCCGGTTGTCAGCAATTGCTGTGATCCCCTGAATAAAGACCAGGTTTGCAAAAGCAATCCCCAGGGTCAACGGTGCGAATCGTTCAAGGCTCGTGAGGCTGGAGACCATCCCCTGGTATCGCTTAGCAACCGAGTTCATGATCATATTCGATGCCGGTGTGATCATCAGGCCAAGGCTGAAACCGAGCACGAGCAGACAGAGAATCACAAATCCGATTGAGGTGTCGACCCGGAGGAGGGTCATCATAAAATAACCGGCAACCAGGAAGATCCCCGAAGCGATGCAGAGTATCCTGCCACCAACCCGGTTATACAGCGCTCCTGAAAGAAGGCCGGAGACCATCATGGCAACCGATAGGGCGGTAATTATCATCCCTGCATCTGAGGAACTGAACCCTTTGATGTACTGAAGATAGAACGGGAGCAGGTAACTGATACCGGCAAAACTGAAGAAGACCAGCGAAAGGACAAGATTGGTCATCAGGAAGTTCTTGTTTTTAAAGAGACGGAGTTCCAGCAGAGGGTCAGCGGTCCTGAGTTCGTGCCATACAAAGTAACCGAGTGTAATGAGAGCGAGGGCAAGGGAACCGAGGATCACCGGGGAATCCCACCCAAGCGACTGCCCTTCTGAAACCGCAAAGAGCAGTGCAGCGAGGCCGGTGAAGATCAACAACGCGCCGGCTCTGTCAAAGCCGGCATTTTTATTGTGGGGCTGAGTGGTGGGAATAACACGTAACCCCAGTATGATTGCACAGATTCCCACCGGTACGTTGATGAAAAATATCCAGTGCCAGGAGATGTACTGGGTGAGGACTCCACCGATGGTCGGTCCGATGGCGGTCCCGAGTGCAGCGACGGTCATAACGATTCCCATCGCTTTTCCTTTCTGCTTCATGGGGATGTATGCAGCGATCATCGCCGGCGCAATCGCTGTTATCATGGCACCGCCTATTGCCTGGAATGCACGTGAACCGATGAGCGCGAAGAATGAAGATAGGAGGTCCGGGAGCAGACCGCATAAGAACGATCCCAGGGTAAAGATTACAAATCCTGATAGGAACATTCTTTTAAACCCGACACTGTCCGACAACTTACCGAAGATCAGGACGCAGCCAGCCATCACCAGCAGGTAAATGGTCGCAACCCAACTCACGGTACTCGAAGAGATATTGAACACCGAAGAGATGGTCGGCAGGGCGATATTGACGATCGTTCCGTCCAGTGACGACATGAACGTTGCGAGGGAGATGGAGAGGATCAGAAGGTTCAATCCTTTCTGATCCGTTCCCTGACTGGTACTTTCCATGGTAGGTATAGGGTGGTGGGATAAAAAAAGAGAAGGTATTTTTTGTATAGGATTTGTGGTTGACTTCAATTCCTACCGATTAGAACCTGGTCGAATCATTCTGGAAAATTTGCTGTTTCTGTTCTATGTTATAGCCCTGATTATCGCTCTCTCTTCCCGTATTCCGCTCATCTCTCCGGAACTCAGAGGTGATATTAAAAAAATGGGGTTTATGGTGTTATTTGTTGAGGGGGGACTCATCCATACCGAGGAATGTGAGTGCGTTCTCTCCGTATTCAACAGGTGCGTAATGGGATCCGACATGTGGGAGATCCTTGAACCGGACAAGCCATGATCCATTGATCTGCCCCGCCATCTGGACGGCAACTGAATCTGGAGTCAACACATCTGCGGTACCCACAACCAACATGACATCCTTATGAATACTGGAAAGATTGTCATAGGACCCGTTCCATGCAAGGTTTGCCTGTGCTTCTTCCTGGATGCCCTGAGGCAGGGATGTATTGACGGCGGCCGAATCGATGGCGTTGAATAGTTTTTTGGTTTCAGGGAGCCGTATACTGTATGATACGGAATCCAGGACCAGTTTTCGTACTCGTTCAGGATGATCGATGACCAGTTGCTGGGAGATGGTGGATCCCATCGAGACTCCGTATACGTGCATACTGTCATAGCCGAGAGCACTCATCAGTGCAGCGGCATCATCTGCATACTGGGGAATGGAGGGTGTCGCATTATTGTCGCTACTGTACCCCATCCCCCGATGGTCATAGATATAGACATGGTACTTCGAGGCAAGGATGCCGATGAAGGTCTCGTTCCAGTCACCCATGGTATTTCCGAATCCAGTGATCATCAGGAGCGGTTCACCGGATCCGAATTCACGGTATCCCAATTTGACCCCGTTGACATCTGCATACTTGACGGGTGTCGCGTTGAATGATACAGCCTGGTGTTGTCCGACGGCGACTGTCTGACCTGCGGTCTGACCTGTGCCGGATGTCCCAATACATCCGGCTGTGATAAGAAGACAGATGGTGAGAGCAAGTGCCAGGGTTGATAAATGTTTTTTGTTCATGAAAAATCTCCGAAACCGATTGATTATTATAATAAACTGGGATTATAATCTGTTTATGCCGGATCTAATAATTATTTCTGACCCCTCGGTTTGAAAATTTTGGTTTGAACAAGAAAGAACAGGCTTAAACTCCTGCACAGAATTCAAGTGTGAGCAGGACTACGCTACCATCTTTTCGAGTAGAGACTAAAAGGCGTGCTGTCTCTTCTGATTCTCCATTCTTCCGAATGATGTCTGTCGGACGTCGGTTTGTCTGCGTCCCGGTTTTGTATGTTTCATTTACGGACGTCCTGATTGTACAATCGGGACAGTTTGGAGTCTTCCCGCAACCCTCAGGAAGAAACGCATTGATACATTCAAGGACATCTCCACAGATGTGTCCTGTCGTCTCTTCAATTGGTTTATTGACGGCTGCGAGGGCAAGAGAGTTCGCCGCAATAATGTTGACATCCTCATCAACGAGAAATACGGGAGCCTCGAGCATATTGAGGAATTTCTTGAGATTGAATCCGTATTCAGTGAGAATTCTCGTGTAGCAGTATTTACAAACACCATGGCTAACTTGGTCTTCAGCAGATCTCCCCGGACTAATGACGGTATTACAAAATGAGCAGATAATTTTCATCCCAGGCAACGTGTGTATCTATAAAAAATTTGATTTATTTATAGATATTGTCTGAGAGTTTTTGAAGTTAAACAATGAATTCGTGCATTTTTGAGATATTATGGATTCCCGCCCCTGAAATTGAAATCTTCATCGTGCTAAAATAAAAATACCCCTTCTTTCTGGAGATTATACGAACGGAGAAAGAGATGAGTCCTGGATATTTTTTCTATGACGGGTATCAAAAAAAGAAAAAAAAGTTCAGACGTGTCTGTATTTAAAACTGCACGATCCTGTCCCTGTATGGGGAAGAGTTGATGTGTGCAATACAGCAGTTTCTCCTGATATTATAAATGCGGTGCCGTGACAACTATCTTCAGGAGAACGTGCGGGTGAATGGGGAGGTGAAAGGCCCGGTGGTGAACAGAACGGGGTGGAAGGCCTGGTTTTTCCGACCGGTTCCCCATGCGGCACTGATCGCAGCCGCTTCCTTGCTGGTATTGTTCCCCTACTGGTGGCTTGCAATTCGGTGGTTCGCTAACTTCAACCTCACCTCGGAATCCACCTATGCATTCACCTCAGTTACGCTGATGCTGGTGTTGATCACGGCAGACTCCCTGTTTCTCTTCGTCTACTTTCATGACGCCGGGAAGCTCGCAATCGAAGGGAGAACCCGGGAACTCATACAGCAAGAGGCACTGCTGCGGCGTGAACTGAACCTGAACCGGGCGCTGGCCGACCTCGCCGGTGCACTGGTCACCCCTGGACGGATCATCGAGGAGGTCACAATGCTGGTACTCTCCTCTGCCAAAGAACTGACCGGGAGCCCGCAGGGCTTTGTCTCGGTGGTCGACGAGAAGACCGGCTTGATGACCAGCCCGACCCTGAACGCGATGGTGGCTGAAGGTGGGTCTGAATGCTCTTCGTCTGATCAGACGACCCTGTTCTCACGCAGACCTGACGGAACATATTATGGACTGATAGGTCACTGCCTGAACACCGGTAAACCCATCTTCACCAATGCTCCGGATCTCCACCCATCTACACCTGACCTACCAGAAGGACATTTTCCGGTCACCTCGTTTCTGGCAGCACCGATCGTACAGGTCGATGCGACCGTTGTCGGTCAGATTGCATTGGCGAACGCTCCTGATGGGTATACTGACTGGGAACTGACTGCGGTCAGCAGGCTCACAGAACTGTTCTCCCTGGCGATCCAGCGGGAACAGGTCAACTCATCGTTTCGGTCCAGGGGCAAACAACTCTCACTGATCATCGACGGTGTGCCGGCCCAGATTGGGTACGTGGATGCAGATGAACGATACCTGTATGTGAACCAGGCGTATGCTGACTGGTACGGGTTTCCGCGGGATTCGTTCGTTGGAAGAGGGATATGGGAGGTTCTGGATGAGGAGACCTACCGGAGTTCTTCGGCCTGCTTTAGCAGGGTGCTGGCCGGAGAGTCTGTGAAGATGGATTATTATACAACAGGGCGGGACGATTATCAGCATTACCTGCATGTTGGTTTCATGCCTCAGCGGGATGAGGCCGGGCAGGTGGTCGCTTTCTTTATGCTGACCCAGGATATCACCGATCAGAAGCGGGCTGAGGAGGGGCTTCGGCAGGCGAATAGAAAATTAAATCTACTCTCCGGGATCACCCGTCACGATATTCAGAACCAGTTGACAGCCCTGCTTGGATATATAGATCTCTCTCTGGAGATGACTGATGATAATAACCTGCAGGTGATCTTCCGTCGGGAGAACGAACAGGTCGCTCAGATCCGATCAGAGATCACCTTCACCAAGGGCTACGAAGAGGTCGGGGTCCATTCCCCTGAATGGCAGAAGGTGGGGATGCTGATTGAGAATGCGGAACTGATGATCCCTGCTGGGGCAGTCCACCTTTATTCTACGCTTGAGAACCTGGAGATCTATGCAGACCCGTTGTTGATGCGGGTTTTTTATAATCTGATCGAGAACGCTCTCCGCCATGGTCACAGTGTCACCGAGATCCGGTTCTCCATGCGTCCTGGTGACGCAGGCACGCTGGTACTGATCTGTGAGGATGATGGCGACGGAGTATCGGAAGATACAAAAGAGCGGATCTTTAACAAAGGTGTCGGTTCCAACACAGGGCTCGGACTCTTCCTGACCCGGGAGATCCTCGCAATTACTGGCATCACGATCACTGAGACCGGGACGCCTGGTCGGGGTGCACGGTTTGAGATGGTCCTGCCGAAGGGTGGATACCGGAACTTTGTTTTTTCCTGATCCTGATAGGTTGAACGAATCTGAATGATTCAGGAATGAACTTATTCCTTTTTTAACGATGTGAACCGTGTATGGGAAAAACCCTGTAAATTGTTGAGAGGTACTTGTTGTACCACCTGAAGATGAACTGTGGGATCACAGAACATCAAAAAAGGGGGATCGGTTTACGTCTCTTCAGACTGGGCCTCTGGATGGAGGGGCGGGCTTGGATCCTTCCCACCGAGCAGCGCCAGGACGGCCGGCATCACTACGATTGCGCCCATCACTGAGAAGGCGACTGAGAGGACCGTCACCACACCGAAGTTGCTGATGATATTGAAGTTGGAGATGATCAGCGCTGAGAACCCAAAGACCGTGCAGAGCCCCGAGACGGTGATCGCGGTTCCGATCTGCTTCATCGAGTGGGTGATGGCCTCCAGATGCCCGAGCCCCCAGGTCCGCTCCTCGTAGTACCGCTCCATCATCAGGATCGTATACTCTGCGGCGACTCCGATGGTCATCGATCCGAGCACTGCGGTCAGAGGCGAGTAGTCGATCCCGAGGGAATACATGATCAGCCCGTTCCAGCCGACGATAAACATGATCGGGATCAGCGGTGTGATCGCCTTGGCGAACTTGCGGTACACCAGTAGCAGGAACCCGAAGATCATGCCGAACCCGAGCAGCGTCATCGTCATCTTCCCGTTCTTGATATCCTCTATCAGGCCGGCGAACATCTCGGTCTGACCGGTCAATCCAGCGGAGATACCGGGTGGAAGGGTCTTGAATTGCAGTTCCTGTTTCATCTGGGTGATCAGCGACTGTGCCTGCTGGACCGTCATCGTCACGGTTGTGAACGAGATGACCGCCTCCTCGTTGCCGCTCAGATACTGGTTTCTGGTTCCCAGGGGTACCTTGGCCAGGGCATTATCCACCTCTTCCTGGGTGGTTGGGATCTGCCCACCGTTGTACTGGACCACATAGGTTGCAATCGACGATGAACCGGTCACCTGACTATTACTGGACGCGGCATAGTTCTGGAAGTCATACATCCATTTGATCACTTCAGGGCTGGTCACCTTGTCCCCCTGCACCATGATCGGGATCGAAGAGGTCGACCCCATCGTCCGTGAGACCTTGTCGAGGCTGATCTTGGATGCCATATCTGAGGGAACGAACGAGTTTTCATCGGTGTTGATCTTGATCTCACCGTCCATCTCGAACCCGACCAGTGCGACCAGCCCGCAGATTAACAGGATCGGCACCGGGTTATGGGCAATCTTCGTCACCAGGCTCACAAGCGCGTGATCATACCTGTCGACAACGCTCATCTTCTTCGGTTTTGATGAGGTACTCTTCACTTCATGAGCCCTCTCTTTGGGTTTATACCCGATCAGCAAGCCGAACGTGGGTACTGCGATCAGGGCCACCAGGTAGCAGCATACGATTCCAATCACACAGATCAGCCCGAACCCCCGAATCATCGGGAGGGGTGAGATGAACATGGCGAAGAACCCCATCGAGGTGGCGAGCATCGCATAGAGGATCGAAGGGCCTGACCGGGTGATCGTCATAACCACCGCCTCCGGGAGCGTCCCCCGCCGCGTCTCTTCATCAAACCGGGAGTGGACCTGAATCGCATAGTCGATCCCGAGCCCTATCAACACTGGGAACGCACTGATCGCGACCATGCTCAGGGAAATCCCCGAGAAACCGACGACCCCGAATGTCAGGATCAGTCCGGAGAAGACGATTGCCACTGAGAGGAGTCGGTACCTGACATGCCCGAAGAGCAGTCCGACCGCCAGGATCATTAACAGCATCGCGGCCCCAATCAACATCCCCATTGAGGTTCCCATCGCTGTTGACATATCCTTCTGGAATGCCGGTGACCCGGTGACCGTCACGGTCGTGCCGGCCGGCCTGTCAGAGAGACTGATCCTTTTGTTCAGACTGTCGATCACACTGTTCTGACTGGCCTGGGAAAGGCCTGGCTCCAGGCTCACGATCGAGATTGTCATTGACTTTGACGGAACATATTTCGAGAGGATCGCCGCTGGCACTGCTGCTTCGGCTGCCTCGATATCCGCCTTCGATGTCGGCACTTTGCCGCCGTTCACCTGCTCGACCAGATCGACAATACTGGTCACTCCTTCAACATTTCGTTCTCCACGAACCTCGTTCTGGAGTGAATCGATATACTTGAGTACATCCGGACTGAGCACGTCGTCAGACTCGACCAACAACATGATACTGTTGGATGAGAACGTATCGGTGTACTCGTTGAGAAGGACGCCACGTTGAGAGTCCTTATCAATGTAGGTGTCACTCCCGGTCGCCATTGTGACCGTCGTCGCCCCGACCAGAGCAACAATGATCAGCACTACCGTGATCGCGAGCACGGTCTTTGGCCGTGCCACGATGGCGTTGGCGAGCATCTCAAATGGTGATTTCACTAGTAAACTCTCCTTATATATTCAGGTGCTCTGTCATTAGATAAACCATTTGTTGCGTTTAAGACGACACGCATGGATAGAGGAGGTCCTCATCTCACATCTCCTCGGAAAGAAGTGTCCACTGGAAATTTTTCCGGATTTCTTTTGGATCTACGTGTTTGTAGGTTTTATTCCTTGAAAATGGAGGAATCTGACGATCCCATGTGTTGACTCCAGTGATCAGTCGGAAAAGGAAAGAACAATGTTTATATCGTTCCGTTTCCAGGATCTCAGGTAGGGAGCAGATACTTGCAGGATAATTATGGCGAAATGTGATCGGTGCGGACGAGAGATGGGGCATGCTGGAGGAATCTGTCAGTTCTGCCTGAGTCGGAGTCAGATACCCCGCTGCCCGCAGTGTGGGGAGGTAGCGAAGGGGAAACTGGATACGATCTGTGCCCGTTGTGGAGCCTCTCTCCATCCTGAACGTGGTGTAGTAACCACACGCAGGCGCCGGTATGCACGGAAGATTACAGACAATCCAATTCCGACGGTGTTGCTGGCTGTGCTGTTGGTCGTTGTGGTTGTGGTCTTTCTCGGCCAGATCATTCGCACGGATGACACCACCCCTGAGATGAGTGCGTTCACCCAGGCGTTGAGGGAGACCTCGCAGGCCCCTCCGACCCCATATGGGCCCCAGTTGAACCGATCAGGCGATGCAGCGGTTCAGGTTGCCGAATCGCTCACAGATCGCGGCCTCTCGGTCCGGATCCGGGTCGGTGCGACTGACCATGCGATCAGCAGTATCACCGAGGTGACCGATGCCTGGGTGATGGTGGAGACCACATCCCGCCGTTGGGTGGCCGGCGACCCATTGATCGGTGCTGTCATCTCACCACAGGAGAAGCCGTATTATTATCGGGGGTGGGACTTCGCCACTACAGCACAGTTCAACGACTTTATGAGCAGATTCAGCCTGTACAAGCAGAAGAAAGCGACCTATGATGCGGCGAATGCAACCTACCAGCGACAGATGTCGTCAGGCGCAGATCAGAGCATCCTTGATACGCAGATGGCGCTCCTTCAAGTGGCCAATGCAGAAGAGCAGGCCGCTCTCGATCAACTGCATCAACTGGTTCGGGACCAGTCCTCGCTTATCATCATCTGACTGGGGATATCTGGTTCTGTATGAACTGCAGAACCGGGCCTTCGCAAGGCCTGGTTTTGTGCAGTATTTGGAAAAAAGGTGTTTTCCTCAGTCAAGGGGAACTGATTCGAGCTGCGAGACCAGTTCCCAGATTCGAGTTCTGGCATGAACTGGCATATTGGGATCATTACTGACCTCGTCAATCATCGAAATTGCGGTGGCCGCTCGAAGGCCGATCGTCTTTGATTCATCCATCAGTACGCTCCTGGTCTCATCTGCAACGCGTCTGATGTTCCGTGGTATTGTGTTATCCTCCATTATGTGTTGCAGCATCTGAATACAGGTGTTTATTGTATTTTCCTGTCCTGTCATAGTATCACTCCCCCTTAATATCCTCTTATTATTACTCCCATCCGGACATATATACCTTGACGAAGAATACCTACTGTTATGCCAGCAAAAGCAGACGAGATAATGGCAGAATACCTGCTTCGGGGTGGAAAGATGCTCTCCAAGGGATGCAGGGTCTGCGGGAGCCCGCTCTTCTGTATCAAAGGTGAGGAGTGCTGTGTGGTCTGCGCCGAGGAGGAGAAGCAGCAGCGGGAGAAGGCGTCTCAACCCGTTCTGGAGCCCGAGAGGCTTCTGACGATGCCAGCCCTCGAGTCGGTGAAGTCCCAGGATCTGTCGGTGGTCGGGACTGTGGAGCGGAACCTGGTCGCTGAAGAACTGCAGGCCACCGTGGTGAACCTCTGCAGACGGGTGCAGGGTGAGCCCGACCCTGAACGATGTGCGGTACTGCTTGATTGTGTCAGAACCGCCGTTTTGACCCTGAACGAACTCCGATAGGACCCGATTCAGGGCTCGTACTGACGATTGGCCAGTTCAACAATCCGCTGGGCGGTCTTCTCGCCGATCCCTCTGATCGAGGAGAGTACCTCCTCATTGGCATTGATGACGGCCCTGACCGATCCGCAATAATCCAGGAGAAGACGGGCGTTCTTGAGCCCGATATCCGGGAACGCCGCGACCACGTACTCCTGCTGTTCTTTGACCGACTTGAAAGATTTTCTGTGATGGACAGACCGCTCGCCCCGTCCCCCTTCCTCACGGCGGGCGAGCACGAAGAGCATCTGGGCCGTCTCGTCGGCACTGGCTGTATACAGGATTGAGATCCCCATATCGATCGCAATCGCGGCCAGGGCCCCCCTGATAGCGTTCGGATGGATATCTCGTTTTGTGTAGAGGTCCCCGCCCTCGATGATCAGTACCGGTCGGATGGCCACACCGGCCATCTCTCTGAGCTGGCCGAGCAGGTCCCGGTCCACCAGGGTGTCGACGAAGTCCTGCGTCGTCTTTCGTTCCACGAGGATCCGATCTCCGATGGCGTAGTCCCCATACTCGAGCCGTGAAAGGGTGATCACCGCTCCGAGCCGGCTCAATCCTTCAGCCACCCGGGACGAGGTCTCCCGGTCGTCGACCGTGATCGCCGGGCCGCTCTCCAGGTACTGGTCCAGCGAGCCCTGCCCAGCAGGGAAGGAATGTACAACTGGGGGGAGGGCCGGCGGTTCTGCCGGAGTTGCGGCCTGATGGGCCCGAATAGCCTTCATCCCAGCTCGCATGCTCTTCTCCCGGGCCTGGCTCACATATCGGAACGTCTCGTCCTGGGTTCCCTTGGTCACCAGCACGATGATCGATCCCTCCCCGCTCCTGCCGGTCCGCCCCTTCCGCTGGATCGACCGGATCTCCGAAGGGACCGCCTCGTAGAAGATCACGAGGTCGGTGGAGGGGACGTCGAGCCCCTCCTCGCCGACCGAGGTGGCGATCAGCACTCGGAACTCGCCGTCCCGGAACCTCTGCAGGGCAGCGATCTGCTTCTTCTGGGTCAACCCCTTCTCGGAGTCCTTCTTGGCCTGGCCGACGAATCGTTCGGACTCGATCCCGATATCGGCCAGGTGGTTGACGAGCTGCTGGACAGTGTCACGGAAGGTGGCGAAGACGATGATCCGGCTCTCGGGGTGCTCGAGCAGTTGCTTCTGTACGAGTTCGCCGACGAGCCCGACCTTTGGGTGGACCTCGCCGGGGAACGACCGGCATCGTTCAAGCAGGTCCTGGAAGGCCGGCTCTTCGGCGAGGTGGCGCGAGGCCTTCGACCCGCTTCCCGACATCCCTTCGAGGGCGATCTTCTCAAGGAACGCGGTCAGGGCCATGGACCCCTGGGCTTCGGCCAGGGTCAGGGCATGCCGGAGTTTCATCAGTTCGGCATAGAGTGAGGCGGCCGCAAACCCTGCCGAGTCTCGCTCCCCGATCCTTGTCTGGATCTGGGCGTTGAGGCCGTGCAGTTCCCTCATCGAGAGCCGTTCCCTCGGCGGGACCATGAACTTCAGTTCCCGCAGGGTGTCGAGCCGGTCGTCGAGAAGCTGGTTGATCCGATCCCGCGCCGTCTTCAACTCCTCAGGGAGGACGACGCTGACATAATCGAGGGAACGTTCATGGACATAGGGCTTCACATCGGGATCCTGCTCGACCCGACTTTCGATGCAGGAGATCCCGAGTGTCTGCTGTACCTCGCGGACCTTCTCCTGGTCTCCGCCAGGGGAGGCCGTCATCGCGAGGACAAGCGGGCGGCGGGCGGTCTCCAGGTACCGTTCTGTTATGAACCCGTAGGCATAGTTGCCGACCGCCCGGTGGCACTCGTCGACGATCAGCAGGGTCACATCGGCCAGCGAGTACCTGCCTGCGATACAATCGTTCTTGATCACCTGTGGGGTCGCAAAACAGAGCGTCGCCTGTTCCCATCCGGCTTTCCGCTCTGCAGGCGGTGTATCGCCGGTGAAGAGGACGGCGGGGAACGACTCCCCTTCCTTTGTCTGAAGAAACTTTGAGAAGAAGCGGAAGTGCTGTTCGACCAGTGGCCTCGTTGGGGCCATCACCAGCACCTTTCCCTGATGGTTGAGGAGGCGAGAGGCCGCGACGAGCAGGGCGATCGCAGTCTTGCCGAGACCAGTCGGGAGGACGACCATCGTGTTCTGCTCGAGGGCATGGACGGTGATGGCCAGTTGGTACTCCCTGGACTCGAGCGACTCCGGCCGGATCAGCGGGTGCTGGATAAAGGGGGTCATGATGGCCTGGTCACGAGATCTCTTCGAAGTGGAGTGTCCTGGTGGTCAGACGCCTGACCAGTTCCGGCACCTCACCCAGGGGAACCCTGACCTGACGCATCGAGTCCCGGTCCCGGAGGGTGACGGTTTGGTCCTCGCGGGTGTCGTAGTCGATTGTGACAGCGAATGGGGTCCCGATCTCGTCCTGACGCCGGTATCGCCGGCCGATAGCCCCTGAGTCGTCGTACTCGGCCTGCACACCCAGGTGCTTCAGGGTCGTGGTCAGGTCCCAGGCGATCGTGTCCAGGTCGTCCCGATTCATCAGCGGAAAGACGGCCACCTGCACCGGTGCGACCTCGGGCGAGAGGTGGAGGACAGCTCGTATCTCGCCGTCGACCTCCTCCTCGTCGAAGCAGTTCTCAAGGATGGCATAGCAGATCCGATCGATACCGTAACTCGGCTCGATCACATGCGGCATCACCTCTTCCCCGCGGACCTCGATCTCGACCTCGCGAACCTTGTAGAGGTCGGGGGTGATCAGCACCTGTTCGCCGTCGACCTCGACCCAGACCCCCTCATCGGTCGGCGTGGAGTTTGCGATCGCATCGGCGACGGCCTTTGCCTTTCCTCTGAACCGGGGGCCGAGCGCCCCCATGTCGGCGACGATCTGCCGGCGCGACTCCCGCTTCACCTCGTCGAACGGGATGAAGACCGTGAACGAGTCGCCAGACTGGGCGGCGTGGGCTTTCAGGTCATAATCGGTGCGGTCGGCGATCCCGACCGTCTCCACCCATCCGAACCGGTCGGAGAGGATCTCCGCATCCCAGCAGTCCTCTGCATAATGGGCCAGTTCGTCGGGGAGGTGTTGACGGAATCTGAGCCGGTCCGGGCGGATCCCGAGCCGTGTCAGCATCTGATGGGTCAGTGCAATATAATAGGCTACATACTCGTTGGCGATACGTCCCTCAGCGACGGCTTCAGCCATCGAGATGGTGACCGCCGGTTTACATGCCAGCTGCTCCGGGTAGCCGAGCAGGTCCATCGTGTAGTCGGCGTAGCGTTCAAAGTGCGGGTGCTTCTTCTGCTCTGGATGGACGAAGATCTCGGCCTCGGCCTGCGTGAACTCCCGAAGCCGGATCATCCCCTGCCGGGGGGAGATCTCGTTCCTGTACGACTTCCCGATCTGGACGGCACCAAACGGCAGTTTGTCCCGATAGAACCGGAGGAGCCGGGTGAAGTCGGTGAAGATCCCCTGGGCAGTTTCAGGCCGCAGGTACCCGGTCCGCTGTGATCCCGGGCCGATACTGGTGGAGAACATCAGACTGAAATTGAAGACATCGACCGTGCCGATCGGCTTTGTACAGAGCGGGCACTCGATCGGTGCGAGTGCTTCAGCGAGCGCTTCGGCGCTCATCGTGCCCGCATTCACGATCTCGCCGGCCCCTTCGACGACATGATCTGCACGCAGAAATTCTTTGCAGTGCGGGCACTGGAACATCTTATCTGAGAACCCTTTCACATGCCCTGAGGCGATGTAGATGGCCTCCTGGCCGATGGTCGGGCACTCGATCTCGTAGTACCCCTCCCTGACCACATAGAATGCACGCCAGACATTCTCGATGCGCCGTTTCATCATCGCACCGAGAGGGCCGTAGTCGATGAACCCGGCGACGGCTCCATAGCACTCTGATGTCGGCCAGACAAAACCACGCCGCTTTGCAAGATCCATCACTTTCTCATAGACATCGCTCATAGGGATCACCTTCAGTCTGTATCATTCTCTTTTGAGAGTATTATAAACCCTGATATTCCTTCATCTCTTCTCACGGGTCTGCAACGGGAATGGGAATGGCAAAAGACTATCTCTGTAATGCCATGCAGTGATGCAGGGTTTTTCGAGGGTTGGGTGAATAATTAGGACATATGTCGCTTTTTTTAAGATTTCTCCAAATATTCAATCTCCTCGCAACCACAAAGTATATAACCTTACCCCCATAGTATATTCTCGTATCTCACTGTGGTGCACCATGCCTGAAGACACGAGAAAAGGGCAGCTATTGCAGCTGTTCACCGATATAACCAGCAAGACGCAGATTGTCGAGCCGATGAAGAAGATTCATGGCACGCTCAGGGACCGCGATGCAGTTGAACGTGAGATCGCGCTTGTGATGCGTGAGATCCTGGATCAGGGTTTCTTCAAGACAAAACTGAAACCATTACAGCTGGCAAAGCTTGTCTCCGCTTATTACGCGGGAAAGAACGACACCGAGATCGCCCGTGACCTCGGTGATGAGAAATTGAGCAAGACCGTGGCACGGGCTCGAGTTCGCCTGAAACTGTTCAGGGAACTTGATTTTAAGATGCCTTTTGATCGGGTCACGATGGAGACGCTGTTGAACTCCGGGAGAAATATGAAGGATATCAGCGATGACCTGGGGGTCAGTCCTTCTACGCTCCGCGAGTACCGGCACGTGATCGAGCAGGAGGCGGATCATACGATCGATTACTTCCTTGAGCGGATCAAGGATGTGATGGAGGACCGTGACCTCACTGAGCAGATGACCAGGAGTGCGACCAACGACGGGTTGGGTGAGGCGATCGATATCACTGAAGCCGAAATGATCGATATCACCTAAGACTACCATACGCTCCTACCTGTCTGCTGGTGACCCCCTCACCACAAGACACTTATTTTTTGGCTCATCATTCCTGCAGTATGAGACTTACCTGGCCAGGACATGCCTGTGTGCTCCTCGAAGGGTCACAACGAGTGCTGATCGATCCGTATGTACTGAACGGGACGATCCCCAAGGACCCCGATCTGGTCGTACTGACTCATGGCCACTTCGATCACTTTGGCGAAACACTCACCCTGGATGCTCCAACGGTGGCGGTTAACGACCTTGCCAAGGCCCTCTCTGCCCTGGGGATGCAAGCCACCGGGTTGAACTTCGGCGGGAGTATCACCATCAATGGTGTCACCGTCAGTCTGACCCCTGCCGTCCATTCTGTGTCGATGCTCGAACTGGACGGAACGAAGATTATGTGCGGGGAGGCGGCTGGTGTTGTGATCCGGATGGATGGGGTCACCGTCTACCATGCTGGGGATACGGCCCTCTTCTCTGATATGAGATTGATCGGCGAGTTGTACCACCCTGATGTGGCGCTTCTCCCCATAGGCGGCAGGTTCACCATGGACAGCGCTGCAGCGATGATGGCGGCCGCGTACATCGGCGCTCCAATGGTGATCCCGATCCACTACAACACCTGGCCGGCGAT
Source organism: Methanosphaerula palustris E1-9c (assembly GCF_000021965.1). Classification (NCBI taxonomy): domain Archaea; kingdom Methanobacteriati; phylum Methanobacteriota; class Methanomicrobia; order Methanomicrobiales; family Methanoregulaceae; genus Methanosphaerula; species Methanosphaerula palustris. The sequence continues at coordinate 1,097,094 of NC_011832.1, forward strand.
CGAGCAGGATGCCGATGCGTTCAAGGAGGCGATCGAGCGGACCACCGATATGCAGGTGATGGTTCTCCCGTCTGGTGGATCGATTGAGATCTGATGGTCATGGACTGGAGGTCTTATTCCAGAACCTTCATTGTGGTTCACCTCCAGATATGTACCCATTAAGGCGATCCCGATGAAACAATGTCCCACCTGCGGTGCGGAGGTCCAGCCTGAATGGACGCTCTGTCCTGCCTGCATGTCAAAACTGCCCTCTCTGGCAACTTCTCCGACGGTGGTATCACCACCGCCCCCCGGGCCGGTCGCCTTCGATGCAGCAGCCGATGTCCCTGAGACTCCCCCGGCCTGGAGCAACCCATCCACCCCACCGGGTAAACCAGCGTCTGCTCCAGCACTACAAGAGGAACCGTCGGCCGGGAAGCCGCCGGAGAAACGCGATCTGATGGAGACCCTCACGCACCCTGTGCTGCTGGGGCTTGTCGGTGCCCTGGTGATCTTCTTGGTGGTGGGGATGCTGCTTCCTGGTGGTTTCTCCGACATGTTCGGTGGAAAAAGCGTCGACGCCCGAACTGTCGCCCCGATCACCCCCGGAACCACGCCGTCCCTGGCAGTGAATACCGTGGTCCCCCTGACCCCGGCGAACACCACGATCAATGTGACCGCCGTTCCCCAGACCACCCTGACCACCATTCCCACAGTTCAGCCCTCGCAGACTGTGGCTGTGAATCAGACCCCTCATGTCGATCACACCCTCTCGCCCTACCTGCAGAATGGAGGTGGCGGGGGCGGGACGTGGAAGTACGAACCGACATCGGTTGGGACGATCGCCAATCTCCAGACTGCCGCTCCGATCGTCACCTGGACCACGCCGGTCACGTTTCCGATCATGCCCACACCGACGTTGCAGGTGACGACGGCGACTCCATCCCAGGTCTACCCGGTCGTCACCGCTATCCCGATCCAGTCCGTGGCCGTTGTGACCACCACGGTGGCCCAGGGCGGTCATTCGACGGGATCTCTGGCCTGGGCCGGGACCGGGAACTACGCCTCCGACCTCTTTGACCTATCGGGCGGGGTCGTCAAGTTGAGCGTCACAGCCGACCAGTCCGCGGTGGTGACGGTGATGGACAGCACCGGAAAGACGATCGGCTTCACCACAGCGGGGCCATTGGCCGGCTCCAACGCCATCCCGATCCCTGCAACCGGGAAGTACCTGGTGGACGTGAGTTGTGCCGGCACCTGGACGGTCACGGTCAGTGTGCTCTCCACTGGGACTGCTACAACGGTCCAGACATCCATACCAACGTCAACGGTCTCGACTCAGACCACCTGATTATCCATTTTTATGAACGTTCCATCAGGACCCGGAAGGGGGATGGTCTGCTTCCAAACCTTCATTGGTTTTGAGGGCAATGGTCTATCGTGCAAACGGATCAGACAAACGAATGTCCGCACTGTGGCCGGAGGGTCAGGGCGGACTGGAGAATATGCCCGTTCTGCAGGGAGAGTCTGCGGGATGTAGTACAGGCAGCCCCTGTAGCGCCGGCTGTCCCGGTTGTACCCGCACCTGTGGCCGCACCTATTCCTGCTGAGATTCCAACCCGGCCTGATGCTACACCAGCGCCGGCCCGGGTGCCCGCCCCCGTTGTGGAACAACCTGTAGTAGTTCCGCCTCCAGAGGCTGTTTCGTCGGAGGAGGAGAGGCTTAACGAGCCGGCGGCATCGACTCTGTCTTTCTGTCGGACCTGTGGTACGGTGAATGCGCCCGGCGGCCTCTTCTGTACCGCCTGCGGCGCATCGCTGCAGGGCAAGGAGGAGTTGACCGCGTCACCCGCACCCGAACTGGTGTCTCAATCGGTGTTAACACCCATTATCACTCAGGTCTCTGAACCGGAACCTGTGCAGGTGCATGAGTCAGATCCTGTTATCCCATATGAGCCTGTGGTCCCCCCCACCTCCTCTCCTCCTGAACCGGTCCCCAAACTGGCATCGACGCCCATCATCACACCGGTTTTTGGACAGGTACATGAATCAGTGCCTGAGCCGACCCCGGAACCAGTCGTCCGGTCGGTGCCCGCGGTCGAGCCGGTGAGTCCAGTACTATCTGAGAAAAGGTTTTCTGCTGCCGGGATCGGACCCTGGCTTCCGTCGTTGATCGGGTCCTTTGGGGGGCTGCTGCTGATCGTCGGCACCTTCACCCCGATGATGCAGTTCGCCACAGCCCCGGTGTCGACCTTCAACACCGACGCCGGGATGGGGGTCCTCTTCATCGGGTTTGGGATCGGGGCGCTGCTGCTCGGGGCATTGAAGTGGTTCCGCGAGCTTCAGGTCCTTGGGGCCGTCACCCTCTTTCTGATCGGTTTTGTATTCTGGCGGATCAATTCAACTTTTGCAGGGATCGGGTCGGCGACGGCCAGTTCCGGTCTCTCGTTCCAGTGGGGGTGGGCTGTGCTCGTCCTTGGAGCAGTGCTCCTCCTCTCTGCACGGCTGGTCGCATTGCGCAGGTCGTAATCCCACTCTCACTTTTTTTAAGTCGTGTCTGAAATCATCTCCTGTCGTATTAGTTTCCTGGTACTGTACTTCTTATAGTCGCAGGGAGAGGTGGATGTCTGAGGCAGAGGGATGGTGCAGGTAAATTGATCAGGTCCGTCAGTGACGAGGTCTCACGACACCGCTCGCACCGTTTTTCAGATCGGTCAGCGAAGCCCTTATCTGGATCCCCTGCCGATCTCTTCAGAGATTCTTACAGGAGACGAGGTCATTGACCAGAAATAATCCATTCATGACCAGGGAAGCGTGCGAGGCGCTGATTGACAGGCTCGGTGCGATCAAAGTGGGGGTCAATCTCCCCGATCTGGTCGAACTCTTGAAAGAGAACGCTCTGGTCTTCTGTGATCGGCAGGAACAGGCAATCGAACGGTGTGATGTCGAGGACGCCCTCTATGAATCCGGGGCCCTGAACATGGTCCTCTCGTTGCTTGAACTGATCTGTGAAGTTCCGGACGAGGAGGAGCAGGTGGCGGATCGGCACGATGAAGACTTCAATTCATCTCGAACCCCCAGGTCGACACCACAAGCTGTCATCTCCCCGGTAGTGAAGGAGTCGCTCCGAATCCACGCCCTTCTCTACCCGGAGTCGGCGGACACCTGTATATTTGCACGGATGGACGACGATGAACTGCGAGCTGCCCTCGACGAGATGATCCGGACGGGTGATCTCGACGACCCGATCGACTTTGAGAATATGGCCTCGATCTATGCGGTGCTTCACCGGAGAGGGGTCTTCTGACCTGTTCTTCTCCCTCAACCTTTTCTCCTCTTCAGAAGACCAATTTCTCCTGGCTTGTTCTCGCTCCGTTGTGTGGGCCAGTGAGCTGATGACGTTGTCGATCTGGTCTCCTGATCCTGTATGGAGAGCGAGCGATACCGCTCCCAGATCTGCTTGAAGTTGTTGATCTGTGCGATCTTTCTTTGCATCGCACCTTTTTTGGGCGACCGCTGAATGAGGCGGGCCTCCCCCTATTTTCATTGGAATTTTGCCCCCGAGAGTGTTGGGCTCGTCGTAGAATGCCCCACTGATCCCGGTCGTGTACTGCATGGCGCCATCCCTCTGATTATCTTTCACCTCGATCATTGGATGGGTTTGACTGGGATCTGCAGATAGTTCTATCCCGAGGATCAGGAATGCCGAGCAGAATGCAGCCTGCCCGACCTCGGCAAAGTAGTTGTCTGGGTTTCTGTTCAGTACTATCCTGCTAACTGGCATCAGGGGGTACTTCTCCTCTGGCTCGGTTCTGGTTGCATCGAGGGGATCGAACGTCTGGGTCTCTTCGTCGGCAAACTCCATCGCCTGCATCATCAGTTCATACCCGACAATCCCTCCCATGGCGATCGTATCGTGAAGATCGCGGGGGCGATGTAAGGGTCCTCGTCTGTGAACCGTGCGGCCTCGTGACGATCGATCATTTTGATCCCTGCATCTGGTTTCCAGTGATACTTAACAAGGATTCCCTTCTCCCCCGGTGTTCATCCAGATGTACGTGTTCACCCCAACTCCCTTCATATTCCGGGAACTCTTCACGATGCCGCGGTCTGAGAAGAGCCGGATGATTATATCTGTCGACTCGGGTGTCGGCGAGATGAAGTCCCAGAACCGGTTGTTCGCCGAGAAACTAGTCAGGATGTTGGTGTCAGGTGCGGGCTTGAACGTGTGAAGCATATCCGGGAACTTGATTGTGTCGCGGATGAAGAAGGTCGGGAGGTTGTTTCTGACGAGACCATAAGTTCTTTCCCAGGTGTAGAACTTCACGGTCACTTCGCGGATCCCGCAGCGTGTCTGCAGAGTCGCGTCCCCTAAACACTATGAAAATCGGGCGAGGACTGGGTTTTTCTCACCGGGGTTCGGGAGGAAGTACGCTCGAGTGTATTTCGCCATGCTTGAATGGACCTGGAAATAGCCCGGTGTGCCGGCCCCTCTGGCATGGAAGACCCGTTCCGGAATCCGTTCGCGGTCGAAGTGTCCCAGTTTCTCGATCAACTGCACATCCAGAAGCAGTACCAGACCTCGGGGGCCGGCCGTGAGGGTGAGTTCTGGTCGTCTGTGACCGGGAAACCCTGAACTGTTATAAGGATCTCTTTCTTCATGGACTGCCATGAGGGAAGGGGTACCATGGTCGTCATTTTATGGTTTGGTTAATTGAACCGCAGTGCTGCCATAATTAAAAATCGTCCATTAGCCTTGAATGATTGGGTAAAATTTGCCCAATTCTAATTACTATTTAGGTCATGTCAGACAATAACTCAATTATAAGATTCACAGAAAAAAAATTTATCTATTTAGTAAATAAATTTTATTTGATTAAATATTTTTAGTAAACCATCCAGTAGTGCAAAGCTGCTAATATCTTGCTGAAAAACTGAGATAGTCAGCCCGGCACTATCCCTTCACCTATTAAGAGATACTGGAAATGGAGAAGTAATCATTGAATGAGGCAGAAAACATGGATTTTCAACAGTGTACTAATGAACTTGATACAACAAAAGAAAAGGCACAACAGTTTGAGTTCCTCTCAGCCGGGGTCAATCAACTGCCGATCCCACTTCATATCATCGATACCACGTATACGATCACCTCTATTAATGAGGCTGCAGCAACGCTGATTGGAAAGAAACGGGAAGATGTCATCGGTAAACGATGTTCCGATATTTATCGGTCAGGGGCCTGCAACACCCCGGAGTGCCCATGCAGAATTGCGATGGAGAAAGGGATCCCCCATCACTGCGAAATCACCCTCGGTGAGAGGATCATCGACGGGACCGGAGTACCGATGACCGATAGCACTGGGAGAGTGATCGGTGCGATCGAATACTTCTCTGACGTGACCGGACAGAAAAAAGCAGTCACCGATATTGTCCAGGTCACTGAAAAGGTGAAGAGCGGGGACCTCCTGGCACGGACGGATCTCACCATCCACACCGGCGACTTCAAGAAGATGGCCGAAGAGATCAACAGCCTTCTTGACATCTTCGTCGAGAAGAACACCTGGTACAAAGCGATCATCGACGCGGTGCCGTTCCCGATTCACGTCACCGATATGGAGATGAAGTGGACACTGATGAATTCAGCCTTTGAGAAGGTGCTGATAGACCAGGGAGCAATTAAGGACCGTGATTCGAGCATGGGGATGCCCTGTTTCACGGCCAACGCGACGATCTGTAACACGGATAATTGTGGGATCCGGCAGCTGCAGAAGGGGGTTCCTGAGAGTTACTTCGACTGGGGCGGGAGGAGTTTCAAGCAGGCCACTTCATTCCTCAATGACAAAAAAGGCGTTCATATCGGGTATGTTGAAGTCGTGCAGGATCTCACCTCGATCCTTGCGGTCAGAGACTTCACCAGGGCCGAAGTGGACCGGATGGCCGCGAACCTCTCCCTGCTCGCAGAGGGGAACCTCAATTTTAACCTCGACGTCAGGCAGGTCGACGAGTTCACCCTGGCAGAGCATGCCGACTTTTTGAAGATGAACGAGAGTCTGCAACAGGTGCAGCAGGCTGTCAGCACACTTATCAACGACGGGATCCAGCTCACCGAATCAACGGTAAAAGGAAACCTTTCGGTTCGTGCAGATGCATCCAGACACAAGGGAGACTTCAAACGGATCATCGAAGGATTCAATGATACACTTGATGCGATCATTCTCCCAATCGAGGCGGGTAACAAAGTCCTGTGCCAGATCCGGGGCGGTGACCTGAGCGAACGTATGGAGATCGAGTGCTCTGGCGATCATCAGAAGATGAAGGACGCGATCAATGGCGTCCATGCATGGTTGAATGACCTGATCGCATTTATCACAAAAATTGCCAATGGTGATCTCACCGCGAATATAAATAAGTCGTCTGAACATGACCAGGTCCATGAGTGGCTGATGCTCCTTAAGGATAACATCAATGCGCTCGTCGCCGATACAGAGATGCTCTCAGGTGCGGCAGTCGAAGGAAAACTCGCGATCAGGGCCGATGCAACAAAACATCAGGGTGACTTCCGGAAGATCATCGAGGGATTCAATAAGACGCTCGATGCCGTGATCGAGCCGGTCAACGAGGCGATGCGGGTCGCGAACGAGTTCTCCCAGTACAACTACAAGGCTAGGACCGACAAGAATCTCAAAGTAGCCGGAGACTTTATCAAATTCAGGGATGCCCTGGACAATATTGGGATCTCGATCTCGGCTGCAATCGGAGAGATCAGCGTCCAGGTGACCGATCTTGCAGCCTCGGCAGAGGAGGCGAACGCCAGCATTGAGGAAGTGATCTCAGGTGCACAGCAGGTCGCTGAAAGTGCCGGCAAGGTCAGTTCCAACGCCGAGAAAGGGAATCAGGGTCTCGAACAGGTGCTCAAGGCGATGGAGGACCTCTCTGCCGCCGTCGAGGAAGTGACCGCCAGCAGCGAGTCTGTAGCCACCCTTGCAAACGGTGCGAACACCCTCTCCAAGGACGGGGCCGAGCTCGCACGGAAGGCCGAACAGGGGATGGTCGGGATCACCCGATCCACCACGGAGGTTGACCAGATCATCGGCGAGATCAAGGTCGAGATGCAGAAGATCGGAAAGATCGTCGGCCTGATCTCGGACCTGGCCAACCAGACCAACCTGCTCGCCCTGAACGCAGCCATCGAGGCCGCCCGGGCCGGCGATGCCGGCCGTGGGTTCGCCGTGGTCGCCGCGGAGGTGAAGTCCCTCGCCCAGGAGTCGAGGACCTCAGCAGAATCAATCGCCGAGATGATCGGCGGTCTCCAGCACAAGTCAGAACTGGCCGCACAGGCGACCGCATCCGCCTCAAAAGAGGTCGGTGAGGGGTCAGCGGTCCTCTCTGAGACTTTGAACATCTTCAACAGAATTGTCGGTGATATTGAGAAGATCACCCGCTCGGTCGAAGAGGTTGCAAGCGCCTCCGAAGAGCAGGCAGCCACCGTCGAGGAGATCACGGCCAGTGTTCATGAGGTGAGTTCCCTGGTGGACGGAACGGCCAGCGATGCAGGGGATGCAGCAGCAGCCAGCGAGGAGTCCTCGGCGGCGATCGACGAAGTCGGAAAGATCATTGAAAACGTGAATATAGTCGTCGATAAAGTCTCCATGGGGATAGGCAGGTTCAGAGTCTAGAAGGTGAGGTTTCGATGACTGACTCCATTCAAGAGGATCAACCAGAATCCTGGAGAGGAAATACACGAGGAGAATTGATGGCCAGTGCTGCGGAGAGCGTCCAGGTGGTGGAGTTCCTGCTCGGAAGAGAACACTTCGCCATCGATCTCTTCGATGTCCGGGAGGTGGTGGAATATACCACCATCACCAAACTCCCCAACACCCCTTCCTACATCAAGGGGATCATCGATCTCCGAGGGGAGATCACCACGATCATCGATCTGAAACAGCAGATGAACATCCCGGAAGAGACCGAAGTGCATGAGGAGGACTGCAGGGTCATCGTCCTCGATGATAAGATCACAAAGTCCAAGATCGGGATCATGGTCGATGACGTCTCTTCAGTCTCCACCTTCTCCCTGGCTCAGGTCGATAAAACTGCCATCGCAGAGACCAGTGCAGACACCCATATCATCGGTATCATCAAGAAGCAGTCCCGGTTTAAGGATAGAGATATCACGGAACTGATCATCTGGATCGATATCCGTCATCTACTTGAGACCATCAACCACACGGTCTGAATCCCCCTGCCTATTCGCCTGCTGGCTAGGAGATCGACCCCACCTTCAGGAGGGATTCGCGAGCCTTTGTGGGACCGGGCAGGTTAATATTAGGGGACCTGGGGTTGGCTCAGGTGGCAGAGCGTCACCAGGATCAGATCTGACCTCCCCTTTTAATCGATCCGGAACGTCGGCAGCCAGCCTGAAGACCGGGATAAATCTCTCCAGTCTCTTTTTCATCCTATCCACCTGCATATAAGAACTCCGACGATCTTCAGTTTATCCACAAGAAGTGACACGTTGGTGCCGAAGTGCGATTTCACACAACCTCATCTTCTTCCGCTGGTGGCTGGAATATCCTGGGAATGGGTGAATCTGACCGTGTATCTCCATACCGGTTGACGTACCTTCGATACGAGATCATCCTTGTTCAAGGATTTTTATGAATTAATAAGTATGAGCGAATGAACCAGCAAATCTTTATTCATCGGTAATTCAGACAGAGGTAATTGTTGTTCACCCAAATCCCCAAAAATCAGTTATTTTCAATGAAAAATGACGTAATATTCGAATATCCAAACATATAAACTTCCATACGGATATGGATACATTATGGCAGATGGCGTGAGAGTCCTCTATGTCGATGACGAACCGGCTCTCCTCGAAATTGGAAAGATATTCCTGGAACGTTCCGGGGAGTTTCATATAGGAACCTTCCTATCTGCACAGGAAGCACTGGCCTCCCCGTCAATTCAGTTGTGGGATGTCATCGTCTCTGACTACCAGATGCCAGGTATGGACGGGATCGCATTTCTAAAAACGGTCCGGAAACGGTTTGGCGATATCCCGTTCATCCTCTTCACCGGCCGGGGCCGCGAAGAGGTTGTGATCGATGCGATCAACAACGGTGCGGATTTCTATCTCCAGAAAGGCGGCGACTCACGGGCCCAGTTCGCCGAGTTATCCCACAAGATTCGGCAGGTTGTACGCCGGCGGGATGCGGAGCGGGAACTGCGGAAGAGCGAGGACCGGTATCGCTCCATAGTCAACGACCAGACGGATATGATCGTTCGTTTCACTGCTGATGGCACGGTCACGTTCGCCAACGAAGCCTTTCATCAGTATTATCATGCCATACTGGGGTTCACCGAGATTGAGGGAGAGAAGATCCACGACCTCGTGCAGGTGGGGAATTATCAGAATATGGATACTATTCTTAGATCACTCACCCCCAAAACGCCAATATTACATCATATCGAATACCAGGTCAAGGACAGGGACAATACGACGTACTGGCAAACTTGGTCGGTCCGGGCCCTCTTCGACAAGGTGGGTAAATTCGCAGAATACCAGGTCGTCGGAAGGGACATCACCGAGCAGAAGCGATCTTCAGTTGCACTGGCAGAGAGCGAGTCCCGGCTCCGTTCATTCATCGAATCGACCCAGGAAGCGGTCACCCTGGCGGATGAAGAGGGAAAACTGATCGAGTGGAATGCTGCAGCTGAACAGATTACCGGCATCCGAAAAGAAGAGGCTCTTGAGAGTTCCTTATGGGACCTGGCCTTTCGGACAGTCCCCCGTGAGTTCCGTACTGAAGAACGCCGTGCAGGGATTGAACAAATGATTCATACTTCGCTTGAGACGGGCATTCCAATCTTTGAAGAAACCCGAATTGTTGAAGTAGAGCGTCCCGATGGCAGTCGGATCTACACACGACAGACCATTTTTACGATCAAGACCGATCAAGGATTCCGGATCGGTTCGACTGCGATGGATATAACTAGGGAGAGACTGGCGGAAGGTGCCTTAATAGAGAGTGAAGAGAAGTACCGCGAGCTTGCAGAACTCCTCCCACAGATGATCTTTGAAATAGATCTGAATTTTAGGGTAACCTATGCGAACCGGTATGCGCTTACCGTCCTGGGATTGACCGAACAGAATCTCAAAGACAACATAAATGCCATCTCCTTCTTCGATCCATCCCAGCATGCAATAATAGTGGACAACATGCAAAAAGCCCTGAAAAGGATGATCTTTGAACCACGGGAATATATCGCCCTGCGGAGGGATGGCAGCAGATTCCCGGTGATCATCTATGCAGCCCCGGTTTACCAGGATCAGACACTTACTGGATTACGCGGGGTCATCGTCGATATCTCTGAACAGAGAAGAATTGAAGATGAACTCCGGGTGAATGAAAATAAGTTCCGCTCGCTTATTGAGACCTCGCCGGATATGATCTGGGAGATAGACCGTGAATGGAAATTCCGGTACATCAGTCCCAGGGTTTTCACGATCATGGGCTACACGCCGGAAGAGATCATCGGACGATCGGTAACCGATCTGGTCCAAAAAGACGCAATACCGTTTGTTATGCGGGAGATGGCTGGGTATGTCTCTTCGGAGGGTTCTTCTGCCCCCCTGGTAGTACCCAGTTTCGACCGAAACGGGAGAGATCTGATAATCGAGATCCGAATGTCATGGATTATGGACGGTGAGGGCACATTGACTGGATTCTATGGTGTAGCCCGTGACATCACCGAGAGCAGGAAGGCCGAAGAGGCACTCCGACAGAATTATGACGAACTGAGCAAAAAGGAAGATGTGCTCCGTATCAGCGAGGAGAAGTACCGAACCCTTGTCGATCTCTCCCTCGATGGTATCGTTATCATAGACTTTTCGGGTAACCTGCTCTTTGTAAACAAAGCGGCCGGCAGTATCATCGGGGTTGCGGATTCTCAGGCGATGATCGAAAAGAGAAACGTGATGGATTTTATTGTCCCCGAATCACAGGCCGACGTACTTCGGGATATCAGCCAGGTTGCCCGGGGTATCGATACGTACCTTGTTCACTATAAACTGATCACGGAGACAGAGGGGGAGGTCTGGGTTGAGTGTATCGGTAAGAAGATCCCGTTCGGGGATATTTCCGCAATGCTGGTCTCTGTCCGGGATATAACGGAGAGTAAACGGGCTGAGGATATGCTGCGGGAATCAGAGAATAAATTCGCAACGCTCTTCAAGTACAGTCCGGTCTCGCTCACGCTCGTATCCGCAGTCGAAGGGATCTTTAGTGATGTCAACGAGGCTTTCCTGAGAAGCACGGGGTATTCCCGTGACGAAGTGGTTGGCAGAAGGGCGGAGGATCTTGGGATCTTTGTCGACAGGAGTGAATACGAGCGCTTCGTTTCCGTCCTTCGGGAGCGGGGGACGGTCTTCGGCATGGAATTGAAATGCCGGGTAAAATCTGGAGAGATCCGGGACTGCAGGTTCTCCTCAAGTATTATCCTGATGGGTGAAAAACCATACATTTTCTCGACTGTCGATGACATCACTGAACACAAAACTACCGAACTTGCAGTTCAGGCACTGGTCCGGAGCATGGTGGACTCAACCGGGCTTGACGCTCTGAAGAAGATCGCAGAGAATCTCTGCTCCTGGTTGAGCACCGATTGCGTCATGATCGGAGAGATCCAGCCCGACGGAGAGACTGTGAAGGTTTTATCCATGCTGCTCGACGGAGAGGAGGTTCATGGCTTCTCCTACTCGCTCAAAGGCACCCCCTGCAAGAATGTCTGTGAGAGGGGGTTCTGCATCTATCCGGATGATACTCTACGACTCTTCCCGGAGTGCAAGGATTTTGTCGACCTGAATATCCGCGGGTACATCGGGACACCCCTGCGGAATTCCAGAGGTGATGTATCCGGAATTCTCTGTGCGCTCTCCCGCAGTCCACTCACACCCTCCCCGACCATTCAGAAGATCATGGATATTATTGCAGTGAAAGCCGCGGCTGAGATCGAGCGTGTCCAGATAGACCGTATGCTCAAGGAAAGCGAGCATATGCTCAAAGAGGCGATGGACCTGACTAACCTGGTTCACTGGGAGTACGATAGCAGAACTGACCAATATATCTTCAATGACCGTTTTTATGCCCAGTACGGCACTTCAGCGGAGCAGGAAGGAGGATACCGGATGGCCCCGGAGCACTACCGTCGGGAATTTGTTCACCCAGATGATCGGGATGCAGTTGCCGCGGCGTGTCTTAAGTCCCTGCCACCAGTCGATGGAGATGTGCCTGATGCTGATTTAGAGGTCAAGATTGAACACCGTATCGTCCGCAGGGATGGAGAAATTCGCCATATCCTGGTACGAATTGGGTTTATGAAAGATCCAAGAACAAAAATAACCCGATTATACGGCGCAAATCAGGACATCACCGATCGCAAGAGAGATGAGGAAACGTTTCAGCAGGCGAACCGGAAACTCAACATGCTCTCAGACATCACCCGCCATGATATCAGGAATCAGCTCCTGAAACTGGATGGGTTTGTTGAACTGTTACAGATGGAAGCACCTATCCCTTCCTTTGAGAATTTTCTTTCCCATATCACTGCTGCGAGCAACCAGATCGCGAATCTGATCCAGTTCACTGGAGAATACGAGAAGATCGGTGTGCATGCCCCGACATGGCAGGATATCCGGACCTTGGTGGATAAAGCGGGGGTGGATGCGGTGGCTGAACTGGTCACGCTCAAAAATGATCTTCCTACCAACATGGATATGTACGCCGATCCGATGATTGTAAAGATCTTCTTCAATCTGGTGGATAACGCCCTGCGTCATGGCGGTACTATCACAACAATCCGGTTCTCTTTAGAGGAACGAGGTGAGGATCGGATCATTGTATGCGAAGATGACGGTGTTGGGGTAGCCACCGATGAGAAGGAGAAGATTTTTGATCTGGGGTATGGGAAGAACACTGGTTTCGGCCTGGCCATCTCCCGGGAGATTCTCGATATTACCGGAATCACCATTAAAGAGACCGGAGAAGTCGGCACAGGGGCTCGATTTGAGATTATCGTACCGGCAGGTCAGTACCGGTCGACATAATACTAATGTATAAGAGTTCGTTTCAACCTCAGCTGGCCCTGTTTCGGCGTTCCTGTTTCAGCCTCTCCCCATCACCAGCGGACGAAGGAGATCCATGAGACGGGCGATATGGTTGTGGCAGAGGGGGGCCCCGATGATCGAGACCTCCTTCTCCCCGATCTGGTTCAGGTACCGGATCCAGACGGCTCGGTTGGCCAGGAAGTCGACGGGTTCGATGGCGATGATCGCCTGTATTGGGATATCGAAGACAGGCGTTTCTCCCCTGTAGAAGATTTTCGCGAACTAGGGCATCGTTCCCCGCCCGTAGAGACACCGGCTGGTCAGGACGACCTCGGTATTGTTCCGTCGGGACCAGACAAAGAGATCGGGGCGTTTGAATGCGATCGAGATCCCCATCGGGCCGAACCGGTAGAGATTCTCCTCTCCACTCGGATCCATGGTTCTCATGGTGTGTCCCGTCCAGGGGATGAATTTACTCCACGCACTATGCGTAGTGATACATTCAAACTACAATCCCTGGATTCCATTCTCATCGATCACTATTTCAAAGATCCGATGGAACCTGCCGGCAGAGATCCAGCAGACATCTAAAATTGAAGAAGAGAGTGGGTTATGCAGTCACTCGACCTCGGCCTCGGCGATCTTCGCGATCAGCCCTTCGAGGACCTGGTCCCGCATCCCTTCGACGAATTTGATCGAGCCGACGACCAGGTGGCCGCCGCCGCTGATCCCGCCGCCGCTGATCTCGGTCCGGAGTTCCCTGACCATCCGCGGGATGTTCATCAGCACACCCTTGGATCTGAGCACGGCAAAGTCCGGCCCGAATCCGATCGTGACCACCGGTTCGCCGGCATGTTGCTTGCAGAGCCGGTCGTGTACCTCGCCCGAGGTCTTGCCGGGCGGCGGGAACGTGAACTTGTGGGCATGGATCTCTACATCGAGCAGGAATAGGTTGGCCCCGTTTGAGAGGGTCTGCTCCCGAACATGTGGCATCGTCGCGGACATCTGGTCCTCAATGGCAGCGTTCGCCCCTTCGACCAGCAGCCGCACGAACTCGGTGTGCCGCTCGTTCTTGCCGGTCAGGTCCAGGATCTCCTTGATCAGTTCGCGGCCGTCGTTGAACCGGAGCCAGAACTGTTCGTAGTCGAGGGCCAGGGCCATCGCCTTGCAGTCATCCTCGCTGTACTGCTCCTTGATCAGGTCCAGGTACCGCTGTCGTTCGGGGGCTTCGCTCCGGTCCCCGACCCCGGCAATCGCCGGCAGGTGGCGGATCAACGACTCCACTGACGGATTGATCAGCCGTGCGATCTCGGTCCCGAGCATCCCGGCTGTGATTCCGAAGTCTCCGCCGGCATGGTAGGGGTTCACATGTCCGATCAGGTACTGATCGATCACGGCGTCCGGGTGGTGGTGGTCGACGACCAGCACCTCGAGCCCGAAGACCTTCGCCAGCTTCAGCGCCGGTTCGTCCTCCTCGGTCGACCCGTTGTCGGTCAGCAGGATCAGCGGCATCTTCTGCCCATACCTGATGTTGTCCTTCAGGGCAAAGTCGAGGTCCCGAGTGATGTCCTCAATCTCGTAGAACGGCGCCTTAGATGGGGCACGCTTGAAGAGGAAGTAGTCGGCATCGAAGTCTCCGCCGCTCTGCTTGATCAGCGAGACGACGGCCTGTTCGATGGCTACGGCCGAGCAGATCCCGTCCGCATCTGCATGGTGGCGGAGCACGATCGGTTGAGAAGTGAAGATTGCACGCCTGATGGCCTTTGCAATCCGTCGCATCTCAGGCCGAAGTTCGGTCATGACTTCGCTCTCGACCATCAAGGGGATCTCTTCGGGCTCTGCCCGGGCATCGAGCGCCTGCTCGATCCGTTCGGTCACCTCAGCGGCCTCGTCTCCGGTGAGTACCGAGATCGCCCTGACTTCGATCTGCAACTGGTTGTTCCGCTGCATGACCTGGCCTTCGAGCTGGACCAGGGATCCGAGTTCTACCTCCGGGTACGCCCTGACCCCGGCTTCGACGAACGCCGCTGCGTTCTCGCTCCCGGATTCGTCGACGACGGTGAAGATCGTCGGCCCGGAGGTCTGCTTGATCTGGGCGATCTCGCCCATCACCGTCACGGTCCTTCCGATTCGGTTTCCAAGGTCTGCGAGTCTGGTGACGGTGACGGTCCGCGTGACGGACTTCACCTCGTAGGACGGCAGGATCACTTCTTCAAGATCGATGTTCCCGTTCGGCCGGATCGCCTTAACTCTGACCAGGATCTCATCCCGTTCAGCGTGTTCGGTCCTGACATTGGTCTTATGGACGAGCCCCTTGACCCGGTCACTGAGCATCACAAAGGTTCCGAAGTTCGCAAACCCCTGCACCTTTCCTAGATAGATCGCACCCTCTTCGACATCGCCGAGGTCGCATGAGGGTCCGAGCCGGTATACCACAACTTCTGATGATTGATTCATATCTGATCTCTCTTATGTGTCCATATTTTTGAGTGGACGAGGCGTCCTCATCTCTGGTATAGAGAGTGTGCAGACACCCTTTATATTGTCTCTGGCATGAATGCACACGTCGCCAGGTTCCGCCTGGCAGGGAAAAAAGAATATTACTGGGTATTATCCACCGGAACGCGCTCGATGACCAGACGGGCTGGTGACGGCAGTTTGTATCCACCGTGCCGCAGTGCATCCTTTGACTTTTCGATGTACTGCTCGTTGGTGTAGACGGTGAAGACTTTCTGCTTGGGTTGAACCCTGGCTGCAGTCCCGACTGCCTTTCCAAAGGCCATCCGCATTCCTTCCGAGACACGGTCAGCCCCTGCCCCGGTCGCCTGCTTGTTCTCCCTGAGGACGTGGTGCGGGTAGGTTCTGATCTTGAAGTGGAAGTTCGCCCTGCCGACCTGGTCCATCATCTTTCTGTTGATCGCGATACGCGCCGCCTCAAGGGCTGTATGCCTGATCTGACAGGACTCGAGCACTTCAAGCGAGATCTCGACCGGAAACTCCTGACTCAGATTTCCCATCTCGAACTGAACAATCTTGCTGCCGGGCACACCTCCCATATATTTCCTGCGAGTATATGCCTTCTTTGCAAGGTTCCTATACATTTTGCCTGGTTTTCGTACCATATTTCAAAACTCCTCGCTATAATAACGTGCTTTATAAAATGGAGACTGTGGGTATTAAATCTTACTGGCTTTGTGCCCGTTCCTCGATCAGACCAAGCACATAACGTCTCACCTTCGCGAACTCCACGTCGGTCCGGTCGCGGGGCCGGTCCATCCCGACCGGAACGATCTCGCGGATCGTCCCCGGGCGTGAACTGAGCACCGCAATCCGGTCTGCCATGTACACGGCTTCGTCGACACTGTGAGTCACAAAGACCACCGTCTTCTTCGTCTCTGCCCAGATATCCAGCAGTTCCTGCTGCATCGTATTCCGGGTCTGGGCGTCGAGCGCCCCGAACGGCTCGTCCATCAGGATCACGGCCGGGTCGATGGCCAGTGCCCTGGCCACGGCCACCCGCTGCCGCATCCCCCCGGAGAGTTCGTTCGGGTACCGGTCGGCGAAGGCCTCCAGCCCAACCAGTTTCAGGTACTCCATGGCGACCCTGTACCGCTCCTCCCTGCCGATCCCCTGCAGTTCCAGCCCGAAGGCGGTGTTGTCGATGACGCGCCTCCAGGGGTACAGCGAATAATCCTGGAAGATCATTGCGAGTTGTCGGCTCGGACCCTCAACCAGCGTGCCGTCGACCCGGACCTCCCCGATGGTCGGCGTTTCCAGGCCGGCCAGAATTCGGAGCAGCGTCGTCTTCCCGCATCCGGACGGGCCGAGGATACAGATGAATTCGCCTTCTTTAATCTCCAGGTCAATCGACTGCAGGGCTGTCATATGTTCGCCCTGGTCGGTGATAAACTCCTTATTTACGTTCTTTACCTGGAGTTTCATCGTTCAAGTTCCCTCCACATAAACCACCGCTTCTCAACCGTGCCGAGGAGCAGGTCGACACCGAGGCCGATCACACCGATACCGATCATCCCGGCGATAATCACCGGAACCTGCCCGAAGTTGTACGAGTAGAGGATCAGGTAACCAAGCCCCGATGACGTGCCGGGCATCATCTCTGCGGCCACCACACACATCCATGCGATGCCGAATCCAACTCGGAGACCAGTCCAGATCGTCGGCAGTGCTGCCGGCAGCACCACGGTTCGCAGCATCTGCAGTTCGTTGGCTCCGAGGATCGCAGCCATCTCGATCCAGGTCTTCTTCACCGATCTGACCCCGTCGAGGGTGTTCAACAACACCGGGAAGAAGGTTCCGAGGGCGATGATGAAGACCATTGAGGTGAGCCCGATCTTAAACCAGGCCAGGGCCAGCGGAACCCAGGCCAGTGGTGGAACCGGCCGGAAGATCTGGATCAGGGAGTCGAAGAGGTCATGGACCAACGCCCACCTGCCCATCGCAATCCCGAGGGGGATTGCAATCACCGATCCGACTGCGAATCCGACGATCACCCGCTCAAGGCTGATGATTGCATTGTCGACCAGCGACCCGGTCCCGAGGATCGGGGTGAACGGGCTGGCGATCACCATCAATACCGACTCCAGCCGCGGGAGGATGAACTGATTGTTGATCACTATTGCAACAAGTTCCCATAAAAAGATCAGGAGTATCGGCATGGCCGCTTTGAGCAGCCATCGCCGGTACCTGTTTCCGTGTTTCTCTGAATTATACTTTGAAAACCAACTCATTAGACCTCTTTCACCACCACGCCGCTGTCCTTCAGGGCGAACCGGAGCATTACGTCCTGGATCGAGCCCTTGCTCGGTACAGCGATCTTCAGCGGGTTTCCTGCGGTCGAGCGCTGCTGTGCCCATCCAATGAACGAGTTCCAGTCGCCTGCCGGTGAAGACGCAGCAGCAACAAGTCCTGATCCTTCATTATTGATTGGCATGAGTACTTTTATAGGCATTCCTGTGTCGATGGCTGCGATCGCAGGTGGTACTCCTGCATAGCCCATCTGGACGCTCGAGGTACCTTCCAGCTGCATCAACTGCGGGCCGGCATCGGCTGAAACCAGTTTCACCTCAGCCACCTTTTGGCCGTTCACGATCAGATCGCAGACATCGGGCTTGGACTGGGTTGGGTCCTGGGGCTTGAGGGCGATGCCGTAGGTGTCGCTCATGTACTGCCACTTCTTGATCGCGACCAGGAGTCCGGCAGAGTGCATGTCACCCTTCAGGTAACCGACACCGATCTGCCCGTCGATCTTCGCAGGGGTTACAAACTTGTTCTGGCTGATCATCGTTGTCGCGTTCTGGTACGGCCCGAAGTTGAAGAGCAGATTGTCCACCTGGTCTGGAGTGGCGTTGTTGAGCTTCCCGGAGAGCAGGCCGAGAGATTTCTGGGCTGTCACGAACTGACGGGTCCCGTTCTTCCAGGAATCCGAGGGAGTCGTGGTGTACTTCACGTTTTTGATCGCACCACTCACCGCACTGCCCGAGGCGACGGAGACATTACCATAGGTCAGATTACCCCGGCCGGCCAGCCAGTCTGCCATAATGTCGGCGGATTCATCCTGATGGTCGGTAATATACTGGTCACCAAGGATCGTCAGGGCGCTCATCGTGTTCACAAAGTCGGGATGCGCTGCGATCAGGTCATCCCGTGCCGTCACGACGCAGCAGGGGTGATCGTTCCAGGATGCGTTGGGCGGGAAATTCTGCGAGAGGGAGACCAGCTTCGCGATATTTGCATCGAGTCCAATCTGGACGAACGGTTGCCAGGCGATATAGCCGTCGATCTGGTTCATTGCGAGCAGATTCGGCATCGGACCGACCCCACCGCTGTACAGGAGATCGACCTCGGTGACCCCGGATGTCGTGTTGTTCGTCTTGGTTCCATTCTGCTGGGATGTAGTAGTGCACCCTGCAACCATGAGTGCCACGATGACCGCTGCGATCACCATGACAAGCAATTTTGTACGTGCCATGCGGTACCATACGATCCATACTAATTTAATAGCTTCTTCTTTATCCAAAATTTTTCTCGTTTAAGGATAATTATCTATTGTTATTGTAAACAATTGTCTAATTTTATCTATCTTTCGTCCAGCAGCAACAGAGGGGTTCCTGGGAGGTGCTCTCTGATATTTTTTCCGGGTAATGGCTCGTCCCATCGGGATAGGTGCCTTTAATCGTCTCTTGATACCATGCGTATAGTATTAGGAGAGGTGCGTATCGTTGGGTATGATACATGATGTTGTACGGGAAGGACGACTGAGTGGGGTTCGATCAGGGGAGGTTGCAGCCTTCCTCTCATCACGGAATGCGGATCACTGGATCGCAGAAGCAGACGTACTGGTGGATATTGCTCACCTGTTGATGCTGTACCGGCAGGGGATCATCGAACCGGAACCAGCCGCCGCTGTGATGGATGTCCTCCTCCGATTTTCGGCAGATGGGGTCCCTGAAGAGGCGTTCGATGAACAGTTCGAGGATATTCATGCAGGGATAGAATCGCTGCTGATCGCTGAGGTCGGGATCGAACAGGGCGGGCGGCTCCATATCGGCCGGTCCCGAAACGACGAGGTTGCGACCTGTCTGCGCCTCCGGCTCTGCGAGGAACTGCTGGTGATCGGGGATGCCGTGAACGGTCTCTGTGAGGTGCTGGTCTCGCTCGCCGGGGAACATACTCATTCAGTGATGCCGGGATTCACCCACCTGCAGCATGCACAGCCGACCACGCTGGCCCATCATCTGCTCAGCTATGCGCAGGCCTTCAGCCGGGACCTGGAGCGACTGCTGTCGACCTACCAGCGGGTGAACCGGTCGCCCCTTGGGGCAGCTGCATTTGCGTCGACCGGATATCCCATCGATCGGGAGTTCACGGCCACGATGCTCGGCTTTTCTGGAGTGCTTGAGAATTCGATGGATGCGGTCTCGACCCGGGACTTCGCTCTCGAAGCGCTGGCCGACTGTGCGATCCTGATGGTGAATGCCTCGCGCTGCTGTGAGGAACTGATCCTCTGGTCGTCGTCGCTGGTCCGGTTTGTCCAGCTCGACGATGCCTACTGCTCGACCAGTTCGATCATGCCGCAGAAGAAGAACCCCGACACCCTAGAGATCATGCGGGCCCGGGCTGGATCGGTGATTGGCGCCTCGACGGCGGCGCTTTCGATCGTGAAAGCCCTACCAATGAGTTACAATCGCGACCTGCAGCAACTGACCCCCCACCTCTGGGAGGGGATCGGGGATGCGGGAGCATCGATTCGGATCCTGGCCGGGGCTCTTTCGACCGCCACCTTCAACACCGAGCGGATGGAGACCGAGGCCGGTCGGGGATTCTCGACTGCCACCGAGCTGGCTGATATGATGGTTCGGGAGTGCGGTCTTCCGTTCCGGACCGCCCACCACATCGTCGGCAGGGCCGTCCGGTCGGGGAGCCTGACCCTTGTCTCGCTGAAGAAGGCCGCGACCGGCGAATCGATCGATCTCACTGCCCTTGGCCTGACTGAAGAGAAAGTCCAGGCCGCTCTTGACCCGGTTCATGGGATCGAGGCCAGGTCCGTGCTCGGTGGGCCAGCGGTCGCATCTGTCAGCACTGCGATCGAAACACTGCAGGAGTCCGTAAAAGCCGGCAGGACTGCTATCGCAGAAGAACGATACCGGCGGACCACCGCGATCACCACCCTCATCAAGGAAGCACGGAGGCTGAAAACATTCCATCAGTAAGACTGCAGACCGGCGACCGGGTTGTATGCACCTATGCAGGTTCCCGGCTCGAAGGAACCTATATCACCGAACGGGACGGGATGCGCGTCCTGAAACTGGACAGTGGGTATAATATCGGTGTGCCACCAGCGTCCTGCCAGATGCTTGAGCCGGCCACGTCCATCGAACAACCCGAACAGATCCTGGTCGACCAGGACAGGTCGCTGCCACACCTCTCGATCGTCTCCACTGGGGGGACAATCGCCAGCAAGATCGATTACCGGACCGGGGCCGTGACCAGTCAGTTCACGGCCGCCGAGTTGATGCGGGCGATCCCGGGGCTCGGCTCGATCGGACAGTACCGGACGGTGCAGCTCGCCTCGATCCTCTCTGAGAACATGACTCCCTCGCTCTGGCAGGAACTGGCCCGGGCTATCTATCAGGAGATCAAGGACGGGGCAGAGGGGGTGATCGTCACCCACGGAACCGACACGATGGCCTACTCTGCGGCAGCAGTCAGTTTCATGCTTAAAACCCCGGTACCGGTCGTCTTCGTCGGCTCGCAGCGGTCTGCCGACCGCCCGAGCAGTGACAATCTGATGAACGGACTCTGCAGTGCCAGGGCCGCGGTCAGCGATCTCGGCGAGGTGGCGGTCGTGATGCACCAGACCAGTTCGGACGACTTCTGTGCGATCCACCGGGCGACACGGGTGCGCAAGATGCACACATCCAGGCGGGACGCATTCCAGTCGATCGGCAGTTCTCCGATCGGGACCATCGCATACCCGTCCCTCGAGGTAAACCTGACCGCCGACGCGGTCCGGCGACAGCCGATCGAGCCGGAGCTCGCTGACCGGCTGGAGGAACGATGCGGGCTGCTCCAGTTCGTTCCCGGCCTCTCCCCGGACATTCTGGCGGCATATGATGGTTACCGGGGGCTGGTTCTCTCAGGGACCGGCCTCGGGCATGTCTCGACCACCTGGTTCCGGCAGCTCGGTTCGATGATCGAGGACGGGACCACCATCGTGATGACCTCGCAGTGTCTGTCCGGTCGGGTCTGCGATCGGGTTTATGATACCGGTCGGGACCTGCTGAAGATCGGTGTGGTCGAGGGGGGGACGCTCCTCCCCGAGGTGGCGCTGGTGAAACTGATGTGGGTGCTCGGACAGGAGAAGGATGAGGAGAAGGCGAGGATGATGATGACTATGGATCTGCGTGGCGAGGCGCCAGGGAGGTCTGCACATGGATTATAAGGCGATCGGGCTGAAGGCGGGGATCGAGATCCACCAGCAGCTGGACACCGCCCACAAACTCTTCTGCAACTGCCCGACAAGGGTTCGTGCAGTCGACGAACACAACGGAGAGTTCCGGCGGTACCTCCGGGCTACCGAGAGTGAGATGGGCGAGATCGACCGGGCCGCCGAGGAGGAGATGAAGCAGGCCCGGTTTTTCACCTACTATGCCTACGACACCACCTGCCTGGTCGAGAACGATGACGAACCGCCGGCGCCCCTGAACCAGGAGGCGCTCGATCTCGGGCTAACGATCGCCAAACTCTTTGGGATGACGCCGATCCCGCAGGTGCACATCATGCGCAAGCTGGTGATTGACGGTTCCAATACGAGCGGGTTCCAGCGGACCGGACTTGTGGCGATCGATGGGACTCTTCCGAACGGCGGGAGTATCGAGAGCCTCTGTCTGGAGGAGGAGGCCGCTCAGCGGGTCGAAGGGCCCATCTTCTCTCTCGATCGGCTCGGGATCCCGCTGGTGGAGATCACCACATCGCCGTGTATGCACACCCCTGATGAGGTGGCCGAGGTGGCCGCGTACATCGGGATGGTGCTCCGGTCCACCGGGCAGGTGAAGCGGGGGATCGGGACGATCCGACAGGACATCAACATCTCGATCCCAGAGGGGGCCAGGGTGGAGATCAAGGGCGTGCAGGAACTGGACCTGATTGCCGAGGTTGTGCGGTGCGAGGTGCAGCGGCAGCAGCAGCTTCTCTGGATTCGGGATACCCTGATCGAGCGAAACGCCTCGATCGATCCGGTGGTCGAGGACGTGACTGCCCTCTTCAAACAGACCGACTCGTCGATCCTCAAGAAGGCGAAGGTGATCCTCGCGATCAGGCTCTTCGGGTTCGGCGGGCTTGTCGGGCATGAGATCCAGCCTGGTCGCCGGCTCGGCTCAGAGCTCTCCGACTATGCGAAGAAATGCGGGGTCGGCGGAATTTTCCACACCGATGAACTGCCGGCCTATGGAGTCACCGCCGAAGAGAAGGCAGCCCTGATCGAGCGGATGAAGGCCGGCGAGCAGGACGCCGTGGTGCTGGTCGCAGCAGATAAAAAGAAGGCGACCTGTGCGGTCCGGCAGGTGATCAAGCGGGCAGAGATGGCGTTCCTCGGGGTCCCCGAAGAGACCCGGAAGATGCTCGAAGAGGGGTCGAGTGCGTACATGCGCCCGCTGCCCGGGGCCGCACGGATGTACCCGGAGACCGATGTGCTCCCGGTGCCGATCACCGCAGAGACCTGGGACCAGGTCTGTATCCCCGAACTCCTCTCATCACGGGCAGAGCGGTTTCATCGGGACCTCGACCTGGATGCCGGGCTGGCCCGTCAGATCGCCTTCTCCGAGCGGCTGCCGCTCTTTGAACAGGCGGTCGACGAGGGGTTGAAGCCGACCCTTTCGGCGCGGACCCTCCTCTCGACGCTGAAGGAGCTCTCCCGTGACGGCGTGGCGATCGACCGAATCGGGGACGATCAGGTGCTTGCTGTGCTCCACGCCATCGAGGACGGGAAGGCCGCGAAGGAGGCGATCGGGGACCTTCTTCGGGCGCTCGCCGGCGGAACATCCCTCGATTCGGCTCTCAAAGCGCTCGGTCCATCTATATCGAAGGACGAACTTGCCGGGATTGTTTCGAGGATCGTGGGCGAACGAAAGGAGTTTGTCGCAGAACGGGGGATGGGCGCGCTCGGTCCGCTGATGGGGATCGTGATGGAGCAGGTCCGGGGATCGGTGGACGGTAAGGTCGTCAGCGCCCTTCTCCGTGAAGAACTGAAGAGGCAGGGGTGAGGATGAGGGGGCAGAGGCGCTACCTTTATTCCTGCACCTGCATAATACCATAAGGAGTTCGATTCATGGGAAAGACAGGAATTACCTCATGGGTACAGGTCAAGGGCGCGAAGGGTCAGCTCAGGCTTGTACCGGCAAAGGAAGGGGAACTGAAGAAGCCAGGGCCAAATCAGCGGTTCAAGGCCGGAATCAACCTTAAAAAGGTCGATCAGGCCAGCGAGGCCCACGGTGGCCAGCGGAGAGGCGGACAGCGGAGAGGCGGTCGCGGCGGTCGCGGCGGTCGCGAGAAGAGCCCGGCAGAGATTCTGGTCCGGTCCCGTCTTCACCGCCCGAAAGTCTCGGTCGTCGGTGCAAAGCAGAAATCGAGCAGATAGGCTTGATTTAAGCCAAACAATTTTTAATATCGGACGTTTTAATTAGCCTATGGATCCAAAGGATGCTGTACAGCGTTTCCAATATGGCGAACATATCAAGACCGCTCTGATCACAGCCTCGCAGCTCGAGATGTCGTTGCCCAGTTACCCGGAGAAGGACCGGGCCGGAGGACAGAAGATGCTGATCGCCCTGCTCGAGGGGATCAGGGGCGATGCTGGGGTTGCGTACCAGCGGACCGAGGAGATCATGTTCCAGAACAGTTCAAGCCAGCTCTCGACGGCGATCAGTCAGATCGAGAGCGGGGAATACGAATCGGCGGCCGTAACGATCGGTGGTGCAGTCAGTTCTGCGACCACTGCGGCTCAGAAGGCATGGGAGTATCTCGCTGAACATGGACTCATCTGAATTTCTCATATTCTTACAGGATCGCGCCTCGGTCAGGGAGTTTCGGGATTTCCCGCTCGCTGACGACGAGATCGCCTATATGCTGGCCTGTGCACGGACCGCCCCGACTGCAGGGAATCTGGAGTCCTGGGATCTGGTCCTGGTCACCGACCCGGAACAGCGGGCGGCTCTCGCAGAGGCGGCCCACGATCAGACTCAGATCGTTCAGGCAGGGGCGATCTTTGTGGTCTGTTCCAACTATGTGCGGGGAATGGCCCGATTTCAAGAGCGTGGGATTTTATACGCGCTCGAAGATGCGACGATTGTCTGCACCTATCTGATGCTCGCGGCCCATGCGCTGCATCTGCAGTCGTGCTGGACCGGTTCGTTCGATGATGAAGATGTACGGACTGTGCTCGATCTGCCCCCCCACCTCCGTCCGGTCGCGCTGCTCGCGGTCGGGAACGGTGCCAAGGGAGGGGTCTCTCCTGAACGGAGACCGGTCGATGAGCATGTCCACCAGGATTTCTGGTAAGGAGAGTAGAGTATGCCTGACTATATGGTGACGCTGGAATCGGCGTGGATAATCAAGGATGTAAAGACGATGGACGACGCGATCAGTATCGCCATCGGTGAGGCAGGCAAACGACTGAATCCTGCAGCAAAGTATGTGGAGATCGAGACCGGGATGATGGTCTGTCCGCTCTGCAACAAGGCACTCAACTGTGCGGTGGTCGTGGCCAACACGGCGCTGGTCGGGCTGACGCTGCAGATGAAGGTCTTCCGTGCAGAGAGCGAGGAGCATGCGGTCAGGATCGCGAAGTCGGTGATCGGCAAGGCTCTCCGGGATGTGCCGCTGAACGTTCAGGACGTGCAGGAGTTATGATCTCAGTCGTTGGACACACAGCTATCGACCATATCAGCCGTGTGCCCGACCTGCCGAAGAAGAATGGGTCGACCTCGATCACCGACCGGAAGATCTATTTCGGCGGCGGGGCGGCCAACATCGCGGCAGGGATCGCGACCCTGGGCAGTGCGTGTACCCTTGTATCTGCAGTCGGCGGGGATTTCTCCGGGAGTGATTACGACCGGGAGATGCAGAGACTCGGGATCGTGCAGCAGTTTTTTGTGATGCCTGAAGCTAACACGCCGACGGCGTTCATGTTCACCGATCAGGCGGGGGACCAGATCACTTTCTTCGAGTGGGGCGCATCAGAGGCCTTTACTAGGTCTGAAGCCCCGGCTCTGGACTTTGTTCACATGGCGACGGCCGACCCGTCCTTCAACCGGCAGGTCGCCGAGAAGAGCCGGTTCGCTTCGTTCGATCCCGGGCAGGACCTGCACCTGTATCTGCCTGAGGACCTGGCTGCGATCATCGGTCATATCGATATCCTCTTTGCCAACCAGCACGAGGCCGCGATGATGGCGCAGATGCTCGACACCACCCGGGAGGAGATCGCGGCACGGGTGCCGCTGACCATCTTCACCTGCGGGGGAGAGGGTTCGAGCCTCTTCATTAAGGGAGAGGAGACGAAGATCCCGGCGGTACCGGTCACGCTGGTCGACCCGACCGGTGCCGGGGATGCCTACCGGGCCGGGTTCCTCTCGGCCTTCGATCGCGGCTACGATCCGTTGACCTGCTGTAAGGTCGGGACGGTCACCGCTTCGTTTATCGTGGAGAAGACTGGCTGCCAGACCAACCTCCCTGACTGGGAGCGGATGACCGTCCGGTACAGCGAGCACTTCGGTGCTCTCAAGGGGGCCTGATTCATGGCCTGGGCTGCGCTGACCTCGGGCGGGAAGGACTCGGTCCTCTCGATCCAGAAGGCGATCGATGCCGGCCTCGATGTCGAGTACATCGTCGCAGTCCGATCGGAGAACCGGGACTCATACATGTTCCACTCTGCCAACATCGATGTTGTGAAGACGATCGCCGAGGTTTCGGGGCGGGAGTATGTTGAGATCCGGACGCACGGCCGGAAGGAGGAGGAGCTCGCAGACCTGGAGCAGGGTCTCGCCGCCCTCCCGATCGAAGGGATCATCGCCGGGGCGGTCGCCTCGGTGTACCAGCGGGACCGGGTGGCCGCGATCGCGGAACGGCTGATGCTGAAGGTATTCACCCCCCTCTGGGGGATGGAGCCAGAACAGGTCGTCAGCGAGGTCGCGTCGAGGTTGGACGCGATGATCATCGTCACCGCGGCCGACGGGCTGGACGAGGGGTTCCTTGGGGCTCACTTCGACCAGCACCTGATCGACCGGCTCAAGCAGGTCTCCGCCCGTCGCGGGATCCATCTGGCCGGCGAGGGCGGGGAGTACGAGTCGCTGACGTTGAACGCCCCGTTCTACTCCCGTCCGATCACGTACACCTCGTCTGAGGTACATACCTCTGCAGGGCGGAGCGAACTGATCCTGCGAGGGTTTACCTGATGGGTGCGTCCACTGATGTCACGATCGCCAGGCTGACCAAGTATCTCTTTACGGCCCCGTCCTGGCGCCGGTCTCTTTTCATCATCGTCCTGCTCGGGTTGATTGTCGACGGGGCGTCGATACGACTCGGTGCCCATGGTCAGTTTCTTGGGACCCTCGCATTCACGCTGCCAGCCCTGGTGGCGACGCTGCTGACCAAACCGCTGATCAACCGCCTTGGCAAGCAGATAACCTGGAACCGGTCGGCACTGCTCGCGATGGCCTGCACGGTCTTCTGCGTGATCATCACGCTCTGCTCGGCGCTCGCCTCGTTCAATTTGGTGCCGCTCCTCTTCGCCTGTGGTCTGGGTTTCATCTTTGCGATCCGGCTGCTGGTGCTGGTCGCGATCGCCGATTACCGGGTGCCCCGGATGGTCGTGCCGGCGCTGATCCAGCCGGCGGTCGGGGTGATCGTCGGGACGCTCTGGTTTTCGCAGCCGTTCTTCCTCTTCTCGGTGGTGCTGGTGCTGGTCTTCGGGCTCGGGTGCGTCGCCCTGATCTGGCTGATTGAGCGGCCACTGTACAAGGCGTTCCATATCAAAGGATTGAACTTCATCAACGCGTTCATCGCCCACAATACCGACGGCTCCCGTTCGATGGAGGATTTCTTCCGGGAGATCGGGGAGGAGGTCTATGTCCCGCAGGTCAGTCTCTTCTTCAAGCGGAACGAGAAGAACGGGGTGATCATGACGGTGCCGAACGTCCACCCCGGGCCGATGGGGGAGATCGGCGGCGGAAATCTGCCGAAGGTGATGACCCGCTCGTTCACGGAGACGGTGCTGGTCCCGCACGGGTGTGCGACACATGACTTCAACCTGGTCTCTGAGAGCGAGGTCTCGAAGCTGGTGGACGCGGTCAAGGCGACCCAGGCCGGTCTCGAATATGAAGGGCGGGCGTCGATCGCCTACCGGGTCACGTTCGGGTCGGTGGATCTGATGTACCAGCGGTTCGGGGAGACGATCCTGATCGTCTCGACCCGTTCGCCGGCGAAGACCGAGGACCTGGACTTTCCGCTGGGTCTCGCGATCATGGCTGAGGGGAGGCGGGTGTACAAACACGTCGTCTTCATCGACGGGCACAACTGTATGACCGAGATCACGTCGCCGGTGATGGCCGGGTCGTTGATTGCGACCGAGTACCTCCGGGCGGTCCGGACCGCGGTGGAAGCCGCGGCGAAGGTTCCGCAGCGGATGGTGAAGGTCGGGGTCGCCGAGGTGCCGATCCCGTTCACCCGCGAGCAGGGGTTCGGGGACCTCGGCGTCCAGGTGCTGGTCGTGGAGGTGGACGATCAGCAGACCGCCTATGTCCTCCTCGACGGGAACAACATCGAGGCCGGCGTCCGCGAGGTGATCCGCGATGCGGTGCTGGAGATCGTCGACGAGGCCGAGGTGATGACGACCGATTCGCATGTCGTCAACACGATCACCGGCAAGAATCCGATCGGGCTGAACGTGCCGGTCGCAGAGTTTCTGCCGTTCATTCTGCGTGGGGTCGATGAGGCGATCGCGGACCTGTCGACCGCCGAGGTGGCGGCGTCGACGGCCTGCTGCGAGCAGGTGGTGGTCTTCGGGTCGAACCGGATCGCCCAGCTAGCCTGCACGGTGAACGCGATGCTGGTCTACATCGCGCCGCTCTCGTTTGCGATCCTGCTGCTGGCCTTCCTCCTTTCGCTCTTTGCGTACCGGGCGCTGCTCTAGGTTTTTACCTTCCCTGTCTTTTTTTCCCGGTCTCTTTTTGAGATGGTCCTGCTTTCCATCGGTCGATTCCGGATGGCGGTATTCCCGGCTCTGGTCTCCGGTCCGTACTGCCTGACGGTGGAACGGACCCTTTCATCGCAGGAACCGAGGACGGGCATTTTTCCTCTGTACCATGAGTTAAATACGTGATAAGCGAACGTTTACTCTATGCCAATCATGGACTGGACCGACGATCTGAGTGTCGGGGTAACGGAGATCGACAACCAGCATAAGCGTCTCATCGAACTTATCAACAAACTGCACGATGCGATGAAGGCCGGGCAGGGGAAACAGATGCTGGAGACGACCCTTCAGGAGCTCGCCGCTTACACCGTCTATCACTTCCAGGCCGAGGAGAAGTACATGGTGGAATACAACTATCCCCGGTATCATGCGCATAAGATCGAGCACGATGCCTTTGTGAAGAAGGTCACCGATTTCCAGAAGGACTTTGTCGACAACCGGCTCGGTCTCACCCTCGACCTCATGAAGTTCCTCAAGGACTGGGTGAACAATCACATCAAGTCGACGGATAAACAGTACACGGCTCTCTTCAACAAGAGCGGGCTTGTGTGATGGGGTGAGAAGATCGCCGGCCCGTTCCTTTTTTTGAGCGGGCTTCTTCGATCGGCGATCTGTTTCCGATCCCGGACTCATCGATTTTTCGAACGGATTCTGCTCTGAACCGTCAAAGAGTTTTACTATCTTTACAACCAAGATTGTTAGGCGCGAGGGTAGCCAAGCCCGGCCAAAGGCGCTGGACTTAAGATCCAGCCTCGAAGGAGTTCAAGGGTTCGAATCCCTTCCCTCGCATAAAAAATTTTTGGACATTAAACAAATTATATATATTATTATGCAAGAGAGTGAGGAAGGAGTTGTTGTGGGCATGGTCTTTGAAGATAATGATGAAAATTAATTTTATTTCTTTTTAATTTCTCATGGTTGATATTTTAGAAATATTCAAAAAATATCGAAGCGTAGTTTCGGTAGTCGCTTCAATTTCTATCGGGTATTTGATAAATTCTCTACTTAGTGGTATTTCTACTACCGAATCTGTGAATAAGCAATATTTAGCAATTGAGTTGATTATAGCCATTATAATAATAATTTCGACATTTTTAGCATTTTTATGGTTAATTGACTATTTCATAGAATGGAAAATAATTCAAAATATTAAGGATGAAAATACAAAACTTCCAAAAGATGTTAGAACTCTATTATTTAAAAAAATAATTATTTTTGATAATAATTCAATAACAACCCATGAATCCACAACAATCGTGGAGAGAACAATAAAGAATGATATGAAAAACCAAAACTATCCTGAATATCGGATTGAACAAATCTCAAAGGTGGACGTTCCGGAATTTTCGAAAATTAAATTTACAAAAGATGGAAAAGATTTTGATAAAATTACTGAACAGTCTTCGAGAGCTAGCTTATATGATGTAATTGAAAAGCCTTCTAATGAGATAATTTCAAAGAAATTAAGATTCTGTTTTCCAATAGATCTAGCTCCAGAAAAGGAAGGATCGTTTTCAACAGAATATAAAACAAAAGCCTTTAGCGCGGCAATAGAAGGTAATTGTGATTACACTGCAATAACTTCCCGGCGAGTAATAAATGAGATAATTTTTGAAATTAGATTAGATGGACCAATTAAAGACACATATGAACTAAGTAAATGCATAGATCGTAATGGATCTGAGCCGTATATTTACCAAATTGTGGATGAATCAATGGAAAGAATGTGGCTTACGGAAAACGAGGGAGGAAAAAATAACGAAATCCCTGTTTTTCATAAAGATAAAATTACTTGGAATATCAAACATGTCAAAGTTGGTTACGAATATCGTTTATATTTCACTTTATTTAAGAAAAATGGCACAATTTTAACCACTTAATCGTTTTAAAATGAAATTTTTCTTGTATTACAATTTCTTACAGAACTTGCCATAATCTGTCTTTCCGCAGTAAATTCCTGACATTCCGTACTAATTTTTCGGTGACCCAAGAAGCAACTGGTAATGGAAATACTTTCAATAGGTAGAATATTTGCAATGCGGGGGGGCAATTGCTCAACGAATTTCATTCAGATTTTCTGAAGTGAATTATCAGTTACATCCAGAGTCACCACCAATCGATCTGGACTCGTGCAGCACCTGCCGGGAGATCCCGAACGTGCCGGCAGTGATGCGTTGCACATTTCAGGACCATGGGCTCGTGTAGTTGAGGTTGGGGGCTGATTCTTCATCCTCCATTCAGGGCATAGGCCGGGCGGTGGTTCTTAAAATTACATCAGGAGTAGTTAAAGTGGGGGAGTATTTTAGAATGAATAGATTTTTTAATCAATTTCTTTGTCAGCAGTATATGCATTCAACAGCGCCCGGAACATCTTGCCGTGATTGGGATATTTCAGGTGAAGCAGTTCATGGACAATGATCTTTTTCCGTTCGTCTTTGGATTGTTGTAAAATTGCCGGGTCGAATGTTAATCTGCCTCTGCTTGAACAGCTCGCCCACTTATTTTTCATTTTGCGCAGGTGGATCTCTTTTATTTCGACATTGCAGATTTTCGCCCATTCACCAACCAATTGTTTGAAGGATTCTGGTGAGATCATGTAACTACCCGATTGAGAACTTTCATGATCTGGTCAATGATCTTTTTGATCTCTTTGATGTCACGGGTTTCGGAATGCAGAATTATCGAATACAATTCCTGTTTCACATCGCGAGCCTGTTGTTCGCTGATTCTCCAGTGGGGATAGTGGTTCAGAATATTCTTCATTTCATGGGCTTTCGTTTCCGGATCGCTAACACCAGCTTTGTTGAGAAGCCAGAAGATGGAGAATTCTGCCATGGGGATATTACGCTTCTCCTGTTCGAGACGAGCTGCGTTGATCTCTTCAATGATCGTCTTGAGTTCAGCGAGGGTTTCCTGCGTAGTATTCTGGCGGTCCTTGTAGAGTTGGATCACCGCATCCGCCTTTTCACCAATGGAGATGAGGTAAGGAGATTCTTCTGCTTGTTTCTGTACGAGATGAGAAATCCCTTTGGTTAGATTGAAGACCTTTTCGATGTCTGAATCCGGTTGCTCATTGATATACCAGATAACCTTGTCGTTAATCTCATAGATTCCGCCTGGGTTCCCGATCTCGCTGCTGACGGTATGGTCCTGTACGAGTCGAGCCACCTTGCGGGAGAACTCCCGGTCAACTGAGATACCGGGATCAAAATTTTCCCGGACCATGCGGTACATTTTCGCTAGTTTGTCCACATCGTCGAGGTACGGTCTCAGGAACGCATCGGGGGAGAGGATTTCGTAGATATCCGAGAGTTCGTGGAAGAATGCGTAGAATGTTTGGCGGATTTCTTCGTTCAGGAAATATTCAAGCACGGCTTCGACTGCCTTGTCGCGTTTCTTTCCTCTGGCAAGCCCGAGATACTGTTGTGCTTCCTGTCCCATCAGCCGGGTGAACTGTTTTTTAAGAACGTCCAGATCATCGATGATACCTTCGATATCACTGGAATCAAAGGCGAGCGCTTTTTTGAGGTTATTGAAGATCCCGACAATATCGAGTACGAACCCAGAAGGTTTTTTGCGTCCTTCTTCATCTTCAAACGGCCTGTTCACGCGGGCAATTGCCTGCAGGAGGACATGATCCCGCATCGGTTTGTCGAGATACATACAGTAGAGAACGGGGGCATCAAACCCTGTGAGGAGTTTTTCCGTAACAATGAGGATCTTCGGGTCTTTTTCCGGGCTCCGGAACGCCTTACGGATGCGTTTTTCATCCTCATCAGTATGATAATACGCTCGGAGATTGTCATCATCCTTGGGATTTGGACTGTAGATGACTTCCGAGTACTGCAGGGGGAGATGTTTGTCGAGTTCCTTTTTGTAGAGTGCACAGGCCTCCCGGTCGACAGCGACAAAAAACGCCTTGTATCCCATGGGCTCCACATTGTTCCGGAAGTGATCTGCCACGAACTGCGCCACTTTCGGCACCCGTTCCGGACTCTTCATCATATTTCGGAGGTTGACCGCTTTTTCAAGGACTTTGTTGAGCTCCGTGACATCGCTGATACCTTCCGTCTCGGCCAGGTCAAGGAATTCCTGTTCGAGGGTCTGACGGTCGACGAGCAGATCGTTGGGAGCGAGGGTGTAGTGGAGCGGGACGGTGGTCCCGTCACTGATGGACTCTGCGATACTGTACTTGTCGAGGTAACCGTATGGTGGGTCGTCTCGCCCGAACGTGATGAAGGTCCCCTGTCCGTATGCGGTCCTGTCGATGGGGGTGCCGGTGAACCCGATGTAGGTGGCATTCGGGAGTGCACCCATGAGGTAGTTACCGAGTGTGCCGGTGGTGGTGCGATGGGCTTCGTCCACGAGGATGAAGATCGTGTCCCGGGTATTGATCTCTTCCGGCATCCCCTCAAACTTATGGATCATTGAGACGATGAGGCCCCGGTGATCAGCTGCGAGGAGTTCTCGCAGATCCTTTTTGCTCCCTGCGACTTCGACATTTCCAATGCCGGCAGAGGTGAGGTTACCGAAGAGCTGGGTTTCGAGCTCGTTCCGGTCCACGAGCATGATCACGGTCGGGTTCCCAAAGACCGGTTCACCGAGTATCTTCTGTGCCGCTACGATCATCGTGTAGGTCTTGCCCGATCCCTGCGTGTGCCAGACAAGGCCGCGTTTCTTCCAGGCATCCTGTGCCCGTCCGAGCAGCTTGTCGACGGCCCGCATCTGGTGCTGGCGGAGAATGACTTTCTTTAACTCCTCATCCTGTCTGGTGAAAAGAATCCCGTCGCTGAGCAGGGTGAGGAACCGTTTCCGGTCACAGAAGGTCTTGACCAGTGTCTCGAAATTCCCGCCGGCTTCATCCTTCCAGTTGAAGAGTGTCTTCTTTGAGGTATTCCAGGTGGCACTGTAATAATACCGGATGATGTGGGTGAGGGCGTAGATCTGGAGGATGGCGAGCAGTTCGGGGCATTCGCGGTGGTAACGTCGGATCTGGTCGAGGGCTTCCGCGATCCCCTCCTTCTTGTGGGCTGCCTTTGCCTCGACAAAGAAGACCGGGATCCCGTTGACGAGGAAGACGACATCCTCGTGGATCGTCTTAGAACCGTTGGTGAACGAAAACTCGTCTGTGACATGGAAGGTGTTGTTCTCGATATCCTTGGTGTCGATGAACTGGACATTGCGTTCCCGTTTCTCTGCAGGGACAAAGATTGTTTTTATTCCTTTGAGATATTCCCATGCCACGAGGTTTCCTTCGATGGTGGGAGGGATGCGCCCGATCCGTTTTATGAGTTCGGTGGCGAGCTCACGGGTCATGAAGGAGTCGTTGAGCCGGCAGATCTGTTCGATGAAGATCTCTTTGAACAAGATGCCGGTGGTGCCGCCCCGTATTGCTGTGGCCCGGTCCTTCGGGACATATTCCCATTTTTTGGATTCTGCATAGTCGATGAACGGATTCTGCACCGACCCCCGTTCGCCGCCGAGTGTCATGTCTCACTCCTCTTCCGGAACAAGGATCCAGATCCGCTTTAATGGCAGATCCGCTTTGATTTCATCAGGAATTTTATCATAGTTGGTCTGGATCATCTGGATGAGATCATCCGCATTCCAGAGTCTGATCTCGAAAAATTTGGTTGCCGTCTCTTTTGGCACCGCCCCGCTGTAGCCACCCCATGATACCAGCAAGCCATGTTCAGCCTGGAAATTTTTCATTACCCCCTGCAGTTCCCGTACAATCTTCACATCACACGGACTGTCGCTGGACTTGACCTGAACAACCAGACGGGGATGATCAAACCCCAGCGCACCTTTTCCTGCAATGATGTCGACACCCCCGTCTGCGCCGGGTTTCGCGATACTTATTGTGTATCCCTGGGCCTCAAGAATAGCGCCGACGAGCCGGGTTAAATCATGGCCCCGGAATTTCCTGCTGATCAGTTCCCGGAGCTGGTCTGTTGCCATCTCCTCAATATTGAGAACAAGCTCAACATCCCCCTCGGCTTCTGGGGGTTTTTGTTCTCCTGCCTTTATTTTCCCTGATGGAGTCTTTCCTTCCAATAATTCCAGAATTCGTTCTTCGGCATTGTTCCGCTGAATCCGGCATACGGTCATGAATGCGCCGAGCGAATAGAGGAGATCCTGATCGAACCTGTCGCGGGGAATCTCTCTTTTCCATTCAATCTTGCGACTGTGGCGTGCATTCTCTGGAAAATTCTTTTGATAACTGTAAGGTCCAGTAATCTTTCCGAATGCAATAGAAGACCTGCCCTTCAGGGGCATTGCGATCAGATCCCCGATCGCTATGTCATGCAGAAAGCGCCAGATCTGGCTTTCCCAGTTGATGAGAGTCTTGGGTTTATCGTCTGGATAGGTTTTTTCAAGGAGTGCTCGCAGTTGTTCCCGGGTCTCGATCTTTGAGAGGTCCGGCAATTCATTCCAGCCGATGACGGCGACTTTATTTTCAAGGGCAAAATCTTCCCGTTCACCATACCGGCCACTGCGAACCATCCAGAGTGTCATGCTAAATGTCTAATTGTACGTATCAAGCGATATTCTTAACCCGTATCTTCACGGTCATGAGATCATGCAGAAGCGATGCGAACAGGATTTCGAGTGCTTCTTTGCGAGATTGTTCGGTGGCGGTTTTTTTGTCGATTGAGGAGAGGATTTCAACAATAATTTTTTGATCCTCTATATTAGGCATGGCAATTTTCAAAGCATGCACATAATTTCTATTGAGTGTCGGGTTCGACGTTCCTGTATCTAGTGATTTCAGATTCAGCGTTGTAAGTAAATAATAAACAAATTTTGGATTATTCCCTTTGAAGTCCTTCACCCAAAGTGATGTATCGTGTGGCCAATAAGGACAATCAACGTAAAAGACCTTTCCAAGTGTTCCTTTTCGTCCTATTACCACACCAGGACCATTTGCACGAGATTCATTGTGAAAACTTTTAATACCTGAAGATGAAACAACCGGAACAATCCCGTCATGTTGTTCATCCTTTGTTATGTCATAACCTCTTTGAAGCAAAATGAATTCATCAAAGCGTCCCTCTCTCCATCTTTCTGGGTAACATCCGATATCTGTGTCCTTAAGCGTTACTCGCTCCGCATCCTCCAGTCGCACCGGACCGTACGTGAACAGGTGCTTCATCATCGCCGCCTTAAGCGCTTTCGTCGCCGCGATCACGGCATCGGTCTTCTCTTTTGCTTCCTGCACGGTGTGGAGGGTGGTGGCGATGGCGTGTTGTTCGGGGAGTGGGGGATATCGAAATTTTTCAGACGGGATTGTGAAAGATTTGGAATCGTTGTTTTGTTCCCTTCGTCTTGATAAAATCCAAGAATTTTTATCGCTGCCTGCATCCAGAACACTACAAATTCCGGATATACATCACAATTCTTAACACGTAATCGATGGATGTGATTCTGATAACCACAGGATTCGAGTTCACCTCGCCAAATCGCACTCCTTCCGATATCTCCACCTTCGCAGACTAAAAGATCCCCAGGTAATAAATTCAGTTTTCCAATCTCCTTCTCTGAAAGATCCATATAATCGAGTGTCTTTAAATCAATACCACTCCAAAAAACGTTCAGGGTTCTGAGAAATGGGTGTTTGTTTGGTCCATTCCTCCGTGCCGGGGACATTGATATCCCTTGCTGTACGTTGAATAAATCCCCAATTTTTTTTATTTGCCACGTTTCCGGAAATACTCCTAAATTCGTCACTTGATAGCCTTCCTAAACCTTGTTTGAGTCGATCATTTTTTTCAAAAAATGTATTGATTATTGCAATTTAGATCTGACTTGCCCTAAATAGTTATCAAACGCAGTTTTGCATTCATCAAATCTTTCAGGAGATCCATTAAAAAAACCTGCTTTTAAAAATCCCCAATTTTTCTCTTCAGCAATTCCTTTTTGGAGAAAATCATCAATCGGGGTTGGGATTTTTGAATATTTATACGTTCGATTATAGCACCAACTGAATCTTCCTATGGGAACCCAACGTTGTCCATTCGGTAAAACAGGGTTTTCTAAATCAAGATAAACCAACCCTAAAATGTACTCGAAGATGTTGAATGATCTTTCAAACTGGTGGTAGTCGGGAATTAGATGACTCAAGGGTTTGTGTAATTCATTTAGTAAATAGTCACTTGAAAGAGTTTCAGAATTATTCACATTATCCTGTGGAATCCATTTATTTGGGCAATTGGAGAAGATCTCCCACACATTCAGAATTTTTGGAATTGATTCTGTTCTTCCATAATCGTTATATTTTTTAGTCAGCAGAAGTGCTGCAAGAGTCTCATAATTTTCAGATTCTATTGAGGTAACTCCGATTGAATACAATAATAGGAGAGCAGGATATCGTTGGAGATCTATAAACTGGCCATTTTCATGAGGTCGTTGTGCCAGCCTTTCGATATTCTTGGAAATGATTTTTTGGGTATTGCCATTGTCGAAATACGTCGCAGTGCTAAAAATTCCAATAATCTTTGGTAATATTTCTTCATATTCCCGAATTCGCTTCTGAAATTCAACTTTAAAATTTTCATTAGTAATCGTGAGCCCCTCTGTTTTAAATCGATCAGAGTTGAGTTCCCGACATAATTTATTCATTTCCTGTTGGATTAAGTCATGAAGCTGAACGCGATACTTATCCTCAGAAACAAATTTTTTTACAAGGGCAATTGCTAACGGAACAGAAAGAGGATGAGGACGTTCAAATGTCGTTAATGCCTCGATATTTTCCGAAAGTTTTTGGAAAAATTTGTCTGCATTTTCGATTTGTATTGGAATTGCATGAAGATGATTTTTCAAGTTCGAAGCATCGATGCTCAAATCTCGCCGGTGTGCCCAATATGTAGAGAATCGCCAATTATGTCTTCGATCAAGTGCATCTCGCAAAGCGATATCCCATTTTGCTGACCAGCCGCAGATAACCAGACCAAATTCCTCAAAAATTCTATCGAGAAAGGCATTCATTTTCTCACTGTATTGGGCGAGTTCTTCTGGAGTATTTTTAATTCTGGTGTCCAGATAATCGCCATGGAGCTTAATGATTGTACACTCTGAATGGACATAAGGCATCGCTCCTTCAAGCGAATCCTCGTTAAAAATAACGATTGGTGTGACTCCTATGTCCTTCAATGCGGTTTCGAGTAATTGATCAATATTTGTTGTCAGAATGACACGAACAGCACCAATTTTTACGAGTTGTGCAATTGCTTTATGGGAGTGAGTGGGGACTTTCTTACCCTGCTCTCGCTCTTCTTCGTTTGGCTCAATATATTTTTTTAATAAATTCCTTCGATCGGTTTTCGTTGGTGCAATCCTTTCAATCAGGAATGAATATTTTGGGTCTTCATGATATTTCTCTTTAAACCATTGTTCTGGATTTTCGATATTGGGCTCGCCTTCAAGAGTCGCTAGTTTCTGTATGAGATCAAGAACGATATCCCAACCCGTAGGAATTCCAGCACCCTGTGATATCCCAGAGCCGAGAAGAAGAGATAAAGTGCCTGGGCCAGAGTGCATTGAAAATGAGAGATTAATCAGGGTATCGTTTTGATCAGGCATTCAGTCAACTCATACAAATATCGACATTCGAGGTTATTGTAATCTCTCTTTATGGTTCGTTGTGTTTTTCCCAAAATGCCGATGACCCTGAGATAATCTGGTAGCAGAAGTTCAGGATGTTCCGCAAGGAAATGATGTAAAATCGCTTCTTTGTCACACTGATGTTCGGACATCGGTATTATCCATATCCCGTTGCATTTCTGTAGCAAAAACGATGGACTCTTCAAACACCTTGTTCAAACTATTTTTTTAACCCCAGCCCCGCCAGCACTTCCTTCAACTGTTCATCCGCTTCCTGCCGCTCCTCCTCGGCTTCCCGCAACAGCACCACCGCATCCTCCAGGGGGAGCGTCTCGTCTTTACCGTTCTGCGCAACGTACCGGGACGGGCTCAGGTTGAAATCATTCTTTGCAATATCAATGGCAGAAACAATCGTGCTGATCTCGTCTACAGCTTTCCAGTCCCGGAAAATTCCGGCAACCTGTGCTATACACTCATCAGGTATGAAGTTCTTAGGCCGTCCCTTCTGGAAGAGTTTTGAGGCATTGACCAGCAGGATCTCGCCTTTGTGCAGTTTCCCCTGGTTAATGACGAGAATGATGCCCGGTGCCGTTGTGTTATAGAACAGGTTCTCCGGCAGCAGGATGACCGCTTCAACAAGGTCGTGCTCGGCAAAATTTTTCCTGATGTCCCGTTCCCGGTTCTTCCCTGTATTTCCACTACCCCGCGATACCGCTCCGGTGTCCAGCACAACGGCCATCCGCCCGTTCTTCTTGAGCGAGGCGAACATGTGCTGAATCCATCCCCAGTCTGCGCTGCTTGACGGCGGGTAGCCAATCGTGAACCGGTTATAGGTGTCGGTCTCGTAGATCTTCTGTTCGAAATCCTGGTTCCACATCGGGTTGGCCGTT
Source organism: Methanosphaerula palustris E1-9c (assembly GCF_000021965.1). Taxonomy (NCBI): domain Archaea; kingdom Methanobacteriati; phylum Methanobacteriota; class Methanomicrobia; order Methanomicrobiales; family Methanoregulaceae; genus Methanosphaerula; species Methanosphaerula palustris. The sequence continues at coordinate 1,136,440 of NC_011832.1, forward strand.
ACGATGTCGAATAGCCGGAGTGAACCGTCCCTGTTCAGGAACTGAGGAAACCTCATCGTATCCTGAAGAGCGATCTGTGCCTCCATATCATGGATGAACGTGTTCATCTTCGCCATTGCAAACGTGGAGTGCTGGTTCTCCTGTCCGCAGAACTGAAGCGGGGCGACTTCCGGATCGTTGTGATACCGCTCCCGGAAGTACATCGCACACTTGATCAGCAGTCCCCCAGACCCGCAGCACGGATCATAGACTTCTTCACCTGGTTTTGGATCGAGGATCCGTGCCATGAGGAGGGCGACCTCACGCGGGGTATAGAACTCGCCGGCACTCTGCCCGGACCCTTCCGCAAATTTCCGAAGCAGATATTCGTACGCATGGCCGATGATGTCCGGCTCGACGTCTGCAAGGCCAAGCCGGTATTTTCCCATGACTCCTATCAGCGTTCTGAGTGAGTCATCGGGTATGATCCGCTGCCCTGCTGCCGTAGCGTTAAAATCCACAATATCAATCGAGCCCTGGAGTTTGGGATTCTCGCGGGCGATGGATCGCATCGCATCTGTAAGCAGTTCTCCGAGCCCTGTACTTTTCTGGGCTATCGCATCCCAACGGGATTCCGGTGGCAGGTAAAAACGGACAAGCTGGTGATCCTCTGCAAGGATTTTTTCCACAAGATCACGATTACCGTAGGTCCTCTCCATCTTTTTCGCTTCGTCATCAAAAACATCGGACAATCGCTTCAGAAAAATGAGCGGCAGAATATAATCCTTGTATTTCGGGGCATCGATCTCCCCACGGATTTTGCAGGCCGCCTCCCAGAGCCAGCTCTCAAGGACGGTGATGTCGAGTTTAGTATTAAGTTGAGATTGTGCCATTGAGGTCCTCAGTATAATAATATCGTCAAGATACGATGAATAATAATCTGAGGTTATTGAGACCATAAAGAGGAATTTAGTATTATCATCCACCCTCCCTTCAGCAAAACCTAAACCCTACCTTTCAACACAGAGTTCTATTTAGCCCAAAGGTGAGATGGTATCAATGATGGCTGGCGTCATGAACAACCTGCCGGCAGGCAACGTGATGCTCCCCATCTTTTCATTCCCCCCCGACGCCGGCCTCCTCCCCCTGCTGAAGCGAGGCGTCGACATCCCGGGTGGAGGACCCCCGGTCGTTCTATTCTCTCCCGAGATGACCGCCATCTGAATCGGAACGCTGACCCGGCCTGACCTGCGCCTGAGACCATGCCGGCGCCGGCAGGATCAGTGCCCCGACCCGGCGTGTTCGCTGAGTTCGTGGGGCTGGCCTTCTCCAAGAGGTGAAGTTTTGTCCTCTTACCACAGGGATTCACCTGTGTTGAAGGTATCAACCATCTTAAATATCGGAATAGAATATCTGTACTGCAATCGGGGAGTAACTATGGATTTTAAAATTACGCTGGAACAGGATGAGGACGGCTGGTTCATCGTCACCGTACCCGCACTCCCGGGCTGTGTATCCCAGGGAAAGACCGAGGAAGAGGCAAAGAAAAATATTGCCGAAGCAATTGAACTGCACCTCAGCGCACTCGCCCGCGATGGTATTCCCCTCTATCATCGTCCGGGTGTGAAGGAATCATTTGTAGCTGTCGATATATGACGGGCAAACTCCCCATCCTTTCCGGCAAGGATGTGATAAAAGCCCTCGTCAAACTGGGTTACACGATCAATGACCAGAAAGGAAGTCATATCCATCTCCGGCACCCGGTCAGACGCCCGCTGACCGTTCCCAATCACCCGGAGATTGCCCGTGGTACATTACGGATCATCATCATGGATGCGGATCTTACCATTGAAAAATTCCTTGAATTGTTATAATACCAGTTCCCGGAGATCATTGATGCCCCAGAGAAGGGAGACGCCGGACTTTCTGGCACCGGGCAGGTGCATGACAAACCACTTCATCTGCCGGCCGTAGGCGTCAAAGATAAATGGGCCGGCCGGTCAGATCTTCAACCGTACCCTCTGGGGCGCTGTTGTTGTTCCGGATGTCGAGTGGGTGCTCGGGTGTAGAACTGAGTCACATGTCACTTATCTGATTCAGATGGCCCTGGGAGTCACACCGTAAAATTATCCTCGCTTGCTACTTTGGCCCATATGTGGCCCTTTTTTTATCGAATAATTGGCCATTATTCTGAATCATATATTACATATCTGAGTCATAATCTGTGAGGAGATCAGGGACAATCGGGTCCTGCATACACATCAAAACTGATTGCTTATTCAGAATTATCACTGATATCTTTATTACCCTATCTCTAAAATGCGATAATAACTGTTGTGTTGCATCAAAGTGCTTTCCTCGGATCGAAGTTCTCCTTCACATTTCCCCGGGAGATGGAAGCTTGTGCCGATGGGCTCTATCGGTCCCGGAGTTCAACAATCTACTATGTTTTATTCTGGGGACCCTTTATGAAATAGAACGGCCAGAAGAGCGAAACCATGGGGAAAGTTATTCTCGGCATGACCATATCCCTCGACGGTTTCGTGAATGACCGTGACGGAAGGGTGGACCGACTGTATCCCGATCTCGCGGAGCTGGGAAAGACGAAGATGCTCAGGGACGCGATCAGGACGACCGGTGCAGTCGTCATGGGCAGGAACGCGTACGCGATGGGAGACCCGGATACGTTTGCGGACACCTACGAATTCCAGACCCCGATCTTTGTTCTCACCCACGTTCCTCCAAAAAAGATGCCAAAGGAGAACGATAACCTGAAGGTCATATTTGTCACAGACGGGATCAGGAGTGCGATGACCAGAGCGAAAGCTGCCGCTGGCACGAGGAACGCGACGGTGATAGGGGGTGCCAGCACCTTCCAGCAGTGCCTGCGGGAGAGACTTTGCGATGAGGTGCAGATCGGGATCATGCCGGTCCTGTTTGGCAGGGGGCTCCGGTTGTTTGAACATTTGGAGGACGAAGATATCCGGCTTGAGAAGGTCCGGATGGAGGAATCACCCGGTGGCAGGACCGACATCTGGTTCCGGATTGCACCATCCTCATAGGAGGTTGGGGTGAGCCAGCCACGGGCACTTCGCAGATGAATGCATTGGAATTCCCGACTTGAACGCATCACAAAACTCAGAATAGTCCTTCAACGATTCATTCCGTTACCGGACACCTTCCGATTTCGTCCCGCGGTCTCCACTCTTTTTTGCCGGTACAGTCCCAGCGCAAAAACGAACAGCCAGATCATGAACGGAATAATGATTCCCCGCTGGATAAGGCCGAGCCAGGGCTCGAAAATTTCCGGCGCGAGCGGCAGCTTGGTGACGAGGGTCAGCAGGATGACCGATGCAGCGATTATCGCTCCCGCAGCAAGGGTCGGACCCCGGAACCATTGCCACTTCGGATCTTCACGGAAGCAGCGCAGGAATACGAAACAACTGACGGCCATGCAAATAAATACAATCCCTCCGAGAAGACCGTGGACCATCCCATGCAGGCTTTCGGTGCCGCGGAGAGTGCCCATGGGGTCCATCACGAAAGGACCTGAGAAGAGAAGACAGACCGCGATGATCCCGAGGAGCAGGGCGCCGGTCTTCGATGCCTTGCCTGTGGGAAACTCTGGCGCGATGCCCCATGCAAAGATCAAGAGCAGCGATCCCGAAATGACGAAATTTCCCATCTGGATCCAGCCGGAAGGGCCGAGTGACAATACGCTGACGTACATGCTGAGCGGGTTGTAACCGGGATGAAACCAGCCCTCTATCGTGAAGGCACCTGCAAAAAGCATCGACCCGGCCATGCCCGCGAGCGCCGCAACCATCGTCCTCGTCATTGTTATCTCTGGTTCCCTCTCCTGAAGAGCGAGTTTATTATTCTCTTTTCCTGAGTTTGACATCTCGACGACCTCCTTTTCAGCCATCATTCCGGGCTCTTCTTCGACCCTTTCCGGCCCGGGTTACCTGGCACGGATTCCTGGCGGATTGCGGTGAACAGTTCTTCGAGCGCTCCCGGTTCGAAGACCTTGAGGGAACCGGACGGAGCCCCGAGGATACGTTCGACTGAATCGGTATACGCGTCCATGATCATACCTGCCTTCTGGATGGGATCTCTGTCAGGTTCTTGAGAACGTAAAACCTCGATGACGGCATCCGAGATACTCAGGGTGACCTGTGCGACGATAACGGCAACCTGCTCTGGGAACTCAGTGGTGAAAACCCGTTCCTCTACGCCTTCCCGGATAATCGACTCATAAATCCTGGAGATGTACCTGATCGATTTTGCCGTCATCTTCTGCCGGAACAGGGCGTTTCCATCGGCATACCACATCCGCAGGAGACTCCCTATCAGCGTCTTCTGGCTCGTCTTCCAGCGTGTGGATAGTTCAAAATACCTCCGGAACTTCTCGAGCGCCAACAGGTCCGGGTCCTGAACGATGGAGAGTAACGACTGTTCCGTCTCTTTTGCCATGCGGTCGATCAGATCTTCGAGAAGGGACTGCTTCGAATCGAAGTAGTGATAGAATGCCCCCCGGGAGATTTTCAGCTGGTCCAGGATGTCCTGGATCGCCATCTGCTCATACCCCTTGGAGTAGATCAGGGCCAGTGCGGCGTCGAGAATCTCGTTCCGTTTTGCGGTATATTCTTCTTCCTTGACAAGTCGTGCCATGTTTCTCTCCTTTCTAAACTAAAAAAACGTCAGAATTCATAACGGAAGTGCCGCACCATCTTCTTCACGAACGGGCCCATGAGCCGGGACATCGCTCTCCTGGCCCGTGAAGGCGATAGCCGTTCGACGAGTTCGGGCATGGTTAAAAACGAGATCTCGGTAACCAGCCTGAGGCGGGGAACGGCCGTCTCTAACTTCCGGGGATCGCCCATCCCCCAGAGGAGGGAGGGGCGGGACCTTCTGGCAGCGGCGAGGAGCATGACGAACCGTATCATGTTCAGACTGTACGCGTCGAAAATAATCTGGCCCTTCGGGAATTTTCCGGTGATCCTGGAGAAGAGCGCAATCACGTCCTGTTCTGTCAGGTATTGCAACAGTCCCTCGGCGACGACGATGACGGGTCTGTCTCCCGGAATACTATCCAGCCATCCCGGGTCGGTGACAGACGAGCCGATAAGGAAGCAGTCGTGGCATTCCGGGTACAGGTGCCTTCGCAGCTCGATCACATCGGGCAGGTCGACATCGTACCAGCGGATGCCGGCCGGAGGATCGATCCGGAAGACCCGGCTGTCCAGACCGCATCCAAGGTTCAGTACGATCGAGTCGGGGTGGGCAGCGAGGAACTCCCGGGTCCATCCATCAAAGTGCTTGGCCCTCACGGGGAGGGAGACTTCTGCGCCTTTCGGGGTCTTCAGTTTTTCAAAATCAAAGTCTATTTTGCGGATCACAGCGTCTGCAAACGTATCGTTCAGGATCGGGTTCTTCGTGCGGCTGTCCAGCGCCTTGCCGTACAGCGTGATAAGGTACGTTTCGTTCTCTTTCTTCAGTTGAATCTTTTCCGTTTCCATTTTTAGCGCCCCATTGGTTGATCGATGAAAAAACTACAATGCGCATGACGTATCTCCGTCTTTATTCACCCGTGCCGATACAATTGCAATACCATCAGGTACCACACGCCCGGCATTCGGACCGGTGAAATACCGCCGCCTGAGATCTTCAAGTGTAACGTTGCGCACATCGCAGAAACCGCGCTGGTTAAGGAAAGCCCCGACTTGGCTGCGGTCGATCCCGAACAGGTATTCCTCACCGGTCATCTTCGCCGCCCGCCGCAGGTTCTTCCCTTCTTTCCGGTTCGGGTCGTGCAGGACCTCTTTATAGAAATAGTCGAAGATCACGGCACTGCCAGGACCTGAATGGTTCGCAATGAAACCGAGTGTGTGGTCAACGGCTTCGGCCGTTAGGAAATAGGTCACTCCCTGCCAGATAAACAGCGTCCTGCCTTTCTCATTATAGCCGCTGCTCTGCAGTCGCTCGCCGAGGTTTTGCGTATTAAAATCCACGGGGACAAAGGTAACGTGGCCGGGAAGAGGATCAATGATCTTATTTAATTTTTTAAGCTTGACCTCCTGAGTGGCGGGGTGATCGATCTCGAAAACACGTGTCTTCCCAATACCAGGAATACGGTACGCACGCGTGTCGAACCCGACACCCAGGATGACGACCTGGTCGAGCCCTTCGCTCAGGCATGCCCGGAGGAAATCATCGAAGTACCTCTCCCTGAGAATAATAAATGCCATCGACCCCCGGGCCATTCGTTCGTACAATCCGGTGTCAACGAACAGATGTTTCATAAAAAAATACACAATTCCAGGTACGAATGCCCGGGCGTAGGGATCATAGCAGATCCGTTCTGCCTCCGGCCTTGTCGCTTCGATCGCGCGAAACGCTGCGACACCCATCGCCGATGCACTGGACTGGTTCTTTTTCATTCCCTTGCCTCAACCATCATGACAACTTGTAGGTTTAAAATTAATAGACTGTTTGACTGTTTATTTATCTAACGTCCTGATCCATTAAAGATATTCCTCTAATTTTTTTCATCCGGCATCTTTTCCGGTTCCGCCCCTTGCAACCGACCCAACCTTCCGGACCCGTAATCAGGTGCGGGTTCCGGCAGTTGCCGGCGGCCTCTTCTCACAATCGGGTCCCGGTTCCTCACGGCTACACTGATTTGAGGGGAGGGCCCCTATCTTGCTCAGTATGATGCCGGAACAATGCGGCCCCAACCGCCATCGGGCGCATCACAAATTATTTGAGATAATAGACTCACACTGTCCGTTCAGCGCTGATTGCAGAGTACGACGGTTGCCACCAGCTGTGTGGCCCCACCAATCGTTTCAGGCAGCGCAGGAGAAGCCAGCCATGCAACCAACAACGCCCGAACCCACAAAGAGCGGCCATGCCGCGGTCAACGGAATCAGTTACTACTATGCGATCTACGGCACCGGCGAGCCGCTGTTGCTGCTTCACGGTGGCCTCGGCCAGATCGAGATGTTCGGTCCCAACCTGACCCGGCTCGCACAGCACCGGCAGGTGATCGGCGTTGATCTGCAGGGCCATGGCCGGACCGAGCTGGGCGATCGCGAGATCAGCCTGGTCGACATGGGAAACGACATGGCCGGCCTGCTGGAGCAGCTCGGCTACGAAATGGTCGACGTACTCGGCTACTCGATGGGCGCCGGCGTCGCGTTCCGATTCGCCGTTCAGCATCCGGAGATGGTCCGCCGCTTGGTGCTCGCCTCCTGCCCGTTTGCGCAGGATGGGTTCTATGCCGAGATGGTGCCGCAGCAGGCTGCAGTCGGCTCCGCTATGGCAGAGCAGATGAAGGAGACGCCGATGTACAGGTCGTACCTGGCAATAGCGCCGCACCCTGATGAGTTTCCGAAGCTGCTGGACAGGATGGGAGCGTACATGCGCACGTCGTACGACTGGTCGGCGGACGTCAAAAATCTCACCATGCCGGTGATGCTCATCTACGGCGACAGTGACATGATCCGTCTGGAGCATGCAGTGAAGTTCTACCAGCTGCTCGGCGGCGGACTGAAAGACGCCGGCTGGCAGCGCGAGTACATGTCGCAGAACCGGCTGGCGATCATACCGAACCTGACGCACTACGAAATGGGCATCGCCCCGCAGCTGGTCGACACCGCTCTGCCGTTTCTGAACGGCGAAGGTCGTCCTGTGAGCTGGGATAAAGTGGTGAGCGGGGCGTAATCTCAAGCCTGGCCATAATATTTTTGAGATATCGATCGAACTTATGAAGCGAATGAACCCGTTTTGATCTCCCCGTCACGTAAATAGGATGCAATGATGACCCCTTTTGGGGAAACTTCACATTTTTGCAACGTGAAGGCTTCTGGAAGAGTACCTTCACCAAATAATCTTTTGCCGGCGCCAAGGGTGACCGGGAAGATCTTCAGCCAGAACTCATCGATCAGATCGTGCTTCAACAGCGTCTAGATAAGATTACTGCTCCCGGAAACCTGTAACTCCGGACCATCCATCTCCTTGAGTTTCTTTATCTCCGCAACAACATCACCGTTGATAACGATGGTATTTTCCCAGGAAGGATTCTGAAGCGTCTTCGATACAACATATTTTCTCGAGCGGTTAATTATCCCGGCAAGAGGTTCCTCATTCGGATTGGCATGCGGCCAGTACGACGCAAAGATCTCATAGGTCTTCCTCCCAAGGAGTGCTTCGTACGGCCGGCTCATCTGGTTCAATATTTCCCGCATCAGAAACTCGTCGCCATAGTTGACCATCCACCCTCCGTACCTGAAACCTCCAGAAGGATCTTCCTCTGGTCCGCCGGGTGCCTGCATGACTCCATCGAGGGAAACAAAAGTGAGGACAATAATTTTTCTCATTCCAAACCTCATGCCGGTGGACACGTTCCTCATTTAAATAAATTATCGCGCCTCTCTACCTGACAGACCCAAACTCGATTGAGATCTCTCCCGGCGATCTTCAGCCTTTCCATTTCGTGCCGCGTTGTGCATTTTTGACAATCTCAGTACAACCGTTGTCAAGTTTTGATGGGTTTGCGTTCTGGTCTCTCTCTGATCTGCTCTGGATCCATGTGTTACTCGTAATAGCAGAAAAGGAACCGGTCTGGTGAGGTTCGGTTGTTCAGCCGAGAAGAGAATGGCAACGTTGCATCGCAAACAGGCTAGCAATCAAACATCAGCCAGCACACATCGTTGCGTAACCGTTGATCGTCAAGTACAAGCTCCCGAATTTCGTCTGGAAGTTGTTCGCGCTGCCACCGGCACTCCTGACGGCCTGCCTGCTCCCCCTCGCCCTTCGAAGCAGAAACCTGCGCTGCCTTGATCGCATAGGCGGCGGCACCGAGTTCGTGGGCTGCAACGTGGGCGACTGCTGCGGCCTGGCCGGCGGCGTGGGCCGCGTGTCTCGCAGCTCCGGACAGTTCCCGTGCTGCGTCATTGGCATAGCCCGCTGCCGAGCGTGCTTGCATCATCGTGATTTCGCCGCGTGTCCACGCCCGAGCCAGCTCCACTGCACGGCGGGGCCTCGGATCCAGGGGCTGGGCCGCTTCGAAGAGAGGCCATACGTGCTCAGCGCATTCAGCCGCCCATAGTGCAAGCAAGTGGTGATTGGCATCACTCAGCGTGCCTCCGCGGCGTATAGTAATAAACCTGGGATCGCGGGACTCGGAAAATATCATAGTATCTCTTATATCACATGGTCTCGCTGTATCGGCATCACACATATGAGCTGACGAACGTTCGTGGCTGATCCCGTTTTTTTATCTGGAGGCAAATCCCCTGTCAACCCCCATCGTATTGTTACCTTCTCCTTCATAATCAGAAGACATAGGTCTCCGACTGCATAAATGGCACCGACGAAGACAGCTGCGTAAACGGATAATGCAATCCGAGATGGATAGTGTTCCTGGGAAATGGTGAGGTATACCGGTCACGACCTCTGCCATACCAGAGATGATCAAGGACTGCGACGAGAATAATCCCGAAAGGCCGTTTGATATTTTTCAACAACACCCTTCTTCAATACCCACTTTTGCTTTCTTTCATATTTTCAGCTACCCTGAACGTGACGATCTTTTTCACAAGTTCATAGGGAACCGGCTTGTCCAGCGGGAATTGAACAGAACCCTTCCCCTGTTTGTAAAGTGATAACTCTTTTTTAAACGCTTCAATCCCGGAAGGAATCGGATAAAACCCTATATGATTTTTGAATGCGGCGAAGTGTACAAGATTTTTATTATTAAGCCTGAACGTGGGCATCTGATATCTGATCGCCTCAGTTGCTTCAGGAGCGACTTCCTGAATGGTCTTCTTCATTTTTTCAAGTTCTATTTGAACCTCCGCCGGAAAAGTCCTGATGTATTCATCTATCGTTTTAAATTTTTCTTTCAATTCTTTCATGACGTGATTCTCCAAGCTAATTTCAGGATGATAGCGTGCATCCTGTATAAAAATAATGAAGAGGAATCTCATTGTTTGATTTTTTTCGAGGTGCACCCCCTCCTCAATTACCAACGATCCCCATTCCCAATCCGGTTCCGGGTCCGTCGGACAAAGAAGCACGGCCCCCTCAATCCCTTTTAGGGATTCAGAAATTCTGTAGATGGGTGATCTGTATCAGGTTGCCGCAGGTGTCATCTAGGATTGCGATGGTCGACGGCGTACCCGGTAGCTCTGTTGGCTCCAGGGTAAACTTCACCCCACGTTTTTTCAATCGTTCATACTCTTTCTGGATATCATCCACAAAGAAGGATGCTGCGGGAATGTTCTGCCGGAAAAGATCTTCCTGATAAGCCTTTGCAGCGGGATTTTCGTTTGGCTCGAGGACCAGCTGGGTACCATCCCTGTCTTCGGGCGAAACAACTGTCAGCCACCGGTAGTTATCGGCGATTATATCTGCCATTTTTTCAAAGCCAAGGATCTCCGTGTAAAACTTCAGCGCCTCAGCCTGGTTATTCACGTAAACACTGGTGAGTCTGATTCTCATGAAATGCTGATAACGAGTGAGTTGATATAAAAAAGTTGCGCTGCATTGATGAGGAAGCACTCCTTTCTAAGAAGAACCCGGCACGTACCGGCGCCAGGACTGCCGGGCTGATATCATGTGTCCGGCCATCACGTATCAGAAGTCTGGCGTGGGGTATGTTTTAAGTGGCGAGTTTCTTCATCAGGATCGTCCTGCCGGTCGGTATGGTGCTCGGGCTGGTCACAATCTTCCGTGAACGCATCAATTTCTCGGGAATATCAGCAGATTCCTGCCCAGCCACGCGTACACGCTCCTCTTTTTCCACGTGCCGGCAGGCAACACGATGGTCTCCATCTTTTCATCCCTCGCCGGCGCCCTGACCCGGCGTTGCGCTGAGTCGTGGGCCGGCCGGCCGGTGCTCAGGAGAACGCATCGGCACACCCTGGCCAAGTGCGAGTGCCGTGTATCCACCCACTCGAATGCCTGAGGATCGGAATGGCATCCGTTGCCGGCACATCTCCTTATAATGACGAACCAGTCAAGAGTCCAGGAACCGACTCACCTGTCATCGCTACCTTTACCAGTAACCTTTATATTGTCAACCCACGTGAGTCGACTTTGCAACTATGCTTACATGAAAAAATGGTTCGAGTTCTGGAAGCTGCGGTGCGACTGCATCCCGACCATCACCATCGCAACGAGCCTTGGGAAATCCCGGCAGGCTGTCTCGAAAGCCCTTCTCGCGATCAACGGAAGGAGGTAAGAGTTAATGAGTAAAACGAAAACCATCGCTGTGATAGCGCTTGGAATTATCGTGGGGGCGCTGCTGGCATCATTCGGCATTGGAGGTACTCTCATTTACATTAAGGCACACACCATGGAAACGACGGTCAATGGCTGGAGCACCACCCTGAATTACGGTGAATGGGGTAACAACATTCTCTTACGAGCAGCGTTTGCCCAGGTCCTTCCCGCCGCGAACGTGCCAGAGGAGGCAGTGTACTGGACGACAACCGTGGACAGCATGGGTAGCAAGCTGAACGGGACACATGACTATATCCTGCACTTCCCAGCTGGCGGGCTCCCTCCCAACGATGTCTTCTGGTCGTTGACAATGACCGACTTACAGAGTTACATGGTGAACAATTCGATAAACCGCTATAACGTCGGTTCATTGTCGAACCTTACACCGAACGCTGATGGGTCCGTTGACATTTTCATACAGAACTCACCGCAATCCGGCAACGAGTCCAACTGGCTGCCGGCGCCCGCAGGCACCTTTAAGTTGTGGCTTCGCGCCTATCTGCCGGGCCCGGCAATCTTGAACGGTTCGTACCAGGTGCCGCCTGTCGTGGAGGTGAATTCGAAATGATATTCGAAGATCTGTTTATATTCAGTTCGGTCATGGTCGTGGCATGGTTCCTTTTCATCTACAAATGGCCAAGCCTGATTCTATACGTGTACAAGAGAGCGATCCTCGTTAAAGGGTTCGGCGAAGGCCCCATCCCCGTTAATACGCTCTATACGGAGCCCCAAAAATTATTTGCAGAGCCAATTATTTCGCAATCTGCATCGGGCTCGAATTTGATGACTGTTGGCGTGAACCACGACACGCTCCCTACAGTCGGCTGGCTCGACCTCAGTAAAGGATCACAAGTCCTGCACGTTCCGGATATGAATGGCCGTTACTACAGCGTGCAGTTCACGAACCCGTCGAACAACACCATTTTTGCCTACGTCGGCAAACGCACCACGGGGACCGAAGCCGGCGACTACCTCATCACAGGGCCGAACTGGAAAGGACAGGTGCCGAGCGGCATGAAACAGATATCCTCGCCGAACCGCTCGGTACTGGTCATCGGTCGAGTGCTCGTGGAGAGCGACAACGACCTACCGACCGCCCATCACCTCGCAGAACAAATACAGCTCACACCGCTAAACCAGAAGGGATCACTATGAACAGCAAAACATACGCTATTCTTACGGCACTCATCGCCGTGATAATCGTTTATTTCATCATCAATTCGTTCATCTTAAATCCCACTTCAAGAAATGTGCGTAATGACGTGATTCAGGGTTTCCTCATCGGTTTTGGGCTGGCGTTTGTTACGACCCAGATTTATGCGAGGATCAAGACCAAAAAGATCAACGGCTGGACCACAATGTTTGGATGCGGCAAGCCCGGCAATGGCTTTCTGTTCAGAGCCGCGTGCGCCCAAATATTTCCTGGCCCGATAAACGTACCGCAGGAGGCGATGTACTGGACTACGGACGTAGATGGCGCGGGTCACCTGCTGTCCGGGGAGCATGACCACATCATGCATTTCCCGGCTGGACAACTCCCGCCAAACAATGCATTCTGGTCGCTAACTCTGGGTGATGCGAGAAATCATTTTGTGCTAAATTCGATAGATCGATACAGCGTCAGCGACCGCTCCGGCCTCGTTCCGAATGCCGACGGTTCTGTCGACATTTACATCCAGAATGCCGCTCGGGCAGGTCATGAATCTAACTGGCTGCCGGCACCTGCCGGCACCTTCAAGTTGTGGCTGCGAGCTTACCTGCCGGGCCCGGCAATCCTGAGCGGTTCGTACCAGGTGCCGCCCGTCGTGGAAGTGGACTGATGCTAGATATCAAACACAAGCAACTGCGCATTTTCGCCTTGACAGTGCTCATAGTACTGGCAATAGGGATCCCCCTTTACATCTACTATTATCCACACCTGATTTACAACGCGTGGGATAATGCGATAGTCAAGAACGGCGACGGAGCAACGCCAAATTCCACCGGTATTCCCGTCAATACGCTCTACACACTGACAACCCTCGCTTCCCCATCTACACATAATAATCTGGCAGGTGGAAACCACGACACGCTCTACACGATAGGCGTGCTTGATCTGAGCAAAGGGCCGCAGGTTCTGCACGTGCCGGATATGGATGGACGATACTACAGCATCGAGTTCGTCGACCCCTGGGGAGACGCCTCCTATGTCGGCCAACGCGCCACAGGTACTCAGGCGGGGGACTATCTCATCAGCGGACCTGACTGGAAGGGAAACCTGCCTATGGGAACGACACAGGTAGCCATTTCGGACAACCAGGTACTCGTCCTCGGAAGGGTGCTCGTGTATAATGATACTGACCTGACGACTGCCTATAACCTTTCGAAACAGATACAGCTCACGCCATTGACATAGAGATTACTAGGTGTTTATCAAGGCGTATACAATCATTCATGGAATGGACCGAACCTTTCAACATCCGATATTATTGCACCTACCTTACTGGGCGATGAGAAAGGAGAAATCCAAATATTTTTTATATGAAAATCGGGAACTCGCCGGTTCCCCCTGAAATTTTCATCTTGTATGCTTGTGGCCTTCGGCATCGTGTCTGTTTAATGAGAAAAAATGGGTGATCCGGCTTTACTCTAAAGTCAATTCTGCGCTAAACAACGAGCTCTGCACCTAAAGTGCAATTTTTGCACCAACAGTATGGGTTGCACCGAAAGTCCGATTTCTACACCTAAAGTCTTGAAAAATAGGTACTTTAGGTGCAAAGCCACTAAAAAAAAGATCTATATAGTCAATCCACCTAAGTTGTCACTATGACGCGAACGAAACATAACCAGGCAATGATGGTGATATTCCTTAACCTCCTAGAGGGAGGGGTTATCTACCTCAACCTTATTGTCCATCCGGATGCCAGCCGGGCCTGACCCTGCTTATAACCTGCATTTTTGCTATTGCCGCTGGACTCTCCATATGGTACTCGACAAAGGTCAGAGGTATAATTTTTACCTGATGCACGGGAACTGCTTTGGGGCAATACCGACGAGCTGGAAATTCCCTTATTCCAACTGCAGATCCTACGAAAATGGCAGAAGAACTATTCGCGAAAGTGAAGGAGATTGCATGAGATTGAACCTTTCTGAAATTGGTCACTGGACTGACTGGTGCCAGAAAAACAAAAATCGCAGACAATTTCAGCCCAGGAATTCTTGGGCATTAATACTGGAGAATTCGCGATGGATGCAAAAAAAGATGAAGGTAGCGTGCCATACGTATTGTAATTTCAACAAACCCTGTATCCGCGACAGATCATCTCTCCTCCATTGTCGAATACTTTCTGCCAGTCACCCACTCCTCGTTAATGTCCATGAGGATTGCTCCTGCAAGCCTGAGGAGTGAATCTTCGTTAGTGAACGCACCCACAACGCCGGCCTCCGCTTCATGTTGAAGAGCGGCGTCGACTCCGTCATCGAGAGGTCTCGGGTGGAGGGCACAGGCCGTTCTGTTATTTCCAGAGATGACCGCCATCGGAAACATCCTGCCGGCATGGTTTCGCCGGCCGGATTTGTAGCGTTCTTGGCACGTATCTCCTGAATTTCCATAATTCCCGTGAACAGACCTTTATATCTAGGAAATAATAGCAGAACTCATTGGGATGGAGTCCCGTGCGGGGAAGAGTAACAACTGAAACAAAATCAGACTCGATCTCTTGAGATACTGACAGCCAACTCATACCTGCTGTTCTGATATCCTCATATGGATCGTCTGTGGCATTGAGCGGATAGCCTTCCAGAACCGGAACAACACATGGAGGAAAGAATGATAGAAGTCATTACAATTATCGAGGGCATTGTCATCATCATCATTGGTATCGCCCTCATTCTCGTATCATCTATGCTCATAATTCAATTAATTGGGGCTTTCGTGATTCTCATGGGCCTGATCCTTATTGCTAAAGGATTTGTAAAAAAATTCAGAAATCCTTGAACGAAAGGGCTCTGTTGAAACCGTCTGGTACAATTATTCCATAATAAGGTCAAAACTATAAAAAATATGAATCGTTGTTCCCTGGGTTGATGACGAAACCAACCCTGGGGAGCAGCGGATCGCGATCGCCCGGGGCGCTCATCACCTCGCCAGCCCTCCTCCTTGCGGACGAGCTGTGTACGAATCTAGATAGCCTGACCTCCACCATGCATGGTCCTCGCCCTCTTCGCTTCGATCAACCGGGACCTCGGCCAGACGGACCTGATGGTCAACCACGAGGAGGCGCATCGGCGTTACTTCAAGCGGGTGGTTCGGCTGCACGACGGGCGAGTCACGGAGGGGTCTGAAGAGGTGTCGGATACCGTTGGATGAGGCCGGTTGAGGTGCTTGTTCCTGGAGAGGTTTCGTGAAACTGATGAAGAATAAATCCCGTTCTCTTTTTCATATGAAAAACTTCAATCTTAAAAAATGGTAAGTTCTAATACCAAAATGTAACTAATTGGTTACATGCACTCTCGCAAAAACAGAACCATAAAAGGGAGCATCCCCTCATGAACGGCATTCCCCCTGCATTCAGGAACGGCCGTTTCATCGTCACGCTCACTGCAGCCCTCTGTCTGATCCTGCTCGCCATCGTCCTGAAGAATGTTCTCCACGTCCCGGCAACCCAGCTCTCGTCCGACATGATCCTGTACATCATCCTCTATACGGGCTTCATCGTCTCGTTCCAGTTCACGGACAATGCGCTGCCCATTTCGTCCACGCAGACAAAGATCTGGACCGCCGTAAGTATCCTGATGACCCTTGGAATCATCGCGGTCTACGCTATCTGAACGGAGAGTCTCTTATGCGGAAAAATCATGCCACCATAGTTGGGATCGTGGTCTTCATCGCCATGTGTGCCGGCATAATGTATGGAGTGCGGTCAGGCAACGCGGCGGTCTCCGTCTTTTCGTTCCTCGCCGGTGCTGTCCTTATTTCCCTGCTGAAGAGAGGTGTCGACTCCGTCATCGAGGACGAGTGGACCAGGCTCGTTGAACAGAAGACCGCAAACCTGACCCTGAACGTCACATCAATCCTCTTCGCGATCATCGGTCTCGTCCTCATCACCATCAGCGGCCCTGGCCAGAACTTCGACCAGGCCGTCTTCGCTATCGCAGGTTTTCTCATCACCCTCGCCATCGTTCATATCGCGACCACCATCTATTACTCTCACACCCTCCGTGGGAACGGGCCATGAAGAACAACCTCAGAATCTTCCGGACGGTCAACAACCTGACACAGGAAAAACTGGCAGAAAAACTCGGGGTCACAAGACACGCCATCATCGCGATCGAGAACGAGCGTTATGACCCTTCTCTCAGTCTCGCCTACCGGATCTCCGACCTGTTCGGTGTGCTGATCGAGGATATTTTTATCCATGAAAAAATGGAGTGATGCTTCCCCTCAAATCCTGCGGAATTAGGGTCTTTCATGTCGGCCCATCTCATCGATCATTCTCAACGAAGCCATAATTCATAACATATATTAATAAGGTGCGTCACCATCACTCCATGATGGTGCTTGCAGGAAGTGAATACATCAACATCTATGATGGATGGTTCATTCTTCGCGATGAAAAAGGTGGATTTTCATGACATGATGAGGAGGAATGAGTATTCCTACCGTGTACATCACTCTGGAAATCCACGCATCTGATCATAAGGGAGGTAGATGATGGGATATCTTGATGATACAAGCAGGAATAATCTATTTATTAATGATAATTCCGCAAATCCGGCACCGCTCGGGCTCTGTGCATTCGGCATGACGACATTGTTGTTGAGTTTTCACAATGTGGGAATAACTGCACTCACCAGCACGATCTTCGCGATGGCTCTCTTATATGGGGGACTGGCGCAGGTCATCGTGGGGACGATGGAATGGAGGAAAAGTAACACGTTCGGCCTTCTGACATTCGGGAGTTTCGGCTTTTTCTGGATCACCTTCGCCACGCTGCTCATACTTCCAACACTGGGTCTGGCAAAAGCTCCTGGACCCATTGAAATGGCCCTCTTTCTAGGGGTATGGGATATTCTGGCAATCGGACTCTTTATCTGTTCACTCAAGATGGATAAGGTGTTGCAGATCACCCTCCTTGCTCTTGTGGTGACGTTTATCCTGCTGATGGCAGCTCAGATCACCGCCAGTAGCACAATTCTCACCCTGGGTGGAGCAGTTGGAATCATAACAGGTGCTCTTGCACTCTACCTGGGCCTTGGCCAGGTCATCAATGAGGTCTATGGGAGAAAAGTGGTTCCAGTCTGAACCATTTTTGGATACCTGTATATTTCAATCTTCAGTCCTGCCCCTGTTTTGTGAGGCCATGGAGGACAGAGTGAGAGAATAGTGGGCATGATTTCTGCTCAGATCCTGATGATCAATCAAACAACAAGGGCGATTGATAGATTGAGTGGATGACTGGTTCTGGAAATTCTCATCCAGGACCAAAAAATCCTCGCTGGAGTATTGATTATTTACTTTTCAGCCACGACAAAGATGGTATTGTACACATTCTCTATTCCCCTGACTGTTGCATGTTTATTCAGTTCGGTCTGGATCTCCTCATGTGCAGATCTCTTCAGGTTCTTTGGGACATTCGACAGAAAGGTTCCGCTGGTACTTGCCTCGACATCTTCAAGACATTTGAGAGGACTTTCAAAGTAACGTGGATCTTTTTCTGTGGTGATATCCAGTATGGAATAGCCGGTAGCATGTAACAGGGAGACCATCTCCAGCACATTGACCGGTTTGCTCGATGCCCTCCCTTGTTGTGCAGACCTCGCATACTTTGGCTGTGTAAGAATCCTATCGGCGATGATCGTAACGGTGTGTGGCTGATCCCTGTTTCCCGTTGTGATCCCCAGAAGCCCTCCGGGTTTGAGGACCCGATAAATCTGGGAGAGGGCATCTTTTTTGTTATCAATCCAGTGGAACACAATATTGAGGTAGACAATATCAAAGCTGTTGTTTTGGAAGTGATACAGGGAATTCGCATCCCCAATTTCCAGAGAAATATTTGATCTGGGTGAGTCCGGAACATTTCTTCTGGCAATCTCTATTCGTTCTTTGGATGGATCGATACCGATGACCTGTCCGGTATCACCAACGATCTTTGCCACACGGGATGTCAGCCGGCCGGTTCCGCATCCGATGTCCAGTACGGTCTGTCCTTTCTTCACGCCCAGGTTTGCAATGAGTGTGAGCCCGTTATTGTACTGACCCTCACTGACCTGGTCGTAGCGTTCAGCGAGTTCGATGGTATCATGGTGTGCTATGCTTTTTATCATGGATTCACCCCTGGTTTTTCTGGACCAGACGGTTCATGGGATTATGGATAGTATCTTGGCATGAAGGTGGATTATCCCATGGAATCCAGCAATACCTGCCCCATTCATTATAAATTGGAAACAGATTTGGTGTCCCGATCCAGGCATCTGCTCTGGGCCCGGAGAACATCTCTGACTTCCACGGTTATTCATTCGGTTGTATTAATTTTTTATGGTGAACCTGTAGGAGGTGAAGACCAGCATGATCACGGTAAAAGCGATCATGATGCAGAGATCCAGCCCCATCGGAAACTGCCCTCCTCTGAGAATCACCTGTCGCATCGCGTCGACCCCATAGGTCATCGGGTCCAGGTCACTGACGATCTGCAACCAGCGAGGTGCGTTGGTCAGCGGAAAGAGGGCCCCGCTCAAAAAAAACGTCGGCATGATGACAAAACTCATGATGGTCTGAAATCCTTCATAACTCTCGATGACAGAGGCAATGGAGAGGCCAAAGCCGTCAAACCCGAGGGAGATGAGCAGCATGAGCGGGAGGACGAGCACGATCTGGAGCGGTGTCAGTGAGATTCCCACGAAGACCGAGAGCAAGAGCAGGATGGTCCCCTGGATCATCGCGTTGGTTCCCCCTCCCAGTGCCTTTCCCATCACAATGGATGTCCAGGAGATAGGTGCTACGAGGATCTCTTTTAAGAATCCGAACTCCCGGTCCCAGATGATCGAGATGCCGGATCGCATGGATGTGAAGAGCAGGGTCATCCCGATGATTCCCGGGAAGATGAAGGCATTGTAACTGGTATTGATGGCTCCGGTCCGCAGGTTGATACCCATCCCCCCGCCGAAGACGATGAGCCAGAGTACCGGTGTTACCATGGTGCTGGCAAACTGGGTTCGCTCCCGGTAGAACTTGGTGAGTTCCCGCAGCCAGATGGTGTAGGTGGCTTTCAGTTGTTTTCGGAGTGTTCTCATCGCCCCCTCCTCTTTTCGTCCCGTGCTTTGCGCTTGTACTTTTTCAGAAAATTATCTCCGTCCTCTTCCCGGATCTCCTTGCTGGTGTGGTACAGGAAGACATCGTTCAAGGACGGTTCCTCGATCACGATCGAATCCACTTCGATTCCGAGGTCTCTGGCAAGGTTCACAATTTTTGGTGCGTTCTCCTGCCCGTTCCTCACACTTATCTGCAGGGAGGAGTCACCTGTGGTGATTCCAAGGACATACGCCTGGCCGGCAAGTCCGTGGGCGAGGGCTTCAGGCTGTGCCGTTCTGACGGTGACCACATCCTCCTCAAGGAGATTCTTGAGTTTTTCCGGTGAATCCCGCACCTTGATCACTCCATGGTCGATGATTGCGATGTCATCGCAGAGCTGATCGGCTTCCTCCATATAGTGTGTCGTCATGACGATGGTCAGGTTCTCCCTCTTTGTCCTGGTCAGGTTCTGAATATAATCCCAGATGTGCTCCCGTGTCTGGGGGTCGAGACCGACGGTCGGTTCATCGAGGAAGAGAACCTCCGGGTGGTGCAGGAGTCCGCGTGCCATCTCGAGCCGGCGGATCATCCCCCCCGAATAGGTCCGGACAAGGGAATCGGCCCGGTCTTCCAGTTCGAGGAGTTGAAGCACTTCATCGATCCGATCCTCGATGGTCTCATTCGGGACATCGTAGAGCATGGCGTGGAAACGCAAATTTTCCCGGCCAGTGAGTCGGTCGTCGACACTGATACTCTGAAATACGATCCCGATGCTCTGGCGAACCATTTCGGATTCCCTGATGATATCGTATCCATTGACACGGGCCGATCCCGATGTCGGACTGGCGACCGTACAGAGCATGGGCAGGAGTGTGCTCTTCCCGGCACCGTTTGGACCGAGCAGGCCGAAGATCTGCCCTTTCTGTATTCTTATATTCAGACCGTCGACTGCGGTCAGGTCGCCGAATTTCTTGGTAAGATTTTCTGTTTCAACAGCATACATAGTATCATCTCCTTATCTCAAACCAAAATGACATTCTCTTCAATGTCATTCAAAAAAGAATCCAGGATTTGGGGAGATTTCCTGGAATCTGGTGATATGCTGTCAATCCTTGGTGAAAGGTTTTGCAAGGATCTCGAGGACGTGGAAATCGAAGAAATTGTTTGTATGTGCCGGCAGAACGACAAGTGCCGTATCGGCGCCTCTGCCGGTCGCCCCGGTTCCACCGACCACGATGGTCTTTTCCAGGGTGATGGCACCGCTATCCAGGGCCATGATACCAATCTCGACTCCCACTTTCGTCCCCGGGGAGAAGAGCGTCTTTAACGATTCGGCCAGAATCTCACTGTGAGAGATTCCAGAAAACCTCTCGGTGAAACTCTTCTCAAGTCCTGAGAGGGCATGAGTATGACGAATCACGCGGCCACCCAGCCTCTTGATCTTCTTCTCATTCGCAGGATCGAATTCCCAGACCCCCGGCGTCTTCGAACCTGGCTTTGTGGAAATGATCACCAGGTTGGTCTTTTTCCCCAACGCCTGAGCGAACGTCACTCCGGTTGCACCGCTTGTGCTGGCAACAACGACATTTTTGATATCTCCCTCTTTCAGTCTCTCGTCGACGATGGCGAGGACCGCTTCGGTGTTCCCGCTCCCGCTGTGTTCAAAATATGTTATTGATTTTGTAGCCATTTCCAAAACCTCTTTTAATTTTTTGGTACCTACTCTTGAAATGTAGAACCGTAGAATCAAAAGAGATGAGTCAATCAGCAAGTACTGCCGGCTTTATTAAAAAAACGTAGTATCTGGGCTGGCACACCTGTCGATCGTTCCTGAGAAGAGTATCTGTTAGCCGGGCTTTTCTGCGATGATCAGAACCCTGCTCCGTTTCATGAAAATACCGGTACTGGTCTGAAGTTCTGACAATTTCTTTGTAATTTCTAACCTGACCTGATCGCGGTGTTCTTCTGGCACCTCCGAGAGATAATTTCCAAAATGGCTCGATTCTGCAGCGTCGATTATCGCCTGCGCAGAATCATAGCGTTCTGGATTTTTGATATATTTCACCTTCTGTATCCAGAATCCCGTATACCTAAGCAACGATTCAAGTTCTGCCGGCGTGATTCCATCATCATCTTGGGAATGAACGCCGTACTTTCCCAGTACCTCATGGGTGATGGTCCTCAGGATACTGGGAGAAGTCTGATCCGGATCTGACAGACCGATCTTTCCCCCAGGTTTTAGAATCCGGCGGACCTGGGTCAGTGCTGATTCCTGTCCCTTGTGGTCTTTGATATGATGGAATGCAGAATTCAGGTACACTGCATCAAAACTGTTATCTGGAAAATTTCCGAGACTCAGGTCACTACCCACACGGAATGATAACTGAGGAAACAATCTTGATTTTTCCAACGCGAGTTTGATCCGGTGATCTGAAGGATCCAGCCCGACGACAAATCCGGTCTTACCGGTAATTTCAGCGACATGTCTCGCGAGACGGCCGGTCCCGCATCCGAGATCGAGGACACGATCCCCATTATTGATCCTCAGTTCTGTTATGAGGTGGATACCGTTTTCATACTGGGCATCACTGGTCTGATCATAGTGCTCTGCCAGGTCCTGGGTATCAGATGGTGCGATGCTTTTGGTCATGATAATACTACATTCCTCCATTGATCATCCTTACATCTCCATACTCTCTGTTTCCTTCAGGTATCAGACCATACAAATCAGCAAGATTTGCCCAGACTATGCAGGATTGCCGGTCGGGTCTGTGGAGATGTTTTTTCCTGCAATGAAATAATAGAGGGACATGATACAGAAGATGGGGATGGATATTAAGAATATATTTTGAATTTGAAATGCATCCTTTTATTATCTCATCGTCGACCTGTCCGAGAACCGCGTCCGCATCGACTTTGATTGCGACTTTTTTAACATTGGTGATCGTCGACCCCAGATTTGAACATGCACCTCTCATGATTGCTGCTGATACACCCCTGCCTCTGGTGATACTTCGTTGGTCCTCACATCCTTCTGGAAAAATGTTAAATTAATTATTTGCTTTCTTCTGGGCAATAACAAAGATCCTGCCGAGGGTATGCTCCACACCCTTTTCGGTCTTATAGTGAACCAGTTTTTCTGCAATATCGGACTTTATCAGTTCTCGCTGATCTTCTGGAATTTCCGATAAGTATGTTCCAAAGTTACTTGCTTCAGAGAACTCGAGTGCGTCCTGAGGAGTAGGATAATACCGGGTCTTCGTTACCTTGTCTAATTTCACTATATCCAGTCCGGATGAGATAAGTAACGAACTCAGGCTCTTCGGGGATATCAGTTTCTCTTGTTTATAGTGTAACCCGTGCGACTCCACCACTTCTTTTGTGATGTCTCTGAGAAGGCCGGGAACATCTTTATTGGGGTCTGATATTCCCAGTTTTCCGCCCGGTTTTAGAATTCTATGAATGTATACAAGGGCTGCAGCTTTCGCCGCGACGTTTGGGATGTGATGGAATACAGAATTGATGTACACAATATCAAAACTGTTGTCTGCAAAATTGTGCAGATCCTTATCACTTCCGAGTTGAAATGTTACATTGGGAAATGGGGTAACCTTCTGTTGTGCAATCTTTATGCGATATTCCGATGGTTCAAGGCCGACGATCTCGACCGAGTCCCCGAATGTATTGATGATGTGCTCAATCAGTCGACCGGTCCCACATCCAACGTCGAGAATCCGATCCCCTTTCTTTATTCCCAGTTCCTGTATGAGTTGGACTCCATTATCGAACTGACTGTCACTGATCTGATCGTATCGTTCAGCCAGAACTGGAGTATCAAACTTGGTAATACTTTCTGTCATGTGGTTCAACAAATCCTCTACGTTGTTCAGTAGATTTCTCTTCTAAAAGGTGTGTTATGATAAGGTATTACCCTTAAGAAATCAGCAACTCTCACCGCTAATTTTCCAAAAGTGGAATTCATCTGACCAAACACTCTTCGCTCTAGGGACGATTAATTTTTTAGATGAATAGTTCTGGAAATATTTCCAGCAATATTCTGTTTCCTGCCGATAAACAGATAGAAGCATGCCATGGTCACGAATAGGGGAATAAATCCCAAAAAAATATTCTGCACTCCAAACGTGTCTCCGATAAACCCGCCGTAAACAGGTCCGAATATTGCGCCAATGCTTGTCCCGATGGCAAATATTCCAGCTATTTTTCCGCGTTCTCCTTCGATACTCCCCACATTGGTGAAGGTAAGAAGTGTCATGAGCCCGGAGAAACTGCCCATAATCACCGCCGCAGCGGCTAGTATAATGATATTGGAGTTAGTTCCAAAGAGAAGCAGGCTGATTATGATCATAATGTAACTGATGAAATACAGATTATTATGGTTCTCATACAACAATCGGCCACAGAAGATCACTACAAGTATCTGGGCAATTCCACGTAATGCAATTAGTATTGCTGCAATGCTGGGAGATAACTCGAAATTTACAACAATTAACACGGTTACAAATGTGGAGAATGTCATAAAACAGGCTGAGTTCATGCACTCAGTCAAGGTCGCGGACACCAGCAGTTTATTCTTTAGGAGGTTGCGGTAATATCGAAGTGATTCCCAGAGATGGAGTTTAGGACCTGTATCCGATGATTTTTCCCCATTTGTTGAAAGGTAAAGGACAACAAGAGGGACCAGCAGAAAAGCACTTGCCAGAACGAAGTATCCTGGATACGTCAGGAAAATTATCGCAAACCCCCCGATGAGAGGGCCGATAAATTGAGCTCCTGCAGTCATCGCCCCCTTAAACCAGCCACCTTTCCGTATACCGATAGCATTCATGTTACTAAAAAAGGAGGCATTGAGAGAGGTTGTTCTCAGCGAACGCGAGATACCATAAAAGATCATAAGCCCCAGGAGCATCGTAGGTGATTGTGCAAAGGACATCACAAGAATCATGAATGATCCAAAGAGACAGGCAACCGTGTACATCTTTTTGGTGCCGAAATAGTCAATGAGAAATCCGGCAGGCAGGACGATGAGGATATCTCCTACCCCCATCATACCCTTAATAAGTCCGATTTCTGCTGTTGTTGCATCAAGGCTTAAGGAGAACAGGGGGAGGATAAAATTTACCATACCCACCGCGATTCCTGAACCAATATTCATTGCCATGAATCGGGCAATGAGTTCATTTTCTTTGAGGAATCGCATCAAAAAATGTTATTTTGAATGGGATAAAGCGATATAGAATTGAGCAAGTATTGCCACTTCGGTTCGAAATACTTGATAAATGGGCACCGAATTCTTGGTGCCCCTCTTCTCATCTCTCTATAACTCTACCGGGTATACCGGTACATCCTTTTATTCAATGGTAGACTGAACCGGATCAGTTAAGCCTTAATTTTCTTCAATGCACCTGCGTTGGGACTGGTAAGCGATGGTGCCGATGCTCTCTCGCTGCATGCTGTAACTGGGCAGGCCCTGCACAACTCCTGGGCTTTATCAACCTCATCTTTTAAAGTCGCCCAGAGGATGTGACGAACCCTGACATATTCCTCTGTGCTCTGGACATCCTCCTCCAGTCGCTGCTTGTGGGAGATGGGTATCTCGACGATTTCTTTTATCTTTCCTGGCCGGGCGGTCATGACTGCTACCCGGTCTGCGAGGAAGACAGCCTCATCAATACTATGGGTAATGAAAATCACGGTCTTTTTTGTTTCATCTTTGATCCTGAGAAGATCCCGCTGCAGGATCTCCCGGGTCTGTGCATCAAGTGCAGCGAACGGTTCATCCATCAGAAGAACATCTGGATTCAGAGCCAATGCCCGTGCAATGGCAACACGCTGCTTCATTCCTCCGCTGAGTTCATAGGGATAACGGTTCTCAAATCCGGTTAGTCCGACAAGGGAGAGGTAATCTTTTGAAATAGCATGCCTCTTATCCTTTTCGATTTTTTGTGCTTCGAGACCGACCTCCACGTTCTCCTGGGCGGTTCTCCAGGGGAAGAGGGCATATTGCTGGAATACAATACCCCTATCGAGCCCCGGGCCCTTTACCTGCTTACCGTCAATGAAGATTTCGCCTTTGTCAGGTTGGGACAATCCGCCAACCATATCGAGAAATGTGGACTTCCCACATCCACTGGGGCCAATGATCACAAGGAACTCTCCGGTTTGTACATGCAAATTAATCTGTTCTAGGGCGATCAATTCACTACTGACTTCGGGATCTTCTGAGTTTCCATTACCGCGTATTTTGTATGATTTTCCGATATTCACAGCTCGTATTTCAGTCATATTCAACGTTCCGCTATTCCGTAGATGTAAGTATCGCGATTATGGTATTATATTGTCCGGAAATCAGCAATTTTTGACCCGATATTGTTGATTTCAATCGATTAACGGCAAACTATTAAGTCGGTACCTGTATAATAAACACAATTTTAACCATTTTCTAAGATTTTACTGTATCATGCAGGGCGAACTCGTCATTGGTATCGTTTTGGATACAGTACTCATTTGAGATAACTGCGGTAATTGTTGCTGATTTCTCCTGGAGGATATAGTGTCAAAACAACAGTATCCCTGTCTGGTGGTGATGATATGTTTCCAACATTATCCAAAATAAAGGAAGATTCAGGAAATTCTGAAAGCGGGAACGCAGTTACTCATGGTACGAAGAGTGAGTATTGGGGTACTATATCTGCCCTGAAAGGAGATGATTTTGTTTTTCCAAGTCCGGTGAATCTGCCGAAATGGCTGGAAAGCGCTGCGGACTGGCTGGGAGACGCCTCGTCTATTTTGGAAATCGGTCCTGGAAAAGCAGACCTTGCTTATAATGTAATCTCGGGGAAACGAAAGACCGGTCATTATTTTATCGCAGATCTCTCAGAGGGGATCCTGGAACATGCAAGGAACCGGCTTGATTCCGTCTCCTCCTCTATTGAAGTCACCTACATCCATGATGATCTGAATCTGCCGGAGGCCTTGCAGGAGATATCTGCAGGGTCCATCGATAAAGTTGTACTCATCAATGTCCTTGGATATCTTGATCCTGATGTTGCATTTCAAAATATTTCTCGGGTATTACGCCCAGGGGGATTCGTCAGATTGACGCATGGAGATCATAAATTTTTTACCCTTTACTCCAAGGAGCAACTTGTAGATATTCTGAACCGGAACGGATTCGCTCTGGAACAATTCAACTCGGTAATTATTCCATTAGAGTTCATTGAGAAGGTTCGCTCGATTCAGGGCGATGTCTGGAGTTTATCCCAACAGGAACTGGATCTGCTTCACAGGCACGGTGGCCGCCCGACTGTGGATCTCATTGCAAGAAAGAGTTAATTCGGTGGGAATAACTGGATATTTTTCCAACAACGACACACACATCTTTTTGATTCATCTTTCGGCTCTGTTGAAATTCCTTAACCTATTCTCATATGTTGCCCTTATTGATGTAAAGACCGAATCATAAGGGTTTAAATGAGAGATTCAACAATGTCCTCTTTCATTATTTTTTTAATATTATGATGTTTCGTTTGACCTGATCTGAATCCATCATTGGGGGAGGATCTGGTAAAAATCAAAAAAAGGGATTGTGGTTAAAAAGAGATTATTAATCATCACCTGAATGATCTACTTCTGGTAATATGGATTGAATTCATTTGTATAGACATCAGATGGTTTGATCTGTCCCTCCTTGAGAAGCCCTTCTTTAACCATGACATCTACCCAGAACTGGACATCCTGGTCATTAATAGTGGGGGGACTTCGAATTGCCCAGCCATTATGGAGTGCCGCCAGTTTCGTATTGCCGTTGTTCTTTTCAAGGTATTCTGCGAGAAGAACCTTTGACTGATCCCGGTTTTGTTTGTCCCATTCAATTGCCCGTGTTGTAGCATTGACAAACTTTCGTACAATATCCGGGTGCTCTTCGATGAAATCTGTGGACATGAATGTTGCAGATTTTACCTGATCGCCGGTTACTTCTGCATCTGTAAAGAGGGCACGAACCCCCCCATCTGATTCCGCTTTCTTCAGGTAATTTCCATTTGGTGCAATAACATCAACTTGACCCTGTCGTAAAACCTGTTCTTCATTTTCGATAGGGAGAACTACCAACTGGACATCAGATGGGGTCAGATTATGCTGATAGAGATATGCCCGGGTAACGAAATCTGCCTGAGCTCCCAGGGTGTTAACACCGATGGTCTTTCCCTTGAGATCACTTGCTGTTTTAATGGAACTCGTATTCAGAACGAGCCATTTGTAATCCGGTTCAGTTAAACTGGTTCCTATAGAGGGTACAACGACCTTGATTTTGGTTCCCTTTGCAATAGCATTTACAATCGCTGAGAACGCTGACCCCCCGACATCATTGCTTCCTGATGCAACAGTCATGATATTCTGGGGTCCTCCTGTCGAAGTGCCTGTCCGTTCGATGATGATACCGTTATCCCGGTAATATCCCAACTGGTCAGCCAGATCGATCACGGCAAGTGAAGACGAGAGCGGTGTTCGTAGGGTAAAAAAGTCCCCACTCTGATTTGTTGAAGTATTTCCGACGGTCTTGACATTGGACGAGTTTGTCGTCTGCGTACCACTGTTTCCTTGTATCTGGGTCGTTTTGGTATGGGGGGAACCCACTGTCCCGGTCAGGATTAGTCCGATGACGATACCTATAACAGCAATCGCAACAATTGCGGTGATTATAATTTTTAGTTTCTTTTTCATAGTATAATCTCCTTAAAAATTGGTTTTATTCTGGATCCCGTCAACAATGATCAATTTTATCCTGATATCATCTCAATAAAGGCTCCGAGTCGGGTCTTTGACTGTTCCTCTCCCAATAAACTGGGGCCTCCTCCAGCAGTTCCCGTATCCATGACCGGGATACCTGCTTCATCCCGCACAATATCACAGATCATCCTCGCAACAGAAGACTGGAAGTTGCACCCCCAGGTATGGGTAAAGATCAACCCATCAGCCCGAGATTTTTTCACCTGTTCAATGGTCCATGCTGCCCGTTCCTCGGTGGGAAGTTCCATTGGGAATGAGAGGATAGCCCTGGCGAGATTCCGATAAGGATTGTTTCCCCCTTCATCCACCAATGTGCTGATCTCACTCCACTGGTCATCTTTTCCAACGACAACGCCGTCAACACGGTCGATATGTCCAGGGTCGGCGCTTTCCGTCGCGGCCGGCCCGCAGATATAAATCCGTACCGGGTCATCTGCCACGCCGACACCTTTCACCCCGTTCCGAACCCGCTCCTGTAGTTCGGCGCATGCATCTTTCAGGACCGAATACGCTCCATTCGGATCGCCGCTGAACTCATTTCCGATTCTGAACAATCCGGCCGATGTATTTGATGTACCGACGAAATCCGAACTGTTGGTTGGAGGTACGGGGGCGTTCCACCAGAGGTGAACAATATTCTGAGTGAGTTTTCTGACCTTGTTCTCATACCGGATCTCCTCGGCAAGCACCTGATCGTTCACCTCTTTTCCTGACAATTCACTGACTTTTGCCGTCAGGTTCCGGAGCATTGTCTCAAGATAGTCAATTGCCCAGTCTTTTTCATTCTGTTGATCGATGGGATAATCGATCAGCATCAGGGGAATGTTCTCCTTAAAGTACGGTCCACGGGAAGCAGGGTTCAGATATGCTTCGACATTTTTACGATTCCGGTAGGATTCGACGAGGTACTGTTTGTCTGAACAGCGCAGACAGAGGTACGGTGCGACGAGATCGACGGGAACGATACCCCGCTGTGCAGTGACGTGAGCACCCACAATCGGGCACGATTCTGTGGAGATCAGTTTATTTCCAAACTCCAGTTTCTCCTTCCGGCTATTCCCCAGCTCATTGACTGTCTGTCCTTCAGTGAGATCATTTGCGAAACGTGAGATCAGGCCTGGACGCAGGGGGATTCCGCCGGCGGTGTAGTAAGGTTCAAAGGTCTGGCCACCCTGTGTGAAGATGATTGGTACCCCATTCTCGTGAGCGTTCAGAAGCCGGTCCTTGAGAGAGAGCCGAAGATATCTGCTCTTTATTCCGGTCAAAAATCCGATATCAGCAGATATTTGATCCCGAAAGTATGGATTGACCTCGTAGGCGTACGGGTACCTCCGGGGAGCATCCACGGTCATGAAATGCCAGATCTCTTCCGGGGTGACCGTTTTAGAGTACCGGAACTCGATATCACTGGTTTGCAGGAATCTTTCTTTCAGTGATTCGGGGTACTGGAACAGTTTGATAGCACTCTGCGTCATTATGGTAACCTCACTTCCTTTCCATCGAGGAATGGAATGTCCGAATTCAGACTCTTGGTATCAGTGACGAACGTACTACACAATGTTGTCATCATGACGACTATCATATGACTTAATTATTCTTGGACTGCCTTATTATCCTGAAGATATCAGTAATTATTGATGTATTTCGTCGACAACCTACAGATATCAGACAAACGTTACCTGTATGATTCGTTTTCTGTTCCCAATTCTCCAATCCCTGCTTAAAAAAGACAAAAAATCCAATATTCCGGCAGTAATTTCGGAAATGCGTGGATCCATCTGAATCATCTATTCCAGATCCTATTTTCAAAGAATTGATTTTATCCCGGCAGGATATATTATCGCGTTAAAATTATTCTTCATTCCCGACGAGTGTCTGATACGCTTATGGGAGACACTCCCAGTCTCTTAAAAAAGGTGATTGATGCATCAAAACAGAGAGATTTTACTCCTCAATTACGTTCATCTGGTTTTGACGCAATTGCAAACAGCGTTACATTTCCAAACTCGATAGAGGTCTGGTTATGGTGAGTTTCGAGTTCTCTGGTAATCTCCTGTCGGATCTCTTCTCTGATCTCTTTGGGGACCTTTTTCAACAGGAGCCCTGACCGATCCTTCTCTTCCAGATACTTCAGAAACTCCTCTGGGGAACCATACCGCCGTGGTGTGTTCCTCGGCTCGACAGAGATACCTGTAAAACCAGCGTCTGAAAAGAGATCATGAAGTTCTGGAGCCGTGACCCTTTTGATCCCTCTCTGCAGTTCATCCCCCCTTTCGATGTTGTATTTTGAAAACAGGGGATCTATCAGTGACCGTATCGTGTCTGGACTGTCTCTCTCTAGTGTCGTCATCCCCACCCGGCCCCCAGGCACGAGCACCCGGTATATCTCCTTGAGAGCAGATCTCTTGTCATCAACCCAGTGGAATGAGGAACAGAAATAGGCACGATTGATGGAATTGTCCGGTACCTCACCTAGATCCTCGGCCTGGCCCACCAGAAAGCGAACATTTTTTGTGGGTTCTCCAGCAAATTTTTTTCGAGCAAGTTCTATCCTTTGCGTGGATGGATCGATACCCGTCAGCCGGCCGGATGGTCCGATGATCTCCGAGACATTCAGGGCCTGCACCCCGGTCCCGCAGCCGACATCCAGCACGGAATCCCCCTTCTGGATCTTCAGAATCTCCATCAATGCTTTGCCTTTCCGAAACTGATGATCGCAGTTTTTGTCGTACCGGTCGGCACTCTCCGGGGATTCCCAGTCAATTTCGCTCATATTCATACACCTTTAATAATTTTTTATAAATTTGAGAAGGACCGTGTGATATCTCAAATAGGTCCATTATTTCAGTAATCATCCTGATATCATCTCGATAAATGCCGCGACCCGGGTCTTAGACTGCTCCTCCCCGAGTCCTGAGGAGTTTCCACTGTTATTTCCTGTATCCATGACTGGAACACCTACTTCATCCCTGATGATGTCGCAGATCATACGGGCAACGGACGACTGGAAGTTGCATCCCCAGGTGTGTGTGAAGATCACGCCGTCAGCCCGGGATTGTTTCACCTGCTGGATTGCCCATTCAGCCCGTTGTTCTGTCGGTAACTCGATCGGGAACGAGAGAATTGCTTTTGCAAGGTTCTGGTACGGATTGTTTCCGCCTTCATCGACCAGCGTGCAGATCTCGCTCCACTGGTCATCTTTTCCTACGACCACGCCTCCCTGTTTGTCAATATATCCCGGGTCCAGTGTCTCGGTGGCCGCAGGGCCGAGGATATAGATCCGAACTGGATCATCAGATACTCCTGTACCTTTCACACCTGTCCGGACCCGTTCCTGCAGTTCGGTATAGGCATCTTTCAGGACCGAGTAGGCTCCATTCGGATCCCCGCTGAACTCATTTCCGATCCTGAACAAGCCGGCAGAAGTACTTGACGTCCCGGCGAAATCCGAACTGTTGGTCGGGGGAACCGGCGCACTCCACCAGAGATGGACGATATCCTGGGTGAGTTTTCTGATCTTGTTCTCAAACCGGATCTCTTCGGCAAGGTCCTTATCCGTAACCTCCTTTCCGCCAAGTTCGGTGATCTTCGCGGTCAGATTCCTGAGCATTGTCTCAAGATAATCGGTTGCCCATTCCTTCTCGTTCTGGTTATCTATCGGGTAATCGATCAGCATCAGGGGAATATCCTTTTTGAAGTAGGGTCCACGTGACGCGGGGTCATCGTATGATTCGACATTTTTTATGTTCCGGTATGACTCCACCAGGTACTGTTTATCGGAACAGCGCAGGCAGAGGTACGGTGCGATAAGATCGACTGGGACAAGCCCTCTCTGGACTGTGACGTGCGATCCGACAATACCGCAGGATTCCGTATGGATCAATTTATGTCCGAACTCAAGTTTTTCCTTCTTATTGTTTCCCAACTGATTCAGGGTCTGCCCTTCAACAAGATCGTCAGCAAACCGGGAGATCAGGCCGGGTCGCATGGGAATACCGCCTGCGGCATAGTACGGTTCGAATGTCTGCCCTCCCTGTGTGAAGATGATCGGTACTCCATTATTGTGGGCCCCTAAGAACCGATCCTTCTGGGAAAGTCGCAGATACCTACACTTAATCCCAGTCAGAAAATTGACATCCGCAGATATCTGGTCCATAAAATAGGGGTTGACCTCGTAGGCGTACGGGTACCTCCGGGGAGCATCCACAGTCATGAAATGCCAGATCTCTTCCGGGGTGACCGTTTTTGAATACCGAAACTTGATATCACTGGTCTTTAAGAATTTCTCTTTCAGTGATTCAGGATACTGAAATGATTTTATAGCACTCTGCGGCATTATGTGGGCCTCCCTTCATGGTGGTTCGAGTTTTCGGGTGTACCCAGAGAATAAAGACCCTGTTCCGGGATGTTTAAATGTCGATTCTCGGTTACAATGATGTAGGTATTCCATGATGTTGCCATCATGGTGAATCTCCGCTCATATCTATTAGATATTCATTGAATGCCATATCAGTCTGGAGAAATCAGTAATTATTGACGTATTTCATCGATTATCCGCAGAAAACTGACAAACATTACCGATGTCTATCCAATAGTGCTCTATCGAATGAAATCTCCCTTCTACGCTTGGTTTGCGAGAAATTTTTTGTCATGTGATCTGCCTCCGAATCCAAAATCCCCTCGCATCATGTTTGTTCGCCGGAACAATAACGTAGTCCTGACCATATCAAGACAATGATAAGGTTCTAACTACTCGGATTATTGAGTTTCAGATGAAACCGGTATGTCCATCGGCACAAGGACGACCCGTTGAGAACTGGTGTGGGAAGCAATCGGTATGGTTTAGCGAGCATCATAAATTTCGATGGAGATCATATGGGGGGCCCTTGGGGAAAAATTGAGATAAAAGTTTGGGTAGACCTCTGGAAAATTCTTCCGGCCCTCATCCTTTCTCGATAATAACGATGAATGTCTCCCCCTGGGGAGACACCTTGACGATCGTGTGCCCTTCATCTTTCAAACTCCGAGGTACATTGAGTATGGCATCTCCTTCGTCAAGAATTACCTCCAATTGGTCGCCCGGTTCCAGTTCCTCAAGGGCAAGTTTTGTTTTTACAAAATTGATGGGGCAGATGACCCCATGCAGATCCAGTCTCTTCTTTATCTCATTTCCCATGTAATATCTCCGCTTTCACAGTCTCAAGACCGATCCGATCGATCATGTGCCCGAACCGCTCCTTTTTCCGGCCATTCTCCCGGTAATAGGTGACGGCACGTTTGATGAGTTCATAGAGCCGCTCCTTGGACTCGATCACACCATCAAGCCGGCTTGCCAGACGGGGGATTTTTCCCATGGTCCCCCCGATCCAGAGAATATATCCCTTCTGGACAGCCACCCAGGACCCGGTTGGACAACTGGCGGTACAGATGCTGCAGTTAATACATTTATCCAGATCCAGGCTATAGGAGGAACCCTCTCGTGAGATTGCCCCGGTGGGGCAGATATTCACACACAGTCCGCAATCATTGCACCCGAATTCCAGCCATCCAGGTATGATTCCTCCCATCACTCCGATATCATTCTCTGTCGCCTTTGCACAGTTGTGGGGACAACCCGTTACTGCCATCTTGAACTTATGCGGGGTCTCCTCCCGGAAATAGGTTGTATCCAGGTAGCCAGAGATCTCCTTCGTATCAATAATCCCCCATCGGCATGTGAGAGTGCCGGGACAGGCGGTGATAACCCTGATACGGGGGCCGCATGCTCCCATTGTCACGCCAACTGCTTCGAGTTCGCTCTTCGCTTTTTCGAGATCGGCACCATGTACAAAGTGTATCTCAATTCCCTGTCTGGTGGACAGGTGGATCTGTCCCTTGCCGAAGGTATCTGCAATTTCTGCAATACCTCGTATCTGTTGCGTGGTGAAATCACCACCTACGGAGTGAAGTCGCAGGGCAAAAAATTCCTTCTGTTTCTGCTGGATCATGCCTGTCTTTTTCAGAGCTGCCAGATCAATAATCTCATTGGTCATTGGTATTTTCCCCGATTGTCAATGGTTCTTCAACAACCTCTCCTTTCCGGATATAAAATCCACGTACGGTTCTTGTGTCATTCATGAGTGAAATAATAATATACACGATCGTCGGGTCATATGCCAACCGGACGTCTTCTGGTGATGGTCGTGCAGGCGAAGCCGGATGGCTGTGATACATCCCGATGATGCTGAGTCCCTCCTGCCGTGCCGCTTTCAGGGTGGCAAACTGTTCCTGCGGGTCGAACGAGAAGTGATCCTCTTTTCCATCGATGTTGGTCAGTGGGAAATGACGGGTGATCTGCCCATCCGTACCTGCGAGATACCCACAGGCCTCGATCGGGGCTTCATACTCTGCTTGGGTAAACAGAGATTCCATGATATCTGGTTGAAGGATCATTTCCGCAACTCACAAACCTTTTGTTCATAATCGATGAGTGAGGTGATGGTCGGATGTTCTCCACACACCGGGCATTTTGGATTCTTTTTAATCTTGATCTCCCGGAAATTCATCGGAAGCGCTTCGAATACAAGAAGTCGGTTTGTCAGGAGGTCTCCTATCCCGAGGAGGTATTTGATCGCCTCCATCGCCTGGAGGGTTCCGATGACTCCGGCCATACTCCCGATAACCCCGGACTCGCTGCAACTGGGAACCGTCCCCACTGGCGGTGGGGTGTTGAAGATGCAGCGGTAGCAAGCACTCTTATCAGGGATCACCGTTGTCGTCTGGCCGTTGAACCGCAATATTCCAGCATGGGAAAATGGTTTCCCCAGAAGGATGCAGGCATCGTTGATCAGGAACTTTGCTGGGAAATTGTCTGTACCATCAATGATAAAATCATAGTCGGTAATGATCTCCCGTATGTTCGATGAGGAAACCATCTCCTTATGGATCTGAACCGTTACGTCCGGATTGAGTTGAGTAATCTTATCTCGGGCAGAATCTGCCTTGTAGGTACCTACATCCGCAGTAAAGTGTATGACCTGCCGCTGGAGGTTGCTCAGGTCGACCCGGTCGCCATCGACAATACCAATCGTTCCCACTCCGGCTGCTGCAAGATAGAGAGCGGCTGGAGAACCCAATCCACCGGCACCGATAATTAGAACCTTTGACTGAAGAAGACGTTCCTGACCTTTTCCTCCAACCTCTTTTAAAATTATATTTCTGCTGTATCGTTCTATCTGTTCATCTTTCATGATTCACCAAGTGCCTGCCGAATATCGGCGATGATGTCATCCGCATCTTCGATCCCGATGGAGAGTCTGATGAGCGTATCATCTATGCCAAGCGTCTTCTGTTCATCGGTATTTAATCCTGCAAAAATCGTCGACGCAGGATGCAATGCAAGGGTCTTGTTGTCCCCCAGATTCGATGCCCGTTTGATGAGGGAGAGTTTATCGAGGAACCGGAAGCAGGCTGTTCTGTCCGAGAGTCCGAATGCCAGAATTCCTCCGCACTTTCCGTTCAACTGTTTCTTGGCCAGTTCCTGAGATTGAGATGAAGGGAGACCTGGATAGAATACCGTTGTAACAACGTTCTGTGCCTCTAGAAATTCAGCTACAGCCTGTGCATTCTTGCATATCTGTTCCATACGGAGGGCAAGCGTTTCTAATCCCAGACTCTGGAGGTATGCATCATAGGGGGAGAGGCAACTTCCCGTCTCCTGGTACACCTCTTTTCTCAGCCGTGCCAGAAAGGCCATCTCTTTATACCGATGATATTTCTTCAGGGCAGGGACAAAAGACCAGTCAAAATTTCCCAGGTCGACGATCGCTCCTCCCATACTGGTAGCACCGCCTGAGATGTACTTCGTTGTCGAATGAATGACGATATTTACTCCGAAACGCCGTGCCGGGAAGAGGTACGGGGTCGTTGCTGTACTATCGGCAACCACCACGACATGATGCCGGCTGGCGATCTCTGAGATCCTCTCAAAGTCGGGAATCGTGGTGCAGGGATTGGAGATCGTCTCCAGAAACAAAACCCGGGTATTCTCATCGATCGCTGCATCCAGGCCGTCGAGATCCGTTATTGACACGAATTTTACATTTATACCGAGAGGTTGGAACACATTAATAAAGAGAGAATAGGTTCCTCCAAAGAGGGATGAGGCGGCTACGAGCGTGTCCCCTTCGGTAAGCAGGTTGAGCAACGTGTTTGAGATGGCTGCCATGCCTGATGACACCGCGACGGTTCCTAATCCATCCTCCAATGCGGTAATTTTTCGCTCGAATGCCGAAACCGTCGGGTTCGCTATGCGCGAATAAGCAAATGCAGCTTTTCGACCTGCAAAAGTATCTGCCATTGTTTCAGCAGTCTCGAAGTCGTGGGCTACCCCTGCATAGATCGGAAACTGAAGGGCATGGTTGGGATCTTTTCCTGTAAGGGGTCCATGAACTGCCCGAGTTGTGAATCCGGGGTGTTTCATTGAGATGATCCGCCTCCGATGAAATAGAGAAATTCCACGGTATCATTCTCTTTGACGGTGACATTCGTAAAGTCGTTTCTGCTGATTATGGTTCCATTCAGTTCCACTGAGACCATATCCGGCGATTCGACATTTTTTGTAACAAGAAGATCCTGGATGGTCAGTTCACCTGCAATCTCTTCTTGATTTCCATTGATGGTAAGTAACATGGTAACTCTTCAGTAAGCATCAAATTCATGTTCATAATCCATGCCCTATTGAAAGAGGAGATCAAATTCTTAAAACTCCTCGATGGGTATTGGAGGATTCACTGGAATTCAATCCAGGTTTTGCTGGAACTACGTCGTATTAAAAATGGTCCTGATCCCCTCACCGGGGATACAAAGACAATTGATTTTTAACACTGGTGCTCCTTTGAAATCAACTCCCTCTAGGCGTATGGGTTGAATTCATTGGTGTAGATGTCAGAGGGTTTGAGCTGTCCCGTCTTCAGAGTCCCTTCTTTTACCATCACGTCTATCCAGAACTGAACGTCAGAATCTGTAATAATCGGGGGAGTCCGTATTGACCAGCCACTGAAGTATGAGGCTAGGGTTGAATTACCACTATTCTCACTGAGGAACTTTGCTAAGAGGACCCGGGATTGGTCTCTGTTCTGTTTGTCCCATTCGATGGCTTTCGTGGTCGCATTCACAAATTTCTTTGCGATGTCCGGGTGTTTCTCAATGAAATCAGTCGACATGAATGTCCCGGTTTTAACCTGATCCCCGGTCACTTGAGCATCGGTAAAGAGTGTTCTGACTCCACCGTCTGCTTCTGCTTTCTTCCAGAAATTCCCATTTGGTGCAATAACGTCAACCTGTCCCTGTTTTAATGCCTGTTCCATGTTTTCATAGGGGAGCACGACCAGTTGAACATCTGCAGGAGTCAGGTTGTTTTGATACAGATAGGCTCGGGTGACGTAATCTGCCTGAGCTCCGAGCGTGTTAACCGCGATGGTCTTTCCTTTGAGATCGCTGGCGGTTTTAATGGAACTTGTGTTCAGTGCATACCATTTGTAATCCGGATTGTCGACGGATGTACCTATCGAAGGAACGACAACTTTGATCTTTGTTCCTTTCGCAATAGCGTTCACTATCGCTGAGAACGCCGACAATCCGACATCGTTACTGCCGGATGCCACGGTCATGATATTCTCCGGTCCTCCGTTCGTCGTTCCAGTATATTCAATGGCGATACCGTTCTCTTTGTAATATCCGAGTTCATCTGCCAGATTAATGACGCTTACTGACGACATTGATGGAGCTCGTAGTTTGAACAATCCCGTGTCTGAAGTGTTTGATGCGGT
Organism: Methanosphaerula palustris E1-9c; assembly: GCF_000021965.1. Classification (NCBI taxonomy): domain Archaea; kingdom Methanobacteriati; phylum Methanobacteriota; class Methanomicrobia; order Methanomicrobiales; family Methanoregulaceae; genus Methanosphaerula; species Methanosphaerula palustris. The sequence goes on from NC_011832.1 coordinate 1,174,594, forward strand.
CGATGGAGAGCTTCCTGATGCTTGGTTCGTTCCGGATACTGTCTGGGTCTTTGTCGTACTTACCGTTTTATTTCCGGTCAGGGATATTCCTAAAGCGATACCGATAACCGCAATTACGAAAATTGCGATGATGACATACTGTATTTTTTTTTCCATTTTAATCCTCATGAATAATTTTTTTTGGTTCAATCCTTTCTGTTCCCGTTGATCTCTTCCTTCCAGCGAGTGGCTCTCTTCTCAAACCAGACCAGCAGATAATTGGATGCCAATCCCAGAATGACCAGACAGATGATTGCAGCATACATCTTTTCAATCTCGAAATTGTACTGGGAGTTTGTCACAAGAAACCCGAGACCAGATTTTGCGCCCATCATCTCGGCAGCCACCAGTACGAGAATTGCTGAAGTAGCTCCCAGTCTCATTCCAGAAGCTATCTGAGGTACTGCCGAAGGGAAGATGACCTTCTTGAAGATCTCAAGATCCGAAGTAACGCCAACGGACCGTGCTGCTTTGACAAGCAAAGGATCGACACTTTCCACTCCACTGATGGTGTTAATCAGGACCTTCCAGAGCGCTGCATAGAATATGATCGCCACTTTCGATACTTCTCCTATACCCAGAAAGAGAATCAGAACAGGATACAATGCCAGTGTGGGAATGTTCCTGAGTGTTTCGATCAGCGGGTTCAACAATCGAAAGAATTTGGGGTACCATCCCAGCGCCAACCCTAAGGGGATGGCGATCAGGACCGCTAACCCAAACCCGAGTATTGATCGTTCAAGGCTGATGAAGAGGTGGGTGAATATTTCCCCCGACAAAGTCATCCCTATCAGGGTTGTTAAAACCACTGAAAAGGGGGGCAAAAATGCCGCGTTGATTATTCCCGCCCTCGGGAGAATTTCCCACAGGCCGATGACAATTAACAGGGCGATTCCACTACTGAGTAGTCTTCCAATTTTTGCCAGGTCAATCTTATGGTTCGCCTGCCCTGACACTTTTGAGTATAGGGTACCGAAATTAATCATCCATTTACCATCTCGATAAAGGCTCCGAGCCGAGTCTTTGACTGTTCCTCCCCTTGTGCATTGAAACCGCCTGCTGTTCCCATATCCATAACTGGGATTCCAGCTTCATCCCGAACAATATCGCAGATCATACGTGCCACAGAGGACTGGAAGTTGCAGCCCCAGGTGTGGGTGAAGATCAGCCCGTCTGCCCGGGACTGTTTGACCTGTTCGATGGTCCATTGCGCCCGCTCTTCTGTGGGGAGTTCCATCGGGAACGAGAGGATTGCCTTTGCTAGGTTCCTGTAGGGATTGTTTCCTCCTTCGTCCACCAGCGTGCAGATCTCACTCCACTGGTCGTCTTTTCCAACGACAACCCCGCCGATACTGTCGATAAACCCGGGATCTGTTGTCTCTGTCGCAGCCGGACCGCAGATGTACAGCCGGACTGGATCGTCAGAGACCCCGACGCCTTTCACACCAGTCCTGACCCTCTCTGCAATTTCCGTATATGCATCCTTCAGGACAGAGTATGCACCGTTCGGGTCACCGCTGAATTCGTTCCCAATCCTGAATACGCCGGCCGATGTATTTGATGTCCCGGCAAAATCCGAACTGTTGGTCGGAGGTGCCGGGGCTTTCCACCAGAGGTGTACGAGATCCTGGGTAATTTTCCTGACCTTGTTCTCGTAATGGATCTCTTCAGCAAGGACCTTGTCGGTAACCTCTTTTCCGGACAGTTCACTGACTTTTGCCGTCAGGTTCCTGAGCATCGTCTCGAGGTAATCCGTCGCCCATTCCTTATCATTCTGGTTATCGATGGGATAATCTATCAGCATGAGCGGAATTTTATCCTTGTAGAAGGGTCCGCGGGACGCAGGGTTCTTGTAAGACTCAACGTTCTTGGTGTTTCTGTACGATTCAACCAGGTACTGTTTGTCAGAGCAGCGCAGGCAGAGGTACGGAGCGATCAGGTCGACCGGAATGAGACCTCTCTGGGCGCTGATATGTGGACCGACAATCGGGCAGGATTCTGTAGTTAACAGTTTGTTCCCGAACTCCAATTTCTCCTTATGATCCTGGGAGGTCTGGAGCAGTGTCTGCCCTTCGGTCATATCATCTGCGAACCGGGCGATAAGACCTGGTCGCAGGGGGATGCCGCCTGCGGCATAATACGGTTCAAAGGTCTGGCCGCCCTGGGTGAAGATGATGGGAACGCCATTATTATGGGCCTCTAAGAACCGATCCTTCTGGGAGAGCCGCAGGTATCTGCATTTAATCCCGGTCAGGAAACCGATATCTGCGGATATCTGGTCCATGAACCATGGATTGATCTCGTACGCGTATGGATATCTCCGGGGAGCATCCACGGTCATGAAGTGCCAGATCTCTTCAGGAGTGACCGTTTTTGAATATCGGAATTCTATGTCACTGGTTTTGAGGAACCTCTCCTTCAGGTATTCTGGATATTGGAACAATTTATTAGCGCTCTTATGGGCACCCTGTGCTACACTTTCTGTCATTAATCGAACCTCCGGCTCCGTTCATCCCGTATCATTTCAAGGAACGCCTCAACCCGCGTACGGACTCCTTCAATATCAGATCCAGCGTATTCGGTGTGAAGTTCCATGAAGGGAATTTTCAGGAATGTCTTTGTTTCGTTTCCCTTGAACGTGAATGCGTCACAGAACCTGAGCGTATGATAGATCATGCCATCCGGTTGGAACTGCTCCACGAGATTTGAGAGGTTCGCAAGACGCCGATCCGTTTCCAGTTCCTTGAGGTAGGGCAAGGATGCGCAGGGCACTTTGTCGAGATAGGCATCTGCAATACCCTGAGTTGTTGCATCCTTCACATCAATGTCGAGGTAGGGTCGAAGACCGAAGCAGAGATCGTCTGCAACAATCCTGCCGCCCATCTCTTCGATCAGGTTGATGATCTTGTTATCGCCAGGGGGAATTGGACTTCCAGAGATGATGATGCGGGGTCTGTCGTCAGGTTTTGGATCTGCCTGTAATTCCTTGAACTTCAGGTCGATTTCAGCAAGGAGCTGGTCGAGATAGGTGAGATACTGATCCCTGTCGAGATAATATCCTGCCTGGATGACATCAGAAACCTCACGCCAGGTGATAGGAGAATTTTCCTTGGCCTGGATGGTATAGATCTCCCCGATCTTTTGCCTGATCGACTTAAAGAGTTCTATGGACTGTGTGAGTCTCTCTGGATCCAGGTTCTTCCCTGCGAGTTTCTCCAGTTTCTCGGCAAACCACCTGACTTCATTTCTGAAATAGGTCCTCCCTTCATCAGTGTAGAAGTTCCTTGGAACCCCCAGGACGATCGTGTCTGTCTTGGCGTAGTACTTGAGCAACTCTGCTGCCCGGAACATCTGCATGCATGATGTGGATATCGCAACGACGTCAGAGTTGTTGACATAGGGGTTTTCCTTTTCAAGGAACATTCCCAATGTCTCCCGTACGAACACACAGTTCTGGGTGGAGATATAATGGCCACCGAGTTCGACAAGTCGCTCATTTCCTCCAATACCAAGCCGGACTGGAATGAGATCGAGAGCATGAACAATCTCTTCAGGGATATAGCAACAGAGATACCCCACGACCTTCGACCCATTTTTTCGTGCCTCTGCCAGTTCTGCCGGGCGTCTATTTACGGCATCCTGGATAGCCGTTATGGTTTCAAGCGTCATTTGTCTCTTCGTTCCTTCTTATTTTTTACTTCCGTATTTCTGGGCTAAGATTGCAGCGCCGAGTGCCCCGGTCAACTGGGGGTCGTAGTCTGGGACAAAGATCTTGGATTTAAGGACTTCTTCGAGAGCAGTTCTCATGCCGATATTCTTCGCCACCCCTCCGGAGAAGTAGACATCATTATGGATCCCGACACGCGAGAAGAGGCCCGTAATCCGATATGCAATAGCATTATGAATACCCCGAATGATATTGGCGGGCTTCTCTCCCCGTGCGATCAGGGAGATGGTCTCTGACTCGGCGAAGACCGTGCAGGTGCTGCTCATGGGGACTGCTTCCTCAGCAGTCAGCGAGAGGGGGCCGAGTTCTTCAAGAGGTACTTTGAATACATTGGCCATGATTTCAAGGAACCGTCCTGTACCTGCAGCACACTTGTCGTTCATGGCAAAGTCGAGAACATTTCCCTCTTCGTCAATACGAATGGCTTTGCAGTCCTGTCCTCCCATGTCGATAATAGTCCGGGTTGTTGGGTGAAGGTGGTGTGCACCCTTGGCATGGCAGGTGATCTCTGTTACGGTCTTGTTTGCATAAGGAGCCGAGATTCTTCCATATCCAGTCGCAACGATATATTTCAGGTCGTCCTGAGAGAGATTTGAAGATGCCAGCGCCTCTTGTAAGGCAACACGTCCGCTCTCTTCGGTATCGATCCTCGAGCGGATGAGGCTTGAACCTATGATCTTTCCGTCAGCAATGATGATTGATTTCGATGCAAGTGAGCCAACGTCCACACCTGCGAATGCTTGAATGCCATTCGATGTTGTTGTCATGGTATCTCCTATTTCTTAACAACATTTCACGGCAGTCGATATTACCTTAGAGAAATCAGTAACTATTGCCCCAATTTATCGTTTTTCAATCAATATCTTACAGTAATTCTGATTTTCTTTTGTTCTTTCTGATCATTTCTAATTAAAAATTTCTGAAGATCTTCAACGTCATTTTTACGTTCTTTTCGACAAACAACAGGTACTGACCAGATCTGAAGTCCATCTCTTTCTACCTCTTGATAGTTCAAGTGCCTTGTTTCACAGGTGAAAATATGTTCAGTGCATAACCACCTGGGGGTTCTGAATAAGAACAGAGATGAATATGATGGTTTTTAGATCTCAGGATTGCAGGCCGATGTCCTGAGTGTGATTGGGTTGTATATCCGGTATGACGACTCGATCGAAAACTAGAATTGACCAGTCTTGTGAAACTGGCGGAGATTTCAGGTTATATGTCATATTCCCCATACCTGTTCTCTTGACCTCAGGTCTACCCCATTTTTCATTGGATCTGTCAGTTCTGTGAAGTGACGGATAATTTGCACCAGATGTATTCTTCGAACCTGGAATATATACTGTCCAGACGTTTTTCATTTCCCGATAGGATTTCTTTACCGGAGGGTTGAATTGCGTTCTGATGAAGGTTCAGTAGTTGAACATCGTTCTCGCGTGGGTTTTTTATCCGGACAATTTCTGCTAAATTACCGGATTCTGGACAATATTATCGGGTTCATCTGGTTTTATTCACAGAGATTTCCAGACTTTCGCCAGTGAATCGCCGAGAACCTGTATCCTGAACTCGTTGAGATACCCGAAGGGGGTCATGGTTGTATCCAGTCCCCGGCTTATGAGTTTCTCCTGAAGTGCCAGAAAAATATCTTGGGCACCAGTACTTTCGGACTTGCTATCAGATAGGTGAGCGAACGAATGGAGAACAACTCTCTTTCGACCGGTCTTTTTTGCGAGCCAGGTGATGTTATCTGTGGCTTTTTTGACAAGCCGTTCTTTTCTCTCTATATCGTTCTCTTCAATATGGATGAAGATGACAAGGGAATTTTCTACTGTTTTCTCTATATCCTCATCGTTATCCTCGTTCAGACTATTCTTGAATGTCCTGAACCAGAACTCGTGGGTATTGAACATTAGCAGTTTCATGTGAATCCGATCCTCTGTATATTCCGGGATCTTTGCCGGCATCTTCGAGAGATCAGGAGTGGAATTCCACATCCAATAAAAACGAATTTTTCGGCAAAAAACGCCGCGATAAATTTTATTTTACATACTTTGGAGACTGGATTATTTCATAATGTCGATTTTTTCTATCTCTATCGCGGCATTGTTTGCCGAATTATATAGAATTATCATATGAACTGTCGAAATTAAAATCACATACTAAAAAACAGGGACTATGAACGAAACTGGCAGAGAATTCAGAAATACCAAAGGGTACCGCATCTGGATTGATGAGACCGGGACTGGCCATATCCGAATAGTTAAACGGGTCAACTTCAGCACGTTCATTTCGATCTGTCGGGAGACCTATCTTGAACTCGCGAGAACACCGGAGTTGTCGCCCCGTATCATCATTTACGTCCCCCGTTCTCTCAATGATGTAATGTCGGAAAATGTCAGAGAATTTATAACATTCTGCCAATCCTGCACAGATACGGAGTTCGAACTGAGTGTGATCGGTGAATGAAAGTTTTTAGCACCTGGTTAGAAATGTTCGGATTTTCCGCATCCCCTTTAAAGCAATCCTGATCATTATCCCGAGAAAAAAGGATGGGTTTGATGGTGTACAAAACCCTGATGGTAGGGAGTCATCGGAACCTTGACCATCATCATATCCCGCAATATTTATTCGTCTTCCCCATTCAGTAATACTTCATCCATGCTCCCGGAGCGATAACCTTCGAGATCGAGCGTGACATAGGTAAATCCTATCGATTTAAAGGTCTTTACAAGACAATCCCGTATGCTCAGCAGTTCTGGGAGATCGTCGTTCGTGATTTCAAGGCGAGCGATGGATCCATGCATCCTGACCCGGCACTGAGAGAACCCGTTGAGGTGCAGGAATGCTTCGGCCTCCTCGATCATACTCAGTTTATGAGGAGTGATCTCATCCCCGTAGGGAATGCGGGATGAGAGACAGGCCGCTGACGGTTTATTCCAGAATTGCAATCCAAAAGATTGTGCAATCTCGCGTATGTCTGCTTTAGTAATGCTGGCCTCTAAAAAGGGGTGGATGATCCCTTCTTCCGTACTTGCTACGAGCCCGGGCCGGTGTTCGCCTTTATCGGAGACATTGATGCCATCGGCAATGCAGGCGAAGTGCAGGATCTCTTTTTGCCATTTCAGCACCTCTGCTGAGTTTTTTTTGCACCAGTAACAACGCTCTGCAGGATTTTTTTTAAATCGTTCATCATCCATGACTGGAACTGGGATTATCTCCAGTGACAGATGATAATCCTGTGCGATCTGTTGTGCTTCTTCGATTGCAGCGCGTGGAACCACCTGACTGTCAAGCAGTATACACCGGGCATTGCTGCCCAGTACCTCGGTTGCGAGCACCGCAAGCAGGGCGCTGTCCACTCCACCAGAATAGGATACGAGCATGGACCCCTTTGATGCGATGATCTCTTTGAGCGTTTGCGTCTTTTCTTTGATATTCATAAAGGCACCTGAATTCCATACCTGATCTGACGGGTGCGCACTGTCTCTCCCGAACCTTACTGTTTTGGGACTGGTTCGGCACATCCGCCCTCACCTTCGCGGAGCTGTCGACAGATAGCACAGATACGTTCGGTAACCTTGACCTGTTCTTTCTTGTCGATGAGATCCCGTGCCAGCGAGTTGATCGCCTTCTTTACATCGTCTTCGAATTCTATCCTGTACCCACGTTTACCGGAGAGGTACTGCGAGACTGCAGACGGTGCAATCCCGAGCATTCGAGCTGCTTCAACCTGGGAGACCTCACACTTGACGAGTTCAACGACGATTGCAGCCCGAATTGCCGGCAGCACATCCCAGACTATTCGCTGACAAGGTGCGTCCATGGTATCACATCGTTTACAATTTCGCAGAGGTTTCTCCAGGGCAGATAAAATGAACGAGTGTTCTGGAACGACCTCACAATTTTTTCAAGATTCACAATTGTGAATTGCGCTGGGAAACAACAAAAAACTTTGTGTTCAGGATCCTGTCCGCGGTTTGAGATCGACGGAGTCCCTCTGGAGAGAAAAACCATCTGAAGGGAATCAAATAATTCATCATCTCCTCCATTTTGCATATTTCATCACCACCCCTGCTCCCTATCAGATATCCAATGCTTCAAGGCGCCGGCAGGCCTCGGTCAGGGTCTCGTCTTTTTTTGAGAAGGTGAACCTGAGTTTTGTCTCTCCTCCCTCATGGTAGAAGGAGCTTCCCGGAACCGCTGCAACCCCACCTTTTTCCACGAGATGATGGGCCAGCTCTGTATCGGTCATGCTAAAATCGGATATATCCGCGAAGATATAGTATGCACCTTCAGGCAGCCGGCAGGTGAATCCAGCGTTTCTGAGCCCATCAAAGAGAATCCGCCGCTTTCGATCATATTCCTGTGCCAGGTCATGGTAGTAGGATTCCGGCAACCAGAGCGCTGCGATACAGGCGTGCTGGAGGGGAGCCGGCGCACCCACCGTCAGGAAATCGTGAATCTTGCGGAGGCGTTCGGTGATCTCCCTGCCTGCCAGTGCATACCCGACACGCCATCCAGTGACACTGTACGTCTTGGAGAAACTCCCGATCGTGATGGTTCGGTCTCGCATACCGTCCAAAGATCCGATTGAGACATGTTTTCTGCCGTCATACAGGATATGTTCGTATATCTCGTCTGTGATTGCGATCACATCATGGTCGATACAGAGGTCAGCGATGAATGACAGTTCCTCTCTGGAGAGGACCTTGCCGGTCGGGTTGTTGGGGGAGTTTAAGATGATGGCCCGGGTTTTTTTCGTGAACGCGGATTTCCATACCTCTTCGTCGATTGAGAGATCATCTTTGAATTGGACGTACTGCGGAACCGCGCCGGAGATCTGTGCGTCGGGTCCATAATTCTCGTAGAACGGCTCCGGGACGATCACTTCGTCTCCGGGCTGGATGAGGGCGAGCATCGATGTCATCATGGCTTCTGTCGAGCCGCAGGTGACCGTGATCTCTGTCTCCGGGTCGAAGGTCATGCCGTTGTAGTCTTTCACCCGGGTCGCCAGCGCTTCGCGGAGGTTCTGCTCTCCCCATGTAATCGCATACTGATTGTAGTCATCGTTGATCGCCGAACAAGCCGCAGTCTTCAGTTCAACAGGGCAGGGAAAATCAGGAAAGCCCTGAGCAAGGTTGATCGCATGGTGTTTTATGGAGAGCCGGGTCATCTCCCGGATGACTGATTCGGTGAAATGATCCGCCCGGGAGGGATGAGTGGAGAAAAAACGCGTCGGGGTCTCTTTCCGTGACGATTGAGGAATTCCAGGCATTTTGAGACTCATATGGAATACGGTTGACGCAGGGGGACATAAGGTATCGGGTTTGCGGTAAGATCTGCCGGAAACCTCCGATAATTCAAAGGTAATTAGTTGGACGATCCTGATTGGCGTGATATACCTGATTGCCGCCAGCCGGCCAGGTTTGACATTGAAGTATCTGTGATACGATTTTCACCAGAAGAAAGATAGCGGCAAAACCTGACGCATAATCAGGGTATATTACCCTCTCTGCGCTATACTGAGTGTCAACAACTATGAACCGGAGAACAGTCCGAAACGTCCTTGATGGGAATTTGACTGGACCTACAGTTCACCCGGATCTCGGAATGCCCCTGATCGTGCCGGGGAATATCGAGTGATGATGTATCCTGTGTCAGGGTCCGGTCAGTATCGGTCAGGGGACTCTACGCGTTCTGCTGGATCAACCACCTTCTTGGGATTAATCCGAGCATGGTGCAACTGATGGAAGAACAGATTTCACATCGTGGATAGTATGCTCTCAAAGAGAATTTTCGAGACCGATTTCACCGCTGCGCTGAATGAGGAACTGGCGAAAAAAAATATGACGGTACGGGAACTCGCGGATCTCACGGGCATTCCTGTTTCCACGCTCTATAAAATTTCCCTGGGTGAACGCGATCCCCGCCTATCGACGATCAAGAAGATCGTCGCGGTCCTGGAGCCGGTACGGAACCGGTTCATTGCGATCATCGCTGCAAAATTTCTGCTCGATAACCTTGCGATACATGAGTTTGATCTCCAGGGAAAGAAGATCGGGATACGGGGATATTCAGCCAATTCACTTGAGGATTGTATTATTGCCGCAGTTCACGCAGAAAAAGAAGGGGCTTCCGGTATTATCTGTGCACCTGTCCTCGCATCGATCGTCGAGAAGATTGTGGATATTCCGGTCGGGATGCTCCGCCCCGAGCAGTCCGTGGTCAGTGAAGCGATTAAGACAGTAGTGAAACGGGTCGAGTGAATCATGTCTGCTCAACAATCTCTCAGAATCGGCCATCTTTCAACGATGTACCATACTGCATTCCTGCTGCGAGGCTCGCAGATTCTCGAAGATCGCGGCATTGAAGCGACCTGGAAACTATTTCCATCTGGCCCTGACATCATCAAGGCCATGCAGGCCGGGACCCTTGATCTTGGATATATCGGTCTCCCCCCAGTGATCATCGGGATCGATCACGGGCTGCCCCTTGCCTGCATCGCAGGCGGACATATTGAGGGTACGATCATCATCGCCGGTGAGGAGATCCTTCCTCTTACTGCGTTTTGCAGCATGTCCGAGTTTCTCGAACAGTTCTCCGGTAAAGCGATCGGCACCCCTCCACAGGGATCCATCCACGATGTTATTGTTCGCGAGTTACTGCGGGAACACAGTATTGACGATGTTGCAGTGAAGAATTATCCCTGGGCAGACTTTCTTCCCGATGCTCTCGCTAAAGGGGAGATTGCTGCCGCTGCCGGTACCCCTGCCCTTGCTGTAACCGCACGGCGTTATGGGAGAGCGAATCTGATGGTTCCTCCGGATAAAATCTGGCCCTTCAATCCGAGCTATGGGATCGTGGTCATGCGGCGGATGCTTGAACAAAAGGATCTCCTCTTGCACTTCCTTTCTGCCCATGAAGACGCATGCGAACTGATCCGGCATGACCCGCGATCTGCAGCCGGCATTGTGGCGAGAACAACCGGCATGGTTGACTTGGAGTTTGTGATGGATACGTATGGCATATCCCCCAAGTACTGCGCCTCCCTCCCTCCAGAATACATCTCCTCCACCCTGAAGTTCATGCGCACCCTGTATGAACTGGGATATATCTCACAGCATGTGGGGGAAGATGCGATCTTTGAACCATCCCTGATCCGTTCAATCCACCCCGGCCCCCATCACTACAATGATGGGATCCTTCACTGATACAGATTGGTAATCTGGTTCCTTTCACGTGCGTAGAATTGGTATGATCCTGATCCCCTCAGATCCGGTCCTGAAATTATCATCATGTAGGTGAATTTCTGGACGGATGGATGGTCACGCTGATCTGGCGATACGATTTACGAGCCGGCTTTCGATACCGATCGTTATCCAGAACTCATGAGTCTTTGCTCACCGGTTGTTCTGGATTGAACGATCAGTGCAAAACGAATGAAGGTGAATCACCATGCTATCACAAAAAGGAGGGGGTTCCCTGATTTTTTAATACAGCTCCGGCTGGAACCTCATGCACCTATTCATCCTCTGTCTGATATAATTGTTATGAGACACTTGGACTGAATTTTCTCTGGGATTCAGATGGATCCCAATGCCTGATCGAGATCTGCAATGAGATCTTCCACGTTTTCGATACCTACGGAGATCCGAACCAGGGAATCGCTCACGCCCACTTTTTGGCGTTCTGCATATGGAATGGACGCATGGGTCATTGTTGCCGGGTGCTCGATCAGGGACTCGACCCCACCAAGGCTCTCTCCGAGTGCGAATAACCGCAGGTTTCTGAGGAACGTCTTCGCCTCTGCCTCCCCGCCCTTCAGTTCGAAGGAGAGCATACCTGAGAAGCCGGTCATCTGTTTTCGTGCCAGTGCATACTGGGGATGCGATGCAAGACCCGGATAATGGACTGCAACAACTTTTTTGTGCGTTGATAAGAACTGCGCCACCAGAAGTGCATTCTTCTCATGCCGTTCCATCCGCAATGCCAGTGTCTTGATCCCCCGGGAGACGAGAAAACTGTCGAACGGAGAGAGAATCGCCCCCGCCGCGTTCTGGTGAAACCGGAACTTTTTGTTCAGGTCTTCATCGGATGTTATCAGCGCCCCGCCCACCGAATCGCTGTGGCCATTGATGTACTTGGTCGTGCTGTGCACCACGACGTCCGCCCCTCGTTCGATTGGATGCTGGAAATACGGGCTTGCAAATGTATTGTCCACGACGACGAGAGCCCCGGCTTCATGGGCGATTTTCGCGATCTCCTGAATATCACAGAGTCTCAGTAAAGGATTTGTCGGCGACTCCAGCCATATGAGACGGGTGTTTTTCCGGATCGCTGCCTTCACATTCTCCGGGTCCCGAGCGTCGACGAACGAGAATTCGATATCGAACTGTTCCTGAAACACCTGGCTAAAAAGGCGCCTCGTCCCTCCATAGAGATCGTCAAAGGCGACCACATGATCGCCTCCCCTGAGCAGGCTCAGGCAGAGCGTGGTCTCGGCTGCCAGCCCTGAGGAGAATGCCAGGCCAAATCGTGCGTTCTCAATCGCAGCAAGTTTCTGTTCAAGTGCAAACCGCGTGGGGTTTCCGCTTCGGGAATATTCAAAGCCCCCGGTTGGCTCATCGACATCCCGGCGGGCAAATGTGGACGCCAGGTGAATCGGAACGACGACATCTCCGCTGGGATGTCCTGTAAGGTCCGGTTCTTCGCCGGCATGAATTGCTTTTGTATCAAACCCCATTCTTAAATCACATCCAAAAATCCATTCTCTCTCATCCAATCATCGTTGAAGATCGTAGTCATGTAATTGCGTCCGGTATCCGGGAGCAGCACCACCAGGAGATCATCTTCTGAAAGATTCTGTGCAACAGAAGCTGCCGCAACCATGGAAGCTCCGGCCGTCCCGCCGACCAGCAGCCCCTCCTCGCGAGCCAGCCTTCTGGTCATCTCAAATGCATCTTTATCCTCAACCACGATCACATCATCGATCACGGTCAGGTCCACGGTCTTCGGGATGAACTCCTCCCCGGTCCCTTCAACTTTGTAGGGGTGGGATTCCGGCTCGGTCCCGTAAAAAACGTGATGGTAAATGGAGCCTTCGGGGTCGACCCCGATGATCTTTATATCCGGATTTTTCTCCTTGAGATAGCGCCCGATTCCAGATATGGTGCCTCCTGTCCCGATACCGGCTATAAAATGGGTGATACGCCCGTCGGTATCCTTCCAGATCTCAGGACCGGTTGTGGCATAATGCGCAGCAGGGTTGTTGATATTCTCAAACTGGTTTGGAAGGAACGATCCCGGTGTTTCACGCCCCACTCTCTCAGCAACCTTGTAATAACTGCGTTCATCTTCAGGAGGCACGTTGGTCGGCGTCCTGATCACCTCGGCGCCGTACACCTGCAACAGAATCTCCTTGTCTTTGCTCATCTTATCTGGCAGGGTAAAGATCGCCCGGTACCCGCGTGAAGCAGCAGCAATCGCTAACCCCACCCCGGTATTTCCTGACGTGGGTTCGACGATCGTTCCCCCTGGATGGATCTGCCCGGTTCGTTCCGCCTCAAAGACCATATTGGCGGCAATCCTGTCCTTGACACTCCCCCCGGGGTTGAGGCTCTCGACTTTTCCAAGCACCAGCGGACGTGTTCCTGCCGGCATCACATTCCTGATCCGAACAAGCGGCGTATTCCCGATCAATTCTAAAATATTGTCATAATATCTCATTCTCATCCATCCATTCGTTCATGTTCTGGTCCTCTTTTCTGGTTCTCACGGATTCCTGTTTTTTAGAAAAATACTTGCACTCGGGATCACGTCATAATCCGGCTTTTGGTAAAAATTCCGGAAAACGCAATCCTTACATTGGTGGTTATCCACAACAAGCAGGAATCGGGGAGAAAAATTGGAAGAAAGAAGGAGTAGCATGGTTACGTTGGGTGATTGCCATAGACACGTGGTCGTACCTGAAACCTATTGTATTGGTGGGAATTCCATCCCGGGATTCTGGTTGATGGGGTATCGGTGTCATGTTCACGATCGTGATGATTGGTTACTACTTGTTTCTGTATGTGGTTATAAAAATATTGTTATTGGGGAAATTTCATCATCCCGCCCCAAGGGCCTGGCGAACGAATCCATCCTGTGTGAACTTGGATACACCTCCTGAAAAGGATCTTTGCCCATATCATCTGAAGAATGAACCTGTCTATATAAAAAAGAAACATTCCATCAAATACTGCCTAAACACGATGTTTAATTGCTAGAATGGTCCTACCTTTGTAGGTAAGTGGGATCAGCGGGATTCTTTCCGGAAATCTCATAGTGAAGATAAATTACTTATGCCGGTGTGGCAGAACGGTTAATGCCTTCGTCTGCAAAGCGAATGTTCGGAGGTTCGACTCCTCCTGCCGGCGTTTTATTCTGGGAGCTTGATATCATGGAATTATACAGTACGTTGTTGAGAACCGTAGAACCCCTCGTGACCCTCAATCCGAACAGGGTTTCGATGTTCGTCTGTGGTCCGACGGTGTATGACTACTCGCATCTGGGTCATGCCAGGACATATGTGGTCTTTGACGTACTGGCCAAATATCTTCGGTGGACTGGAAAGGAAGTCTTCTATCTTCAGAATATCACGGATGTGGATGACAAGATTATCAACCGTGCGAATGCGGAGAACGTTTCCCAGCACGATCTCTCAAGAAGGTTTGAGATTGAATATCTGAGGGATATGCGTGCTCTGGGGGTCGACTCGGTCAGTTATTATGCCCGTGCTACCACCCATATTCCGGAGATCATCAACCAGGTGGAGCGTCTGATCTCTCGTGGTGCGGCTTATGTCACCGAGGGAGGTGTCTACTTCAATGTGGGGACATTCGAACACAACGGAGAACTGTCCCATCAGCACGGGACGGATCGTGTCAGTCGCATAACTGATGAAACAAAACAGAACTCCCTGGATTTTGCGCTCTGGAAACTCGGGGAGTTTGGGGAATATACCTGGGATTCTCCATGGGGACGGGGTCGACCTGGATGGCATATCGAGGATACGGCGATATCTGAAAAATACTTCGGGCAGCAGTATGATATCCACGGTGGAGGACTGGATCTAATTTTCCCCCATCACGAAGCAGAGATTGCGCAGATGGAATCGCTGGAAGGAAAGCATCCGATGGTCAGGTACTGGCTGCATACGGGATTTCTCACTGTGAAGGGCGAGAAGATGTCCAAATCTCTTGGGAACTTCATCACCATCCGGGATGCGCTCAAGACCTGGAATAAGGATGTATTGAGGTACTTCATCCTGCTCTCACATTACAGTTCTCCGCTCCAGGCGACTGATGAGGGACTTGATAATGCGGCACGGGCGCTCGAACATATCCGGGCAGTGGCACAGAAAGATACCGGGGAGAATCCAGAAGGAAGGAAAGCGTTTACCGACGCCATGGAGTCGGATCTCAATACGCCGAATGCATTAGCAGCAATCCAGACCCTTGCCGCCAGCGGGGATATTCTGGCATTAAAAGAGTTTGGCGAGATCCTCGGGATAAATTTCCTCCGGGAGACCAGCGCACCGTTAAGTATCCTTCAGGAGATCAGGGCTGAACTGCGTGCGAACAAACAGTTTGCGGTTGCAGACATGATCCGCGAACGTATGGTTGCCGCCGGGATCACCATAACCGATGCGCCCCTCTGATCGGTCCCCTTCAGATGGCCTGTCGGAAGACATTCCTTCTTTCCTGAGAAAAACCTGGACTCATCACATTCGATACTGGTAGGGACTGACTTCCCTACTCTATGTGGGATGGTTCTCATCCCATCCGAACACCCTGTTGATCATTGTCTTCAACTTCATCGGGTTGTGCACGGCCCTGTCGACAATGATCTCGCAGGGAAACTGTATCGCATCTGCGAGCGGCCCGGGATCTTTTCCAAAGACAATCACGACCATTTTGCGTTCTGGCAACAGATAGCGCATCGTCGCCGCATACGTGATCGCTGCATCGTTGTGTGCAAAGACCACACAGAGATCGCAGTCCCGTTTATTCTCGATCACGTCACCGATGCACTGTTCGAGGGTCATCGTATTCGTGATGTAATGCTTCTCCGGATCCGAGACTTTCAAGAGATTGAGGACGGCAGGGTTGCCAGCAATGAGAACTTCAGCCCCCCTCTTTTTCAGGTTGTGCGCCACATGAAGTGCGAGCGCCTGTTGTGCTGAAGCCTCCGGGCACCCCAGAATAATGAGCCCTTTTTCCGATGTTACTGGGGGACCCGTCATCTCTTTTCTCCGATTTTTGCCTGTCGTTCAGAATAGATTCCTGCATGGTCGGCGGACTGCCGGCCGACCTCTTCCGCATCCGCTTCCTGAAAGGGGTGATGGCAGTACGGGCAGGTGAAATCACATTCGGTCCCTTCATAGGGGCAGATCGTCATCGAGAGATCGGCGAGCGGGTGTCCCTTGCCTCTGATCTCGAACTCCTTGTACCAGCCAAATGGTGCCCGTTTCACTTCTATCTGTTCACTCTGAAATATATCTTTGAGTCCTTTGAGAATCGAGAGCGCCACCTGGGGCGACCCGAGTGAACTCGTCAGGTGTGCATAGGGATAGATCAACACTTTCCTGACTTTGAGGTTGTCGAGTCGCTGGAGAATATTCTGATGCGCACTCATGATCACACGATCAGGGTTATTCTCATCGAGTTTCTCGATGCAACAGAAGAGGACGACACATTCCTCCATCCGGTCCTCGCGGACGATTATGGGCTCCGCTAGTTTTGTCTTTCTGGTTGCATGGTACCACATCGAAGACGCATGGATGGAGAGGATTCTCATCCGGTTCCCCTCCCAATGAGCATACTGATTGCATCACTGGTGATGAGGCCGATGAGATGCTGATCGGCATCGACAACGGGTAAGGCCGAGATGGAATGCTCTTCCATCTTCTTTGCAGCAGATTCGATTGGTTCATCTGGGGCAGTCGTGATGACATTCTTTGACATGATCTCATCCAGCCAGAGGAAATTCTTTGCCACAGCGTTTGCGATATCCCATGATGTGACGATCCCCACCAATCGATCGCTTCGAGATAATACGGGCAGGTGATTGACCTCCTTGTTGACCAATCGCCGTGCTGTCACCGCAGTTGTCGCCCCTTCCTCGATGGTCGGGAAATCTCTTATCATGACATCCCCGACGACGGTTCTCGAGAGGAACTGGGAGATCAGGTAATTGATCTGGCCGGATTCCAGCAGGAAACCGTCATGGCCGAATTTCGAGTGGATCTCGCTGTACCTGACTTTGCGGTCGTTTGCCGTCAGTGCCGATACGATCTCCTGCGACTGGTATGGAGGGTAGAGCCAATCGGAGGAGACTGATATGACGAGGAATGAAGCGTGTATTCCTGCAAGCCCTTTTGCGAGAGAACCGTCATCTGTCAGGTCAAAGTAGTCGATCGCCTTGGTGATATAGAGGTACGAGTTGGCATCGAACCGATGGGTGAACGTATCACCCTGATGGTGGAGATAACTCTCAACGGCAAAATCCGTCGAGAAATCGAACCCGATCCGATCCTTCTCCTGAAGGGAGCGTCCGAACTTCGAAATCATCGACTCATCGGAGAGATAGGTGATATGGCCGACCATTCGAGCGAGCGCGAGGCCCTTGACCGGACCCTGCGCTTCATCCGTTTTTGAATGGTAATAATTTCCATTGTTCCATTCGGGGTCTGAGGTAATCGCCTTTCTTCCGACTTCGTTGAATGCGATCTGCTGGGGTGTGGATGAGCCTGTCGCTGCGATTACGATCGCCTTTTTCATCAGGTCCGGGAAGCTCACCGTCCACTGGAGTGCCTGCATACCCCCCATCGATCCACCTGCCACTGCATACAACTGTTTGATTCCGAGATGGTCGACGAGCAGTTTCTGGGCCTGAACCATATCCCTGATGGTGATAACTGGAAACGTTGCTCCATAGGCTTTGTCGGTCACAGGATTGATCGAGGAAGGACCGGTCGATCCCTGACACCCGCCGATTACGTTCGAGCAGATCACATAATACCGGTCTGTATCGAAAGCTTTCCCTGGACCGACCATGGAATCCCACCATCCCGGCTTCTTATCGTTCTCATGGAATCCTGCGACATGAGCGTCACCCGAAAGGGCGTGGCAGATGAGAATTGCATTATTCTTGTCGCGATTAAGTTTGCCGTAGGTTTCGTAAGCAATGGTGAGAGAAGGGAGGGTCTCCCCACCCTCAAGTACGAGCGGTGAGGAATGATAATAATACTGTGTTGTTACAGATCCTGGGGACCCTCTGATCATCGACACTTCCTCTGCTGTTCCAACGTACTATCTATAAAAATGTGGATCCGTGAGGGGTGTTGCCTCACGGTGTCGCTTCCAGTGCCTGCTTTAGATCGTCGATGATATCCTCGATATCCTCAGTACCGATGGAGAGCCGAACAAAGTCCGGTGTGATACCGGTCTTTTTCTGTTCCTCGACGGTGAGCTGCAGGTGGGTGGTCGATGCCGGGTGGATGACCAGGCTCTTGGAATCTCCGATGTTCGCGAGGTTGCTGAAGAGTTTCAGGTTGTCGATAAACTTCCTCGACGCCACTTCTCCTCCTTTGATCCCGACACCGACAAGAGGCCCGAATCCTCCGGTGAGATATTTCTTCGTGAGTTCGTGGTTCGGGTCTTCGGGAAGCCCGGGGTATGTCACCCAGGCAACCTTTGGGTGGGTGCTCAGGAATTTTGCAACCGCGAAGGCATTCTCCGAGTGCCGGGGAACCCGCAGGTGCAGGGTCTCGAGGCCGATGAGGAAGAGCCACGCATTGAACGGGCTGAGCACTGCCCCGGTATCTCTCATCAGTGAGACACGGATCTTGAATACAAAGGCAACATTCCCGAGGCCCGGGAAATTCCCGAATGTATCCCAGTACTTCAGACCATGGTAGCCGGGGTCGGGTTCGGTGAACTCAGGGAATTTACCATTGTTCCAGGCAAATTTGCCGGAGTCAACGATCACTCCACCGATGGAATTTCCGTGCCCGCCGATGTACTTGGTCGCCGAGTGTACAACGACATCCACACCGAAATCGATGGGACGAACCAGGCCTACACCGGTGGTGTTGTCGACGATGAAGGGTATACCGTTGTCATGAGCGATCTTTGAGATAGCCTCTAAGTCCGGAGTATCCAGTTTTGGATTTCCAATGGTTTCGGCGTAGAGAGCTCGGGTATTTGGAGTAATCGCCTTTTTATACTCCTCTGGTTTCGTGGAGTCGACAAAGATGACATGTCGCCCGAACTTCGGGAGCGTGTAGTGGAAGAACTCGAATGTCCCCCCATACAGATTATCGGCAGAGACGATATCGTCGCCAGGCCGGGTGATGTTCAGGATCGCATAGGTGATAGCTGCTGCTCCTGATGCTGTCGCAATCGCTCCGGTTCCTCCTTCAATGGCTGCAATACGTTTTTCGAACACGTCCGTGGTCGGGTTCATAAGTCGGGTGTAAATGTTCCCGAGTTCTTTTAAGCCGAACCGGTTTTCTGCCTGTTCCGTATCTTTGAATACATAGGAGGATGTCTGGTATAGCGGTACAACCCGGGATCCGGTAGTCGGATCGGGTACCTGCCCTGCATGGAGGGAGGTTGTTCCAAGGCGGAATTTCTTTTCTGTCATGATTTTTTCCTCAATTTTATCTGTAATTTTCGTAACTTTCGTTGGTGCTTCAGTCGGGGTGTCCTCCCTTGAACTGAAGGGATTGATTTTCGATAGGATGTTAACGATATTTGGGGTCATACTGTGTATCACCTGTTGCGTTAAACCGGGTTCGGTTGAATTTTTTCCTTTTGAACGGGTAATTCATACTTCTCTGCGATCTCTGTGAACGCGTCTGCCAGGTAATGGACCTGGTTCCAGTTGAGACCGTAGGTGTTGAGTTTCCAGGTTCGTGTCGCCCCTGCAAACTCTCCGACGATTCCATGTGCGGTCAGTTCGTCACTGAAGAAGAAACCACGACGCTTATGGGTTTGAGCGACCGTATCATAACTTCCGGTTGTGTCGACCTTTGTGAGGGTATGTTTTCTCGGGTACTCGGACAGTACCTTGCTCCCTTCGACCCGGAGGAGTGCGTCGATGAAATAATTCGACTTCTTAACCTCCTCATCCCAGTGAAGCACACGTTCTTTGACTGTTGGGAACGATGCCATCATAGATAGCAGGGTCCCGCCCATCAGCGTGCACCCGAGCAGTTCAACTTCTTTAATCCCGAACTTGCGCTTGGTCAGGTCACCGACCATGGCAGTGGTCCGGAGTGTTTTCGGGGCGAAATCATCGTTTATTGCGAGAACCCCGGACGGCGCCACCGATGCCATACTCTTGTGTCCGGAGCCGACGACAAAGTCTGCTCCGATCTTCTTTCCGTCGACCGGCTGGACGCCGACGGTATATGCTCCGTTGTAGAGGAAGGGAATGTCATACTGGTGGGCGACTTTCCCAATAGCAGTGATCTCGTGTTCGTTGGCGAACTGGTAATCGTAGTGGTCGATCATGACGAGCACTGGAAGTTTTCCGGTCTCGGTCTTGACCTCCTCGATCTTATCGGCTGTGGCCTCTGCGGTCACAATGTTTTTGTCATTGAGGGGAACTTCTTTGACAATCCCCCCTGCCCCCTCGACTGCGAGGAATTCGGTGTAGTGGGCAAGTGCTGACACAATGACGCTGTCTCCTTTATTTACGAGCGTGGATGTGACTGCCTGGAATCCCCGGCGTGCACCGGGTACGACACGGGCCTGGTCCATGTTGAGCCACTTTGCGAGATCTTCATGGAAATCTGCGATGCTGGGCCGGGTGATCTTGTCAAGCCTGAACGGTTTTCGGCAGAAATCGCAGGTGGAATATCCATCACCATACGAGATGAGCGCTTTTCTTGCCTCATCGGTCAATCGCCCTGCTGCCTGGATCGGGTGGATATTGATGTACTGTTCCTCACGAGAACGGACATTCAGAGTTCCTGCAATCTTGGTTACTTTAGGCGTCCCGGTGCCAGCTTCAAGATCAGCAATAATTGCCTTGAGCTCAGTGATCTTTTTCTGGAGTGCCGCCTCCTCTTCGGCATTGAGCCCGGTGGGGACTGCTTCTCTGAAGATTCCCCGGATCTCTTCAAGTTCGAAGAGTGCTTCGAATGTTTTTTGTATTTTGATACTCATGGGAAGACCCCAAGCCAGAGCCCGGAATCGAACCGGGATACGCTGATCTGCAATCAGCCGCGTAGCCACTCCGCCACTCTGGCATTATCATAGAATTCACGATTGTGAATCTGACTATATTACATAACAATTGTGAACATATTATAATTGTGGATACGGCGAATATTTCCTGAATCATTGGATACCTTCACGTTGTGACGCAAATTGTGCTGATCTTTTTATGGGGAGCATTGGAAGCGCTGCGCAGTACTGTGCAAAAATTCAATAATTTCCTGATATTTGCTTTGATTAAAGAATTAAGAGATATCAATCTCCTATGTAAAAACTGGGAAACCAGACATGCTGACACCGGTCAGATCGCATCTGAGATCAGAGAACCCTTGTATAAAAAATGATCAACGTTCTCCTCATCGAACTTTTACAGATCCCGATGCGGGGTAAGATCACACCCAGTGCAGGGAAGGCACATCGTCTGGGCCTTCATCACATCGAGTCCGTGACGATCGAGTGCAGCCTTGTTGATCCCTGTCAACTTGAGTAACCTCTCTGGCGATGGACGTTCGACAACGATTTCGCCTTTCCTGAGTGGGTGAGGTGAGATTGGGCGCAGATTCGGGATCACTCCCATGCTGGCGAGTGTCTCAACACCCTCCAGAACACAGGCATCGCTCTCGCCAAGTCCGATAATAAAATTTGAAGATACATGATTTCTGCCAAAAATTTTGACTGCGCCTTTCAGTGCGAGAAGAATCTTGTCAAGAGAAAGTTCCGGGCAGACTCTGTCGAAGATCGATGGATCCATCGTCTCGACATTATATTTAATCTCTGCAGCCCCTGCTGCATAGAGATCTTCAGTTGAGGTCGGTGTCGGATAGATGGATACGCCGATGGGAAGATCATATCTTTCTCGTAGGTGCCTGACGATCTTTACCATATACTGTGCCTCCTTCTCTGGAGATTCAGAAACACCACTCGTAAGAGAGATTGCTTTTACAGTGCCCCGGGTCACCGCTGCGTCGACCAGCGCGGTTATCTCATCAATGGTTTTTATTCGTCCATCCAACAGGGGTACCGGGCAGAATTTACAGTTATAGATGCATCGCTCGCTTACGGTGATATATGCCTGCTCCGGGCAGTGACAGAGGGGCAACTCCAGTGTTCCATAGGCAATGATGTGCCCATCCCTCTCCACTCCAACACCTTCTCTCCATGGAATTACTTTTAATGGGGATTCCTTCTTGAGCGAGAGGCGGACACGGTGAGTGCCGGATCTGATGAAGAATGACGTCCCGCCCGCACCAGGACCTGCAGTTGCAACAGTTTTTAAGTCTGCAGGCAGAAGTGTCGAGTCCATATCCGCGCTTCCGATGCTGATCAGGAGCGCCTTTGTTTC
The DNA here is from genome assembly GCF_000021965.1 of Methanosphaerula palustris E1-9c. Lineage (NCBI taxonomy): Archaea > Methanobacteriati > Methanobacteriota > Methanomicrobia > Methanomicrobiales > Methanoregulaceae > Methanosphaerula > Methanosphaerula palustris. Next base: position 1,196,969 of record NC_011832.1, read on the forward strand.
AGCAGTGAGTCCCTCTTCCATTTGTATCAACTCTGATAAAAAATAAAAAACATTTCCGAGATTCAGGTTATCATCTTCCGGAATGAAAAAAAGCCAAGGTCCGGACTTGAACCGGAGTGTAGCTGATCTGCAATCAGCCGCGTAGCCGCTCCGCCACCTTGGCATCGACATTCACAATTGTGACTTGGACATACTATCGTTATCCCGGGAAATATTTATAGATTAATTTACTGGCAATTTTGTCCTCATCTTTCAGATTGTATGACGCCTGTTCGTCAAAGAGTGGAATCGTATTCTGGGAATATGGGTGGATCTCCTGGATTGACACGGCCTGAGTAATGGATTCATTGCGTTCAAGGATTGCATTGTTGATCTCTCCTATGTGCAAAGAGGCCAATGCCTGGTTCCCTCCCATTCAGGAAATGTTTGAAGTGCTGGCGCATCTAACCTCAGGGATATCTTTTCCCAGTGGACAGCGGGGATTTTTCGGCAGCCAGTACCGGACTGGTGCTTCGTCGACTGTACTATGGGGTGAGTAAGACATTCCACCCATGTTAGATGTTCCAACAATGAAACCTGTAATGCGCGGAGGAGATTTAATTCTCAATTATTATCTCTTATGTGCATAACAAGAAATTTATCAAAATTGTGAAAATTCAATGAATTTCGAGTGAAATTAAAATATATAGCGAAATTTTCTTTTTTTTTACGTGAATCCACTGATCACGATCTGATCTGGGGAATCGAAATAGTTAACAATTGTGAACTCTAATGTTGGTATGGTGATCCACTATGAGGGATCGTTTTTGTTGTAAATGCAAACGGGAATAACACAACTATCGCACAGATCGGGCACCTGCCTCCATCGGCAAAGCTTGTATACAAAGTGCTGGAATCGGGTGGACAACTGACACAGAAGGATCTCATCCGCGAGACCTCCCTGCCATCCCGGACCGTGCGGTATGCATTGAACAGGTTAAAGGAAGAGCAATTCCTTGTCGAGCGTTATTATTTCATTGACGCCCGACAGAGCCTGTACAGCCTGAACCAATCACAGAGGGAGGTGGTTGCTGTATGATGCGGCCCCACATGTGTCCTACAAACGCGAAAAGCCATGTCTCCAGATGCGGTGTTGATGCCAGCACCATCGCCCCATCTCTCTTTTTTCAGGTAATTCCCAGATCTCTCTTTCAGCAATCCGGTATGCATCTCCCTTTGACTTGAATCGTGGGATTGAAAAATAATTATCTCCAATTTTTGGAGATCCCGTTTCGCGGAAATTTAACCTGAGTAACAGTCTCCAAACACTGTGATTCTACCGATGAAGGTAACCATGACGGGCAGATACAAGGACTATTTGGCGACATGGCCGTTGTTCCTGAAAGACTCTAGGGGTCTTTCGACAATAACACTGTCAGGGCTACGCTGGTTTTCAAGGTCTTTATCGATTCCTTGGTGTCTGGTTTGCATTACCAATCCTTGCGGAGTGGCATGTGGGGATGCGACTGGTTATTATTCAAGCGTCAAAATTCTCAAACCCATCAACTTTCCATGTATCCTGAATGTCTGGAAAAAATCTGCACACGTATCATCCACTCCAGACTTGACGTTAAGACCTCAATTATCCTGCATCTGCAGAGTGTTCTTCCGCCAAAAGGCGTACAAAGCGAAATGATAATTGGCCAGAGAACGAATGGTTATAGATAAAGGACCGTCCTCAATCTCCAGAATTTCATCAGAACAATTGGAAAACGATTACCGCGCCGGGAAAGGAGAATAATGATATCAGTACTCTATGTAGATGACGACCCGGCGCTGCTGGAGATCGGAAAGTTATTCCTTGAAAAGATGGGGAATTTTTCTGTTGAAACCTGTCTGTCGGCACTGGAAGCACTCGTTCGGCTGAAACAGAAATCCTACCATGCCGTGCTCTCGGATTTCGACATGCCGGAGATGAATGGCATCCAGTTTCTCAAACAGGTTCGGGCTGATTACCCGAAACTCCCATTCGTCATCTTTACCGGGAGGGGACGGGAGGATGTCGTTGTTGAAGCCCTGAATAATGGTGTGGATTTCTACCTCCAGAAGGGTGGTGAAGCGAAGTCTCAGTTTGCTGAACTCTCCCACAAACTCCGTCTCGCAGTCCAGAGTCGACGATCTGAGGAACAGATCCAGCATCTCGCTCGATTGTATGCCGTCCTCTCCAAGACCAATGAGGCAGCGACTGGTCTTCGGGATCGAGATGCGCTGCTCGCAGAAGCATGTCGGATCGCTGTGCATGAGGGGGGTTTTGTGATGGTATGGGCAGGACTCAACGATCCCCAAACTCACACGATTAATCCGATCGCCCATTACAGCATAACGGGGAATCCCCTGCTTCCCCCGGCCGAGCCAGGTGATGCCCTCCCGGTTGATGCCCCTCCAACGGATATCGCATTTAGAAAAGGGCTTTATAATATTGCTGCTGACAACCGTGACGATCCACGGCTTCTGGACTGGAGAGATGCATTGCTCGCATATGGGTTTGGTTCAAGTGCTGCATTTCCCCTTCGTTCTGGAGAGCAGGTTATCGGAGCCATGACATTCCATGCCCATGAGCCGCGATTCTTCGATGAGGAGGAGGTGCAGTTGCTCATTGAACTCACGGATAACCTCTCTATCGCGCTTGAACTCATGGAGCGTGAGCAGGATATAACTGAACTCAAACAGATGAGTGACACCCTCTGGTCTGCCAATCGGAAACTGAATCTCCTCAATAATATCATTCGTCATGACATCCTCAATACTGTGGCCGGGCTTATTGGTCTTGAGGATATGGCGCTGGATATTATTCAGGAACGAGAAGTGGCAGGACTCCTGAAAGAGATCAGAGGCTCGACTCAGAAGATCCAGCAGCAGATAGATTTTACCCGGGAGTATCAGGATATCGGAGTCAAAGCCCCTCAATGGCAGAATGTAACTGATATTGCCTCCCGGGTTGGGGAAGCCCTTGACCAGAATGGCCTCCGGCTCGATGTCGAGTTCGGGGATGTGGAAGTTTACGCAGATCCTCTGTTGGAGAAAGTCTTCTTCAACCTCATGGACAATGTCATCAGGTATGGAGTGGGTGCAACTGTTATCAGGTTCCACTCCCACCAATCTGGAACGGATCTCATCCTTTCATGTGAAGATGACGGGGTTGGTGTGCCGGATGATGTGAAAGAACGGATCTTCGAACAGGGATATGGAAATAATACCGGGCAGGGATTATTTCTGGTACGGGAGATCCTTGCCATAACCGGGATCTCGATCACAGAAACAGGGGTGTATGGACAGGGTGCCCGATTTGATATACGTGTTCCACAGGATGGATATGGGGTATTGAGGAGGAAAGAACCACACCAGAGTTCCTGCTCTTTATCTGTGCACGAGTGAACTTGTACGAAAATTCCTTCAATCTATCTGGAATAGGTGTCTGGCAGTCAGGATTAACGGTTGGGGTGTATGTGGGGTGAACGCACTTACTACACAATCTCTCCTGGCCCGCACCCGGTTTTCTCTCAGTTATAGTATGAGGGCATGATTTGTTTCCAATAAAACCATACCAGGATACTTCCTATAATTCTCTGTCTTCCTGGAAACAGATCTGGACAGAGAGTTGATCCGGTGGGCAGGATAATTTCATCCAAAAGATTTCAGGTAATTCCCGTCGATGATAAGGATCTCATGGCATCGATCAATAGTGCTGTCTGAGTCCCTGATAGTGACGTATTTTCTCATGGTTCAGGTGGATATCCCTTGTTCAGACGCTCCAGTATCTTTGCTGATGTTTCAAACCGGGGTTTCTCCTCCCACTGGACCTGCTGGTAAAATTCGCAGTTGAGACAGTTGCCGATCTTTGAGGCAAAGGTCCCCTGTACCTTCCCGCCACACATCGTACCACTGATCGCCCAGCAGGCCCGACCTCCGTTTTTTCCATGATTCACACCATCAGTTTGTATTTCAGTTGATGCAGGGCAGATCCCAAGATCCGATACATTCACTCCTCCAGGCTCACGCCCACATTTTTTGAACTCCCAGCAGTTTATATGAGTCATCACAGTCCTTCTACTATGGGATATTGATTCAGATTTATCGATCAACAGAACTTTTGTACGATTGTTTTTCTATCAGATAGGACTATAGATTGCGGCGAAAATTGCTTCTTTTAAATGGCTGCATAAAAATGAACAGGTACTCTGGCATGAGGCCGAAAGGGCGGGTTCACCTCTGAATGCCTGCTCTTTACTGGCATACTGGTGGACCTGTCCGGTTATTATCCTTATGGATATCAACCAGTGAATATCGTTACGAAGGTCAATGGCATCTCAATCCTATATACCTGTCAACAGTGATTGATTGAGAGACGATCTCACTGACCGAATTTTACAACCCAACCGAAAACTGGATAAAATTATCTGATGAGATGCATCTCGTGGCAGCGATTGATATTATTGCCTGATTCCCAGATGTCGACGTATTTTCTTATGATTCTGGTGGGAATCCCTTGTTCAGACGCTCCAGTATCTTTGCTGATGTTTCAAACCTGGGTTTCTCCTCCCGCTGTACCCGCTGGTAAAATTCGCAGTTGAGACAGTTGCCGATCTTTGTGGCAAGGGTTCCCTGCACCTTTCCACCGCACATCGTACCGCTGATCGCCCAGCAGGCCCGGCCCCCATTCATTCCATGATTCACACCATCTGCTAATGTTTCAGTTGATGCAGGGCAGACCCCAAGTTCCGATACATTCACTCCTCCAGGCTCACGCCCACAATTTTTAAATTCCCAACAGTTTTCATGAGTCATAAAAATACCCCCTGCAATGGGCTGATTCAGATTGATATCTGCAGGACAGGAACAATGTTGATTTTTCTATCAAAAAAAAGGGACTATTGTCGACTGTTTTACGCGGACTTTCATTTGACTGAGAGAATGTACAGGTAACAACGCTGGAGAATTCTGACCTGGGGTCTTGAGTCATACCTTTCTGACGGAAGAAGACCAGTTGATGCAGTGTGTTCCCTCCACTATTTGCATGTTCATCAGCAACTTTTGCCTGTTTTGAAGTCCTTATCTTTTGGTATCCCTAATATAGAAAATACTAAATCCAGAACAACGTACTTCATCTTTAATCCAAAATGGAGTATCCTGAAAGATGGTTTCGTAGTCATTGTTGGAATCTGCTTTCAGGAGAGAGGTGAGTTGTGTGGAACAGGTACATGAAAATCTAACTCATCTGGAGGTTCCATGGTGTGTCGTTATATGTGTACACAGTCCTTACCCAATAGATCGATGAAGAATATTTAGCAATTCGGGCAGAGAATACGCCCGGGAGGATCTCTTTATGACAACAATCGCATTATCAAAAAATATTCAATTGGAAATCTCAACATCATCCATTTCCGCTCGTAGGAGTGTGGATCTCCCATGTCCGATCGGGGCTCTTATGACACGGGCAGAGATTGAACGGAACGAATGGCTGGATAAATAAACCGGCCAGATCGCACATCTCCTGTATCCTTTCAAATCTCTGGCGGGTCAAAATGAAGGTCTTTTTCCCTGTGAATCTGAAGATGTCCCCAATCATTTTTTTCCATGTGGGTATATACTGAGTGGAGCCCGGATTCCCGATTAATCTGGGATGAAATTGGGGAATAAAGACTGAACATTGATCAATGTGGCGAATGTAGCCGGAACAATGAGTGGTATGGTCGATAAAAATTGTTGGGAGTTTAAGAGATGCGGAAGAGAACCTGGGGGCATCAGAGTTGAAGACCTCGGAGCCTGTCCTGCAGCAACTGAAACTCGCGCTGATGGAGTAAATGGCGGGAAGAACGGAGGTCGGACCTGCTGGGCGATCTGCGGTACGATGTGCGAAGGAAGAGTCCAGGGGACCTATGCCGCAAAGATCGGGAATTGCCGTTCCTGTGAGTTCTATCTGAGTGTACAGCGGGATATTCAGACACGTGATCTTCCTCCATCTGAACACCCGTCAAAGGTACTGGATCTTGTCCTGGATCGGACTGCCGCTCTTGAACTGGAGATTGAACGGCGAATGCAGGTTGAGGCTACCCTCCGTCAGGTCAATTCAAAGTTAAACCTCCTTTCAAGCATTACCTGCCATGATATGCTCAATAAAATACATACTCTTGGTCTTCTCACCGACCTCTTGAGTCAGACATATTATCAGGATCCTGTCCTTCTGGGATACCTGCAAACACTTGATCAGCAGATCCAAGATCTGACGGAGATGATCGTATTCACTCATGACTATCAGGATATCGGGGTCCAGGCACCAATCTGGCAGCAAATCCACCAGGTGATCGCTGGAGTTCAGGAATTGGTTCATTCCGTTCCGATAGAGGTGGATCCTGGTCTTGGTTTGTATGAGATTTATGCGGATCCGCTCATTTCACGAGTATTTTATAACCTTGTGGATAATGCAATCCGCCATGGTGGGCAGGTGCACCAGATCCAGGTTTGCGGCGTGGAACTGGCAGAGGGGCTGGTTGTTGTCTGGGAGGATGATGGCGTGGGGGTTCTCCAAACTGAGAAAGAGAAGATCTTCAAGAAAGGGCATGGGAAGAACACAGGGCTTGGGCTCTTCCTTGTCCGGGAGATCCTGTCTATCACCCGCATTGAGATCCAGGAAACCGGAACATTTGGGGCAGGGGCGAGATTTGAAATAACCGTACCGAAGGATTCATACCGGCTTGTCAATTCCGGATCAAATTGAACTGAGCGAACTATAAGAACTGGAGCGCCCCTGCATTCTCCTGTGATCTGGTCATGGGATAGAGCAAAGAACTCTACAGAGTCCTTCGATGGAACTGAATATATCCTGCATGACAGGAATAGCATCTGTAGGATAGGTGGTATACCTTTAGCCCAGAATTTTCTGCTGAATCATCAAGAGTGCAATACTGATCAGGAGGATTCCAAACACTCTCTTGATATGATCTGCCTGGATTCGCGGAGCAAGAGATGCTCCAGCAAATGCACCGAGAACTGCACCAGCTCCGTAAACTACCACGTAGGGTAGGGAGATATTTCCGAGAGCGATGTGGGTGGCAGCTCCTGTGATCGAGGTGGGGATGATCGTTAGAAGGGATGTCGCAACCGCCAAATGTATCGGGACTCCAAGGACGACGAGGGCCGGGACAAAAAGCGCCCCACCGCTGGTTCCAGTAATCCCGCTCACCAACCCCCCCATCGCTCCCCATATCACAAGGTGAATGCAGGGAACCCGGATCGGTTTGCTATGTTCACGAGAGACCGACGGGTTGATTGCGATGGATGGCCCCCATGTGATCGCCGGGACAAAGCAGAGGGAAGGAACAAGCATCTGCAGGGACATGAGGATCAGTACGAGTGCAAAAAGGATGACCAGGATCCTCGCGTCGAAATACACGGTGATGAGCGAACCGAGCATAGAAAATATCATTGCGGGCAGGGTCAGGAGTGCCGCAAGAGTAATCAGAATTTTTTTCTGTCTCCAGTATATGAGTGTAGCAGTACTCGATGAGAAGATCATCGCTGCAAGACTGGTTCCAACAGCTGTCTTCTGGTCCAAACCGAAGAGCAGTGTGAGCGTAGGGACATAGAGAAAACCTCCTCCCATTCCAATAATGGAAGCGATCAGGCCGATCCCCCCAGCAATGAAAAACGCAATACTGTAACCGAACACGATGGTTACTTCCTCTGGGCTATGGCCAGGTCATGTGCCTTGTGGTAAACGTCAGGAAAATCTGGTTGTGGAATGCTGAAATTTTCCTGTCTCTTCTTTCTATAATGCAGATTTCCGTCGAGATGTTGCTGGAATCGAAGTGGGTCTATCCTGAAAGATGGGCTGGTTGATGTTGTCGTCTGCATTGTTTTACCACGGGCTTCTATCTCTTGTGGACAGAGATCCTCAATTCACAATTGTGAATGTTATTGGGGCGGGTGCATTAAAAAACTTGTGAAGGGCACCATGTGGCATCTTCTGGAATATGTCGATTTCGTACAAACAGGGGGACTTGCCTATGTTCGAGGAATGATGGTACTGAAATTCTCCAAGCGGAAAAAAGAATATTTGAGAGAGTCTGAGAAGAATACAGGGCAGGAATTCTTCCTTGTTCTGGAGATGGTTTACTTCCCGCATCCATCGGATGATCGGGGAATGTGTATGTCCGCACAGCACTCCTTTTTCCTGGTTGGTGCGCAGCAGATTCCACCGTTCCGGATATGCTCGTGTACGATCTGCTCTGCCACCTGGTATGCATATATGGATAACATCTCATCCGGCACTTCATCAACACCAAAGGGGAGCGGTTCATCATATTTTGTATCGGCCTGCACGACTGTGGGTGTGAGGTCTGGCAGCACGCCGGCCATCATCCGCGATGAACACGCGATAAAGCAGCTCTCAATCGCGATCACCTCTTCTGCCCGTCGAACGAGATTCCGTTGGCCAGTATCCTTCGTGAATGCACCGCCAAGACAGATCCGGACGGTCTCATCGCGGGAGAGGCGGTGGGCGATTATATTTGCAACCCGGCGGGGCACTTCACCCTTTGCACACGCCCCTTCGCATGCCATAACTGTAATCTTTGGTGGAGTTGTCGCATTCTTCTCTGCGTATTCTTCACAGGTCGGACATTTTCCGATCATTTTTGCAATCTTTACGATCTCGAATTCCATGCATCTCACCTCTGAATTATCATGGGTGTGTGGTGCGCCGTATATATCCTGGAACCAGATATCAAAAATAATTGAAATTAAACGATCCTGGATTATCAGAATGTTTGGAATCTTTTGGATCTGATGGCCGGATGCCTTAATTTTTTGCCTGATAAGAGCTTCTCGGTAGTAATGGAAAAACGCGTACGATGCTGCCCTTCGGACTGTGCTGTCAGAAGCGACTGGGAGCAGGAACTCGGTCATGAAAAGGAACTCTTCGAGAGCGAGAACATTAAAAGAACGAGCGCAACACTCAAACTTATCAGTCTCCGATCCGGCTTAAAATAATTCTGATGCTTCTCAACCGGGATCACTGCGTCTGTGAATTCTGGTATGTTTTTGCCGAACCTCAGAATCTTTTGTTATATACTCTGGGTGTGCTGAAGATGGGTGGCCTTGTTGAGTCGTATTACCGGTCGAAGCATAAGATGTACATATTGAATGAATCAGCAGCACCGTTCCTTCGACAAATTGGAATGGAGGTGGATATCTGAATATAATCGGCTTTCATTTAATGGTGTTCGATCAGTTTTTCCATGATCCTTTTGGAGATCCGGTAAGAAAAAAGAGTATCCTACCGGGAGGAGCGAGACATCTCTTCCCGGATATCACAGCAGGTGTGTGCTGTGTGTTGCATGAGGAGATTTATTCTGGTATGTATATTGACTCTGACGGAGGAGTGTGAGCCCGAATGGCACTTCCGGTAGAGTACGAGGACGTGAAATCAGGATATCTATTTCACGAACGCATACCACGGACAGCAGATCGCCCACACATCAGGTGTAGTGCAATCACTGGTGAGTCTGTCCTTTTCAGTTCCATTGGGCGACAACGCTGCCCGAAGCTTCGGATATCGCTGAACTGTTTCACGGGCCGTTCCGACTTAATGCCGGGATAGGCACGGGCAGCAGAGCCGGATATGGCCGGGTTGACTGCGAGTCCATCGTTATTCGCATGGTATATGTTCATAGACGCTTTCCTGTTCACTGTTGTGAACACATTGTATTGGGCGGGGTGAGTAATATACCCTGATTTTGCGTCAGGTTTTGCCGCAATCTTCGTACTCTATCGCAAATTTTTATGATGAATCTTCCTTTCGTCTTCCTCGATTTTTCCCCTCATTCCGGAATCGATTGTAATGGCCATGGTCGATCGATCTCGCTGGGTTGGTTTGATGTCGCGACCACTATTCATCGTCATGGGGGGTGAATTGAGATGTACGACCCAATATCTCCTAAATCTATATATAATCCAGAATCCATTCACCCATTAGTATTCGTGATTCATGAGTCCGCTTGTGTTTCAGATAATACTAAGGGATGCTATAATGTCAACCGTAGAGGAAAATAAGCGTCTCATGCAGACGCTGGATGATGCCTGGAATTCGCAGGATTGGGAAACATTTGATAAACGCCATGCATCACATGTCGATGTCTTCTGGCCAGGACAGGCAGATCCGACGCATGGCCGACTGTCCCATAGGGAAGAAGCAATTGCATTTTTTAAGATCTTTCCCGATAACAGAGTTGGAAACCGGCCTTACAAAGTGCTGTTCGGTCAGGAAGACTGGACCTGTTCTGTCGCCGAGTTCACAGGTACCTTCAAAGGTCCGATGACCACTCCCGATGGAAAGGTGATCGAACCAAACGGAAAGAAGTTCAGTGTGGAGTTCTGTACGGTTGCCCATTGGAAGGATGAGGAGATCATTGAGGAAAAACTCTTCTACGACAAGATCTCTCTGATGCAGCAGATCGGTCTGATGTGAGAATATCTGGATAATCCCCCCTTTTTTAGGAGAGATAAAGAACATTTGAGTCGAGGACTTCGTGTGTTCTCCCTGAAAAATCAACAATCTGTATCACACAGATACCTGATCATATAAAAGGACTGAATCTGACTATGACAGAAGAAAATCCAAAATCATCGAAGATCAGAGACGATGCAATGAAGATCACCGTGAGCAGGGACGGCCCCTATATCGTAACTGGTGGGGTGCCTCTCACAAGCGAAGAGATCTGTAATGATGACGAGGGCTATTGCCGGACCTGGCGATTGGTGAAACGATATCCCCTGCAGGAGCAGTATGCCCTCTGTCGATGCGGCCACTCTAAGAACAAGCCTTTCTGCGACGGGACGCATGCCAAGATTCACTTTGATGGAACTGAAGCAGGGGACCATGAACCCTACCGTGATGGTGCAGAGGTGATCGAGGGTCCTGCTCTCTCCCTGACCGATAACGAACACCTCTGTGTCCACGCCCGATTCTGTATGCGGGCCGGGGGGATCTGGAATCTTGTTCAGCAGTCTGGAGATCCAACTGCCCGGGATATCGCCATCGAGGAGGCCGGTAACTGTCCATCGGGCCGGCTCGTCGTCTATGACAATACGACCGGCGAAGCAATTGAGCCTGAACTTGAGAGATCGATTGTCGTTATCGAGTACCCACCCCGGGATGAGCATGGGCCACTCTGGGTTCGTGGCGGCATCCCGGTCATATCTGCTGATGGCGATTCGTATGAGGTTCGGAATCGGGTTACCCTCTGTCGGTGCGGAAGATCGGGAAATAAACCGTTCTGTGATGGCAGCCATGTGGAACGATGACGTAAATTTACATAGAAGGAATGTGAGTCTAAGAAAATGAGGCTGATGCATCGTACATCAGTTGAAGAATTCCTTATGATTCAGGAACCATTTATGGAGGTATGAATATGGCAAATTTAAACGATGAAAATCTTGCATTACTTACCAATCTGAACAGCGCGCTTGTCCTCGTGGACTTTCAGCCCAAGATGATTGCAGGTGTTGCTTCTGGTGATAAGACAATCATACGAAACGCCGCATATTGCGCCGCAAAGGCGGCACGTATCCTGGGTATTCCAGCCGTGCTATCGTCAATTGGGCCGCAGAATAACGGAGAGTTCTTCGCGGAGATTACAGGTTTGTTCCCCGACCAGGAAGTGTTCGCCCGGACTATTCCCAGTTTCGATGCGTTCGAAGACGAAAAGACCTGGAATGCATTTAAAAAAACCGGCCGGAAGAAGATGGTTGTTTCAGGGCTGTGGACAAGTATGTGCTTTGCGTATACAGCTCTCCATGGTTTAAGAGAAGGATACGAAGTCTACGGGCTGATGGATGCAGCCGGCGATTCTACGTCTGATGCCCACAAATTTGGTATTGAACGGATGATTCAGGCAGGGGTGGTTCCCATCACGGTGGAATCTCTGGTATCTGAATGGATGCATGACTGGGGTAACCCGAAGGCAGGTGAACTCGTTAAGGAAGTATATTCTAGGTACGGTGCCCTGATTGGGCTTCAATAACCAAGCCCAATGTTGATTCATTTTTTGATTCGATGAAAGGGGAATCGAGTTGTTCCACTCATATGTGGAGTACGAATGAGTGAAGTTATAACACCGAGAAGAGGTGAATATCATGAGCAGATACCAGATTGCGGTTATTATTGGAAGTCTCCGTAAGGATTCATTCAACCGGAAGTTAGCAAACGCCATAGTTAAACTGGCACCCCCGGAATTTTCGTTCAAGCAGGTGCAAATCGGGGACTTGCCCCTTTATAATCAGGACGACGATGGAAACCAGGCCGAATCAGTTAAACGCCTGAAGGATGAGATCTCTGCAGCTCAGGGACTTCTATTTGTTACGCCCGAGTATAACCGATCGATACCTGGCGTTCTCAAGAACGCAATCGACCATGCCTCGCGTCCTCACGGTCAGAATGTCTGGGCTGGCAAGCCGGCTGGTATTCTTGGCGCTTCGACTGGTGCTGTTGGGACGGCCCTGGTTCAGCAGCATTTACGCAATGTTCTTGCACATTTGGATGTGCCAACGCTTGGACAACCCGAAGCATTTATCCAGGTTCGGGATGGGTTGTTCGACGAGGTCGGTAATATCGGTGAAGGAAGCAGACATTTCCTGCAGAACTGGATGGACCATTATGTCGCCTGGGTGAAAAAAATTGCTGCCTGATGCAGTGGTTCTGTCTGTGAATTTTGTATTATGAACGATCGACGGAATTTTTATCGTTGGTGCTCTCCACTCATCTTTTTTGAACAGGTGTCCGGCTTTGTCTGGGGGATCTATATTCATCCTAATGCGGAATAAAATGGTATATTGAATTTATGAAGCAATTTATTGCAGAAACCCGCTCTTTTTTCAATCTGCTTCACTTGTTAGGAACTGCATAACCTGTTCTATCACAATAGGATTTTTGGGTAGGTAAATGTGGCAGTACTGGTCTGGTGTCAGATGATCCACCTGTTCTAGGGGTGCTGAGAGGATATCGAGGGGTATGCCTGATAGGGCAGACTCCCTGTGCGCCACAATACCATCGCCGTTCAGTGTCTTCTGGTATTTCCCATCTTCAGCAATCTCCCATGTTTTTCCTTCAAACCAGGGGAAAAATCCAGGGATATTATTTGGATTTGCGGTCACGATAATTCGGTAAATTATATCGGACCGTAAGCCGGCGGCACAAAGGCTGTGTATGAATGTACTTCTGGGACGTACGTCCTGTACGAACGGATCAACGGCTGGATCAAATTCCTGTGGAATAAAAACACCGGTGAGCTGTTCGATTATTTTCTTACCAGATTGTGGATCGTTAAAGAGTTCCGCGAGTGCCGAGCCGTTGTTGGTTGGGCCTAGACATATCAACTGCCTGACTGTGTGTGCTCGCTCTGTCCCATCCATTACCTCAAGGAGGTAACGGACGATACAGGCTCCGAGCGAATGACATACTATGTCGATAGGTCCAGACCAGCCATTATCATCCTGTACTTCTTGGAGGTAATGATGGAGTGATTCAGAGATCTCCGGCAATGTTGAACACTTCATTCCTGTATGATCAAATCTCCTGTATGGAATGCTGGCTTCATCTAGACGACTCACCAGTCTTTTCCAGATGCCTGGATGGCTGTTCCATCCATGCACCAGAATCACAGGGTATCGGTTATCACACATTGTAGTATTATTTGGTGCTGTGAAAGAAAATGTATGCGATCGGGTTGAACTCTCAATTCTGTACCTGGTGATCCTGTGAATGAAAATGATTTTTTGATATCATCGCGCGTAAGAAATACCTCAAGATAGATGATGCTGGCCAATTCCTGCAATTCCGGTTCAGATCCTTGGAATTCAGAATAACTTATATAAGTATCAACATGCAACATAAGTATCTCGCGTTGCGAAGTCGACACGAGTGATTGTGAAGGGCGTCTTCAGACTCCGATTCGACGAATCGGGATTTGAAGTAAAGTATATATGTCCGAGCGTTCAACATAAGTATCTCGCGTTGTAATGGAATGCGAGTGATTGTGAAGAGCGCATGTATCGTTTGCTTCAATGAATCGATTGATACTAAGGTATATATGGCTCAGCGTTCAACATAAGTATCTCGCGTTGTAACAAACAACGACCGCGAGCAAACGTCTGCATGAGAGTGCAGATAGTTTACGGTAATACCATAGAATATTACCCTCTGTGATGGAGAATCGAGTTCCCCGGCGTGTTTCGGGATCGGTTCTGACATTGATACTGGCAATGTGGAATTTTGTTTAGTAACTGCCAATTCCATAAAATTTCAGATAGTATAGTGTGTATTTCAACTTAATTCTGGTTGATCCTGCCAGAGGCCACTGCTATCGGAGTTCGATTAAGCCATGCGAGTCGAGAGGTGCAAGACCTCGGCATACTGCTCAGTAACACGTGGATAACCTACCCTAAGGTGGGGGATAACCCCGGGAAACTGGGGATAATACCCCATAGTCTATGGAGACTGGAATGTCCTATAGATAAAAGATTCATCGCCTTAGGATGGGTCTGCGGCCGATTAGGTAGTTGTTGGGGTAACGGCCCAACAAGCCATTGATCGGTACGGGTTGTGGGAGCAAGAGCCCGGAGATGGATTCTGAGACACGAATCCAGGCCCTACGGGGCGCAGCAGGCGCGAAAACTTTACAATGCGGGAAACCGTGATAAGGGAACTCCGAGTGCCCGTAAACGCGGGCTGTCCATCTGCTTAAAAAACAGGTGAAGAAAGGGCCGGGCAAGACCGGTGCCAGCCGCCGCGGTAATACCGGCGGCTCGAGTGGTGGCCACTATTACTGGGCTTAAAGCGTCCGTAGCTTGGTTGTTAAGTCTCTTGGGAAATCTGTCGGCTTAACCGACAGGCGTTTAAGGGATACTGGCAATCTAGGGACCGGGAGAGGTGAGAGGTACTCCAGGGGTAGGAGTGAAATCCTGTAATCCTTGGGGGACCACCTGTGGCGTAGGCGTCTCACCAGAACGGCTCCGACAGTGAGGGACGAAAGCTGGGGGAGCAAACCGGATTAGATACCCGGGTAGTCCCAGCCGTAAACGATGCGCGTTAGGTGTATCGGTGACCACGAGTCACCGAGGTGCCGAAGGGAAACCGTGAAACGTGCCGCCTGGGAAGTACGGTCGCAAGGCTGAAACTTAAAGGAATTGGCGGGGGAGCACCACAACAGGTGGAGCCTGCGGTTTAATCGGACTCAACGCCGGAAACCTCACCGGATAAGACAGCGGGATGATAGCCAGGCTGAAGACTTTGCTTGACTAGCTGAGAGGAGGTGCATGGCCGTCGTCAGTTCGTACTGTGAAGCATCCTGTTAAGTCAGGCAACGAGCGAGACCCACGCCAACAGTTGCTAGCATGTCCTTCGGGATGATGAGGACACTGTTGGGACCGCCTCTGCTAAAGAGGAGGAAGGAATGGGCAACGGTAGGTCAGCATGCCCCGAATTATCCGGGCTACACGCGGGCTACAATGGGCAGGACAATGGGTATCGACACCGAAAGGTGAAGGCAATCTCTTAAACCTGTCCGTAGTTCGGATTGCGGGTTGCAACTCGCCCGCATGAAGCTGGAATCTGTAGTAATCGCGTCTCAAAATGGCGCGGTGAATATGTCCCTGCTCCTTGCACACACCGCCCGTCAAACCACTCGAGTGGGGTCTTGATGAGGCTGCGGTTTTCGCCGTAGTCGAATCTAGGTTCCGCAAGAGGGGTTAAGTCGTAACAAGGTAGCCGTAGGGGAATCTGCGGCTGGATCACCTCCTAATGAATTTGGGATGGCAGTTGCTGAACAGAACACAAAATAGCCAGTGTCAATTAAAGCAGAGGGCTCATAGCTCAGTTGGAAGAGCGCCACCCTTGTGGGGTGGAGGCCATAGGTTCAAATCCTATTGAGTCCACTTTCGATGCACCTGGAGATGTGAATCATCAGGGAAGGGCTGAAGGTTAATGACCTGACGATGCCGTGTAATGGTTTAGCACTCTGGACGTTAAATGGGTTCAACATCAAAGAGTACTAGAATTAAGCCTATCAGTGGATGGCTCGGTTCGAGAGCCGATGAAGGGCGTGCCAAGCTGCGATAAGCTTCGGGGAGGCGCACGGAGCCAACGATCCGAAGATACCCTAATGGGACATCCTGACACTTTTGTGTCGATCCGTAAGGATTGGAAACGCCCCGAATTGAAACATCTTAGTAGGGGCAGGAGAAGAAATCAATCGAGATGTCGTTAGTAGAGGCGATCGAACACGACAGAGTTCAAACTGAATCCCGCAAGGGAGATGTGGTGTTGTAAGCTCACTGTTATGCTTGTGTCTGTTAAGTGAAAGTCGTCTGGAACGTCGTACCATAGAGGGTGATAGTCCCGTACACGTAAACCGGCACAAACTAAGTGAAGTCTTGAGTACCGTGGGTCGGAATTCTCGCGGGAATCTGGGAGTCACTAACTTCCAAAACTAAATACTCCTCGAAACCGATAGCGTATTAGTAGCGTGAGCGAAGGCTGAAAAGTAACCCCAGAAAGGTGGTTAAAAGTGCCTGAAATTGATAGGTGATAGCGGGTTATAGCGTTAAAGGATCTTCCATGCGAAGGAACCCGTCGCGAGGCGGTAGTACGGGTATGGTTGCCAATGTTATAACGTACGTTTTGAAGAACGGGCCAGAGAGTTTATTCTGTTGGCGAAGGTTAACCCGAAAGGGGAGCCGAAGGGAAACCAACAAGTCTGTAGCCTTCGGGTGTGAGACGGCGTATTAAAAGTGCGCGGAGTCAGCAGGATAAGACCCGAAGCCTAGTGATCTATGCGTGGGCAGGTTGAAGCGTGACGAAAGTTGCGTGGAGGACCGAATGGGGTTTTGATATGCAAATCATTCCCGTGACCTGTGTATAGGAGTGAAAGATTAATCGAACTAGGCATCCGCTGGTTCCTCTCGAAACATGTCGCAGCATGACCTGGCTGGAGATCGATAGTGAGGTAGAGCACTGATTGGGGGAGCTGGGCGGGAAACTGCTCACCCCCCTGTCAAACTCCAAACTCCCTATCATCGTAGAAGGCTGGAAGTCCGGGCTACGGGGTAAGCTTGTAGTCCGTAAGGGAGACAACCCAGACCGAGGTTAATGTCCCTCAATGTAGGTTAAGTGTCAACACTGAAAGCGGTCCTAGGCCAAAGACAACTGGGAGGTGAGCTCAGAAGCAGCTACCCTTTAAAAAGTGCGTAACAGCTTACCAGTCAAGGTTTAGGGCACTGAAAATGGACGGGGCTAAAACCTACTACAGAGACCTCGGGGCACCGCAAGGTGATCCAGTAGAGAGGCGTTCTGCATGGGTGGAAGTTGGGGCGTAAGTTCCAATGGACCGTGTAGAAATGAGAATTCTGGCAATAGTAGAAGCATAGTTGGGTGAGAATCCCAACCGCCGCAGGGGCTAGGTTTCCTTGGCAATGTTCGTCAGCCAAGGGTTAGTCGGTCCTAAGACGTACCGTAATTCGAGTACGCCAACAGGGAAACAGGTTAATATTCCTGTACCATCTAGTTTTAAGCGCAAGCCCTGACGCTTTGGGATATGCTGGGCGGAGTTATCGCTCCGTCTAAGCGTCGAATTCTGTGGAGTACCGTAATGGTGAGAAGCAGAGGAATACGTGATGGGGAAACCCAGCAAATTCCTGGAGCCCGTGAAAAGGGAATTAGATGTCCGTACCGAGAACCGACACAGGTGCCCCTCGCTGAAGAGGCGAAGGCGTGTCGGATTTAATTGTGTTAAGGGAACTCGGCAAATTGGCCCCGTAACTTCGGAATAAGGGGTGCCTGCCTGGAGATCAGGCAGGTCGCAGTGACCAGGGAGCTCTAACTGTCTAATAACAACATAGCAGACTGCAACTCCGTAAGGACTAGTATAGTCTGTGATTCCTGCCCAGTGCAAGTATCTGAACACCCGGTTCAACGGGACGAAGGACTTGTAAACGGCGGGGGTAACTATGACCCTCTTAAGGTAGCGTAGTACCTTGTCGCTTAATTGGCGACTTGCATGAATGGATTAATGAGAGCTCTACTGTCCCTAACACAAATCCGTTGAACTTTTTGTCCTAGTGCAGAGACTAGGGACTCCTAATGGGAAGTGAAGACCCCGTGGAGCTTTACTGCAGCCTGTCGTTGAGTTACGGTGTTACTTGCGCAGTGTAGATGGGAGGTGTTATATCCGTTCTTTTCGGAGGACGGGGAGCCAACAATGAGACACCATCCTTGTTACTCTGTAACTCTCACTCCTTTGTGAGGACATCGATAGGTAGGCAGTTTGGGTGGGGCGCCACACCCTCGAAAAAATATCAAGGGTGCCCTAAGGTCAACTCATGTGAGTCAGAAACTCACAGGAGAGTGTCAAGAGCATAAGTTGGCCTGACGCGATCATGAAAAGCAAATGATCGCGAGAGGAAACTCGGGTCTAACGAACCAATATGTCCTTTTGGTGAGGGCTATTGACTACAGAAAAGCTACCCCGGGGATAACAGAGTCGTCGCCGGCAAGAGCACATATCGACCCGGCGGCTTGCTACCTCGATGTCGGTTCTTTCCATCCTGGCTGTGCAGCAGCAGCCAAGGGTGAGGTTGTTCGCCTATTAAAGGGGATCGTGAGCTGGGTTTAGACCGTCGTGAGACAGGTCGGTTACTATCTATTAGGAGTGTCAGGAGTCTGAAGGCAAGAATGAAATAGTACGAGAGGAACTTTCACTCGTCGCCACTGGTTGATCGGTTGTCTGACAAGGCAATGCCGAGCGGCTACGCGATAAGGGATAAAAGCTGAAAGCATCTAAGCTTGAAACCCAGCCTAAAAAGAGACTCCGTTGAGGACATGGATAAAAGATCCGTTTGATAGACTTGGGATGTAAGCACGAAGGTTACGACGTGTTCAGTCCGCAAGCACTAACGTCCAAACTCTAGTACTTGCAAACTTGAGTTGAACCCAGACGAAATCTGGAGTGCTAAATTATACGAAACCATTATGTTTATTGCTTATCTAAGCGATAACTGTATTGGTTTTCTTTACACGGCTGCCAAGGTGGCGGAGCGGCCACGCGGCTGATTGCAGATCAGCTACACTCCGGTTCAATTCCGGACCTTGGCTTCGGGTAATAGCGGCCATAGCAGCTGGGACACACCTGGACCCATTCCGAACCCAGAAGTTAAGCCAGTTCACGTACTATATTGTACTGAGGTACGCGAGTCCTCGGGAACTATAATACGCTGCTATTACCCTTCTTATGCATCGATAAAAAGTATGCTGTTTTTCGTAATTGTGATTCGTGAAGAGTTACAACGTTTCTGTTCATTCCACTATTCGTCTGATTCTCGAATGGATATTCTTACTGATCATCATCATCATCATCATCATCATCATCATCTTCGATACTGGCGGCCATAGCAATCGGGATACACCTGGACCCATGCCGAACCCAGTAGTTAAGCCGGTTTACGTCGTATGCTGTACTGAGGTACGCGAGTCCTCGGGAACCATACAACGCTGCCAGTATCGTTTCATACCAAATTGCTATTTTATCGAGTTTTTCGGGAAAGAGGATTGGCATATGAGCCAGTCCCTGCCATTGTGATATCCACTCATTTGTAGAATAGGTTTTTTTAGAGGGGATATTTTTCATACCTAATAGTAATTCATTAAGTTTCGGTGATTGGATTATTTTTTACCACAAGCACTTTACTGGTTGCCGATCGAATCACCGTTTCAGCTACACTTCCTAGGAGGAGTCGTTTGATACCGGTTTTTCCCTGTGTTCCTATTACGATAAGATCGATACTGTTCTCTGCTGCAAACTCCACGATCTCGGTTGCAGGTCTACCTTCAAGGATCTTAGTCTCTAACGCAAGGTCTCCACCCAGTTTTCTTACTCGATCGAGAACCGTATTTGCTTCGTTCTGGAGCAGCAGGTATGTATCCCTCATCCCAACATCTGCTGGTAATGACTCGAATGTCCGCATATCGATCACGTATACAACGTATACATTCGAACCACAGGCCTGAGCTATCTCAATTCCCGTTTCTACAGCTGTCTGGTTGTTCTCTGATCCATCAGTTGCTATCAGTATCTTTTTGAATAATGTCATGATCTCATCGCTGCCGAACGTTTGATATACTAATCAATCTGTCTGTTGACTACTTATTTTCAATCAATTCTTATTGTTCCTCACTCTTGAGTTTTTCTATAGATCATCTTTGCTCAATATGATTATATCGAAAGGGTGGATGGTTTAAATTGGAACATTGATGGTGGGATCCCACACAAATTCGTGAGGTTCTCGTATTTGTATTAATGAATTACGACACCGTGCTCCATGCAGGATCTTGAATTGGTACCTGGATCTCAGTCAACAGTTCCTCTTCAGAGGCTGTTGCCGGATCGTTCAGATAGATTGCACGTCCCGGCTCGGCGGTGACGAAATTTTTTTCATCTGCATACGTGTAGATCCGTGTCCTGGCGTCATTGATTGCTGGGTAAGGTCCCTTGTAGATCAGAGAGAGGAATGTTCCGCCAGGCAGGTTCTTTATCTCAATTGAGGGATCATTCACAACAACGCGTCCGGTAACAGGGATGGCACATTCAATATCAGCATCTTTCTCCCTGTAATCACCGTCATGGAACAGCGTCATCACCGGTCCGGTGATCTTTACCCCTGCATTCTGGTTCTCCTGAGTGGATAACTGGGTATGGAGTCCGTTTATCAGATTTGAGATCGTTTCAGCGTAACTTCCTTTACGACCGGTTCAGACATTGACATATACATCATCTCCAGTGAAGCGTCTGTCTCTTCAAGGATCGCTTCAATTTGCTGCAACCTCTGGACTTCAGACCTGATCTCCCGCCGGCGTTCCTCAAAAAGAGTTTTGATCAGGGAGATATCATTTTGTTCCTTCGCTGAAAGAATCAGATCAATCTCATAAGTGGGAACCCGATCCCACAGAGGGTCTTGATCGAGACTCCCCGGATGATCTGGGCGCGGGTATAATATCGGTAACCCGTACAGTGATCCCGTGTCTCTGGAACGAGCAACCCCCGTTCGTCATAGAGCCGAAGCGCTTTCTGTGAGAGTCTGGTGATCAGAGAGAACTTTCCGATGGTGATCTGGTCGAGAGCCATTGTTACAGTAATCTATGACGCAGGAAGCGATATAGGATGTTGGAGTCTGCCGTAGGGTAAGGTTGAGGGATTCCCCCTATCTTGAGAAACGGTTTTTATAGGTGTGTTGCCTACAGGAGCATCGGCTGATCACCCCCGTCGACCGGAGGGGAAGCCGTGGAGATGGGATCTATGAAAATTATTGGAATAAATGGAAGCCCCAGGAAGGAAGCGAGTAACACCAGAAAACTGGTTAGATCAGTCCTTGACGGAGCAGCAGAGCAGGGAGCTGAGACCGAGCTGATCGATATCGCTGACCAGATGATTACCTTCTGTTCTGGGTGCCTGACCTGTTACACAACTGGCTCGTGTATATTTGATGATGATGCCCAGGAGATCTTCGCTCTGATGCAGGAGGCTGATGGAATCGTGCTCGGCTCGCCGGTGTACATCCTTTCGATCACCGGCCAGTTGAAGCAGTTGCTCGATCGGCTCACGGATGCGATCCACTGTCAGATGCTCAGTGGAAAGTATGGGTGCTCAGTGGTGACGACTGGGGGCAGTTCAGATCAGGAGGTGCTTGTATATCTGAATCGTACATTGAACCTATTCGGAGTTACAGTGGTCGGCGGTGAGCGGGTAGCGATGGCATCGGGGCCTGAAGCCTTCCATGAAGCTATCACTGATTCTCGCATTCTCGGCAGAAACCTGGCCGAAGCGATCGCAACGAAGCGGCGCTACCCTGAACAGGAAGCGGTTCTGACTTCATTACAGAAACTCTTCTCCCAGTATGCAGAGGTGGCAAAGGAGATCTACCCTCATCAGTATGACTTCTGGCAGGCGAAGGGTGAGACCCACAGGTGAAAGAGCGCGGTCCCATAATATACTGTGAGTGAACTGGTCGATCCCTCTACAGAAGCAGGATCCCCTGTATCTTCTGTTCTGGTTTGATGGCCGGCAGCAGTTCGCTCCAGGCCTTTTCAAGAAGGCTGATATAGTAGGCATGATCCATCTCTCTAGCCTCCCAGACCGGATCTGCCAGACCTTTTTTTGCATCTCTGACCACATACTGAAGCGTCATTCCAGGTGCAACCTGGACGCCGGCCCGGCGATACCCGGCGACGGCCCCTGCTTCAGGGCACCGGCGTGAATAGGTGACGGTACTGATCCGTCGGGAGATGAGGAGATCGGCTATCTTCGTATGAGCTAGCCCGGAACGGTACTGTTCATACACCCCCTCAGCTTCCCCTGTGAGTGCCTGCAGGTCCAGAACAGACCTGGCTTTCTTCATTACGCCGAGCACGGCCTGCTGCATCTGTGCTACATACCGTGGACAGTCGCCGCGCCGCATCATAATTCCCCTGACCTTCACCGATCCATCGTCCAGTCTCCCATAATATCGGTTGTAGGCCCCCGAACCGTCCTTTTGCTGGAGAAAGACCAGCCAGTCGTACGTCTCCACCTCGGTCCGAAATCCGGTTTCCTCCTCGACAGCCAGCTTCAGAGCTCTGATCGGTTCGCCCTGCACCCAGAGGCAGTCGACGATTCCGTGCAGCACGGTGAATCCTAACTGTTCAGCGATCGCTTTGGTCTCGATCAATACCTCCCTGGATATCCCGGTGATCCGTTCATGGACATCGACCCTCCCGAATTTCGCATTTCTGTACCCCGTGTATCCAAAGCAGGTGACCAGCATCCACTTCAGCATTGCGTCGACCCCGGTCACCGTGGGATCGCACCTCTTCTGTTCTTTGGTTGCAATCCGCATTGAGAGGAGTGGATCCAGCACCGTGGCGAGAAAGCCCTGTAACTCTGGATGTTCAACCGTCTCCGGGGAGAGGTTGTGTTTGACGATGATCGCAGGGTACAGCGAGGTGAAGTCGATCTGATAGGTCCGTCCATAAACCCCCGGTTCCGGCTGAAACATCATTCCCCCCCGATCAACAGCTCGAAGTGACCCCATGGACTTCACCCGATCAGCATCGGTCTTCTGCCAGGGGACTGCGATTCCGCGGGTGAGGGCTTCGTAGACCTCATAGGTGGAGATCAGCGTGCCGGGTGTACAGCGGGCCGTCCTGTTCGGCGGGAGGCCGGTGAGCCGGGCTGCGATCAATATCCCTTCGAGCCCGGCTTCTTTATAGATGAACGACTGAGCGGTATCGATCAGTACCCGCCCTTCAGGGAGCATCGCTTTTGGCCTGTGGTACATCCTGCCGTACGACCAGTACGACCGGGAGTCAAGGGTTGCAAATCGTTCTGTTCGAGAGATCGTCTGCCTGATCCCATGCCTTCCAGCAGCGGCGATCACTCGCTCCATCCAGATGTCGGCATTTGGAAAGAGAAGCAGGTCCGGGTCGACGGCCTCGATCAGCCCGAAGAGATCGGCGAGCACGGTCTGCTCGTCCCCGCTGAACCGGGATCTCTGGTGATCGCAGATGACCGTGCAATCGGTGATCGCCCTCTTTTGCAGGGGATCGCCTTTGATTGCGATCTCCATCGTCACCAGGTCCTGGTCGACAGTGGCTGAGAACCGGTCGATTCCTCTCCCTCTACAGGGAGAATGGCGGTGCTCGGCGAGGTACCGGAGATCCCGCCGGAGATCGACGTTGAAGAGACGGGCGGAATACTGTGTCTGTACTGCGATCATCTCTGCTACAGATACGCCGGCATTGATCTGAAAACCTTTGAGGGGGCCGTAGATGGTCTGGATAGTCACCTCGCTGACAGGAAAGGTTTCGGTCAGCCCGTCAACCATCTCCCAGTGCGATGGCAGATCTGGCAGGTTAAAGAGGAATGATGAGGGTGCCCTGACTCGTTCGATCGCGCCACCAGGTCCCCAGAGGACCACCTCGTCCTTTCGGAGACTGCTATCGAGGATCCACATTATCTATCCAATTCAGTGTGAACCAGTCCGATCAGCGCCGATATCACCGCCGCCTCGAGTGGGTCGTCGAATGCGTAGAATCCTTCACTGGCGTACTGCTTCGCCATCTTTCCAAGGTAGTCTGCCGCAATCTGGTCCTGCTCCCGCATCAACACTCCGCACTGTTGCCAGTTCCTGGCGATCCGCTGCACTGCCATCCTCGGACTCAGAAAGACCCGGCCCATCACCAGCCCCCGGCCAGCGTCCGCTGGGCCTGCACCCGCTGCGGGCCAGGCTGTGCCCTACCCTGACCGGATTCTGCCTCGTCGGGCAGATCGGCGTAGACCACCACACAGTCCGCATAGCGTGCAATCGTGGTCATAATTCTGTCGAAACGGAGGGTGGTGAGGGTCACCAGTGCGGATGAGCGTTCGGCCAGGTCATGGAGTGCCTGGCCGATCTCTTCGATCAACAGCCGCTGATCGTCGTCGAGTGCGGCGAACATCTCCTCATCATACTCGACCAGCACGACCGTGGCCGAGACCTCCCGGATCACCTGCAGTAACTGGTGGGCAGTACAACTGCTCTGCACCTCAACACCCCCTATACCCCGTGGAAGCCTGTACAGAATCCGGGAGGTCGTCCCGTACAGATAGAGGGTGAGGAACCGGGTGGATGCGGCCATGATCAACAACTGCAGTTGGATCTGTGGTGGCCCTGCGATGATCGTGAACCGCCCTGATGCCAATTCGATCCCGGGTTGGAGATCAAGCCGCATTCTTCTCCCCCTGCTTGATCAGGCAGATCAGGACGGCCACGAACGCTGCCTCAAGGGGATCGTCGAACGCCTGGAACGTGACCTGAGCATGCGTTTCGAGCATCTGGATCAACCGGTCCATCGCCGGCTGATCCTCTGCCTTCAGTGCCCGCTGCATCCGTCTCCATCGCTGTAGAAGTGCAGGGTACTCGGCACGTGCACTCACGGTCCCATCTCCCTGTCTGCTGGCAAACCATTATCCTCATCAAAGGACGAGATATGTACGGATCCCTTCCGTATTCCGTTTCGAACCCGTGAATAGGCGGAGGGACCCCATTTCTTTCTCTGTTGCATACAACTCACTCCACGCAGATCACCTCGATCCCGAGGCAGAGGTGGTTCTTTAACGTATGGGCATCTCTCTATTTGAGGGGTCAACCATGCGGGGTGAAAGTGATATCCGGGCTTATTTTACCACACCCTGCTCTTATCGGAGAGAATCAAGATCTATAAAAATGATTATATAGTATCAGGCGCTGTAGAAGATATCAGCGTGTTCTGTGGGTTTTTTGGAAGACAAATCTCCCATTGACGTCGAAGTCACTGGCTGCATGGAGAACTGTTTGATGCAACTCCATCTGGTGACACTCCTGAATGTTCAGTGTCATCTCTGGTTGATCCCGGTCACACGTGGAGGAATGGAAATGGGAAAGATATCGCTTGGTACCAACATGTACCTGTACCCAATGTCGATCAATCTGATCGGTACTAAGATCGGAGAGAAAGTGAACTTCATGGCCGTTGGCTTTGTCTCTCGTCTTGATATGAGCCGGCCACTCATCGGGGTGAGTATTAATCGGGAGCATGAGACCTATCATACCATCATGAAGACACAGGAGTTCAGTATCAATGTACCTTCCGCTGATCTGGTTGAACGGGTCGACTACTGTGGCCTGGTCTCTGGGAAAGACGTCGATAAAACCCCAATATTCGATATCTTCTATGGTATATTACCAAATGCGCCGATGATCCAGGACTGCCCTGTCTCATTTGAGTGCAAGGTAGTCAACACTCTGGATTTTGGTTTGAATACACTGGTGATTGGTGAGATCGTGGCTTCATATGCAGATGAGCAGTCACTGACCGATGGTCATCCTGACGTGACAAAGTTCAAACCTATCCTTCTGACCATGCCTGACAACCGCTACTGGACCATCGGTGAATCCCTGGGTGATGCCTGGAAGATCGGTAAAACAATGATCTGAACTGTATCTAATTTTTGGAGGGTGATACAGACTGGTCGCTGGCCGGGCCTGTGCTGCTCGGTGTCAATTAGTGGTTCGTTTGTCGACGCGCTCGGGTACTTAACGGACCTTGCACCGTGCTGGGCTTCCGGATATTCGATGATATCAGGAGATGTTTCCCTGCTATCTATTGAATGCGTGAACATGGTTCAACTGGCATTCAGTTCCTGGTCCTTGTCAATTGATTTCAGAAATATTTACAAAGAAACTCGAAATCACTACAACTATCTCTCGTTGGAGTGACAGCCTTTACTCCACACGGGCAGTGAAGTACGACCGCCGCTTCGAAACGAAGCAGCCATGAGGAATTAATGCACTTCATCTCATCAGATAGGGGGTGCTTGTGCACTCCTGTACTGGTGGCTACGTTGCTGCTCTGGCGCTTTGCCTGTTCACCGTCGGCGTACAGGCTATAACCGGCCCGTTGGACATGAACGAGATCGATCCCGGCTGGGGCTGCCGATCTTTCGATGCTCACGGACACGAACGTGACACAAGGGACGCCGACGCCCACCCAGGTCTCTTATGCAGATGCATACCCGAGGCCGAATTTCACCGCCGACAGGACGAACGGCACGGCGCCGTTGACCATTCGCTTCACCAATGAATCGTCGGAGTGGGCCTATAACTGGCGTTGGACCTTTGGGGACGGCGGGTCCTCACGCGAGCAGAACCCCGTTCACACGTTCCAAAATCCCGGCGCCTATCCAGTCATCCTCTCCATCGACGAGCATGACCACTGGAGTGGCGGCACCTTCGTCCACTTCTGGAACTTACCCGATCACGAAGACGGTGCTGGTGATCGTTAACAGCACCGAACCAGTCGTCACGCATACGGTGCCCGGTCGGGATCGAGGCCGAGGACTACGACACGACAACGGTGGTGAAGGTGTCGCGTACCACGACACCACGCCGGGCAATACTGGAGGTGCCTATCGGCAGGACGACGTTGACATCGAGACTGCTGGCGGCATCACGAATGTCGGATGGATCCGCAACGGTGAAAACCTGACCTACACGGTGAATGTCCAGTCAGCTGGTTATTACAACATGACGGCTCGGGTGGCGAGCCCTACCGGCGGACGGTTGGTCGAGCTCTCCATTGATATGCTCTCCATCGTGGACTTTTCGTCGATGAGCGTGAATATCCCGGACACCGGGTCGTATACGATGGTGATCGCCTGACCACCTCTTCAGACTCCGCGGACGTCGTCTGGTATCCATCAGTCGGAGAGGATCTCGCAAGGCGTCCTTTCCCTGTCCGCTGCAAACCTGGTGGAATTCTATCAAACGGGCACTCTCATCTAGTCTCATGCCACAGGTGCTGGTATCCTCGCTTCTCCAGCACCTCGCCGTCGAGCAGCACTCCGGGCTGGTCGGTCACTGCTCCGATCACGGTGGCATCAACCCCGGCGATCGGGTACCGGTCCTGCGCACAGGTGAAGAGGAGTTCAAAGTCGCCGCCACCAAAGAGAGCCAATTCGAGTCCTTCTGCCGGCGGTACACCCGCCGGCCGCCTGAGCAATCGGGAACGAATCGTATACCCGACCGACGGATTTGCAGTCTGCAGATCGTACAGCGAGAGAGCAAGGCCGTCGCTGACGTCCATCATCGCACTCGCCCCTGCTCTGCCGATCGCCTGCCCCTCGGCGACTCTTGGCTGCGGTTCGATCAGGGTGTACCAGTGCTGTTTGAAGCCATGCAGCCCGGCCTCTGCCTCCCCCGGCACTCCGGTCATGCAGATCAGATCCCCGGCCCTGGAGCCCTGTCGCCGCACGACACGGTCTGGCATCACCGCCCCGATCCCGGTGGTGACCACCGTTAACTCCTCATGATGGTCGGTGTCCCCGCCGACGAGCCGGCATCCAAACCGCTCGCAGCAGGCGTAGGCCCCTGCCGTGATCCCGGCGAGCCGTTCACCCCGGTCGAGGCCGGCAGCCAGCAGCAGCCAGCACGGGGTGGCTCCCATGGAGGCGATGTCACTGATTGTGACTGCTGCACTCATCCACCCGATCTGCCAGTCGGTCATTCCGGTCGGAAAGTCGGTGGACTCGTGGAGCATATCGGTGGTCAATACCAGGCAGCGGCTGTCACATCTCACCACTGCACAGTCGTCAAGGGTCTGTTCGCTCCCGATGATCGCAGCGACCCCGGCGAGGAGAGCCCGATCATCCATGCCGCTGCACCTCCTTGCCGCGTTCACTCCTGTACTCCAGGAATATCCCCTCAAGCAGATCTTTCTTCTTCTCCCGCCGGTACTCCTCCTGCCCGGTCTCCCATATGAGCAGTGCCACATCGACCTTCACCCTCTCTGCGAGCACGATTCCTCCTTTCATCACAGCCCCGGTCTCCTCACCCGTGAGGAGCGGGAGTGCGAGTTCCCTGCAGACCTGCACCAGTTGAGGATCCATCTTTTCGTCCCCTTTCCCGACGATCAGCCCCCGAACACCGAGATCCACCAGGTCCCTGACCGTCGTCCTCCCCCAGCCGTCGACCTGCCTGATGAAGACCAGATCCCCGGGCTTGACCCCGACTCCGGCGGTCAGGGTTCTGACTGCGTCCCTGGTGAACGCAGCGAGGATCTTCACAGGGACCTGTTCCTCTGATTCGTCCTGCTGGATCGTCTCGATCTCTTTCAGCCGTTCGACCCGTTTCTTCAGACTTCTGGAGGTCCGCTCCTCCTTTCGAAGCCGTTTCTTCAGACTCTGGATCTCGGCATCCTTCCGTGCGACCTCAGCATCGGCCCGGATCGCCCGTCCCTGCACAGACCGGTCCCGGCTGAGCCGGTTCTGCAGCCGGCGGATCTCACGATCCTTCCCGTCCAGTTCATTCTGCATCTCCACCAGGAACCCACGCATTCTTTTAACTACGCCGTCGAGGTGGCTGACCTTTTCATCCAGAAGAGCGACTGCCGCCCCAGCAGCCTCGGCCGAAAGTTCAGGGGCACGATGTGGTGGGGGCGGTGATGCGGGTACTGCAGGAACGGCACCCCGTGCTCGAAGCCCGCCGATCACCTGTTCGAGGGACTGGCCCCGGATGACCCCAGCCCTGACCTCGTCCAGATCGTAGCCCGCAGGCACCCGGCGGAGCAGACTCTGGAACTTGTTCTTATACTGCCGATACGCGTCCAGGGCCGCAGAGAGCGAGTCACGTTCATGATCGTTCCTGTACGGATACGGGCGAGCCAGTTCCAGTTTGTTCTCCACGGAGAGGTCCTGCCTGGGCGAATACCCGACCGCGCTGAATGACCGTCTGATCTTCTCCACCGAGAAGGGCATCACCTCGACATCTGAGGCGATGACCAGTGGTCTGCCGGCCTTGCAGAGTTCTTCGACCAGGTCGGCGGATGTCATCTGGCGCGAACTGTTCAGTATAACCAGATTCCCGTCCAGGTCGAGGGCTGCGTACCCGATCGTGGTCCCGGGGTCGACCCCGACGATCAGATACTTCGGCTTGCCGGTCAGCGGTTCAAACCGGATCCGCTCCAGTTTTTTGCCGCTGATCCGGACCTGCACATCTGCACCCCGATAGGTGCTGACCGGGATCCGGTCCCTGGAGGCAGCTACTTCAAAGGCTACCCGTGAGGCGCCGCCGAACGCCCGCATCTCCTTCTTCTGATACTTCAGCCCTGCATTGATCAGGGCCACCTCGACGTCCCGGCCCCAGCGCTGGACCCCGCCGTGTATCTTTCTGACATACCGGTTCTGGCTCCACCCCCCTTTCCCTGGGGAGCGATGCCTGGAGACCACGATCTCGGTGGCGTTCTCAAACGCGATCACCTGTGCCCCTGCCCCGAGCGAGGCGACCTGTCCGATCGTCCTGGCCTCGTCGAATGGCGAAAGTTTGTTAAATTTGATGTTGAACCGGCCTGCCACCTTGGCCAGACTCTCTGTCCGATCGCCGCCGGTCACCTGGACCAGCCTGGTCTGTGGTGGCAGGACCTGGAGCAGGGCATAGAGTTCACGCTGGTCAGCGGCCAGTTCCTGGATGCTGTCGACTGCCAGGATGTCGGGTCGTTCGGTATTGAGCAACCGGAGCAGGCGGAACTGCGAGACCTCCTCCTCTGCTACGATCTCCCCGTCCACGAGCCGGACCAGTGCATACATCGGTCGCCTGGACCGGGAACGAACAGATCCTTTGATGATATCGGTTGCAAATATCGTCAGGTGATCACGCATTGCACGATCTCTTCCAGTGCATATGAGAGATTATACTTTCGTTTGAAGTAGGCGATCAGGTTGCCGAGATCGTTCTCCAGTATGGGGATCGCATTCGGATGTGCCGGCTCGATCCACTGCGGCCAATCGATCAGCGTGACCTCCCCGTCGCTGACCATGATATTGAACTCGCTCATGTCTGCATGGATCACTCCGCACAGGTAGGCAGCCCTGATGTTTCTGATGATCTCGTCGAAGACCTCCTCCGGAGCTTCGAGTGTGCACTTGTTCAGGTTCACACCCGGGATGAACGACATCACGATCACATGCCGGTTATGGTCGATCGGTAGCGGGACGTTGACCGACTCGTGAAGTATCTTTAAGGCTGCGAACTCACGCTCTGCAGAGAGGCGGGAGGCGTAGAGCCATGAGCAGTGGGTCGACCCGGGCATGTACTCCCGGTTCACCCTGGCCGACTGGAACGAGCGCTGTCCGACCCGATGGAACTTCAATGCAACCGGACCGAGCCCGAGCGCCTCGAAGACCCTGGACTCCTTTCCCTCTCCAATCAGGCAGCCGAGCGATGAGATCGTCTTTTTTTTGGCCAGGGCATGAAGGGCCATCGAATCGTACCCGTTGAAGATCAGCGAGTAGCCCTCGTACGGGACCACGTCGTACCTGATCATGTCCCGGGCGATCAGCCTTCTCAGCCTGAAATCCAGTTCTGAATCGGAGAACTTGGTCGCCTTCTTAATAATTTCAAGCGGAACCCACTGGTAATGCTTCATCAACTGTTCGAGGGCGAGCAGGATCTTGACCTCATAGGGATGGAGAGTCCTGATGGTATCTGCTGAAAGTGGCATGTACTCTACACCCTTTATGTGGGAGGAGATAAAAGAGTGATTGCATGCTCCCCATCCCCGGTACCACGTGCTCCCGGTGCAGGCGCCCGGCCGTGATCGTCCAGCAGTACTCCGGTCTCTCGCTCTGCGAGGAGCACCTCCGGCGTGATCTTGAGACCAAGGCCAAGCGGCTGATCCGGCAGCACCACTGGGTCCGGGCGGGTGGTTCCATCGCGGTCGCACTCAGCGGACGTATCGCGAGCAGTGCTCTCCTCCTCTTTCTCCAACAGCTCCTTGCCGACCGGCGGGATCTGACCCTGATTGCGTTCACACTCTATCAGGGGGATGCAGCCTCACCTGCCCTGCTGCAGGCGTCAGCCCTGGCCAGTGCGCTCGGGATCACCTGGCAGCCGATCCTGTGCAGATGGCTGGCGTCAAATCCGGGAGATTTCGTTCAGCACTGTTGCTCTGCAGCGGCAGTTCTTGGGGCTGATGCGGTCGCTGTCGGGGAGACCCTTGATGATCGGGCTGTAACGGTCCTCACTAAGGTCTGCAGCGGTGAGCAGCGCACCCTGGTCGGGGCCGGCCCTGACTGTGGAATAAGGGATCGTGTGTCGGTGATCACTCCGTTTTCAGGGATCCCATTTGACGAGGTGGCGGTCTATGCGGGATCACTTCCGGTTGTTCCACTGCCGTCCCGGGTTCCTGACCCCGGAAGCCTTAGTGGAGCGGTCGATGCGATCGTTGCCGCGTATAGTGTCAACCATCCGAGCACCCGGTATGCCCTTCTCTCGGTATACGAGCAACTCGCGGTGCTGAATAACCCTGGGGATGGGACGCCGTGATCGTCTCCACCCTCCGTTCCATCAGCCGCTGGATTACCCGCACCGCTTCGACGCAGCGGATCCGAATATATCTGGTCATCTTTCTGGTTCAGATCACCGCATACACACTGATATTTCATGCCCTCTACCCGCTGACCGAGCAGAAGCCCATCTCCTGGGTGGGAGCCCTCTTCTTTGTCATAGAGACCATGACCACGACCGGCTATGGGGACCTCCTCCCGTTTTATAACCAGATCACGCAGGCCTTCTCGATGGTGATGATCGTGACCGGGGTGGTGATGATCTTCATGGTGATCCCGTTGCTGTTCACCCCGTACCTGACTCAACTGGTCAAGCCCACACCCCCGCGTCGCCCTCCTCACATCCTCCGGGATCACGTAGTGATCATGGGATACGACGATCAGGCCAGGTCTCTGATCGAGAGCCTGATGATCGAGGAGATCGACGTCGTGATCGTGGAGGCTGACGAGGAGACTGCGATGAGGGCCACGATGCGATACCGAAGGCACGCATATGTGATCTGGGGGGAATACACCCACCCAGCCACCCATGCTCATGCCTGTGTCAGCACTGCACGTTATGTGATCGTCAATGGGGACGAGCGTTCGACGGCCAACATCATCCTCGGGATTCGGGAGATCACAGATGCCCATATCATTGCGGTCGTGGATAATCTCTCGTTTGATCGGTATCTTCGGTATGCCGGTGCCGAGTACGTCTTCTCCCCGAAGAACTCGACCGGCAAGATCCTGGCTCGCCATGCGCTCGTGACCCCGGACATTGCGGCGGTCGTCGATGTTATTGGTTCGGATCTCCCGTTTTCACTCGCCAATCCGCAGAGTCAGTCGCTCTGGCTGATAAAGATCCCAATCCTTCCCGGGACACGGGTTGTGAACCGAACGATCCGAGAACTCGATCTCTTTCAGCGTTATAACGTCAATATCGTGATCCTCTGGCATGCCGGGGAATTCCTGCTCACCCCTGATCCTGACAAGGTGATCGACACCCGGACAATGCTCTTTCTCATCGGGAAGGCGGAGGATATCGCCAGCGCGATAGAAGCACTCTTCCTGCCCCCCGATGGAGATAAAACCTTCGCCGTGATCGCCGGGTTTGGGGATGTCGGGGCAGCGGCCTATAAGGAACTGACCGGAAAGGGGATCGAGTGTGTGGTGGTCGATCAGCACCCCCAGACAAGCCCGTCGGTGATCGGTAATGCAGAGGACGAAGAGGTCCTCAAGAAGACGCATCTTGAGAAGGCACAGATCTGCATCGTCGCTCTGAACGATGACAGTGTCAACATCTTTACGACCCTGATGGCACGAAATATCAACCCGGATCTGAAGATCTTTGCCCGTGCCAATCATGCAGGGTCTGTCGACAAACTTTACCGGGCAGGAGCCGACTTTGTCGCGCTTCAGCCGACGATCGGCGGGCAGACGATAGCAGGGATTGTCCTCGCAGATCATGTGAAGATCCTGCTCGATCTCCCTGGCGGGCAGAAAGTGGTGATGAAGCACTGGATGAAGAGCCATGCTCGGACGGTCAACTGGCTCGAGCGGAAGAGCGGCGTCCGGGTGCTCGGGGTCGAGGGCTCGAGCCGGTCCCTGGTCCGGCCGAACGGTGATGAAGTTCTGCTCGAAGGGGATAAGGTGATTCTGATGGGTGAGGTTAAGATGTTGAAACGGTGTATACAATTAATGTAGGTGAAAGAGCATTGGCAACAGAAGAACGCGGATGTGTACTTGGACGGATTGAGCAGATGATACGTCATACCATCTGGTCCAGTGGATCAGAGGGGCTCGTGGTCGGACTCAGCGGCGGGATCGACTCGGCAGTGGCCGCGGCGCTCTGTTGCAGGGCTGTCGGACCTGAACAGGTGCTTGGCGTCAGCCTCCCGACCAGTGTCACGCCTCCTTCGGACATGGAGGATGCGGCCGACCTGGCCGCGGCGCTTGGGATCCAGCATCTCATCCAGCCGATCGATCCGATCCTGGCGGCCTATACCGGCCTGGAGGGATACCGGGAGACGCCGTACCTGAACGGGAACCTGATGGCCCGGACCCGGATGACAGTGCTGTATTACTATGCCAACCGGGACCACCGCCTGGTCTGTGGAACCTCGAACCGGACCGAGTACCTGCTCGGATACTGCACAAAATTCGGCGATAACGCAGCAGATCTGCAGCCTATCCTTCACCTCTACAAAGAGGATGTCTATACCCTGGCGGCAGATTTTCCGATTCCACCGGCGATCATCAGCAAACCTCCTTCGGCCGGCCTCTGGCACGGGCAGAGCGACGAGCAGGAGCTTGGTCTGACCTATCCTGAGATCGACGCAGCGCTCAGGTCCCTGCAGGCACATCAGTGGGTGGCCAGCGGACCGGTCGAGGAGCAGATCCTCGCCAAGGTCAAAAATTCAACGCATAAGAGGGTGGCCTGCCCTAACCTTTTAGCAGGTCACGAAGGGCCAGAGTAAATTTATCCGGGGCATTTAAGACTTCAAGGGCCTGGTAGTTTCCGATCAGGTCATAGAGTCGTCCGGTTGTCGGGATCTGGAGCGGTTCCAGCGAAGGGGGGGTGATCCGCCGGAGTGGCGGTATTGCAGGATAGTATGGGTTCTTCACAAACTCGCCCCCTTCCATCTCGTAGTAGGCCCCTCCTTTCAGTTCCTCGTAGATTCCGTACTCGCTCTGAAACCTGGTCGAGACGAGGTTTGCCATCACCAGCGTCTCGTGGACCGGGTTGATCGTCACATGCCCGTACTCAGGTGGGATCAGCACCATATCCCCGGCAGCGGCGTCAACGACCACGATATCAGTGAGATCCTTGCGCTGGAGCAGGTAATGGGCCCGCCCCTCCAGCACCTGGTACATCTCGGGATAACTGACTCCAGCAGGGCCGGCCGGGTGGTAATGTCCCTTGGTCTTGGCGTACTCGATACCACAGGTGCCGGCCGGGATCACCGTGATGTCGTACCTGAGGGTATGATCCTGTAACCAGGTGCGGTCTGTGTCTGATTCGGTCACATCCCGGTACATGGTATACAGTGGTCCGCTGATCGAGCAGTTGGGATCTGCCATCACCTCTCGCATCTCCTCACCTGTTCTGACCTGAGGTTCTGGTAAGTGCCCTCCCCGCCACGATATCATCATTTCCTGTTCATAGGCGTTCCTTATTGATATAGGCTTCCGAAATTGAAGGATCCAGAACCAGATGAACGAAATACTATCCAGGTAGGTTTATGCCTTTGGATGAATACAGTCATCGTGTACATGAACGATCACCACGATGTCGACCTGAAGGGTATTGCATGGAATGCTATGGGGAAGTATGGTTTCTCCCCTGAGTTCCCTCATTCTGTCATCAGGGAGGTCAACGCCATGGATGCGAGGCTATCCCAGAAGAGTCTGATGGATGTCAGGGATATGCGGTCCCTCCTCTGGTCGTCCATCGATAATAACGACTCGCTGGATCTCGATCAAATAGAGTACTGCGAACGCAGGCCGGATGACGAGATCCTGGTCTGGATTGCGATAGCGGATGTTGATCGGTATGTCCGGAGACAGTTGCAGACCGATCTTCACGCCGCCCATAATGGGACCTCGGTCTATACCGGGATAGAGACCTTTCCGATGCTCCCGGACCGGCTCTCAAAGGGGATATCATCCCTTCTGCCCGGCCAGGACCGGATGGCGATCGTGATCGAATATACGGTTCTCCCGGACGGAAGCACCCGTCATGGCGAACCGTACCGGGCTCTGGTGACCAACAGGGCGAAACTCATCTACGAAGAGGTCGGCGACTGGCTGGAGGGGACTCGCGGTGTTCCCCAAACGGTCAGAGATATCCCCGGTCTGGATGATCAGATCCGCCTGCAGCACGAGGTAACCGTGCGGCTGCAGGGATACCGGAGAGAGCAGGGGGCACTGGTGCTGAACACCGTCGAGGCCCAGCCGGTTGTGAAGGGGGGCGTGGTCAGGGATCTGGTGATACAGAGACAGAACCAGGCGCGGTGCCTGATCGAGGAGTTCATGGTCGCAGCCAACGGAACCTTGGTGGATTATCTGGGGAGAGCCGGCGTACCCATGATCCAGCGGGTCGTCCGGGTACCAAAAAACTGGGATGGGATTGTGGTGACGGCTGCGCGGTACCATCAGTCCCTGCCCCGAAATCCGGATGCAAAGGCTCTCTCAAAGTTCCTGATCCGGCAGAAAAAAGCAGACCCTGAACGTTTCCCCGACCTCTCGCTGACAATCGTGAAACTTCTCGGGGCTGGAGAGTACATGATGCTCGCACCGGGTAGTGAACCATTTGGTCACTTCTCGCTGGCCGTCACCGACTATACCCATGCTACAGCCCCAAACCGGCGGTATGTCGACATCATCAATCAGCGGCTCCTCAAGTCGGTCCTCGATAGAGAACCATGCCCATACACGGTGGACGAACTGGTCTCCCTCTCCACCTGGTTGACCGGTCGCGAGAAGGCATCCAAGAAGGTCGAACGGTTCATGCGAAAGGCTGTGGCCGCTGTGCTCCTGCATGACAGAATAGGTGAACACTTTGCGGCGCTGGTCACCGGTGCCTCTGAGAAAGGTACCTACGTCAGGCTCATCTCACCTCCGGCCGAGGGGAGGGTACTATCCGGTGAAGGCAATCTCCTGGTCGGTCAGAAGATCACGGTCCGGCTGGTGAGGGCCGATCCCTACAGCGGTTTCATCGACTTTGCATGCATCGGCAGAGAAGCGAGTCGAACTGGACCGCGGGCATTCTCCGGTCACACAGTTGTCCCGCGCCGGCACACCCCCTGACGTTTGTTAAGCACTGTCTGGCCAGTTCCACATCCTGTTCAGCCATGCCGGGTGTTAACCTGCTGTCTCTGAAATATTCAGGAGATCAATTAAAGGTGGTGAGGGGAATGACTTATCGAATCCATTTCACCAGAGGGGCCTTCTTTTCCGGGGTCTCTGGTACATCCGCCGGGTACCCGAAGATGATGGTACCCACTGGTCCATAACCCTCTGAAATCTCGAACTCTGCCATGATCTCCTGGTTGTCAAAGGCAACATCTGTCGACCCAATCCAGCAGCTACCAATACCAAGGGCATGGGCGGCGATCATCATATTCTCAGCACAGAGTGCACAGTCGATCTCTTTGAACCTGTTGCTGATCGAACCGCAGATCATGATGACGGTCGGCGCATGGTAATAGATTGAATATCCTTCACTCTTTATCATGGAAAGGAAGGCCTCTGACATCCCGCCTTTTGCATGCTCCATCCCTTTGATCATAATAGGTATACAATACTCAGAGATACGGTTCAGAACATCCTGGTTCTGTACAACAACAAACCCCCATGGCTGAAGTCCGAGTGCAGATGGTGCATATCTGCCGACTGTGATAATTTTGTCCAGTATTTCATCAGGGATCTGTTTGTCCTGAAATTTTCTGACACTTCGGCGTGTCATCAGTGCATCCAATGTATCCATAGCCCTCTCTCCCCTTCCTGGGATGATAAAGGTTTACCTGAACAGCCACGCAGTTCGTGAAAAAGTAAAAAAAGGGTTAGTTCTGTTTCTTCCTGGTGTAGAGGAAGTAGCCGACACCGATTATGATGGCCGCGATCACGGCAAGGATAATCGGGTTGCCGAGGATTGCACTGGTCCCTGTCTTGGCCACGACGTTCACCGGGACCTTCATGGTATCCGAGATCTGGGAGTTGTCGAGTGCATCGCGGTACCGTATCTCAGAGTCGAGGCCGTACTGCTTGATGGTCGCGTCTGATGTGGTCGATACCTCGAAGTGTGCCATCACCGAGTCGCCGGGCTTTATATCCCCAAGGTAGGCCGTGTCATCGTTGGAGGTGAACGGGTCCACCGCTGAGAGTCGGGCCTGGGCGCTGTAGACGGTGGTCGCACCGACGTTGGTGTACTGGACATCGAGCACCTTCTTCTGGCCGGGGTTGATCGATGGTGCCTCAGAGCTGACCTTGAAGTCTATCTTGCCGCCGATCGGGACGCCGATCGTCTGGAGCCGGGAGGTCCTGTTAATCCCGTCATGGTCCTCATAGGCGACGATGACGTCGACCGGGTAGGTCTGGGCGGCTGCCTCGGTGGAGACCGCGACCCGGTACCTGCAGTTCACGACGGCGCCCTTTGCAAAGTCACCGATGTAGACCGAGGAGTCGGTCGGGGTGATCGGGCTGGCACCGTTTCTGACGATCTTCACGATGGCATTCTTACCATTCTCGTTCCCGGTGTTCTGCAGGGTCAGGTTCAGATATCCCTCAGTGCCGACGTTCAACTGCTCTGCCGAGATCTTCTGGACGTCGACGATCACTTCGGACCTGATCGTGACGGTCAGGGGGATGATCAGGCTCTTGGTCACATAGTTATAGTTCAGCGAATCGGTCCCGACCTGTTCTGCAGACTCGAGATAGGTGTAATTCACTGAGACCGGCAGGGTGTAGGTGCCTGATGGAGCATCGGCTTCGACCTTAACATTGAACTTGGACTGCCCGGAAGCACCTCCGAGGATATCCCCGATCATCTGCGGATCCGACTGGATCGTGACCGGTGCGCTACCGGAACCAAGCCCGACTGTCACCGTCTTGGCGGTGTTCGGTAGATCGGTCCGGTCGACCAGTCCGGTCTGGGAGAACTTGGAGTCGATCAGACCACTGTTCTGGACCGTCACCTGCAATGGCACGGTCTGGCCGGAGATCAGTTCGTTGGTGCCGGTGACCGCCGCTGAGAGCGACGGGCCGCCGGAGAGATACTTGGTACCGGCCATGGCTGGAGAGACCAGCACGCAGGCGATGAGTACGATTAGGAGTGGAATAATGAAAAACTTACGAAACTTCAACTGTCATCACCGTGTTGTTATTATTATAACAACATTTATAGCCGGGCAATATTTATAGATATGGTAATGAATGAGTCAGGAGATAGCGTGCAAAGCCCGGCTGAAGCACTCAAATCACTCGGTCTCACCAAATATGAGGCTCTGGTTTACATTGGACTGCTGCGGGTGAATGAAGCGACAGCGACCGAGGTGCATGAGATTTCTGGGGTTCCCCGCGCATCGGTGTACCCGGTACTTGATCGTCTTGTTCAACGTGACATCGTCAGTGTCTCGCATACCTCGCCTCGTCGTTTCTGTGCGTTCCCTCCAGAGGATGGGGTCAAACGGTTGATGCATCGGATTGAGGACCAGGCAGAGTATGTAACAGGAGCACTGCAGGAGATCTATACCGAGCGGAGTGAAGTCGACCGGGGCGCCCAGGATCTGATCTGGACGATCTATGGAACTGAAAATATCATGAGCCGGCTGGCCGAGGCCCTGACCCATGCTGAGGAAGAGGTCTGGATACTCTCCTGCTGGAAAATGATCGAAAAATCAATCCTCCCAATGTTGATGGAAGGGATCGAACGGAATGTCAGGATCGAGATCGCGACCGATCGGTGGGAGGGAGATGTGCCTCCTGGACTGGTGGTACGTATTAAAAAACCGCCGAAGGGGCATGATCGGTTCGGCAGGGATGCAGGTGGCGGGCTCTTTCTGATCGATCAGCATAAGGTGATGGCGATTGTCAATGCCATGGGGGAGAAACCGACCGCCCTGTACTCCGAGTCAGATGGTTTCCTCAAACTCTTCATGCAGTTTTGGAATATCATCGAGCGGGTAGAGGACAAAAAAGACAAATATCAGTAACTGCTGGTGCTAATCTCCTCCATTTCGCTGACATCAAGCAGCCCTTTCATAGCCCGGGTGATCACAGGGTATCCGGCCTCTTTAACCGCAGCGATCGGATTCGTGCCGCCGACTGCGACCATCCCGATGTACTGCGGTGAGATCTGTACCCCGAGCAATGGAGAGTTGGGCATCCCCACCTCAAGCACCCCGGTGAATCTGCTATCTGCGAGGTCGTCGAGCAGTTCGGCTACCAGTGGTTCAGCTTCCATATGACATTCCCTGATGTTTGCAAGGATTGTTCCGTTTCCTGTGCTGATCACTCTGGATATCGAGGTGATGTCCTGCGAGGCCAGCACCTGGAGTGGGTCGATGGTGGTGTCCTCATACCTGATGATCTGGGTGAATCGCCGTGGAATCCTGTCGACGATCTCGATAACCCCACCGCCGATAGGGTTCAGCGGCACCCCTCTCTTGAGCAGCAGTCCGTCGAGTGTGATCGAGCAGACTGTGCAGATCCCGGTCGAACCGGGTGGGATCTTATATCCATCGAGGCTCTCTCCTTCGGGGATGAACTTTACCAGATCGCTGACACAGACTCCTGACCTGCAGGCGCCTCTGATGATCTCAACAGCAGGAGCAACATCGCAGGTCCGGAACACGGAGAGGTTGTATACAACCTGCCCGGTTCCTTCTGTCGGATTGTAGGTGACCTGTATGGCAAAATCCTCGATACTGTGGTTGATGAACTTTAGGAGCCTGGGCATCAAGGATAATCGTCCATAAAAATAGAAAAATTGTTCTATCCTGCAGTGGCACATGTTTACTTACGATGGATAACCAGACACGGGTCAGGGCCCGGAATGAGATCAGACAGATCCTTGAGGCGGCCTCGTATGACGTTGAGGTGATGGAGGAGCCACTCGATCTCTCCGCGATCCGGGATGGGGAGTGCATTCTGGTTCTCTGTTCCGATGATCCTGTTGAGATAACTCAGTTCGATCAGACGGCCTTCAAGGTACAGGCAGGCGAAGAGATTATAATCTGTAAGAAATTGCTCTTCTCGCTAAACGAACAGGTTGAGTTGACGGATTGTCTCTGGTGGGGGGCTGCAGCGTTCATCGATTTTGCTGGCAAGGCTGCCTTTGCACGGGTGCTCAACCGTGTGATGAAACTCGATCCGGAGCATATCACCGATGTGGTTCAGCGCAAGGACCGATGTGAAGGGGGAATTCTTCATCTCCCTGTGCAGATCACAGAACAGAACGCACGGATTCTGGCAGGGACTGAAGGGGTCGCGACACTCAGGTTCATTCCGCACTGGCTGATCCATTACCGCTGCGAGGGCGGACTGACCTATAGAGATGCACGGATCTCATTTGATGCAGATGGCTGGGCCGGCATCAATGCGATCAATGGTACCTGGGTTGAAATCGAGGATAACTGTGTGGATGATGGCGCACTCCCACAGGAGAGCGAAGTGCTCCAGGCCCAGATCTCTAAAGAGCAGGCCGAGGAGCAGATGGTCGATCTGCTGGTCAAACAACTGACGAAGAAGGTGCGGATCAAACAGGAGAAACGTGATGCGATCTTCTATGAGGATAAGGCGTTTCGTCCGGATCGATCTGCAATCAAACTTGATATCCGACGGATCTTTGTTCCGATCTGGCAGATCCGGGGAAAGCGAATTGTTGAGATCAATGCATTCAGCGGTGAGCCCCTCTCGACACCGATGGATGACGGTGTCGAGATCCTGTGAGGATGAAGGCCATGATCACAGTTGTCGGCGGTGGACCTGCCGGGCGGATCGCAGCGATGCACCTCGCCTCTGCAGGGGAGGAGGTCCGGCTGATCGAGCGAGACCAACTTGGCGGGCAGTGTCTCCACTCCGGGTGCATGCTGGTCTGTGCCCTGAACGATGTGGCTCGAATTATCCGATCTGCGAAGGGTCTTGAGGAGATGGGGGTGATCATGAACGCCCCACGGGTGCAGATTCCCGGGATCTTTGAAGGGGTAGTACAGGTCCAGCGGACGATCGAGCAGGTACTGGATAATGAGACTGCAACTGCAGGGGTCACAGTGTTGAAGGGGGAGGTGACGGCGATCGATGGTCTGCAGGTCACCCTTGAGGGCACGGTGCTCGACTCCGATGCGGTGATCATCGCGACTGGTTCGCGCCCCCTAATCCCGGATATCGAAGGGATCACGACCCCTGGTGTCTACACGCCGCAGACGCTGGTGCAGATGGAGACGGTGCCAGAAAAACTGGTGATCCTCGGCGGAGGAATATCTTCAGTGGAGATGGCGTATATCTTCGCTGCATTTGGGTCAGAGGTGCATCTCTGCGCACGTTCTACCCTGCTCAAGACGCTTCATCCACATCTGGTAGCAGAGGCGCGAAAGGAACTTGCCGGTG
Source organism: Methanosphaerula palustris E1-9c (assembly GCF_000021965.1). Lineage (NCBI taxonomy): Archaea > Methanobacteriati > Methanobacteriota > Methanomicrobia > Methanomicrobiales > Methanoregulaceae > Methanosphaerula > Methanosphaerula palustris. Next base: position 1,239,031 of record NC_011832.1, read on the forward strand.
TTCATATCCATGAGCAGACTGCGGTCATCTCGGTGAACGGAGGTGACCGGGTCAGGTCAGTGACGGTGAAGGCCGGCTCGGATGAATACGACATCGCGGCCGATGCGGTGCTGATCACGGCGGGACTGGTACCGAACACCGGGATGGTGACCGGTGTGTTGAAGCGGGCTGATGGTGCGATCATCGTCGACGATCATATGCGAACCAGCAATCCGTCTGTCTATGCCTGTGGGGATGTGAACGGGAGGTTGAACCTCACCCCGGTGGCCAGGCGAGAGGGGATCGTGGCAGCCGAAAATATCCTCGGAAAGGATACTACAATGGATTATCGCACTATTCCACACTCCCTGGCGCTTGGGTATGAACTGGCATGGGTCGGAGAGCCGGAGGAGGGGCAGCAGCGGTTCCGGATCCCCGGTCCGGCAGGACCTGGTTCGTTCTGGTCGGTACCCCGACAGGGAGCGACCGGTTTTGCCGAGGTGCAGGTCAGACCTGATGATGGGGCGATCACGGGTATCTGGACTGCAGCCCCTTCAGGCGCTGCAATCGCCGCCTACAGTGCTCAGTTGATCCGGGACGGGCAGAAGGTCGCTGACTTCGAACAGTTCATCGAGGTCCACCCGGTCGCTGACGGAGTGTACGGGCTGCTGAAGTACGCGGCCGTTCAGCGGTCCCGCCGCTGAACAACGAGGCTCCTATTTCGATTCTAAAAAAAGAGAGAGATCAGGTCAGATCAGATCCCGATCTCTTCCTCGATCTCTTGTACCAGTTCAAGTTTTGCCTTGGTGCAGGGCATCTTCGGGACTGCTCCACATCCTCCGGCCTTTGCAATCGAATCCTCAAATGTCCCGATCTTTCGGGCGATGCTGATGATCTCGGTCTTGTCAAGTCCGATCAGTGGTCGATAGATCGGCATTGTCGTGGCATTCGTCAGCACGGTCATATTATCTAGGGTCTGCGAGGCGACCTGTCCGAGTGACTCCCCGGTTACGATACCGATCGCTCCAACCTCCTCTGCAAATTTGGTGGCCAGTCTGTACATCCTTCGCTTGCAGAAAACACAGGTATATTTTTCGAGTTTTCTGGCAACGAGTGCCTCTTTGGCCTTGATCAGATAATCATCTGAGATCACATGCAGTGCTATATCCGGTTGGTACTGACGGAGGCATTCGATCACCTGCTCAGCCCGTGCAATGTGTTTCTCAGTCAGAAATGAGTCCAGTGCGACATAGATCGGGATGATCTTGCACCCGCGCTTCATCATCATGTATGAGGCGACCGGTGAGTCGATCCCGCCTGAAAACAGCGCGACCAGCGTTCCCTCGACACCGGCCGGCAGACCGCCTGGTCCCTCTTCGACGGTTGTGAACAGGTAGCACCGGTCCTGTCTGATCTCTATGGAGACCTCCAGTTCGGCGTGGTCAAGGTCGATCTTGAGGTTCGGGTACGGTTCTAAAACCAGATTTGCAAGTTCAATCTCCTTTTCACGAGAGTTGAACGGATGGTTGCCGACTCGCTTGACCCGGAATGCAAAGGACTTCGCGTCCTTTATTCCATGTTCCTCAAGGTAGTTCGGGAGCACCTCGGCAAGGGTGTCGAGCGTACATTCGGTCACCTCAGAGAATGAGACGATCCCAAAGATTCTGCGCAGACACTCGGGCTTGACATCTCCCTCAACCCAGACTCTGCCTCGCTCAACACTGACGGTGACATCGGGCATCCTGGAATAGATATCATGCACCAGCACGCCCTGCCAGATCCGTTTCACCGGTTCTGATTTTAAGAAAATTTCAGAGTACCGAACTAGATATAATGTCATAATTTCACCAACTAATTTTTGAATGTTATGGACCCCTACCGATCAACTTGCTGAGTCCATCGCTTGAGATTAGTCCGATCACATGCTGTGCCTGGTCGATCACCGGGAGGGCTGATATCCGATGCTGCTCCATACGGGATGCGGCCACCTCGATCGTCTCGTCTCCTGTTGTTGTGATCACCTGTGAGGACATGATCTGATCGAGGCTGGTATATCCGCAGGCTACCGCGTTTGCGATATCCCATGAGGTCACAATCCCAACTAGACTCTGATCCGGGGCGAGAACCGGGAGGTGGTTCACTCCCTGTGTGATCATCATCCGGGCAGCGACAGCGATCGTCGACTGCTCGCTGATCACCGGCACCTGTGTGTTCATCACATCCCTGACCAGGGTGTGGTCGAGGAATCTACTGATACTGTAGTTGAGTTGCCCGGTCTCAATCAGGAACGCATCATGCCCGAACTGGGAGCGGAGTTCGCAGTAATGAACATCGCATTCGTTGGCCGAGAGGGCCGATACGATCTCCTGTGACTGATACGGTGGGTACAGCCAGTCCGAGGTGACCGATATGATCAGCACCGTCGCTTTCGTTGGAGCGAACCCGCTGATCAACGAGTCGTCGACGGAGAGATCGAAGTAGTCGACAGCCTTGGTCAGATACAGGTATGAGTTCGCATCGAACCGTTTGGTGAAAGAGGTGCCCTGGTGGTGCAGATAACTCTCGACCTGAAATTCGGTGTCGAAGTCGAACCCTCTGAACTCCCGGTCCTGCAGGGCCCGTCCGAACTTGGTGTGCATTGAAGCATCGCTCAGGTAGGTGATATGGGCGACCATCCGTGCGAGCGAAAGCCCCTTCACCGGGTGCTCCTTTCCATAGTAGTCACCACCACACCATGCAGGGTCGGCAGTGATCGCCTTCCTTCCTACTTCGTTGAACGCGATCTGCTGTGGGGTTGAAGACCCTGTTGCCGCTATGGCGATCGCCTTCCTGACCATCGATGGATAGGAGACCATCCACTGCAGCACCTGCATGCCTCCCATCGATCCGCCGGCGACTGCAAAGAGCTGGCTGATGCCCAGGTGATCGATCAGTGCCTTCTGTACGTTCACCATGTCCCGAATCGTCACTACCGGGAATGAGGTGCCGTAGGGTTTTCCTGTATCAGGATTTTGTGATGCCGGCCCGGTCGTCCCCTTACAGCCCCCGAGGACGTTCGAACAGATCACAAAATACTTATCCGTATCGAAGGCCTTTCCCGGGCCGATCACCCCGTCCCACCAGCCAGGACGTGACTCGTCCCCATGGTGGCCTGCTGCATGGGCGTCACCAGTCAGGGCATGACAGACCAGGATTGCATTGCTCTTATCATGGTTCAGCGTTCCATAGGTCTCGTACGCAATCTGAACGGAGAACAGTGAAGCACCACTCTCCAGTAGGAGGGGTGTGGCAAGGGTAAAGGTTGAGGTGGTACTGATCCCTACTGAGCCTCTCTGCATCACTCGTCACCAGCGAGCGCCTGATCCAGATCCCGGATCAGGTCGTCTATATCCTCAAGTCCGATGGCCAGCCTGATGAAATCTCCGGTCACCCCGGTCGAGCGCTGTTCTTCTTCGGTCAGTTGTTGATGGGTGGTTGAGGCCGGGTGGATCACGAGGCTCTTCGCATCTCCAATGTTGGCCAGGTGCGAGAAGAGTTTCAGCCGTTCGATCACGCGCTTTCCCTCCTCGGCACCACCCTTCACCCCGAACCCGACCAGGGGTCCGAAGCCGCCGTCCAGGTATTTTTTTGCAAGTTCGTGGCTCTGGTGGCCGGAGAGGCCGGCATAGTTCACCCATGCGACCTTGGGGTGTGTGCTCAGGAAGGTGGCGACCTTCAGGGCGTTCTCAGAATGCTTCTTCACACGAAGCGGGAGCGATTCGAGCCCCTGCAGGAAGAGGAATGAATTGAACGGCGATAGGCATCCTCCGAGATCCCTGAGGATCTGCAGACGCAGTTTGAAGACCACTGCCACGTTGCCCATCCCTGGGAAGTTACCGAAGGTCTCCCAGAACTTCAGTCCGTGATACCCGGGGTCTGGTTCTGTGAAGCCCGGGAACTTGCCGTTGCCCCAGTTGAAGGTTCCTGCGTCGACGATGACCCCTCCGATCGAGGTGCCGTGCCCTCCGATGTACTTGGTCGCCGAGAAGACTACTATGTCTGCACCATGTTCGATCGGGTGGACCAGGCCAACCCCGGTGGTGTTGTCGACGACCAGTGGGATACCCGCCTCGTGGGCAATCTTTGCGATCGCTGCAAAATCCGGGATATCCAGCTTCGGGTTGCCGATGGCTTCGATATAGATCACACGGGTTTTATCCGTGATCGCGGCTCGAAATGCCTCTGGCTTTGTTGAGTCGACGAACGTTACGGTTCTGCCGAGCCGTGGGAACGTGTAATTGAATGCCTCGTACGTGCCGCCATACAGGTTGTCACCTGAGACGATCTCGTCGCCGAGTTCGGTGATCCCGAGCAGTGTGTTCGTGATCGCGGCCATCCCTGAAGCGACTGCAAGCCCTCCTGTGCCGCCTTCGAAGAGCGCCATCCGCTTCTCAAAGACGTCATTGGTCGGGTTCATCAGACGGGTATAGATGTTCCCCAGTTCTTTGATTCCAAAGAGGTTCGCGGCCTGTTCGGTGTCCTTGAAGACATAGGACGTGGTCTGGTAGATCGGTACGGCCCGTGACCCGGTGGTCGGGTCCGGAACCTGGCCTCCATGAACGGCCAGGGTCTCTTTTCCATACTGTGTGCTGGTCATCTCTTTTTCTCCTCGTTGAGTATGTTGATCTCGTACTTCTCTGCGATCTCAGTGAATGCATCGGTCAGGTAGTGGATCTTCTTCCAGGACAGGCCGAAGGTGTTCAGTTTCCAGGTTTTAGTCGCGCCTGCGAACTCTCCGCCGATGGATCTCTTCGAGAGTTCATCGCTGAGGAAGAATCCTCGCCGTTTGTGGGTCTGTGCCACCTTATCAAATGAACCGGTTGTGTCCACCTTGGTCAGCGTGTGCTTGCGTGGGTACTCGCTCACGACCTTGCTTCCCTCGATTTTGAGCAGATGGTCGATGAAGTAGTTGGACTTCTTCAGTTCCTCGTCCCAGTGGAGCGTCCGCTCTTTAACAGTGGGGAATGAAGCCATCATCGCGACCAGGGTTACACCCATCAGGGTGCACCCGAGCATCTCCACTTCCTTGATCCCGAACTTGCGTTTGGTCAGGTCACCGACCATCTGGGTGGTCCGGAAGACCTTATCAGCCCACTCGTCGGTCGTGGCCAGCACCCCTGATGGTGCGGGTGAGGCCATGCTCTTGTGGCCTGACCCGACGACAAAGTCGGCTCCGAGTTTCTTGCCGTCGACCGGCATCACACCGACGGTGTAAGCTCCGTTGTACAGGATCGGAATGTCGTACTGGTGGGCGACCTTTGCGATCCCTGCGAAGTCATGCTCGTTGGCGAGCAGATAGTCATAGTGATCGATCATCGCCAGCACCGGATAGGCTCCGGTCTCCTGCTTGATCTGTTCGATCTTATCTGCTGCCGCATCGGCCTTCAGGACGTTCTGCTCATTCACCGGAATCTCACGGATGATTCCACCGGCATTTTCAACTGCCAGATACTCGGTGTAGTGAGAGAGTCCTGATACGAGCACACTATCCCCTCTGTTCACGATCGTCGAGGTGACTGCCTGGAAGCCCCTGCGTGCCCCTGGCACGACCCGGGCCTGGTCCATCCCGACGAAGGCTGCGAGATCCTCGTGAAAGGTGGCGATCGGAGGTTTACAGATCTTGTCGAGCCGGAACGGCTTCCGACAGGCGTCACACGTTGAGTACCCGTCGCCATATGAGATGACCGCCTTTCTGGCTTCCGGGGTCAACCGCCCTGCCGCCTGGATGGGCTGGATATTGATCAGATTCTCTTCACGGGTCCGAAGTTCGATGGTCTCTGCGATCCTGGTCACCTTGGGATGACCGGTGCCCGCTTCGAGGTCTCCAAGAATCTCCCTGATGGAAGCGATCTTCTCTGTAAACCGCGTCTCTTCCTCCTGGTCGAGCCCTGATGGCAGGGCCTGACGGTAGATCTCCCTGAGGTCCTCAAGGGCGAACAGCCCCTCAAATATCTTCTGTACCCGTATATCCATAATACATCTCTCCTGAATGTCTAGAATGAGAATTGAACTCATCATCTGATTTAAGATTAGAGGCAAGGCCTCTCTGCCATCCAGGTGACTCAACCAATCATGTGTTCACAATTGTGATGATAAAGTTCACCTGATTCATATATAACCATTGTGAAAATGGTGAACGATGATCTTTACCTGGATGGTGGTCTTTCCCCAACGTGCCTTGGAATCCACTGATATTTGCCGGAGTACGAGATGAATATTTCCCCTGGTACTAACTCTGGATGGAAAGGGTAGTGAGAGCCTCGATAGCATCGAGCCTCTTCTGATCTTCACCGTTCTTCTGGACAAATGAAAGAAAAGCTTCCCCCGACTCTCCCGATCCGGCGATGATTGAGGCATACGTTCTATCCGGGAAGTACATCCCCCGTCCGCAGGCGAGAATTGCTGCAGCTGCCTCCGGGAGCAGGATCCCAGCTTTTACTGCCAGATCCAGGTTGTGCCTGATGTTCACGAGGGGTTCAGAGAGATGAAGGTAGGTCTCTGGATCATAGATCAGCGCGACCTCATCATCTGAGACCACGATTCCATCCCGATAGAGCCGGTAGACCTCGCCGATGCCGATCATCCCGAAGGTGTCGAGTTCGGAAGCTCGGAGAGCACCCATACTTGAAGCTCCAATCACCGTCGTCCCCAGTTTGATCGCAGCGAGAACCTCCCGGTGGCCGACCGAGCAATCCTGAAAGAAGACCCCGTCGATCAGCACGATCGTCTTGGCCCCTTCCTTTGCGGCCTGCAGCAGGTCACCGCGCCTGGCCGGTGGCCTGTACTCGGCGTCGAGGATAGCCCTGGCCGTGGTCAGATCAAGACTCGGTCCGAGAAAGACGATGATGTCGTGCATGTCTGCACCGTTCTCCGCGTCGTTCATTATCCATAGCATAGGTCTCAAGCCCTGGTACCACGACCCTGACCACGTTCACACCGGTTTCAGGTCGGGTGAGGTCGCTTACGATAACACGATCCAGCCCGACTGCTGCAAGTCGATCGGTCACCACCCTGATATCGTCGAGGAAGTCCTCGGTATCACAACTCGTAAGTGCTGCGTAAGGGACTGTGCTCTTCCCTTCGTACCAGTAGCGGTTCAATCGTTTGACCCGATCATACCCGATCGAACGGCGTTCGTCGGCTTCGGTGGTATCCTCGCGGGCGCCATGGATCTGGGTGACCCTGCTCTGCGCCACTTCAGTCAACGCCCGCAGTGTAGCAATCGCGGCAGAGGTGTGTGTCCCCATCCCGAGAGTCAGGAGACGGGGATCTCTGAGCACCGGATCGTCTGATGCGGCAGCGATCGTTGGGATCCCGATATCGCTGGTCAGGTCGTGGAGGACGATATCGACCCCCGCCGTAGAGAAAGCGTCGAGGAGCGAGCAGGCGGTCGGATCGGTCACATCGGTGATGACCGGTCCGGTGTCATGCAGCACCTCTGCGATCGACCAGGCATCCCGCTCTATGATCTCAGCCAGGGCATGGAAGGTGGCCTCTTCAAGGGTATTCCCTGAGGCGATGCCGTTGGTACTGGTCCGAAAGAGGGGTGCCGCCCCCTGTGGCAATGGGTGGAAGACCGCGTGAGCAGGAAGGAGCACCTCCTCATGCTGGACGATATCAAACCCCTTCACCCAGGAAAGCACCCGGTCTGGGTCGGCATCGTTGGGAAGGATGAGGTCACGTGGGTCGACAACGTTTCCCTGCCTGGCAAGGGAGTCATAGGTTCCCGTGATCAGGGGCCGGTCATGTACCTCAGCAGAGTACCGCTCGATCCCCTCCATGATGGCAGAGACCCTTGCAGCGATTGGCGTTGCTCCTTTGCCGTTGTAAACCGAGATCGCCCCGTCTGCCGCTGCAGGACGCATACATGAGAACACCGGGATCCCGATCCGATCGAGACCCGTGATATCGGCGACCCGAGTGATCCCGGTCGTCGGGAGCAACCGCTCGATCCGTTCGAGCGTTATTGCAGGGTCAACCGCACGCTGAGTCTCATTCCGGTATCCCTTCCTGCACGAACTGAGTTCCATGCGCCTTTCACCTAGGAGACCGCAAGCATCCGCTCGAGTGCTCTGCGTGCCCCTTCCGCGATCACCGGGTCCACCTGGACGATTGGTGCCTTTGCCCTGATCGCCGCCTCAATCTTCTCAACGGTGATCATCTTCATATCTGCACAGCTGAGTAAGGGTGAGGCTGCCACAAAAATCTTGTCCGGCGACTCCTTCTTCAGGCGGGTCAGCATCCCCACCTCGGTGCCGACAATGATCACCTTCGCCGTGGTTGTCTTTGCATGCCGGGCCATCGCAGAGGTCGAGCCGATGAAGTTGGCGACATCCTGCACCTCGGGGATCGTTTCTGGGTGCACGATCACCTCTGCACCCGGGTACTCGGCGAGTCTGTCCTGGATGTCCTGCACGGTCAGGGAATGGTGGACCGGGCAGCATCCGAGTGCTGGCACCGGGATCACCTGTTTATCGGTGTTACGTGCGACATAGAGGGCGAGGTTCCGGTCTGGTGTGAATATTATCTGCTTCTCTTCCAGACTGTTCACCACCTTCACTGCATTCGCAGAAGTGCAGATGATATCGGAGACTGCCTTGACCGCTGCAGAACTGTTCACATAGGTGACAACCGCTGCTTTGGGATAGTCCTTGCGTGCCGCCAGGATCATCTCGGGGGTGACCCTGCTCGCCATCGCGCACATCGAAAACGGTTCGGGGTGGATCACCTTCTTGGATGGATTGACGATCGCGGCCATCTCTGCCATGAAATCGACACCTGCAAAGATCAGGTACTCGGTGGTGACTAATTTTGCTTTCTGTGCCAGTTCAAGACTGTCGCCGACAAAGTCTGCCATCGCCTGAACCTCGGGCCGCACGTAATTGTGGGCGAGGATAGTGAAATCTTTCATATTACTCTCACACTGCTCCGGAATATCACAATCGTGAAGTTAGTTTAATGTAGTGGGACGATTTAAAAGTTATCATAATATGGTCAAAGCACCCTGTCAGGAGGTTGTCTGGGAACTGCTCCCTGCGATCAGAGCTGCGCTTGCAGCAGAACTGGTGAGACGGGGAATGTCGCAGCTGGCTGCATCCAGGGTCCTCGGGATGGCGCCGTCGGCAGTATCTCAATATCTCTCAAAGAAGAGGGGATACCGGATCGAATTCGAAGGAGAGGTAAAGCAGACGATCGAGCACCTGGCTGAGGATATCAATCAGGGGAAGATCGAAGACGTATCAGCAGCATTCTGTGATATTTGCAGGTTGATCCGGAAGGACCAGGGTCCCTGTCAGAAAAAACCCAATGATTAAGTACCACCAGGGGGCATTGCTGCAGAGATGGAATATATCACAGAGTTATCGGCACTGAAGGATGTGATCAGAGCACGCGGTTCATTGTTGATCGCGTTCTCCGGTGGGGTGGACAGCAGCCTGCTGGCGGTGATTGCCCGTGAAGTCCTGAGGGATCGGATGAACTGCGTCCTGCTCGACAGTCCCCTGTTGCCGCGAAGAAGTTATCGGGAGGCGATTGCACTCGCCGGGGAGTATGACCTTCCCCTGACCGTTCTCTCCTTCTCTCTGCTCTCAAGGGATGATATTCTGAGGAACTCCCGGGATCGCTGTTACTTCTGCAAGAAGGGAACGGCAGAACTCTTCCACAATGAACTGGTACGGCTTGGTTTCTCTGGGGTTGCGGATGGCGTGAACCTGTCCGATTATGGGGAGCACCGGCCTGGTTTGATCGCCTGCGAGGAGGAAGGGATTCTCCATCCATTTGTCGAGGCCGGCATCACCAAGCCGATGATCCGGGCGATCGCACGGTCGATGAGCCTTTCCTTCTGGAACAAGCCTTCGGCGGCCTGCCTGGCCTCGCGGCTCCCGTATGGTGACGAGATCACGCCGGAACGTCTGCATATGATTGAGGTGGCCGAGGACGCTCTCTTTGATCTGGGATACCAGGGTTTTCGGGTGCGCATGCATGGCACCATTGCCCGGGTTGAGATGAGGAGGGATCTGATGGAACAGGCCTTTAAAGACCGTGATGCGATCCTGGCGGCTCTTAAATCTGCGGGTTTCCGGTACTGTACACTCGATCTGGAGGGATACCGGACGGGTTCAATGGATGAGGTGCTATGAAACTCGAACTGGCACGGGAGGACTTCCCGCTCTTTGCTGATGTCACCTACATGGACAGCGCTTCGATCAGCCTGACGCCGGTCCAGGTGGTGGAGGCGGTCACGGACTACGACCTTCACTACCGGGCCAATGTTGGTCGGGGTGTTCATCGGCTCGCACAGATCGCTTCGCTCAAGTACAACGAAGCGCACCGGAAGGTCGCCGGTTTCATCGATGGGGGGCAGGGGATCACGGCGTTCGTTCAGAACACCACGGCAGCGGTGAACATGGTCGCTGCCGGTTTCCCCTGGAAGCGAGGCGATCATGTGGTCACCACTCTTCTCGAACACCACTCCAACCTGCTCCCCTGGATTCGGCTCCGTGAGCAGGGAGTTTTGGTGACGGTGGTTCCCCCCGGTCCGGATGGAACGATCAGTCCGGCCTCGATCGAGGCCGCGATGACCCCGGCAACCAGGCTGGTCGCCGTGACCCACGCCTCCAACGCCCTCGGCACAATCGTGCCGATAGAGCAGATCGCAGCGATCTGCCATGCCCATGGAGCACTGCTGCTGGTGGACGGGGCCCAGACTGTTCCTCATCTCCCGGTCAGTGTGCAGGCACTCGACTGTGACATCCTCTGCTTCTCCGGGCACAAGATGCTCGGACCGACCGGAACTGGGGTGCTCTGGATGAAGGATATCTACATCCGGCCGTCGGTGCTCGGCGGCGGGATGGTCGAGACTGCAACCACGAATGGGTTCACCCCGGTGCAGGGGTACCGGCAGTTTGAGGCGGGCACTCCGAACATCTCTGGCGCGATCGGCCTCTCTACGGCAGTCAGTTACCTTGAAGAGATCGGGATGGCGGCTGTTCGAGTCCATGAGCAGACACTGACACGGCGGCTGGTCGACGGCCTCCGGGGGCTTGGGGGGGTGACGGTCTATGGGCCGGAACGGGCGGAGGACCGGATCGGCGTGGTCTCGTTCACGGTTGACGGTGTCCACCCCCACGACGTGGCGCATATCCTCGATGAGGCATCCGGCGTGCTGGTCAGATCTGGCCATCACTGCTGCATGCCCCTGATGCAGGCTCTCGACGCCCCGGATGGTACGGTTCGGGCGAGTCTGTACCTGTACAACAGCATTGAGGATGTCGACCTGCTGATAGCGACCGTCGAGGAACTGGAACGGAGACAGTGATGATGTATAAGGAGATCCCCTGTATCAAGAAGAACGGTGATGAGTATACGGCTTCAATGCACCCGGTCGTCGAGGAGGTGCCGGTTGCCCTGTTTGTGAACGGCAGGCATGCGGCGACGGTGATGACCAGTCCGACGATGCTGAAGGAACTGATCGTTGGGTTTCTGCTGACCGAAGGGGTCATCAAATCGCTCGACGAGATCGAGGCGCTCTCTGTCGACGATGATCGGGCCGAGGTGCTGACGAAGAACCCGTACAAGATCCTCTTCTCGAAGAAGACGGTGCTGAGCGGGTGCGGGGGCTCGTCATCGTTCCTCGACATGAAAAAACTTCCGAAGATCCAATCAGACCTGACGGTGACCCCAGCACAGGTCTCAACCGGGCTCAAGGCGGTGCTGAATTCACCGCTGCATATGCTGACCGGCGGAGTGCATGTGGTCGGTCTGATCCAGGGGGATCACCATCTTGCGATCGTCGAGGATATCGGGCGGCACAACGCGCTCGATCGGGTGATCGGGTACGCAGCGCTGAACGGGATCGATCTCTCGCAGACGTTTGTCGTCTGCACCGGCAGGATCTCTTCAGAGATGGCACGCAAATGTCTGATCGCGAACATTCCGATCATCGTCTCGCGTGGGGCGACGACGACGCTCGCGGTGGAGATCGCCAGGGCCGGCGGACTGACGGTGATCGGTTTTGTCAGGAGCGATAAGATGAATATCTACTCCGGGGAGGAGCGGGTGAGCGGGGCCGGTTCACTGGAGATTCCCGCGCCTGTCGAGTAGATCTTCTATTTTGCAGCGCTGGCAGATGGTGCCGGAGCAGGGCGCCCCACAGCGGTCGCACTTCGACAACGCCGATGGTGGAACCATACCGCTGACCGTTCGTTTCAGGTCTGCCTCTCCTTCCACGATTCGAAGCATGGTACCGGGGAACCGATACTCAAGTACCCCGAGTGCACGCCGCACCTCGGCCCTGAGGGCATGGGCCGTGTACGGGCACTCCGGAAGGGGTGAGAGGAGCGATGCGACCATTCCATACACGACCACCTCCTTCTCGCTGACCCGTCCGAGCGGTTTGATCCGCGGAATGTACCCGGTCCCCTCCGGCAGGGTGCCGGCGATCCGGGTGAGGTCTCCGCGCAGGTAATTCATCAGAACCGACTGGGCCTCGTCGTCCAGACAGTGGCCGGTCGCGAGGACACCCGCCCCTGCCTCCACGGCAGTCTGCTGCAGTGCCTGTCGCCGGTAGACTCCGCAGACAGAACAGGCCCGTTCCCTGTTTCCGATCAGCAGGCTATCGAGGTCGGCTCCGAAGAGATCCTGAAACGAGACGATGATATGCCGGATCCCGAGCCTGTGGGTCAGGCGCCGTGCCGCTGCCAGTGTCTCATCGCGATAGTCTCTGATCCCTTCGTCGACGGTGATGGCGACCAGGCGGTCTGCAGCCCTCTTCCCGAGCAGCATGTTCATAAGCCAGAGCAGCACCGTGCTGTCCTTGCCGCCGCTGAGCGCGACTGCTATCCGTTCGTTATCTGCAAGGGTGTATGAGGCGAGCATGCCGGCAGTCTTCGCCTCCACCTTCTCCATCAGGTGTGCTCCACAGAGGTGCGCCCCATCTCCCCGGGAGAAGTAGACCGCGTGCTCGTTGCAGCGATCGCAGGCGATCATCTATCCTCCATGGACGATGCTGATCACACGGAGATGGTCGCCATCGGAGAGGGGTGTGTCCTCAGGGAGGAGTACACCATCCCTGACCACGATCACCTCTGCAGGGTTCACCCCTGCGGCCACAAGCAGTTCCTCGATGGTATCGCCAGAAGGTGAACAGAGTTTTCTGGTCAGATCCGGGAGTTCAAGGGTAATCATCTGATGTACGATTGGGAGGACCGGTGGTTTAACAGTGCTGAATGAGGATAAGAGGAGTAGATATTTATCTCATAGTAGAGACCCTAACTACCGGATTGATGCTCTGCCGATAGCAATCCTTATCCCCGTTTCAGAATAATCACAATTGTGATTTCTGCTTTGGTAGAAATTTCCGGAATCTAACAGTAAGAGGTTGATCTATGGGAAAAATTTACAACAACATCACAGAGACCATCGGGCACACCCCGTTGGTCAGGTTGAACCGGCTGACCGAGGGGATACCGGCAGAGATCGTCGTCAAGGTGGAGTCATTCAACCCGATGTCGAGTGTCAAGGATCGGATCGGGTTAGCGATGATCGAGGCGGCGGAGCAGCACGGTCTGATTGGGAAAAATACGACGATCGTCGAGCCGACCAGTGGAAACACCGGCGTAGGACTGGCTTTCGTTGCAGCAGCACGCGGATATAAGATCCGGCTTCTGATGCCCGATACGATGACCATCGAACGGAGGAAACTCCTCAAAGCACTCGGGGCAGAACTGGTCCTGACCCCAGGCAAGGATGGGATGAAGGGAGCAGTCAGCGCTGCAGAGGCGATGGTCGCAGAGAACCCGGACCTGCTGTATATCCCTCAGCAGTTTCGAAACCCATCGAATCCTGCCATTCATCGGAGAACCACTGCCGAAGAGATCTGGACAGATACCGATGGAAAGGTGGATATCGTTGTGGCCGGCGTCGGGACTGGTGGGACGATCACCGGTATTGCAGAGGCTATCAAGGCCAAAAAACCGGAATTCAAGGCAATTGCCGTTGAGCCGGCGACGTCCCCGGTCCTCTCAGGAGGAAGTCCTGGACCGCATAAGATCCAGGGGATCGGTGCCGGGTTCATCCCGGATGTGTTGAGGATGGACCTGCTCGACGAGATTGTTCCGGTCAGCAACGAGGATGCGTATGAGATAGCCCGGCGTCTCGCCAGGGAGGAGGGGATCCTGGCAGGGATCTCATCTGGTGCAGCCCTCTATGCGGCTCTGCTGATCGCAAAACGCCCGGAAAACAGTGAAAAAATGATCGTGGTGATCCTCCCGGACACTGGTGAGCGGTACCTCTCCACCGATCTCTTTGATGCATAAGTGACCTGATCATGCTCCTCAAACACCTCAGGGAAGATATCCAGACCATCTTTCAGAAGGACCCGGCAGCCCGATCGATACCGGAGGTGCTCTTCTGTTACCCCGGGTTGCATGCAATCTGGAGTCATCGGATCGCTCACTGGTTATGGGTCCACCATCTCTTCTTTGCAGGACGGTTTGTATCGCATATCGGTCGGTTTTTGACCGGGATTGAAATCCATCCCGGGGCAATGATCGGTCGTCGGGTCTTCATTGACCATGGCATGGGTGTCGTGATCGGGGAGACGGCTGAGGTTGGGGATGATGTCCTGATCTATATGGGGGTCGTGCTTGGTGGGACTGCGCTGGTGAACGAGAAACGTCATCCGACCGTTGAGGATCATGTGATCATCGGTTCAGGGGCCTCGGTGCTCGGTCCGATCACCATCGGAAGCGGGGCTAAGGTCGGGGCCGGTTCGGTCGTGGTTCGGTCGGTACCCCCAGGGGCAACGGTCGTCGGGGTTCCCGGCAGGATTGCCGGGCCCGAGTGTAACCAGGATAGAGATGGGGACCTGGAGGCACCGATGCCGGATCCGATGCTTCGGGTGATCTCCAGGCTGCTCGATCGGCAGAACCAGTTCGAGGAGCGGATCCGGATCATGGAACAGGTGATCCCTGGGCCGCTTGGTCTGGAGAAGCGGGCCGAACTGGAGATGGAGGAGCAGATCAGAGACGCGCTCCGCGAGGTGATCGACCCGGAGGTTGGAATTGATATCGTCGACCTCGGGCTGCTCCGAGATGTGCATGTCACCGCGGACGGGCGTGCAGAGATCGATATGGTGTTGACGACGAAGGGCTGCCCGTTGGTCGATTACCTGAGCCAGCAGGTTCGGCGGAAGGCCGAGGGGATCCCCGGGATCTCCTCGGTTGATGTGAGGGTGCTGGACGAACCCTGGGACTGGAGCAGGTTCGTCCGTCAGAACGGGCAGCTGAAAAAGGTATAGCCCGTGCCGTTGAAGTACTGCTGATGGATAGTCGCGATGAGATGTACGGCCGCTTCTCAGTTGCCCTCGCAAAGCTTGAGGCGTGCAAGGAGTTTGCGGCGCTGATCCCGGAGGTACGGACCAACCTGGTCTATGCAACCGGGGACGCGAAGGAGAGGAGTGATGTGCTCGCTGTTGAAGGGCGCGTGACCATTATCGGTGGAATGCCGCATGCCTCTGGGAAGCCGGTCTTTGGGGCTTCAAGCCATATGGCCAGACTGATGATCGAACTGCGAAAGGTCGATCCCCGTGTGCGGGCCGGCGTGGACTTCGCCAACACGCCTGCGCTGGCAGCATGGCTTGAGGACTACTGTCGGGAGAAACGCTGGATCTTTTCTATGATCGATCGGAGGAACGAGCCGGATTCTATCAAAGAGGAGGAGTGCGCTTCGATGCCATGGAAGGTCGCCGAGGCGGTCAGGGCGGCCGGGAATCGTGCCCCCAAGATCTTCTATGAGACCGGTGCCATCGGCAAGGAGCCGGTCAGTGTGCTGGTCGGCGGGGATCCGATCGAGGTCGTCGAGCAGGTCTGCGAGATTGCGCGGAGGTATGCAGATGAGCGATGAGAAGATCGGGAAGATCGATGCGGCGACTTTCGCCTCGTTCCTGCTCCACCGAACAGGTGCGGCAGATCCCTCGGTGATCGTGCCGCCGACTGCGGGGATCGATGCAGGGGTGGTCGACCTCGGTAACAACAGGGTACTGATCGTGGCCGAGGATCCGATCTTCGCCATCCCCAACCAGCCATACGATCTCTTCGGCTGGCACACGGTCCATATCGGGGCCAGCGATGTCGCCGTGATGGGGGTGAAGCCGCAGTACATGACCTATTCACTGCTGATGCCCCCGGGTACGCCCGACCAGGACTTCCGGACGATCGTGGACGCGATCGACTTGGCTGCAAAGGATCTCGGGATCGCGATCGTCGGCGGACACACCGGGTACTATCCCGGGTTCGCCGCCCCGACGATCGGCGGAATTACGGTTTTTGCGGTGGCAGAGAAAGGGGAGTACATCACCTCTGCAGGTGCTCGACCCGGTGATGATGTGCTGCTGACCAAGGGGCCGGCGATCGAGACCGCGGCTCTCCTTTCAGTGCTCCGTGAAAATGAACTGAAGGCGAAGTACCCGGCCTGGCTTGTGAAGGCTGCGCAGGATCTCTGCTGGCAGATGTCGGTTGTGGCGGATGCGGCCCTCGCCCGTGAGGCTGGCGAGGTGACAGCGATGCATGATGCGACAGAAGGCGGGGTGATCGGCGGACTCTTTGAGATTGCAGCGGCAAGTAACACCGGGATGGTGATCGATGAGGCGCAGATCATCTATCCGAAAGAGGTCAGAATGGTCTGTGAGCAGTTCAACCTGGATCCTCTGGCATCGATCGCCGAGGGGACGCTCCTTCTGACTGCAGATCCGTCCAGTTCTGATGCGATCATCGACCTCCTGACCCGGTCCGGGATCCCGGTGTCGGTGATCGGGAAGGTCACGGACAATCCTGGGGAGCGGACGATCCGACGGGTCGACGGTACCATTGAAGAACTCCATATCCCAGAGCAGGACCCCTTCTGGCCCGTCTTCTTCGAGAGTACGTGCTGAAGGAGACGACTTTTTTTAAGCGTCCATGTCTCATGAGATGGCTTTAGAAAAAATGCGCGGATTATTTCGTCTGTATCTGCCGGAATACCTCGGTGAAAGTCGACTACCGATAAATATCATCATCAACTAATTATGATGATCACCATGCCTGTCCCTGTCAGTGAACTTATGGGCCGAATGAGTCGTTTTAGAACTCAGATGGATAAAAATCATCCTGATTGGGAGATTGTGGCCATTCTCGGAAAGGTCGACCTTTATTACTTCACCGGTACCATCCAGGACGGCATTCTCCTCATTCCCCGGAATGATGAAGCGGTGTTCTGGGTCCGTCAGAGTTATGAACGGGCCCTTGATGAATCCAGGTCCCCCTGCATCAGAAAGATGAGCAGGTACCGTGATATTGCTGCGGTCATGGGGACATTTCCTGCAACGCTGTACCTTGAGATGGAACTGGTGACGATGGCACAGGTTCAGAGACTGCAGAAATCTCTCAATTTTACCGATGTGAAGGCGGTTGATGCCGAGGTGGCCGCTGTCAGGTCGGTGAAGAGCGGCTACGAACTCTCCCTTATGGAGAAGGCTGGAAGGATCCACCGGCATGTGCTGGAGGATTGTATGCCTTCCCTCCTCTCAGAAGGGATCGATGAGGTAGAACTCAACAGCGACCTTTACTCCCTGATGGTGAAGGAAGGTCACCAGGGGATCATCCGGTTTGACATGTTCAATGAGATGATCCTGGGACAGATCGGTTTTGGTGTCAGTTCCATCTATCCGACCTGTGTCAACACCCCTGGAGGGATTTCAGGTATGCATCCGGCGGTACCGCTGATGGGATGCCGGGAGAGGCGACTCCGGAAGGGCGACCTTGTTGTTGTGGATATCGGGTGTGGGGTTGAGGGATACCAGACCGACAAGACCATGACCTACATGTTTGGTTCGCCCATTCCTGATGCAGCGGTCCAGGTGCATGAGCACTGTGTGGATATCCAGAATGAACTGGCTTCGCTCCTGAAACCGGGTGCGATTCCTTCAGAGATCTACTCTACCATCATCGATGGGCTGAGTCCTGAATTCCTAAAAGATTTTATGGGATTCGGAGGGCATCAGGTGAAGTTCCTTGGTCATGGTATCGGATTGTGGATCGATGAAAAACCCGTGATCGCGAAAGGGTTTGATGAACCGCTGGAGGAAGGGATGGTCTTTGCACTTGAGCCCAAAAAAGGAATCCAGGGAGTCGGGCTGGTTGGCATCGAGAATACCTTTGTCGTGACTCCTCAGGGGGGTCGATGCATCACCGGTGATAATCCCGGACTGATCCCGGTATACTGATCCTGAAGTCCATCGTCCACTCCGGTCGACCCACTCTCTACCTCGTCAAATTTTTTTGGATATGAGGATCTGTAAAACAGTTTAATATTTTGAACCAATCGGTTGATCACGCAATCCAGTCTGACCTGATCGGCAAGAACTGTGTCAAGAATTATTTTGACGCCGTTGTTTTAATAGACAATTCACCCGACAGTCCAGGTGATCTCTGCATGCATGGACTTTCCGCGGTACCTGAGCCCGTTATGCTCCATATTGAGGTGATTCCGAAGGTACTGGCGGATAATTCCGTCCTGCTGTTCATCGACGCCGCCCATTCTGGCTCCGAGGTCCATGACGGCGTGGCCGAGTGTCGGATACAACCGACCGTCCGGGTACTCTTTGCAGACGATAGAAGCCGGTACCCCGAGCTGGCGGAGTCCACGGTACAGGCAATCGGCATGGGGGATATCGTTGAACTCGCATCCGAGGACCTTTGGCCAGAGTTCCTTCATCGCAACAGCGATCGGTGGGGGGGTTCCATGCCAGAAGAGGACGACCCTCCCCGAGCAGCAGGTGTTGACTGCTCTGACCACTGCTTCCAGGTCCGGGGTGAAGAGTGAATAGGGAGCGACTAGGAGAGGATACTTTTCTGTGCATCCTGTGTCGAGGTGTTCCCATCCCCCTGCGAT
Organism: Methanosphaerula palustris E1-9c; assembly: GCF_000021965.1. Taxonomy (NCBI): domain Archaea; kingdom Methanobacteriati; phylum Methanobacteriota; class Methanomicrobia; order Methanomicrobiales; family Methanoregulaceae; genus Methanosphaerula; species Methanosphaerula palustris. The sequence continues at coordinate 1,257,976 of NC_011832.1, forward strand.
GACCGAGATTCGTGACTCCATCGAATGTTTGACTGCACACTTGGTCAGGGAGTCTATCATCGCCTCGGATTTTGTCACTTCGGTGACCCGGTTTCCTTTTCGGGAGATCAGATAGGGGAGCATCGATCTGTCCCCAACCAGCAGTACCGACGAGCCGGACGGGGGGGCGACCCGCTCCATCAGATATTTGGCCTGAGTGACCCATAGCCGGGGATCTGCCATTGAAAGTCGAATTGTCTCTTCTGGTTCCTCTGGGACAAGATGTGGAGTGGAGAGGTACTGGTTATAGGTAAGGCGCCAGGTCTCGACCCAATCTGTGCTGCTATCAGGTTCTTTCATCTGCATCATCTCGTCCAGTCCTCGTCGTATGGGTATTGAATGTGATAGGTCTTTTGATAATATATTGTTCTTAATTATTTCTGAAGTTAATTAAATTTATCTATATCTGTGATGCACCGGCATGTCAGTCCGAGTTTCTATCGCTGGATGATCAGCAGACCTCCGCATCTGGATCGGACTCACACATGACGAAGGTCGGTGAATGCGGCGATCGTAGCACTGGTCGTGACAAGGTCGTCCCTGCTGAGATCATGAACATTGGTGTGTCCGGTCAGACGAGTGAAGTCCTCTAACTCTGCTGTGGTAACGTTGAGGAAGTTTGCCAGTCGGTCGGCCCCAACCTCGCTCTTCATCCTCGGTCGAAGATCGATATCCTGAGTGGTCAAACCCTCCGGGCATCGTCCGGTTGAACAGATCCTGTGCTGCTGACAGCCGCAGGCCATCAGGGCGGCGGTCCCAAGGGCGACAGCGTCCGCACCAAGGGCCAGAGCCTTGGCAATGTCAGAGGAGATCCGAAGCCCGCCGGTGATGACCAGTGACGTCCCGGTTGCACCCAACCGATCCAGTGTCTCCCTCGCCCTGTAGAGGGCGAATATGGTGGGGACCGAGGTCGAAGCTTTAATGAACTTCGGGGCTGCCCCGGTTCCTCCTGGTCGACCATCGATGGTGACAAAGTCGGCCCCTGCATAGACGATTGCCTCGAGGTCAGCTTCGATATGTCCGGCTGCAATCTTGACCCCGACCGGGCGTCCTCCGGAGATCTCCCGGAGCCAGGTTACCTTGGTTTTCAGGTCGTCCCGGGTTTTGATATCAGTGAAACGTGCAGGGCTGATGATATCCGTTCCTTTCGGATACCCCCTGACCGTCGCGATCTCGGGGGTGACCTTCTCACCGGGTAATCGAGCTCCGAGACCTGGTTCTGCAGACTGACCCAGTTTTATCTCGATCGCGTCGACAGACCTGAGCATCTCGGCTGTCACGCTGTACTGGTTCGGAACATACTCAAAGATGTATCGATACGCCTGCGCCTGCTCTTCGGGGAGCACCCCGCCTTCACCCGATCCGATGGCAGTTCTGACCTTGGCTGAACCGCCTGCAAGGGCGATCTTTGTCTCCTTTGAGAGAGCACCAAAGGACATGTGTGTCACATAAAATGGGGTGTCGATCACCAGCGGATGAACTGCCCGGGGACCTATAACGGTTCTGGTTAATACCGGAACGTCTGCATTGATCGGAATGCGTGCGATCTGGGCTCCACAGATCAGCAGTTTGTCCCAGGTTATCACCTGCTGTGTGGTCCGCATCGGCTCGATCACAGACCGTCCGGTCTCTGCCATCTGGTGGATATCGGTCAGGTACTCCTCGATGAAGAGAGGTGCCTCCATACGGTTGAGTAAAGCCTCCGTAACCCTGTCCGGAAGGGCCGGCGGAGTCGCCATCTGACTCGTTGTTCCGCAGACCGGGCAGGTGAACCCGATATGTATCTCCTTTCCCTTTTCGATCACTGGCTGCAGGTGTGAACGGTCTGATCCGCAGATCGGGCAGATCCAGGTATCGGAGAGGTCATAGGGCTCGGCTCCCTTTGGAATGTCATTCTCCTCTTCACCCTCGTTGCTGTCATATTCGAATGAATTACAGACATTACACCGGTAGATCATGATATTGTATCCGTTGAGATTGAGAGGGCGAGGGGGATAAGCGTTGTGACGGCGGGTCTCTCGCTATGGAATGACCTCTTCTATATTCGGTCTTTTTAAAAATATGAATATGGGGAGCACGGTTCCTCTCCTAGGGTCAGATGATCAGTTCAGATTCTCCTTCTGGACGGGTCAGGACGATCCCCGCGATCAGCACCGCGAGTACAGCCACGGTTCCCATAATTTCGTATGGGTTGGTGAACGTGGTGGCATTGCTGACATTACTGACGATCACATGTCGGATCATGCTGGTCAGCCCGGCGATCAGCAGCGGTCGTGGTTCAAAGTGTCGTGTCTGAAAGTAGACGGTCACGGTAGTGAGCAGGGTCAGCACGGTGATCGAGAGAAGGAGTGCTTCGAGAACCTCTACGACTCCCGTCTGCAGATCCGGGGATGAGAAGAGGTCGAGAATCTCTCTGATCGCGTCGTATAGTGAGAAAATGGCGACGATCGAGAAGAGGGCTGCGATAACCACATACGCTGTCAGTTGTATATCTGTGATCACACGGATCACGAAATGTACACTTGTCGCTTCGTCAGGGATTTTTGCCATCCCCAGTCTATCGGCGCATAATAGATATATGCGTGTCGAACTGGTTGGACTGGTAGTGCTCGTCGTCGATGTATGTTCTGATCAGAGGGGAATGATAGAGAAAACGTGCACTTTTCTTTCCACTTTTTCTTTGGGTTCACTCGATGTAAGAAGCCATCAGTCCGAAACCTATTCTCTTCTACGATAGGAGATCTGTCGACTCATCTCAACGGACCACAATAAATATCTGGCCACCTGAACTTTTACCTACCAGGTGAGGTGATGAAGGATATGAGAAGGAAGGAGAGGCAGTTGACACCAGAGGAGACGGATCGCCTTCTTCAGACTGGTGTATTCGGTGTCCTCTCGACGGTGGGTTCAGGGGGAGTACCCTATGGGGTCCCTTTGCATTATGTCTATCACCATAAAGTGATCTACTTTCACTGTGCAACAGATGGCCTGAAGCTGGACCTCCTGGATCAGAATAACCGGGTCTCGTTCTGCGTTGTCGTCGATGCAGTCGTTCTCCCTGAGCGATTCAGCACCCGATATTCCAGTGTGATTCTCTCTGGCAGGGCTTTTGAAGTATTTGACCTGGAGAAGCGGGCCGGCCTGGTGGCACTTCTTGGCAAGTATTCAGCCGGCTATCTCGATCAGGGAACCCGGTATATCGAGAAGGCCTGGGAGAGAACGAAAGTCTACAGGATCGATATCGAGACCTGTACCGGAAAAGGGACGATCACCTCAAAGTCCAGTCGAGACTGAAATTCCACGGGATACGACCCACGGTAGAAGGGGGCCGGTCTGAATGATGGAATCTCTGACCAGCGAGGCATGATGGGGCGAGTTAGATCTGGATCCAGATATGATAATGGCATGGTGACCATCTGGGATGAATCAATGCCCGCAGGTCATCGGAAAAAAACAAATACATTTATATTTCTATAGGTCCTTATAACACCACACGGAGTTGAGTACATCCCATATAATCGAACAACAGATACCCCCCAGGAATACAGTCTTGAAGGTGGGGTAAACTCTTCAGGGGTTCAGACTACCCGCGTCAGGTTGCCCAAGCGATGGAATAAAGAGCAGTTTGCCTCGGCTGATACACTGCTCGGGGCAAATCATATCCGGGTCAGATGCATCGATGGTGTCACCCGGATGGGAAGGATCAAAGGGAAGATCAAGAAAAGATCCTGGATACGTGAAGGAGATACGCTGATCGTGGTTCCATGGAGTTTCCAGGATGAGAAATGCGATATCCTGTACCGCTACCTGCCTCCGCAGGTCGAGTGGCTCCGTAAGAACCATTACATCTGATTCGTCCTCTTTTTTCTTCAGTGCCGGTTCGGTTGTATTCATCTTCCGGGTCATTACGATCAATTGTCACCGAGCGGAGCTGGTCAAGTATCTGGCCGCGTCTGCACGTTCCTATAACAGATCCCAATTATCATCGTGACTGTATCCGCGTCTACGTGTGCTATCCGGTATTCGTTCCACTCGGTCTGACATTTGAAACCGGCGGCGATGATCGCATCAAGCACTGTCATCACCTGTGCTGCTATTCACAGGGGAGGTGATAGGGAGATCTTCAAAAAAAGTGTTCCTTTCCTCTCCACAGTCAATGTGTGTTTCCCCTCGCATACGAAGCGTAAATCCCCACGACGCAGAGGATTGTGAAGAGGATGAACGTATCATGAACACTGATGACGAACTGTGGGTAGAGTGCAGGGACGATCTCAACACGACCGATCACGATCGCAAAGATCATCGAGGCGATTCCCATCGAGAGCATCTGCCCGAGGAGCCTCATCGTCCCGTTCATTCCGGAGGCCACCCCATAGAATCGTCTGTCGACGGAACTCATGATCGCATTGGTGTTCGGTGAAGAGAAGAGCCCTGCTCCGACACCGAGCAGCATAAGGATTGAAAGGATGGACCAGAGCGGTGTGCTCTCAGTGAGGAAGAGACTGAAGAGACCGAGACCAAGGGCTGTACACCCCATCCCGATCGAGGCCACCACCCGTGGTTCAATCCTATCTGAGAGTCGGCCAGCAACGGGTGAGACGATCATCATCATGAATGCCTGGGCGACCAGGATCAGGCCGGCGTGTTCTGGAGTGAAACCCTTGGTATACTGGAGGTCCAGGCTTAAGAGGAACGTCACCGCAAAGGTCGCACTGTAGTTGATCAGGGCGGCGAGGTTTGAGAAGAGGAAGACTCTGTTCTCGACAAAGAGGCGCATGTCGAGGACTGGGGTGGGTACCCGTCTCTCATACCAGATAAAAGCTGAAATCGTGACCAGTCCGACGGCGATTAGGGCCCCTCCGGTGACGGATGGGAGTTGTGAGAAGCCGTACATCATCGCCACCAGCCCGACAGCGTAGATCAGAGAGCCGGCCCGGTCCAAGCGTTCGGTGGGGCAATCTGCCCATTCGCCTTTGAGTTTCCAGATGATGAGCAGCACCGCGGCGACGCCGATGGGGACATTGACGAGAAAGATGGACCGCCAGCCGAAGTACTGGGTCAGCACGCCGCCGAGAGGTGGGCCGAGGGTGAGTCCAAGGTAGACCGATGTGATATAGATCCCGAGCGCTCGCCCACGCCGCTGTTTTGGGACCACCGAGGTGAGGATCGCAACAGCGGTACCGAAGATCATTCCACTTCCGGCCCCCTGGATCACTCGCATCCCGATCAATGCAGGCGTGGATGGAACCATGGTCATCAGAAGCGAGGCGAGGGTGAAGATCGAGAGCCCTGCGAGAAAGACCTTCTTCCTTCCATGGATGTCTGCGATCTTTCCGAATGGAACGATGACGAGTGCAGAAGCGAGCAGGTATGCGGTCGCAACCCAGGAGAGTGAGACTGCATCCATATGAAATTCACCACTGATGAAGGGCAGGGCGATGTTGGTGGCAGAGCCATCGAATGGGGTCAGAAATCCGGAGATAATGGCTATGATGAGGACGATCCGCTCCTCTGAAAAAAATGATGCCGGCGACGATGAAGGCTGTGCATCATCAGCAGTTGCTTTCTGTTCCTTCATCCTGTTCCCACTCCTGGGGTGCTATAGAGACCATACGTTCCAGTCATGATTGTGATCCGACCGTTGTAATATTCTCTTTTCATAGTAAAAAAGAAAGAGGAAACTGTACCCGGGGAGACTGGGGTGGGCCCGGAGATCCTCTCAGATCCAGCTCATTTTTCTACTTCTTCTCCGATACTCAAGTATGGAAGAGATACAGATCATCGAAGTTCTGCCTCAACTGGTACTTGGTATGCGGCAAAAAGGGGCTTATCGTGATATTCCGGCGATGCTCGGCGAGCTCTATATCTATGGGATCTCTCATCAATCAGTCCTGACCGGACCGCCGGTCTTCATCTGCCACGAAGGATCGGTCGAGGAGGCTATGGTCGCCAACGAGACCGGGGATGCCGATATGGAGGTTGCTTTTCCGATAGAAGGATCGATAGAGGGTGAAGGGCCTATATCGATCTATGAACTTCCAGGTGGGAGGATGGCGAAGGTGCTGCACCGGGGGCCCTATGAGGATTGCGGGCCGACCTATACCCGGCTCTTCGCCTGGATAGAGGAGCAGGGGCTTGCCGTCACCGGCCCGGTTCGCGAGGTCTACCTGAACGATCCGACCCTGGTGAAGCCAGAGGAGTTGATGACCGAGATTCATGTCCCGATTTAAGCGCTGGAGAGCGAGGGTTTGATGAAATCTTCCCCTCTTTCTCCCCGGTGGCGTCGGCCTGCCAGATCCGGGTTCGAATGGATTTTTGTAGGTTGGTACAATTCCGTGCAGTCGAACCTACCTGAACCATACTCCTTTATCGGTCTGGGATCCACCTGATCATCAGATGGATGCAGTGATTGAATCAGTGCTGATCGGTCTCGGCCTTGCGATGGACTGTTTTGCTGTCACCCTTGCGACGGGGAGTTCAGCCGGTATCGATCGATTCAAGACAGCGATCATCCTCGCGGCGACATTCGGTCTCTTTCAGGGAGGGATGACGATTGGTGGCTGGTTGCTTGGGATATCCTTCGCTGGTTTCGTCACCAGATATGCACCCTGGATCGCATTTTTGCTGCTGACCGGGATCGGTGTGAAGATGTGTATCGAAGGGGTCAGGGGCGGGGATACCCGGGAACGGCCATCGTCACTCCGTGCCGGTGTGGTCATTGGACTTGCCATCGCCACCAGTATCGACGCGCTGGCAGTCGGGATCAGCTATGCACTGCTCGGAGTCGAACCTGTGATCCCGTCCCTGATCATCGGTGCGGTTGCATTCTGTATTTCGTTTGCCGGGGTCTATGCTGGTATCAGATTGGCACCGGTTCTTGGCACCCGTGTGGACTTCTTTGGTGGGGCTGTGTTGATGTTGATCGGGGTTAAGGTGCTGGCAGATCACCTGGCCCTGATCTGAATGGCAATGAATGAGTTGGTGTGGGTTATACCGGCTATATGGCGATGAATTGTTTTTATTTTTTAAGAATATCCTGAAAAAAGTACAGGGTTTTTATGGTAAGCAGAGATCCTGGCGCCACCTGAATTCCGGCGGTCGTCTTCAGTTTCACTCAGTATTTTTTGTGATGGGAGAGGGATCAGCGCATCTCAAGGAATCTGCGTGTCGAAAGGCCGATGACCCGAAGGATACATTTCAATGTCCTGCGATCCAGTTCGTCAGACTTTGGGACAATCACGGTAACCAGCCCTGAACTGTCATGTCGCCGCATCTTCAGATGATTCTCCTGGATCGTTACAACCGTAAACCCAATATTGGCGAGGCACTTCTCCATATCCTTCCAGGAGATCACCGGAAGTTTTGAGAGTTTATCAGGTTTCATTGGTTTTGGTTGTTTTCCTGGTTTTTCTTGAATTTGAGGTGCGGTCTGTTTGGTCACAGTTCCACCTCAATTGATTCGGCACCATCGGGGAGATGCAGGTTTTCCTCTGGCTGAAGGTACAGGCAGATGGCCTCCCTGGCATGGGTAAGCGCCTCCTCCTTAGTCCGTCCCTGTGTGATACAGCCCGGTAATGCTGGACATTCCATCACGATCCATCCATCCTCTCCTTGTCTGCTGGTAATCATCAGTTTCATTGGTTGCCGTCCTCACCAGTTGAATGATAGTTACTGTGATTTGGTTCCGGAAGATATAAATTTAGTACAGATGGCTGATCCCACATTTATCTTAAGTGGAATCTTAAGTGGATACCTTTTAACATGGCTCGATTTAATGCATCATGATTCCTTCATCCCCAACGTGGTTTGTTCTCGGTTATCCGCTGTCAATTTTCTCAATTTCTTTCTCATTCTGACCAGTCTTATTCCAGATTTCGAGAGTTGCCGCTCTTTGAGTGCCTGTTGATGAATTGTTCTGAGTTGTGCGAGATTGTAATCGAAACCTGCGAAGAGGTTTTGCAGACTTGCTCGTGCCACGGTCGTGACCCGGATATGTCCTGGGTAGAATTGCCGTTTGATGACAGTATAGGTTCGTTAGGTTCGTTCCACCAGCGAGCGTACCCTACTGATAACTCTGTTTCTTCGTTTTTCTTTGATCGATAAAGGATGGTTTCGCACTGTACGATGCATGGTTTTGTCCTTTGATGCGATTGGCTTAACGCCTAAATATCCTTTGTCAAGGAACATCGTCTTCTCTGACTGCGAGAGATCGATCCGACTATCATGGACTGATGCAGTAGTGGTTACCTGCGCCCGGACCAGTTGATATTCTCTGGTGATGATGGTGTGGAGTTTATATTCGAGATGAGAATTCATTCCTTTTTTTTGCCCAGGTACCGTCCCGTGATCGTCGGGTACAGGCAAGATCACTTTGTGCTTTCTCTGCCGGGGCGTGACCGGGATCTGATGTGATGAATGGTGCATCCAGGATGACACCATGTTTAACCTGAAGTCCACGTGCATCGATCTGATGCTGCAGTTCGTTCCAGATCTCATCCAGTACCTCACAATCAGCCGATTCTGAAACGATCAGGGCGTCGAACGATCCGGGATCGTCGCAGAAAAATTCAGAAAATATCGGAACGAGATCTGATCGTTTGCCTGTCGTTTGAGTTTATAAACCGAAAGACCATATCACTGCTGGAGAAAAAGCAACTTCATGACCTGGATCACGTTGGTGTGGGGATGACCACCCAATTCTGTATTGCTCTGATACGCCAGGGCCTGAAGAGGATGAAACCGCTCCCAGTCGATCATACTACTGATCCCTTGGAGAGGATCTCCGCCACGGGCCGCGAGATCAGCATATTCCTGGTTGAGAATGAAATTCCCGAACGTGCTCATATCAAAAGATCGATCGATAAATGGATGAGGGTAAGTTAGGGTTAATAACAATTCTCTGTAGAGTTCGCCGTTTGCGTCGAGGCACTTGAGGGTCGCGCAGAATGCATCCTTTCCGGCATCCTGGGCCACAGTTCCACCGTGCGCTGTGCTGACCGCAGAGGCGGAAGCAGCGTGGTCACCCCGGCATTGATCTGGCAAGCGTGTCAAACGTGTGGTTGCGGTACCGACACTCTTTGCATTGCTGTTCTGGTAGACCAGCTGTACGGTGTATGCCTCTTTTCTCTTCTCGGCAGCAGGGTCGCTTTCGCCGGCAGTCATGTATGCTACGCAGGCAAACTGGTTGGATAAGATGACCGACTGGATGATCGTGTTGAACGTCGCAGCGTCAGCAATCGGGATCGCAAGTTTGCGTAATGCGCTTTTCATATTTTCACTCTGTATAATATCTGCTATGGGTGTAGTTGCTCCCGGTTCGTTTTACGAACCACAAACAGTGTAATTTGAGGGATTTTTTTACGGTTTTGAAAAATGGGGTGAAAACAAAGAAATTTTCATATCCTCCCTTCAATTTTTTTCAATTGTCGAAATTATTTCGTTTTAGATTCAATTTTTATACGCTCCTGAATCGTAGTTCTCCAGTTGAAGCCAGATTAATGACTCAAGGAGCAATTCTGTCTGGGTTCTGCCAGATTCTTCCTGGTTCATGGTTCGAATGAAAACGCCCGTTCATGGGCATTTTTACCGAGCTGTTTTTGATTTATGATTTAAGAATCACTACCATCTATCACACATCTAAAGATTTTTAATTCAGCCGTCAAACCTGTCAGAATCCTTCAAATAAAAAATATATAAATACTCGGTATTATAAGATATATCTTGAGATACGTCTTGATTTTATGAGATGTTTTAGTTAAGGAGAATAAATAATGAATGAACACTATTTTAGAATGGATGATGGCCGCGCCCAGAGAGAGCCTGGTTTTGCAGGACGCGAAGGTTTCAATTCAGGACCTCCCGAGAGGAATGAGGAGAGTTTCGGAGATAGAGAGCACCACAGTTTTGGTGGCCACGGGGATTTCAGACCAGGGCCTCACGAGAGGTTTGATCGAGGTTTTGGTGGCAGAGGGCATGGCGCCTTTGGTGGCGGGCGTGAACGTTTGTTCAATTCAGGCGACTTCAAACTTGTCGTCCTCAAACTGCTCTCTGAGCAGCCGAGTTACGGATACCAACTCATCAAGACCATGGAGCAACGCCTTGCAGGCGGTTACACCCCGAGCGCCGGCGTTATTTATCCTACCTTGACAATGCTGGAGGAAGAGGGGCTTGCCATCGTATCTTCAGAGAACAACAAGAAGATCTATTCGGTGACCCCAGAAGGAGTCCAATACCTTCAGACCAACGAAGGTCGAGTAACGGAGCTGTTCAACCACCTCGAAGAGGCGGGAAGGCATTTCCAACGCGGCCGGTCTCCTGAACTCATGCAAGCCTTCCATAACTTACGCGGCGCTGTAGCGGCACGCGTGTCGCGCGAGAGCGTGACACCAGAACAAATCAGCAAAATCACGGAAGCGATCAATGCCGCTGCCAAGGCCATTGACGAACTCTGAGTTTCCACCTCAATCACCGACAGCGTACGTCGAAACGACGTTAACCCAATATAAGGAGGATCGCAATGCGAAAACAGTTATCATGAGCCCATGCCGGATTTACGAAAAAATACGTTACTAAAATTGGAGATTTAGGAAATCACCTGACCCGGAAATTTAACGAGCTGGTCGCAGTGACTGACATTTCATTTACTATGGGACCGGGGAAGATTTTCGGCCTGCTTGGCCCAAACGGCGTCGGCAAGACCACTTCACTCTCGATGCTCGCCACCTCCTCAAACCTATCGAAGGAACTGCAACAGTGAGCGGTATCGATGTCCAGAAGGATCAGGACGGGGTCCGGAAGGCCATCGGGATCGTTTTCCAGGATCAAAGCCTTGACGAGGAACTCACAGCATGGGAGAACATGGACTTCCATGGCCGGCTTTACTGCGTACCCACGGGAGATCCGGAAGCAGCGGATCGCCGATCTTCTGGACCTTGTCGAACTCACCGACTGGAAAGACGACATTGTCAGGACCTTCTCCAGCGGGATGCGGCGGCGTCTTGAGATCGCCCGGGGACTGCTTCACCACCCCTCGGTTCTCTTCCTCGATGAGCCCACGCCCGGCCTTTGATCCCCCGACCCGGAATCACCTCTGGCAATATATCGCCACTCTTGCGAAGAGGAGGGGATCACAATCATCATCACTACCCACTATATGGATGAGGCAGACCGGCTCTGCAACCGGGTCGCCATTGTCGACCACGGAAAGATCATCGCGCTGGACACTCCCGCAAACCTCAAGGATGGGATCGGTGGGGACGTAGTGACGATCCGCTCCCTGGATACCGCTGCAATTGTCGCTGTTATCAGGGAACCGTGAATCAGCCGGGTTGACGAACACGAAGTGGGAACCGCCGAGATCATGCGGCAACAGATGAAGATAATGAGGAGGCACTGATCATGGATATCATCTACACCATCTGGCTCCAGAGCATGATGCGGTTCATCCGGTCGCAGAGCCGGATCATCGGGAGCATATCAATGCCGCTCTTCTTCCTCGGGTTCGGGCTGAACTCGGTGGTCAGCATCCCGGGTCTCGGCAAGAACTATCTCCAGTTCCTGATCCCGGGCCTGGCCGCGATGAGCGTCCTCTTCACCTCGGCCTTCTCGGGTATCCAGATCATCACGGAAAAGCAGTTCGGGTTCCTGAAAAAGACCCTTATTGCACTGGTGATAGGGCTTGCGATCATGCTTGGCCAGACTGCCGGCGGGGCAACGACTGCGGTGACATCATCCATTTGGATAGATCAGGTGGAACATGATCCGGCGGATAAAAAATAATTTTTCCCGGCTTCGCCAGAAAACATTTTAACGAGCGGGATAATCGGACAACCGGGGGTTATAATCCCCTGATTAATAGAGGTCTGATTGTAAACCATGTCACAAGGACAGAGAGTATGATGGTGAACCCAATAAAACCAAAGACCAGCACTTTGCTCTCAAGAAAGACTCTGTATGCAGCCGGTGAAAGGAGTGCATTGAGCATCAGGTTTGCAAGCCAGTTCAGCACCATCCAGACCAGAAAGACAATGATCAGCGAGATGAAATTAATAACGCCCAGATCCTGGACATTTCCCTCCTTTTGTCGATTATTTTTTTGTTTTTTCATTGATAGGATCCATTTCATCTCTTCAGATGGGATATCAGGATTCTTCAACTGGTCCGGGTGATCAGACTTCCTGTCTGTATGCTGCACAATCTCTCATCTGCAGTCAATATGTTTAAAGAGGATCCTCATACCTATGATCCTGATCGAGCAAGGGTTTTATTATCTGACTTGCGGGAAGCCAGGGAGCCGATCACGCACTTCACCGCGCAAAAAAAACATGGGGTCTGAGCGCTAGATCGAACTGATCTGAGTTCCCTCGCCCAGGTACACCCTTAATCGATTCCTGAACCTGACGGCGTCCGGTGTGTCGAACAGTAACTGAATCCGCTCCGATATACGCTGCACCCCCTCGGGTAACGACGCGCAGGGAATCGTCAACTGGAGAGAGCGATTGGAGAGGGTGAATTCCTCCCCCTCCCTGACAGCCTGAAACCGGATCGGCTTGATTAACGGTACTGCCCGCCCCTGCAGAGTGATCACCCTGATAACCAGTGAGTATGGCTCGCAGAGGGAGATCCCCGGTTCTTTTCCTGCAGTGAATGAGCGCTTCTTTGATTCCTTCATTCTTTCACCATATTCTGTTTTTAGGACAGAACAGATTTCCGTAAGAAATAGATGTGGCTGGAGGGATATACGTTCCTCTTTGATTCAGGGGCCGTGATAATGGGAATCCAATCCACGGGTTAGATCTGAGGGGTTCTCTGTGCCAAACGTTCATTGTCCATGAATAACAACCGTTGTGGGAAGTGAACCGATGAAACAGTGTCCGGGATGTGGAACTTCGGTCCTGCCGGGGTGGTCGTTCTGCCCATCGTGCAACAGGGATCTGCGGATTCTGCCAACTGCCGATGATCCTGAGTTGCCGGCCCCGAGAACTGAGGTGGCACCGTCACATTCTGGCCGTGCGCGGCGGTGCGAAACCTGCGGGCATCTGAACCCAGAGGATGCTGATCGTTGCGAGGCCTGCGACAAGCGGTTCGTATCTCACGAATTGAGGCTGGACAGTCCTGTGGTGATCGGGATTATTTCGATCGTGATGGTCCTGCTCTTTGTCGTGTTGTCACTTCCTGGTGGTCTCTTATCCGGACAGCAATACACCCACCAGCTCCCGCCTTCTGCCGGTATCGGGCCGCTATCGGGTGCAGGTCCCAACGCAAGCCTGACCCGGGTCACAACCCTGACTACGTCCCTTCCATTGCCGGTCGTTTCTGCACCGGTCGTCTCCACCGTCCTCACTACAACCCTTCAGGCACCAGTTCCTGTTGCGAGTGGTGTACCTTCGATCGTTCAGCAACCCGTGGTCATCACCTCGACCGCTCCGTCTACACCGGGGAGCCAGGTACCGGTGGTTCCGGCCGGACTTCCGAATGCGAGTTCGTTTCCGGTGTCAACGGCTGGAACCCCAATTGGAGTGTCCTCCCTTTCGTCGACACCGACAGCAACCCCTTCGCTCGCCTCCACATCCAGCCAGGTTGTGACGATCCCGGTGCCGGCAAACGGACATCTGACCGGGCAGTTAACGTGGGCCGGTACAGGGAACTATGCCAGCGACTTCTTCACTCTATCTCCTGGAGAGGTGCGGCTGACCGCCACGGCTGATACGAGTTCTGGGGTGATCGCCGAAGTTCGGGACCGGACCGGTACAGTCCTAGGCAGGGTATCGACCGGTGGTTCGCAGCAGGAATCGACGATGCTGACCATCCCGGAGAACAGCACGTATCTGATAGCCATGATTGGCGAAGGTGGTTGGACGGTGGCGGTCACCCAGGCCACGGTGAACACGCTGTCGCAATCGGCAGATCTCTCTATGACTACTTCTGCGACCATGACTGCAACCCAGGGAACGGGGACCTCTACCCAGCAGGGTGTTGTCACCCCGCAGGTACCACCCACCCATGCTTCGCTGCCGGTCAGTTAAGGGATGATCATTCCTGATGGGGCGATGGTTTTGGATCCTGGGCTACCGTCTGGCAAACCATTATCGTCCCAGCACCGTATTCACACTTTATGAACAACTGGAAGTCTGTTGCTGCAGTCCTCCTCGGGCTGCTCTTCCTGGTCACAATCTGTGCAGCAGAAGATGATCAGTTCACTCCAAACTCAACACCTGCCTCGGTGAATCAAACCCTTCATTCCATGCGTTCTGATAATCTGACGAACTTCAGTGGAACCACAGAACCCGTGATTACGCTCGTTCTGCTCCAGAGCAACAACACGAAGATGCCGGGCCCCCGGGACATGGCTTTTGGGCCGACCTCGATCTCGATCAAGACTACTCCATCCTCGCTGATTGTTATCTCGCTGCTGGCAGTAGCCGCACTCGCAGGACTTATTCTCTTCAGGAGGCGTTGGTGAATAGATCGGATTGGATCGGTTTCATCACTCTGGATCAAGGGATCGGTTCCTTACCAGATCCTCTATCTGTGAGGAGAGTCCAGTGATGGGTATGATGGAAGAGAGCAGTGGCAGAGGTACCACTCGGCGAGCGGGCCCTCGGGAACAGGAGAACGTTGCCATCTTTGGATCACTCAGAACTATCCACAATGATCTGACCAGTATCCCGGCTGACATTATCGCTGTCAGGGAATGGACACGTTTCCGATGCAGGTTTGGCTGTGCAGCATATGGCACACACTTCTGTTGCCCCCCCTTTGTCCCTTCGACTGAAGAGACCAGAACGATGATCGCTGAGTATCATTCTGCGGTGCTGGCCCGGTTCGACACCGCGACCTTTCCATCCGGACCGGACGGCCTTCCCCCATCGAGAGGGGAGATTCTCCGGACTGTCCAACAGACGATCGCCGATCTGGAGAGGGCCGCTTTCCTCGCCGGGTACTATCGTGCGTTTGGGATGGGTGCCTCCCCGTGTGCTCTCTGCTCGACCTGCGTGGCGCAGGAGATGCTGGATGCCGGTACCACTCCTACGCCTGCTGATGCAGTCAGATGCCGGCAGAAGAAGGTGATGCGTCCTTCGATGGAAGCTCTTGGGATCGATGTCTTTGAGACAGTCAAAAATGCTGGACATTCGATTGAGGTGCTCACTGGACGGGATGATCCTCCCATCTACTTCGGGTTGGTCCTCCTCGATTGAAAGGGTATGGATTCATCAGATAGTCGATCAGATCCCTCATACAATTTTCACCTCGAGGTCGTAGAGGGCAGCGAAGATACCTGTTTTTTCTCTTCAGTCCTCTCTTTCACCATCAGATGCATGGTCACTATCCTAAGTATTATCAGTTCCATCTGCGAATGTGTAAGATAGTTGACAGATCAACTTGATTTGGGAGATATTCATCTCATCAGAAAACTGGCCTACCTGTACTGGTTCAAGCGACGATTTATGGCAAAAGAGTTGACGTTGTACGGGCTGAGCCCCGGGCATCACCCCTTTCTCATGGTACTGTACCACATGGATGGTGTTCGCCTTGAGGAACTGGCACGAGTGCTTCGTGTCGATAAGGCTGTATCCACCCGCATGGTCAGGGGGCTGATCGAGGAAGGCTTTGCATACCGGGAGAGAGATCGCACGGATAAACGTGCCTATCGCGTTTTTCTGACTGAAAAAGGTCGAGCGCTTCATCCCAAAATTGTCGAGATGATCGATATCCTGACTGAGGTGTACCTGGATGGGTTTTCAGATGAAGAACGGATCCTGCTTGTGCAGATGTTCGATCGTATGGTGAAGAATGTGGAACGGGCGGAATGCGACCTGAATGAAAGGAATCAAAAGATTATGAGTAAGAGTAGTAAGGATGCCGGGGAGGATCTGACGGAAGAGCCCGGGTCAAAGAAGGAGGAGGATGGAGTATGAACCGCCTTTCTGATAATACCAGTGATGAAAAGTACAAACGGGTCGCTCTGGCCATTGCCGCCCTCGGCACACTGGTCGGGGTGCTGAACGGTTCGACCCTGATCATTGCACTGCCGACGATCATGGTGCAGCTGCATACCACCCTGTTCGGCGTGATGTGGGCGCTGATCGTGTACATGCTGATCACCACTATCCTGGCCCCGGCCTGGGGTCGGCTGGCCGATATCTATGGCAGAAAACGGCTCTATGTCTGGGGGCTCGTCACCTTCACCATCGGTTCGATCCTCTGTGGCTTTTCAGCCGACATCGGGCAGCTGATCGGATTTCGAGTTATTCAGGCGATCGGGGGATCGCTGCTGGTTGCGAACGGGACGAGCATCGTCGCTGATGCCTACCCGCGTGGGGAGTTGGGCCGGGCGATGGGTGTCCTCTCGATGATCATGGCGGCCGCGTTCGTCGCAGGACCGATCCTCGGCGGAGTTCTGACCGTGATCGACTGGCGGCTGAACTTCTTCTTCAACGTCCCGTTCGGGATCGCGGCGATCATATGGGCACAATGGAAACTGAAAGATATCGTTGCCCTCGATCGACACAAGCATTTCGACCTGCTGGGCATGGTCTACTTCACGGTTTCAGTGATCGCCCTGATGGTCTATGTCGGTGCAGGGTTCATCGTCGGCCTTCTCTCGCCGGCGATGCTGGCGACGCTCGTTGTGGGTCTGATCAGCACCTGGGCCTTCATCAGGCAGGAGCAGAAGAGTCAGTCCCCTCTGATCGACTTATCGCTCTTCAAGATTAAGATCTTCACCTACGGGCAGGTCAGCGCACTGCTGAATTCGATCGCCAGGGGTGCCGTGATGATCCTGCTGATCCTCTTCTTCCAGGGGGTCAAGGGTGAGGATCCGTTCACAGCATCGATCATGATCGCCCCGCTTGCCATTGCACTGACGATCAGCGGTCCGATCGGTGGGAGGCTCGCCGATAGATATGGCTCACGGTTGATCGCCACTGTTGGTCTGATCTTATCGCTGGTCGGACTGTTCGGCCTTGCTCTGATGCATTATGATACACCCTATTGGTACCTGGCTGTCTGCCTCTTCATCAACGGGTTCGGGTCCGGGCTCTTTCAGCCGCCGAATACCAGTGCGATCATGTCATCGGTTCCACCTGACCGGCGAGGAGTCACCTCCTCGATCAGGGCGTTCTTCGGGAACATGGGTATGATGGTCTCAATGTCGTTTGCGACACCGATCCTGCTCGGCACCATCTCAATGGACGAGATGATGCAGATGTTCGTGGTCGGCGGGTCCAGTATCCCGGTCGCGGTCCAGCAGACCTTCACCGGCGGGATCACCATGGCCTTTCTGCTCGCGTCCCTGATCACCGTACCGGCGATCATCGTATCGGCACTCAGAGGGAAGGACGATCTCCATCATCTGCATAGCATACCTGCAGAGTAGATCGATGGGTGATCCCACACAGAAGAACAGATTCACTCGGCCGGGGCAGAGATCCTGGTGCAGGTGATCATCCTTTTTTGACGGTCGTTCACCGCAAGTGATTTATCCGAGTTGAGCACTTCGAAACGATACATATATGGCCGGCATATCCCATCCAGGGGCGTATATCTACGTCTGTACCAGGCTGCAGATCCGCAAGGGAAGGTTGATTCCCGAAGATCAGTACGAGCGGATGCTTCAGATGTCGTCTTCGCAGATCATCAGAATGATCGGGGAGGGGAACTACCGGGCACAGGTACTCCAATTCCCTGGGGGGGCCCTGAATGCAAATCAGATCGAACAGGCCCTTACCGATAACCTTGCCCTGTCGTTTCAGAAGGTGCTGGATCTCGCTCCCGGAATGCTCGGTCTGCTCACCTCGCGATATCTGGCTCGATGGGATATCGTCAACGTGATGCTGGTTCTCCATGGTAAAGAGCACAGGATCTCAGATCAGCGGATTCTGAGCGAGTTGATCCCTGCCGGGGAATTGGATCGGTCATTTCTTGAATCCCTGATCGGTCAGGAGTCAATAGATCGGATCGTGCCGATGCTTGAGGATTGGGAACTCTACCCTGTGCTTTCTCAGTGGTACATGCAGAAGGAGGGAGCCGGCAGGTTTGCCCGGCTCGAAAATCGACTGTACAAACAGTATTATGTCAATCTCCTTCATGCACTGCGAAACGATCCTCAAACAGATTATGTCTTCACCCGGTACATCCGGCTGGAGATCGATCTTGTCAATCTTAGGAACATCTTTCGGCTCAGGAGCGGCGGAGTCACCCATGATCTCGATCACTACCTGATTCCTGGTGGGACCGTAGACCTTACAACCTTGAACACCCTGTACGGTATCGAGGAGAAGGGTGCGTTCGTCGAAGAGATCCGGAGAACCGGTATCTTTCCGCTCATCATCAGGGGGTTACAGGAGATAAATCGTGAAAAAACAGTCGATTCAGAGATGGTTGGGGAGATGCTCTGGCTCCGCTGGCAGCAGCGGAGGACCCCAATTCATGAGGTCGAGATGGCCGTGACCCGGGCCCGGTTGGATCAGATGGATCGTCTTGCGATCCGTCACCCCTTCTCCGTCCTTCCGGTGCTCTCGTACCTGGAACGGAAGAAGTATGAGGTATTTAATCTGCGAGCGATCATCAGGGGGAAGGAATACCGTCTCCAGAACGACCTGATCCGTCGGTATTTGGTGATATGATGCCCAAGGAGGAGCGATGAGAACTGCTGATATCAAACCAACCAGATCGGAACTTCTCGCGGTCAAGCGACGGATCCGGTTATCAGATCGGGCACACTCCCTGCTGAAGAGAAAACGGGATGGATTGATGCTGGAATTGATGCGGGTGATTGGAGAACTGAAACAGGTACAGCACGAACTTGCCGCACGATATGATGCTTCACAGCAACTGATCGCTGTCGCGTACATGATGGAAGGAGCGATCGGAGTGGCGATCGCTGCAGAGTCGATCGAGCAGATTCCAACGATCGAGCGGGGTTTGAAGCATCTTCTTGGCGTGGGGGTGCCGGTTTTTCATGAGCAGGGGGTGAAGAAGAATCTCGACGAGCGTGGGTACTGCATCCTCGGAACAGATTCGGTGATCGATGATGTGGCTGGAGCCTTCGAGGATCTGCTCGACGTCGTGATTCGTGCAGCAGGTCTTCAGACCGAACTCCGATTGATCCTCGCCGAGTTCGTCCGCACCCGCCGCCGGGTCAGGGCCCTTGAGTACCGGGTGATCCCGGACCTGATCGAGGAGCGAAACTATATCCAGTTGAGGCGGGACGAGATGGACCGGGAGGAGGCATCACGCCTTTTTCATATTAAGAAGGTCAAGATCGGTCGGAATCCTGTCAAATGATGAGATCTGAAGGGGGTCGACCATCCGCATCCCACTCCGGCCGACCGGTTCGGTGGAGACGGCCCGACTGATCAGACATTTTGCCTCTTGTGCAGCGGTGGGAAGCGGATACCCCCGAGCGAGGAGAGCGGTCAGTGCTGCTGAGAAGCAGCAACCAGTACCATGTACTGGATAGGGCCTCCGGAATGATGAGAGGGGGATGACGGTGCTGGCTGTGATCAGCAGATCGGTGGCTCTGGCACCTGCTCGATGACCCCCCTTGATGATCACCGCCGCTGCACCGAGATCCAGCAGAACCTTCCCTGCCCGGATCACCTCATCGTCTGAACAGAGCGGGCTGAGTCCAGAGAGCACCTCTGTCTCGGGGAGATTCGGTGTGATCACGGTCGCCCGTGGTAAAAGACGCTCTTTCAGCAGTTCTATCGCCTCTTCTGCGAGGAGCCGGTGACCGCTGGAGGAGACCAGCACCGGGTCGACGACGAGGGGAACGCCCTCTGGGAGGAGATCGGTGATGGTATCGATCACCGATCCGTCACCGAGCATTCCTGTCTTGAACGCTCCTATGTGAAACTCTTCGAGCAGAACCTTGAGTTGGGTCGCCACGATAGGTGCGGGTTGAACCCAGGTACTGTCGACCCTCTCTGGGGTCTGGGCTGTCAGCGCTGTGATCACTGAAAGACCCCACACTCCCATGGCAGCGAAGGTCGACAGGTCGGCCTGGATCCCTGCTCCCCCGGTCGGGTCCGATCCAGCGATCGTGCAGGCACAGACGGTTTGAGATCTCTGCATCCAGAGAGGATGGTGTCTGTGGTGTCTTGAAGGTATGTATATCCCGTAACCGGAACGAATCCAGGGATTATCTGGGGGACACTGAATCCATACGTTCATATACGGCCACCCGAATATCTGCTGTTGCATGGATCTCACCTACCTGGTTGTTCTTGGCTTTGCCCCCGCGCTCTTCTGGGTCTGGTTTTTTTATATGCGGGATCGGTGCAGGTCCGAATCGCCGACCTGGATGCTCTGGCTCTTCATCCTCGGGATGGTGGCGATACCACCAGTTGCCCTGATAGAGGGGGCTTTTGATCCCCTTGTTCATTCTACCGTGTTCATCAGTGTCATAGTGGCCCCGATCGTTGAGGAACTGGCCAAGTTCTTGGTGGTGTACCTGACAGTTTATAGAAATCATGCCCTCACCGATCCAATGGATGGGATCATATACTCAACGACGGCCGCACTTGGATTTGCAGCCCTTGAGAACTTCTTCTATGTCTTCGGTGCATATCAGGAACTGCTGGTTCTGCCGTTCGAGTTGAGCATCGTTCGAGCGCTTCTTTCAGTACCTGCCCACGCCCTGAACTCAAGTATGTGGGGGTATTCACTTGGTCAGGCAGTGGTAGTGCCACACGAGGCGAAGAGGCCGATCATCCTGCAGGGACTCCTGGTTGCGATGTTCTTTCATGCTCTCTTCAACCTGTTACTCACCTTTAATGAACCCGGGTTTGCCGTGACAGCGCTGGTTCTCGTTCCATTGATGTGGCTGATCGTCAGCAAACGGATCAATGCAATGCTGGTTCGAAAATTCTGTGTCCTCAGACGATGAGGAAAAAAAGGGTGAAGCCGACGTCACTCGTATCGAAGGGCATCAATCGGGTTCAGGTTAGAAGCCTTCCATGCCGGGTACAGTCCGCTCAGCACGCTGGTCCCAATTCCGAAGCCCATTCCATAAACTATCGCGATCAGACTTGACGGATAGAAGAGATACTTGGTGGTCTGGAGCATGAAGAGGCTGATCACATACCCGCCGCCAAAGCTGAGCATCCCGCCGATCAGGGAGCCGATGAATCCGAGGATCAGCGCCTCATAGATGAACATCCAGCGCACTTCTTTCCGTCGTGTCCCGAGCGAACGCATGATCCCAATCTCTCTGATCCGTTCAGTCACCGACATCATCATGATGTTCAGGATACTGATCCCTGCAACCAGGAGAGATATCCCACCAATCACTGTTGTGAATGTCGAGATCTGATTGAAGGCACCCAGGATAGAGTCAAGGATCGACTTGGTGTCGTAGACGTCGACGACCTTATCCTGTCGGTTGAATCTCTTCTCAATTGCCTGCTTCACCGATACAATCTGTTTCAGGTCGGAGGCTTTGACGATCGCTTCATTGTACCCCTTGACACTGTAATGCTCGGAGAACCATTGTTTACTGACGATCAGAGCGTTGTCAGGGTTGATATCCAGCCCGAGCCCGCGCTCCTTGAGGATTCCGACCACCGGGAGGATCGTCCCGTCTCCCAGGATCACCTTCGAGCCGACCTTGACCTTCAACTGATCGGCGATCGTCTTCCCTATCATGGCCCCGCTGTTTCCACGCAGATATACTCCGCTCTCCACGGTGAGCATGGTGGGCATGTCGTCAGGGTCCATCCCATAGATCGAAGCGACTCCTTTCTCATTTCCATAGGTGATCCTATCGCCGCCGGTATAGATTGGAATCACCTTGTTCGGAGAGACTGCCCGGGAGAGTTCAAGGATTTGCTGTTCAGAGAGCCGGTCATTGGTGACGGTAGTCCCCGAAAGCCCTCCCGTACCTGAATGGGGCGAGACCACGATTGAATCCCCAACCGAGGTGAAACTATCTGAAACCGAGAGGACGATTCCATTCCCGAGGATCCCCATCGATGAGATCGAGAGCACTCCGATGATGATCCCGAGGATCGCCAGCAACGAGCGGAACCAGTTTCTTCGCAGGTTTCTGACTGCAAAATCAACGAATATCATGCAATTCTCCCGTCCACGATCCGGATCATCCGACTGGCATAGTCGGCAACCGATGCATCGTGCGTGACCATGATGATGGTCTTTCCGTCCTGGTTCATCGTGGTCAACAGGTCCATGATACCCTTCCCTGTCTTGGAGTCCAGGTTGCCGGTAGGCTCATCGCAGAGGAGGATGTCGGGGTCGTTGACCAGCGCCCGTGCGATCGCAACCCGCTGCTGCTGTCCGCCTGAGAGTTCACTCGGCTTGTGTGTATAGAGCTGGACATCATCGAGCCCTGCGGCCTTCAATACCTCCAGCGGCTTGAGGCCGCATTCATCGTTCTGACATTTCAGGATCAGCGGAAACTCCACATTCTCCAAGACCGAGAGGAGTGGGATCAGGTTGAAGTGCTGGAAGATGAACCCGATCGTGTCCCGTCGCAGCCAGGTGAGTTCGTCATCACTCAGGTCCTTAACATTTGAACCGTTGATGATCAGGTCCCCTGATGTTGGGATATCGAGGCATCCCATCATGTTCAACAGCGTGGTCTTGCCTGATCCAGAGGGGCCCATGATCGCGATGAACTCGCCCGGGTAGACCTTCAGCGAGACGTGATCGAGTGCCACCACATCCCCTGCTGGGAGGGGATAGATCTTGGTCACCTGATCGAAGAGGAGGACCGGTTGATCTGATCGTTCATCAGAGGGTTGAAGCGCGTTCACCCGAACAGGTCACCCCCTCTTCCAGGATTTGTTGATCACATATCCGACGACGAGGATTGCCAGGAGCAGGATCACAACCCAGAGGATGGGAAACGAAGTATCTGCTGTGGTTGAGGTGTCAGCCGTATCTCCCAGCGAAAGTGGAATGGTCTTGGAGAACTGGTTTCCATCGGCATCCAGATAGGTGACGATCACCGGAACGCTGGTTGCACCTTTTGCATTGAAGGTCAGCTCAAAGCTCGAGAAGTCGTCTGGCTGGAGAGAACCGACAACATACTGTTTGTACGGATCGATCCCGGTCACATCCTTGCCAGGCGTGACAACGACCGCCTTGGCCGGGGTGAGCCCGGCATTGGTGATGTCTCCGGTCAGGTCGATCGTTGAATTGGACTGTTTGATCACGATATTCGAGATGACCATATCTGCCCGTGTCTTGGACTCACTGAATTCCACCGGGATGACAAGCGTCTGGGTGTGTCGGTTCAGACCATTGGTGAACAGGACCTGCACCGTGAGGTTCGACGGGGCGGCCGGGGTGATGTTCAGCGTGGTGGTCGAAGCGCTGTTCGATCCGAGCGTCCCGATGAACGAAGTGGCAGGAAGCATCGTGATCGAAGGGCCGGCTGCATTGACGGTCACTCCGTTCACACTGTTCTGACGGGGGTTTCCCACAGAGAGGGTGATGGAATCCTTCTGGCCGGCACTGTAGGCGTCAGGCTGACTCTGAATAGCGAGGACAAGGCCGGTGTTGTCGATCTTCACCGGCACCAGGTATCGAAGGCTGGTTCCTTCGGGAAACTGAAGCGAGAACTCTGGGTAGTAGATCCCATCTGGGGCTCCCGCCTTGATGGTGAAGGTGAACGACATCTTCGCCCCGGGACCGATATCCCCTACTGCCGCGTAATTCTTGTCGTTGACCGTGATAGCCCCGTTTCCGGTCAGCGCCCCCCGCTTGACCGTGATACTGTGGCTGGCGGTGTTGACCACATCGACGGTCAGCGTACCGGTATCCCCGTACATCAGCACTTCAGGGTCCAGTTTCGTACCGGTCACCTGCAACTGCCCGGTATCGCTCGTCTGGGAAGCGATGACGCTTTGACTCAGCGTCTGGGTGGTGGTCGATACAACTCCAGATGTCGTGGATGAGGTGGTTATTCCTGCAGGGATTGTATATCCTGCAGGAATGGTCTGGTCTACGGCCCCTGCTGCGCTGATAAGGAGGCAGAGGAGCAATCCGATGAATACAAGTCTTCTCATGGTTATAAAACTCCAATTATTTTTACTGCGACGGCGATGATGATCGGAATACAGACGATGATCGCCGCATGGTGAGTGGAGAGGTCTTCAGCCTCCCGTACTCCAAAGATCCAGATATATCCACTCCAGAGCAGGCAGATGATCCCAATCAGGGTCACCATCTGCATCGTTTGGGTGTGCTGGATCTGGTCGACCATCGCTCCGATCATCTGTGGATCCCCGAGCGCTGGCAGTCTGAGCGATCCGGTGAACGGCGCCAGCACCGGAATCGTGATGAGCGAACCGATGAACCCTGGAATGAACCCATAACTGGTGAACTGGAGCAGCTGCAGGAATTCTCCACCACCGAACAGAATCCTTGAGATGATCGTAAAGATCCCGGTCACGATCACCCAGACCAGGTAGGCCATGAGGATCGCAGAAGCCAGGGTCAGGAGAGGATCCAAACTCGTGGGGGTGTGGCCAATCAGTTGATTCTGGATCTGACTGTTCAGATAGCCAGTCCCTGCACCTCCAAACCCAGATATCAGGACCAGCAGTGCAGGGATTCTCAGATCGAAGGGATCCTGTTTTTTTGCTGCAAAAAAAACCCCTGGTGTGAGGAGCGCCAGGATCGGGTTCGTGTTCTCCATGTGTATCTCGTTACTCTTTCTTTGTGGTTTATTTGAACATTGGTATCTGGTTGGCGCCGCTCGTTTCAATACAGATACCTTCAATCTGTATCTATGCGATCAGTCCATATATCGAGAACAGCACCGATACAAGCACCGGGATGCCAACCGTGATGACTGCGTTACGGGTGGTCAGATGCCGGGCCTCCCTGACACCAAAGATCCAGATGTTTGCACTCCAGAGCAGGAAGACGATGCCGATAAGGGAGATCACCGCCATCGACGGGGTCTTCATCATCCCGGTCATCGCCGACTGCATCAGGGTGGGATCCGCGATCGATGGCAGGTGGATCGTTGAGAGGTACTGGAACATCAACGGCAGCGAGATGATACTGCCGATCAACGAGGGGATATATCCGTACCCTGTGACTTCGAGCACCCGCTTGAAGTCTCCGGTCCCATTGAAGGCCATCGAGATCAGATAGAAGATCCCGGCCATGATAAACCACATCACCAGGACGACGATGATAGCACTGATCGCACCGATCCCCTGAATGATGCCGATCATCTGCTGTGAACTTGCAGGGAGCACCTGCATCGTGACGCCGGTGACTATATAGGCCGAGATGGCGCTGACAATTCCCATGAGGAGAACGATCACTGCCGGGATGCCGAGGCTGACCGGTCTCTCTTCGATCCCGATAAAGAAATTTTGAGGAGCAGTGAGTATTGTTAAAAATTTATTATCCATGGCTGATCAGTGAATCAATGAGTTATCATCAAAGTTTAATTTGTTGGTCAATTTTTCTGAATCGCATCCGAACCGAGGGGAAAAAAGGAGATTATCCTCTTATCATGTCCGTTCAGGCAGGTACATCACGGTTCTGTATCAGTTCGAAGGCTGCAGAGAAGATGGCCCCGGTTCCCAGCAGCAGGGCGATCAGCCAGATTATTCCACCGAGGATCGGGATCAACTGGAGCAGATTCAGCAGGACGAAGCCGATAATGAAGAGGATCAGCGGCGAGGCTGTCATCTTCAGCACATCTCCGAGGAATTTTCCCAGCGCCAGAGATGTGACGAGCCCGGAGAGCGTCGTTGTGGCCATGATGAGCAGGGCGACGAGCAGGGCCAGCGGAATCCCTACTATGGAGATCAACAGCAGCAGACAGATGATCCCGCCGCCGATCAGTCCTCCTATCCCGAAGATCAGTGTCCTGACGGGATGATTCAGCACAGATCCTCCGACGGCCGTCGCCGCTCCCGGGAAGAGAACGATCAACACGAGCCCGATGATCAGGAACCCGAGCGCCATCAGAAGAGCCAGGACCGCAGATATCCAGCTCCAGTTTCCGTGATCTTTCGATCGATCTCCAGTCTGGTTCGCCTCTTTGTGGTCCTGGGGACTATCGATCACCATGCTTCCGGCTGTCCCGGTGTTCTGGAAATTCGAGCTGCCGACCCGGAGCGTGCCGTTGATATTCCCGGCATTGGTAACGGAACCGCCACTGAGCAGGGCGTCCCTGCTCACCGTTGTGGCGTTCATGACGTTCACCTTCCCGCCGGCTGCGATCAGGTTGGTTCCCACACTCCCGTTCATCACTACACTGCCCCCGGCAGCGATCACCTTCCCGCCAACATTGGCGTTGATCGAGACTTTACCGCCGGCTGCGATCAGATCTCCTTTCACCGGTGCATTCACCTGAATCATGCCGCCGGCCACCACCAGGCTGTCGACCGGTGCATCGATCACAATGGTACCGCCGGTAGCGAACACATCATCAGAGATGGGTGTGGTCAGATGGGTCTGGTTGTCGTCGAGGATCACGACGGCCATCGAGGCGGTGGGTATGAGCATCAACAGCACGAGCCCTACTATCAGGGCCGGCCATTGCAATATCTGTGGAGTCATAGAGTTTAGGTCAGGCTCAACCGATTTATCTGTTGTGTCAGGTGTTGATAGGAATGACGACTGGTTGTTCTCTTACCTGCTGCCAGTGTCTCATATCCTGAACGGAGACCCGGGGGTGAGATAATTGCCAGGTGATCGATTCGGTCTGCTCGCTCCGTATCACTATATTATTATCTTAAGGGTGACACCTTGTGTCAGTGGGGATCGGGAAGGTCGTCGGTACTGGACATGTCGACTTTCCTGAGTCTCCCCAATCAGGAGACCAATGAACCATATCGTACCCGTTGATCAGGATCTACCGGATCACCATGCAGCCTTGAGGGAGGGGCCGGTCCCTTCAGCAGTGAGGGAGAGTATCATCCGGATCGAACATCTCTCCAAGGTCTTCCCATCCAAACAGGGACCGGTGGCCGCTGTCGATGATATCTCTTTCGAGGTAAAACGTGGCGAGATCTTCGGCCTGCTCGGCCCGAATGGGGCCGGCAAGAGCACGCTCATCAGGATCCTCACCACCCTGATCTCCCCGAGTTCCGGGGCCGCGTTCATCGATTCCTATGAGGTATCGGCTTCTCCCGAGCAGATCCGCGGGTTGATTGGTGTCTGCCCGCAGAACAGTACCCTGGATCAGGAACTGACCGCCTACGATAACCTTGAGTTTTACGGCAGGTTGCAGAACATGGAGGATCGGGTGCTCAAGCCCCGGATCTGGCAACTCCTGGAGATGACCGGGCTTCAAGACAGGGCCCGTTCTCCAGTCAGTACCTTCTCCGGCGGAATGAAACGGAAACTTGAGATTGTCCGGGCGTTCATCCATAAGCCGGATATCCTCTTCCTGGATGAACCGACGATCGGACTCGATCCCGAGTCCCGGCGCGAGGTGTGGCAGCAGATTGAACAGTTGAACGTTGAAGAGACGACGATCATCCTGACCACCCATTATATGGATGAGGCCGAGAGGCTCTGCAACCGGATAGCATTCGTCGACCAGGGTCGACTGATCGCCCTGGACACGATGGAGAACCTGCGACGATCGTTTCCGGTTGGCGACCTGATCGAGATTGGGGTTGTGAAGATAACCGGGGATCTCCTCGCCCGGATCAGAGAGATACCCCAGGTTGGTTCTGTCGATGTCAGGGGACTGAACCTGCTGATCGTGACAAGAGATGCGAGTATCGTCCTCCCCGATCTCCTGCGGGTCCTCGAACAGTTCTCAAACCCAATGACCTCGATTGCAATCCGGTCGCCGTCCCTCGAGGATATCTTCATCTACCTGACCGGGCAGGTTCCAGAGTCCGATGCGATCGCGACCGGTGAAGTCGGGAGGCAGGATTCATGACATCATCCCTGCTGCGGGGAGCCTTTGCGATCTTCAAACGGGATTTTCAGAAGTTCCTGAGCAATCCGTTTGTGATCCTGATGACCCTCTTCATGCCGATCATGTACCTGATCATCTTCGGCAGCGCGATGGGCGGGTCTATCAGCCACATCCCGATCGGGGTGGTGCAGGACGAGCCGTACCTGGTGGAGACTCCGCTCTTCGCCTCGGCAGTTGCTGGATTGAGCACGATGCAGCAGGTGGACAACCCTCCAACCTTTGATGTAACGGTCTTCACCGATGAGGCGAGCGCCCGGCGTGCGGTCACTGACGGAAGGATCATGGCTGCTGTCATCTTCCCCTCCAGCATCTCGGCGGATAATACGATCCGCATGTACATGGACAGTTCTGAGTTTACCATCCCCGCACTGATCCAGGCTGGATTGAACGGTGTCCTGGCCCAGAACGGGGCGCACAATCCGGTGCAGGTCACCAAGATCTATGGGGATATCGGTTACTTGCAGTTCTTTGGGGTTGGTGTCATTGTCATGGCCATCTTCATGACCACGATGATGGGGGGCGGCATGGCGATGATCCGGGACCGGGAGATGGGGATCGTCGAAGGGTATCTGGTCACGCCGGTGAAACGGTCGAGCACCCTCCTCGGCATCATCGCAAGCGGCACGGTCAAGGGATTTCTCGCAGGATTTATCATCCTTCTTGTCGACCTCTTCGTGGCCGGGATCGTCATCGACAGTGCGGTGAACTTTCTGCTGATCCTGGCTGTCATCTTCATCATCAGCATCGGACTCACCAGTCTGGTGGTCGCTTTCGCCTCCCGCTTTGCAAACCAGCAGATCTTCGCCTCCTCTGTCGCGTTCCTGAACCTGATCCTCTTCATGACCAGCGGTGCTTTTTACCCGACACTCGGGATGCCGGACTGGCTCCGCTGGATCACGGTGATCAATCCTGAGTCCTACGGCGTGCATGCCCTTCGCTCCCTGGTTCTCAGGGGTCAGGGGCTCAATCTCATCGGAATCGACCTGCTGGCGCTGATCATCTTCTCGGTCTTTGCGATCGCGATCGGCATTGCGACCTTCCGACGGACCCTCGATTGAGGGATTACCCTTTTTTGTTCGGACCCGGGGATGTTTGGTCTCTGGTCGGTAGAACTTTTGAAGGCTGCAGTTCCCTAGCACTGATCGACCATTTCCTGCAGCAGCAGTGCAGGGCCGGTCACGATCTGTCCGGTCCCCCCGTCGAACTGATGATCTTTTTAAAGGTTGCCTGGTAGGACTTTCGAGGGCTGTTCAACGATCCGGGAAGGACAACGGGAATAGATCCACGGTGTCCGGGTGTGTCAGAAAAAGTGATGCCGGCTGCAGTCCCAAACGCGGCCTTTGGAAACGACAGTTCCGGGGGGACCGTGATGATCGAGGATTTTCAAACGGGATCATACATCACAGGTGGTTGATGAACAGGGATTACGCATCTCTTCTTCCAGGATCTTATACCCGGTCACCACCAGTGCGACCAACACGGGGCCGACGATGAAACCCAGGATTCCCATGAATGGGAGGCCGGCAAAGATGCCGATCATCATCAGCACCGGGTTGATGGCGACTCTCTTCCCCATCATCACCGGCCGGTAATAGAAATCGATCCATCCACTTAAGAGTGGATATCCGATGAACACCGTAATGGCCGCACCCTTCATATCCCCTGTGGCGATCAGGTAGAGGGTCATGAGAAGAATGATGAATTGGGCCCCAATGAGAGGGATCAGCATGCCGAGTCCTATTATGGTGGCGAACAGGATCACGTTTCCATAGCCGAGCACCATGAAGAATGGTATGGCAAGGATAAAGGAGAGGATCGCAGCCGATATCTGGATGATGATGAGCGAGTAGATGGTATCTCCTGAAATTCTGGCCATCTTTTCCACGGCAGATGCCAGTTTGGGGGAGAGGTTGCAGGTCAATGTGCCCCAGATACTCTCCCCGAAATAGAGGAGCATCGAGAGGGAGAGGAAGAAGATCACAACCTGAATCAGGAGCTGCAGCAGGTTGCTGGTCATTCCTATGATCGACTCCAGCATCGACTTGATCAGCATTTGAGGGATGCTGGAGAGTTGACTGGCTATGGACGATGGGAGAAATGAGGATATGCCGGCATTTTGAATGCCCATCACCAGCGACGTGATCATGGAACCGATCTCACCACTGTTGGCCAGGAGCACGTTCATCGATACCGATACCACCAGGATGACTGTACAGAGGATCATGATGGTAATGAGCGCTGCAGAGATCGATGGTTTGAGACGACGCGATAATCTTTTTTGGAGTGGCATGAATGCAACGGCAAGGGCGACGGCCCATACGATCACCGTCATCAACGGCCAGAATGCAAAGACGGCCACAAGAAAGATCGCACTGATAAGGAGCCACAGTTTCTGCTCTTCAGTGATCAGGGTTATCTCCATATATCTCATCTATTCGAGGAGTGAAGTGAAAAATGTAT
The DNA here is from genome assembly GCF_000021965.1 of Methanosphaerula palustris E1-9c. Classification (NCBI taxonomy): domain Archaea; kingdom Methanobacteriati; phylum Methanobacteriota; class Methanomicrobia; order Methanomicrobiales; family Methanoregulaceae; genus Methanosphaerula; species Methanosphaerula palustris. The sequence continues at coordinate 1,288,403 of NC_011832.1, forward strand.
GGAACTTGAAGATCGGAGGATCTCTTTCGTTTAACTCGCTCACGAATTCTCCTGATCCCGGCAACCCTACGAGCATCACCCGTGCTCGTCATCACGGTCACGTACCACCCGGCCGGCTCTTCGACGCCATCATTCCACCTGCATGCCCCTCTTCGATCACGATGTGCCGGCCCAGGGTGGTCACCATGCTCTCGGATGGTTAGGATTCCCTTTCCTCTCCATGGCACCGGGTCCGCACCGACACCGCTGGTGGGAATCGGTCCCTCATCGGGAACTGAGGGGCCGGGTCGTTCTCTTCGTTTTCTGATTCGAATGCGATCGGGTACTCGAGGAGACCGGCTTTGTTCAGAACGGCGAGATCTGTGGAGGGGATGGCACGGAGGAGGGAACGGTCCGGTTCGCGCCTGATCGATGGGGATGAGCCTGGTCCTTCACGCATCTCCTGCAGAGCCGGGTGGGGACCGGATAGATATGATTCAAACGGCCAGGTGCCGCCAAAGGTCCAATCATCGGTTTTCTGCAAAATCCCTTCTGTTTCATTCAGGCGTTTGTCCCTCTTTTTCGAATTCCTGCAGGATTCTCTTAAAATCTTCTTTCTCGATCTCCAGGAGACCGAACCGGAATGCATACCCCCATGACTTTTTGTTCCGGATGAAATGGAGATCTTCGATGAGCGGCTCGATCTTGACCTCTCCCGTGTACAGGTACTTCACATCTCTTCGGAACGGTTTGAAGTCTGGCGTCATCTCCACCTGCACAATCTCCTCGCCTGCAATGGTCCCCAACGCCGTGAATGCATGGAGCGGGTCATCCCCTCCCAGCACCCTCTTTGGGGAGTAGTACACAATGGAATCACCGGCATGCATCCGGGCTAAACCGGATCGTTTCCCATGTCCTGTCTGGGCAAATCCGCCTTTGACGCCAACCATCACGTGTTCTCTGGACGCCACAATGATCCAAAAGTGGGGAATGTTCATCTCTCTCAACAATTTTTATTCATTGTTTTGTATGAAGAGTAATCACATACCCATCGGGATCTGCGAGAATCAGCATCTCTCCAAATGGTCCCATCGTCGGGGGTTGAATTATTCGTATTCCGGTTTCTTTAGCGTTTTCAAAGATGTCTTTTACATCTGGAAGATAAAACCAGAGCCCTATTCCAAAGCCTACCTGTGATACCTGATTCAGATCTACAAGCGGTTTGCGTATAGCAAAAATTGCACCCATGCCTGTAGAGAAAACTACTGCATCAGGACGGGTTTCATCCTCTACACGAAAGCCGAGATTATCGTGATAAAACTTTTTTGAGAGGGATATATCCCGGACCTGTAACGAAACAAAATCGAGACTTGTTGGATTTTCTTTTAGTTTTTTTGACATCTGTTTCACCTTCCCATTGATTTTTGGTCATGCGTCAGTGTTCCTTAAAACTACATAAAGGAAGTATATGTTACTCAATTTCAGTATTCCTACAGTTAATAGAATCTGAAATCTCTGGAGTATGAGTGATGAGAGAACGTGTCGATTATCATGATTTGGACCACCCCCGGTTGCAGTACTTAACTAATTTTTTCAGTGTCTTTAATAATTCATCAGCGCTTCGAGTCTCCTTCAGATATACAGGGTTTCTGAGGGCCGGAATTTTCAACATGGCCTAAAAGCTAATCGTACGGCCTCCCAGACAAACAACTGGAACTGATCAAATCTGAACGCGTCCATCTTGATGGTTCCCAGATGAAAAAAGTGTTCTGGACGATGTTTGTTTCGATGACCGGGCTGGTTTTGGCGAGGGTGCTGGACCCGAAGACGGCACGGTTGATGGTGGGTGAATGTAAGTATCAGGGCAAATGCCCATTAATAATTAATTTTTTATAGATTTTATGGATATAATTTGACTGGTTCTGTCGCGTTATCGGGACCTTTTAACCAGACAACATTAATCGATTACGACGATATTCTTTTCTTTAAGTCCCGTTAATGCAACAGTACCTTAATTGTCATTGCTTTGTCGTTTTATTTTATTATCGGCATCCTGAAGGATACCGTCGAGATCTTCGAGCAACTGACTAAGTTTAATGGGGTCTACTTCCACTGGCTCGGACAACCCCTCACAGACAGTATTGGATCCAAGGTAGATTACACTCCATATCCCGAGAATCTTCAAAACCGGAATCAGTTTTTCACCTGACTGCGTAAGCGAATATTCAACCTTCGCGGGGACTACTGCATAGACTGTCCTTGTGATTATACCGTCGTGCTCCATCTCACGGAGTTGTTTAACGAGCATCCTCTCGCTGATTGCCGGAAGTTTACGAGAGATCTCGTTATACCGCTGAGTCCCGTCCTTTAATGCAATAACGATCAGCAGTTTCCACTTCCCTCCGATCACATTAAGTGCAGCCTCGATCCATCGCCAAAAATCCTTGTTCTTCGTCATCACAGTCACTTTCTATTTTGTTAGCACCGGCTAAAATTGTTAGTATCCACTATAAATTGACATACATTGGATCTTTGTAGTGAAGAAATACAAAAAAATGGAGTTGAAGGATTATGGAGATAGTGCCTGGAATTCACCAAGTCGATGGTGTAAATGGTAATTGTTTTATTATTGTTCGGGACGATCTAACACTTATAGATACGGGAATGCCCAAAAACAGCGCAAAAATTGTAAACTATATTCAGGATATTCTTAAACGTAAACCAACAGATATCAAAACGATCGTCCTGACACACTTTCATATCGATCACGTGGGCGACGCCAGCGATCTCAAAAAACTTAGCGGTGCGAAGGTGGCCATTCATGAAGCGGATGCGGACTATGTTGCCGGCAGAAAAACCCAGCCTGTACCGGGAGGTGTTAAGGGAATGATCTTTAAAGTCCTCATCCCCTTGTTTTTTGGATCACGACCTGTTGAACCGGATATAGAGCTCAACGACGGTGATACCATCGCTGGTCTCACCGTCATTCATACACCCGGACATACTCCGGGAAGTATTTGTCTTTTTGATCAGGCATCAAATGTTCTGTTTGCAGGGGATCTATTGAGGTTTAACGGCAGTAAAATCGAAATTGGAGTGGTGCCATTAGACACAAGTGAGGTACAACAATCAATCAATAAAATCGCCGCACTTGATTTTGCTATCATGCTGTCGGGACATGGAATACCTCTTAGACCCGATGCATCGGTAAAGGTCCGGGAGTTTGCAAAGAGAGATATTCGAAAAAATGGATTCCCGGGAAAATGAAAAGGAAGACTCTGAAAATATTTGAAGAGGGTCCTAAGAATTTAAACGGGACCTCGTACCCTGTCTATCGCACTACACATAGATCAGCTGACAAAGCGTTTTAACAGCCTCATGGCTGTAGATAAAATTTCATTTGATTCGAACACGGGGAGATCTGACAGCATGTCAATTAAAATTTGATTGTTCTCTTATTTCCTCCAATTGAAGATTTAAATGGAACATCATTCGCCGATTTCCGGAGATGAAGAATGAATAAATCCAACTCACCTCAACCCACAAAAAGTGAAAAAGCGTTCGATTGGCGTTTTGTAACACCTCTCTATATCGGCTCCGCACTAAATCCTGTCAACAGTTCGTTCATTGCCACTGCGCTGGTGCCAATAGCAGCGGCCATCAACGTTCCGGTCGGACAGACTGCTGTTCTGGTCGCAGCACTCTATATGGCATGTATCGTTGCCCAGCCGGCAGCCGGAAAATTATCTGAGGCATGTGGGCCACGGCGGGTGTTCCTTGCAGGTATTCTCGCTGTACTGGTTGGAGGAGTGCTGGGTGGCTCAGGCCATGACCTCGCAACGTTGATCATATCGCGGGTCCTGATTGGTGTGGGCACCTCGACCGGCTATCCTTCGGCAATGCTTTTGATCCGACAGCGGGCCGAATCGGCCGGGCTGACCGAGCCCCCGGGAGGAGTGCTTGGCGGCCTTGTGATAGCGGGAATGGCGACTGCGGTTATAGGTCTGCCCATTGGCGGATTCCTCGTCGGCGCCTGGGGCTGGCAGAGCGTGTTTTTTATTAACGTCCCGCTGGCTCTCGTAGCACTCATTATGGCTGTGTCCTGGATCCTCCGGGACCCGCCAAGCAGGAGTACAAAGACGCTCCGTACCCTGGCAGCCCGCATCGATCTGGCCGGCATCACGGTCTTTAGTGGCGTGATGCTTTCCCTCCTGGTCTTTCTCATGTCATTGCCAGATCCGGATTGGGTTGTTTTAGGCGTAGCTGTTCTGCTCGTTTTGGCCTTTGTCTGGTGGGAAGGACAGGTGAGTCAACCTTTTATTGACCTCCGCCTGTTGGCAACGAACCGGCCATTGATACTCACCTATGTGCGCTTTGCCCTTGCATCGCTGTGCGTCTACACCGTAATGTATGGTGTCACGCAATGGCTTCAGATCGACAAAAATATTCCATCCGCTGATGTCGGATTCATCATTTTGCCAATGAGTCTCATATCCATTGTGCTTGCGTGGCCGGTATCGCGGCTGAACCTCGTGCGCACTCCCCTTATTGCGTCCGCCGTTGCCTGCTTGATAGGGTCTGTGGGTGTACTTTTATTTACCACGGCGACTCCACTAATCTGGATAGTTGTAGTCACTGCGATCTTCGGGATTACCATGGGGATGTGCACCAGTGCGAACCAGACAGCCTTTTACACCCAGGTCACCGCAGATCAGATCGGTACCGCTTCAGGCCTGTTCCGTACCTTTGGGTATTTGGGCTCGATTACATCGTCGGCCCTTATCGCGATATTCTTTAATCCAAATGTCAGCGATCAGAGCCTGCATTCAATTGCTGCCGTTATGGTGATCCTGAGCGTTGTGGGGCTGCTTATTGTCATTGTCGACAGGAAAATCATGGTGCTGGCAAAAGTATAGCGGGTTTTCTCATGATGATTAATCACTAATTACCTTAATGTCTGAACTGGTTCTATGTACTGCTATGGATTTAAGGGATCTATTTGCTCAGTTTATCGAACGGTACAAATATGTTACTATTGAGGCAGATAAGATTGAAATGGAAACGATTGGCTCTTGTGATCTTACCCTCAACCAGTTCTATTATTTACGGGGCATCCAGCGCAACGACAGTATCACCCTAACCGAACTTGCCCAAAAACTCGGTGTCTCAAAACCTTCGGCCAACGCCGCGATTACAAAACTCATGAAGGACGGGTTTGTTGTCCGGACCCGGTCCGATGTTGATCAGCGCAAATTTCTCCTGACCCTGAGCGAAAAAGGTTGTCAGGTTTTTAAACACAAACAGCGGGTTTTTGAGGCATTCATAGAGCTGATTGAGAAAAACACAACAGAAAACCAGCAAAAAACCCTTATCAAATCATTTCGGATTATGATTGAGTGCTCATCAGAGAAGAAAGAGTGAATCAACAAATTAGTTTGTTAGTCTAACAAACTATTTATCCTGTCCATGCGTACTATTTGGTATGCAAAGCAAACGATTCAAATCTGGTATGAGAAAAATTGAAGAAACTGACGACAATGCCGATCTCACATTTTCAGGATGGGTATCCTTGTGATCGGAATAACCGTTGATCGTGATCTCTGCACCCGGTGCGGGATCTGTTCGGAGGTTTGCACGACGCAGATTATAGCACGGGCTGATAACGATACTGCGCTTCCGGAAATCCCGTCCTCGAAGGAGGCAGGGTGTCTGTCCTGCGGGCATTGCGAAGTGTTCTGTCCGACAGGGGCGCTGACCCGCGAACACAAGGAAGGTGTGCACCTTCAAAGTGCAGCAGCACCCGGATCAGTCAGTCCGGAGACATTAGGTACCTACCTCAAAAGTCGCCGTTCGGTCCGGGTATACCGTCCCGAACCGGTGGCCAATGAAACCCTCATGCAGATCCTCAAAAACGCCCGCTATGCTGCGACCGGGAGTAATTACCAGCCTGTCGAATGGGTAGTCGTGAACGGTGCTGAAAAAGTCCATACCATAGCCGCACTTACGATGGATTATTTACAGGAATCGGGGAAAAGTGATCATCCTATCAGTCAATACATCCCTTTACTCACTGAATACTGGAATAACGGGATCGATATTGTCTGCCGGGGTGCCCCGGTTCTTATCTGCGCCCATGTTCCCACGGGCACGGCGGATACCACAGGTCTGGTACAGACCGACGCGATCATCGCACTTACTCATGTCGATATTTGTGCCCCGGCGTTCGGACTCGGAACGTGCTGGGCTGGCCGGCTGGTCAGTGTTGCCCAGAATTACAGCCCCCTAAGTGAAGCCCTCCACATCCCGGACGACCGCAGGGTTGCCGGCGCGTTGTTGGCCGGGTATCCAAAGTATAAGCCGGTGCGCATCCCGGAGCGCAGCAAACCCCTCAAAGTGACGTGGTTATAATGAGAGTTATAGCGGTTCTGATGAGTTGTCGTATCAGGATTTGGAGTGATTCCTTTTAATCCTTATATCGTAAATTTTTTTTTCACATTTCCACATGGTCCCGTTAATCTATCAAAACCCCTCTGTCGATTATTTGGGAATGCCAGACTTTCGTGCCCATACCGTGAAAACCATGTCACTGACGTAGACTAAATTGGCTTTTGTCCGTTCGTCAAAAAGGCGTTGTTCGAGGGTTTCGAGATCGATTTCCTCTTCAGTGGCAACACCTGCCTTAATGATCCGGGGGAACATCGCTCGGATGATAGCTACTGTTGGGTACTGCGTGCGAGGAGTCTGGATGATCGCCTCGGCTCGTACATGTTCTAAGGTAAGCCCAGCCTGTTCGAAGAGAAGTGGAAGGTTAAAACCGATATGAATATCGGCGCCTTCATACTCGATAGTTTTCCTGATCCAAGTGCTTACCTGCTCCTGGAGCGGCAGGGGTTTCAGCCGGCCCGGCACCATCGTTGCATCATGTTCCACAAAAGCGACAACCCCCCCGGGTCGCAATGCTGCAGCAATTTTTCGGATGGCATCAACCGGCTCGGGCAGATACGTGATCACACGCCGGCCGACAGCAGCATCGAATGGGCCGAGTCCGGGCGATATCGCGCAAATATCCCCCTTGATGAATGTGATATTTGAGAGATGGAGCTTACGCACACGTTCCCGTGCTATCTCAAGTGAAGGTCCGTCCCGATCGATGCCGGTGATCTTCCCATCCTTGCCAACCAGTTTCGCGAGCAGGAGCGAGACGTCGCCGCTCCCGCAGCCAACATCAAGAACACGCATCCCGGGACCTATTCCTGCATCGACTAACAGACGTACAGTCATTTCGTCAACGGAATCTATCAGCGATACCTTGTGAGCTGGCTCCTGAATTGTCTTCTCACCTCGAAGGGCTTCGTTAGACATCAATTCCTTATATCATCTCAGGAGTATATTATTTCTTTTTCTGATTCATCCAAAATCTGCATTCAAACGTATCTTTCACAGGGTTATCATTTCCCCGTATTGACGTCACCGTCGTAACCAAGTCACCGCAGATCAGATCAGTATCGCCTCAGAACTGTTCCGTACCTCTGGGTATTTTGGTTCGATTACATCGTCGGCCCTTATCGCGATATTCTTTAATCTAAATGTCAGCGATCAGAGCCTGCATTCAATTGCTGCAATTATGGTGATCCTCAGCGTTGTGGGACTGCTTATTGTTATTGCCGACAGGAAAATCATGGTGCTGGCAAACGTATAGCGGGTTTTCTTCTATACAGTATGACACATACGATCGATTCAATTTCATTTCCTTTTATCGTCTTCGACAAACAGGAGAGTTAGTTTTCAATGCAATCGGAAGAAGAACGATATACGCTCAAATGATCTTAAGAGGATGTCCTGCGAAGTCCTTTGAGGTAAGAAGATTATTCCGAAGTCTGCCCGGAACCTATCACTGACAGACTCTGTCGATGACATGACCCGGCGAATGCTCATCGACGCAGGCTGAGGGAAGATCGTCGACCCGCACGCTTCGTGCACCTTCGGCGCGCTCGCACCTGTTTCGTGGGCCGGCTCTGTCGTCAGGTCTGATACCTGGCTATTGATGCAGATTTTAATATCTTCCGCGCTAAAATGAATAGAGCAAATTTTCAATAAGGAAATTTGTGAATATTCAACCAGAACAATATCCACCCCCGTAGTGTAGCGGTCAATCATGCAGGACTTTGGATCCGGCGACCCCGGTTCGAATCCGGGCGGGGGTATTCGTTTTTGATTTTTTCTTTTTCTGTGGGTTTATTTTCGGTTTATACTTCCATATGTCGTTCTAATGACTGGCGCACTTTAGATATCTTCTCGTTCAGTGATACCAAAATAATTACCGATTCCTTCTGATCTAAAGGTACGATAATTAATGTCCTATCATGGTCTACGATGCCGGCATGTTTCCCGATTAGATTCTTGCACGTGTTCTTTGGGAACATCAGAATAATGTATTTGTAGATATTCTTCGGCTCTTATTTCTTGAATTGGATAACATCAACCTTCACGATGGTTGATACTCGATTACCAGAAAAAAGTATTCATCCTTCTTAATTATAATGGAAAAATATAACGTCTTTGACTTCTGATTTTCAACCGTGACGTTTCATGGATTTTATTGATGATATTTGTACTTTTTCCAAGAAGATACCCACAATAGCAGAGAGCATCAAGACTGAGGAGGCGACCAAGACGGCCTTGGTGATGCCGTTCATTCAGATGCTTGGGTACAATGTCTTCGATCCGACTGAGGTATGCCCTGAATTCGTTGCCGATGTCGGCATCAAGAAAGGCGAAAAGGTTGATTATTGCATCTACAACAATGGGGAACCAACACTGTTGTTTGAGGTTAAACCAGTGTATTTTGACCTATCTACAGCCCACGCGTCTCAATTGTATCGATATTTTACAGTGACTCCTGCCCGGATTGGAATTTTGACCAATGGTGTAGTTTATAAATTCTTCACGGATCTTGACAAACCAAACACTATGGATGAACGTCCATTCCTTGAAATCAATCTTCTCGAACCTAAGGAATCTTCGTTACAGGAATTGAAGAAATTCACAAAGGCAGGATTCAACCTCGAGGATATCGATAGTGTCGCTTCTGAATTAAAATATACACGAGAAATTAAGCAAATCCTTCTTGATCAATCTACTTCACCTACACCAGAGTTTGTTAAGTTCTTTGCCAAGCCTGTTTATGGTCGTCCATTGATGCCATCGGTGATGGAGAAATTTACCCCCATCGTAAAAACAGCCTTTGCTCAATTCATTAATGAGCGTATAAACGATCGGTTGAAGTCGGCAATGGCCCCAGAACCCGCTCCTCTCCCTGTTGAGCCGATATCTGATGTTACCAAAGATGAACCGGATATAATCACAACCGCTGAAGAATTGGAATCATATTACATAATCAAGGCAATTGTAAGAGAATCTGTTGACCCTTCAAAGATCACGCTTAGGGATGCCAAGAGTTACTGTGCTATCCTCTATGAAAATAATAATCGCAAACCAATATGCCGCCTCTATTACAATTCTCCAAAGAAGAAAATTGGACTATTTGATAGTCCGGAAGGAACTGAAGAGCGTATTCCCCTTGGTTCACCCGATGATCTATTCACATATGCATCCCGATTACGAACAACAGTTGAAAAATTTACAACGGTAAAACAATAAATTTATTACCTATATATCCAGTTTTTCGAGTATCGATAATATTTCCGGATGACCAGAGCCCTCCGACGGCTTGAGACGTTTACGGTTCAAAGCCGCACGTTTTTAAAATTGCAGCGTTTTTATGATTTAATTATTATTTCCAGATCCATTATAACGTCATATATTGAGATATAAAAAGAGAGATTTTCACGAGACGCGTGTAATGGACGATATACCAAAGAGGCCTCTATCGGGGTGCGCCCTCTATTTTACCCCGCCAGATCCGCCATAGACGATCGATCGCGACCAGGTTGGCTGCAACGAATGCCTAGAGGAGGACCCGTGAGTGATAGGGAGGCTCCAGTCCCGATCGAATAACCAGACCGCTGGCACCAACATGGCGGCATCGACCTACTGAGATATTGTATGATCCACTGATGCAAGGGGTAATAAAAGACAAGAATTTTCTTTCAAACCTCGCCGGGGAAGTAGCGGATCACATGGTAATTGAGAAGAAAAATTCAGATGATCGTAAAAAAACACTTTCACCCCACTTACCACCAGTATCAATGTTAACTCCTCCAAATCTCACTCTATGGATAGAATTGAACTGGAATTTTTGAAGTTCTTACAAACAGACGATGGGTTACCCGTTCTTGAGGAATTGACCCAGTTAGTGGTACTTAAACTCAAATCCAATATAGAATGAATCAATAAGCATATCCTCTATTTTTATTCTCAAAAAATCATTTAGAAATATTAAACACCTCTCATAACAATTTTCATTAATGAAATGTCCTCACTGCGGCCAGGAGATCCCGGACCACAGTAAAATCTGTTCTTACTGCCAAAGGATAGTTGAAACCCCTTCTGGCAACGCAATACTCCCATCAACAAAAATTTGTCACGTTTGTGGGAAAATAAACTCGAAGGAAGCTTTATTCTGCATGGGCTGTGGGGCAAATCTTCAAGAGAATTTGTCTGGAATATCATCACCAATCCCGCCGCCACCCACCACACAAGGAGCCCCACGTAACCCTCCGACCTCGGGGGGAGGTGTAGGGAGATTCATCAAAATTGGGTTAATGGGGATCGGAGCGCTTGTAGTGTTTATAATAGTCTGCATTATTATTGCTGCGTTCGTTTTCGGGAGTACAGGTACAACCCACCCCGCATCGACGGCAACATCTGTTTCCGGGGCAGCAGTAACAACGATTGCAGCGCACACAACGGCCAGCACCTCAAGCATGGTGGATTTTTCCAAGGTGACTCATATCTCTGCAAGTACTATCCAAAAACATTGGAGTTCTGGGGCTGGTTATGATGGCATCACCGTTCATGCTGATCTACGAGATAGTAGCGATGCGACGATAAAATGGAGTGGCACCACCCTCCCGGTGGACATTCAAATCTATTCAACGAAATTCGATAGCAATTACAAGAAAGTCAAAGATAAACTTGTATATCAAGGAACTGGACAGATAACATCCTGGGTAGATGGTAATATGTTTATGGGTGGGGGAATTAAAGTTCCGTACTCATCCATGAATGTCCCAGCCGGCGAACAATACGGATGGACCATCGTAACCGTTCACACCCCTGATGGGAAAACATATGCTGATACAGATCAGATCACCGCACTAACACCATAATCCCTTTTTTATTTGGGCTGTGGGAGATCACCCGAATCAATCAGATGCTGAAGATAATCTATCATATCTTTTGCTCGTCGTGCACTCTCCATATCAAGTTCTCCTTCTTCTGCTGCGGCCTCCTCACTCAGCCCCTGCCCGCATTCGAGCAGTAATCGATCCCCGGTCCGTTGAGTGTGTGGCATCTCGGGCAGACAGTCGGCCGGAGTGCATCGGATAGGCTCTCCTCTTTCACCACGAGGCCGGCTCTTTGAGAGGAATTCGGCATCGATCTCTTTCTCGGCAAGGTGAACGTAGGTCCTGAACATCTCAGTGTCTAGGTTTCCTCACAGAGACATCTTGATTACAGATTCTTGATACCCCTCTGCGACCATGTGTGTCGCTCGGGACTTTCTAAATAAATGGGCATAAATCCATTTGGTAATGCCGGCGAGGTCGGCCGCACGTTTGATTGTGCGATCCACAGTAATGTCAATAATCTCCCGACGGGTACGATCAATAAAAACCTTAGAATTCCCTTCTGGTTGACCTGGATAAATGTTTTTCCAGGCCAATACGCAATCTTTAGCACTGACCATCCGACTATACCTGATCTGTTTACTCTTGGTGTCATGGATGTAGACCTTCACCACCAGTTCGTCAAATATCAGGTCTTTCCATTCCATTCGGGCGAGTTCCCCGACCCGACACCCCGTTTCGTAGAGAGTGAAGATCAATGCTTTATCTTTGGTACTCAGACAGTTATCCTGGATAAGAGAGATTTCGATCTCTCCTCTGGTCCGGCCGCCGTCCGGGATGAAGAACGGAGCGATCAGTAAGGATTCACCCGTTACCTGTCTCGGACTAAATCCACGAGCGGGCGGTCTCATGATGGGCGTGTTCAAAAGGTGACAGGTGACAGGCAGTGACACCTGTTTTGTAATCCTTCTTCATGGGAGTACACATGAGAAGTTATCCAAAAAAGGTGTCACTCCCTGTCACCTGTCACCAGAGAGGAGAGGGTGTGCTGATACCTCAAATCGCCTTCCCGGTCCTTGAACTCAAATTCTTCCTTCGTTTCCAAGGTTTTTGGTCTGATCCAGGTGATTGCCCGGGCGCTCGCCCCCGGGGATACCGGACCCGCCTCACCTTCGGCACGGTGGGCTGTCTCCACTCCGCCGGCTCCACAACGCAGACCGGATGGTCGGGTCGCCCGGGTTGGACGCGGACCCTCTGGCATACTCGCCCGCCCTTCTGCCGGAGGACCTCAGCCCGCCTGATGGCAGGACGTCGGCCCCGCCTCCGGTGGAGCGTCGCCGGCACAATTATCCTGATTCTCTCCCGGCCCTCTCTGATCAAAAGATCAAAGATAGCCGGGCTTTGTGTATCCAAAAATATGTATCAGCCTTATTACAGGAGGTCCCGGAGAATCAACGGAAAAGGCTAACATGAAAGCCAGCATTTTAAAGATAATCCAGGTGATTCAGAATGAAACCTTCGTATTTTATGTATCTAGTCTGTGCCCTGCTGATCCTTTTGAGCATCATCCCGGCCGTTTCAGCCGATGGGGGGTATGTGTACTCCACACAATGGGGCAGGTACGGCTCGGGGGACGGGCAGTTCAATTACCCCTGTGGTGTCGGCGTGGACAGCGCCGGCAACGTCTACGTGGCTGATACGTTTAACAACCAGACCCAGAAGTTCACGTCGACCGGCGGATTCATCACCCGCTGGAACGGTTCCGCCTCGGCAGGCGGAGCGTTCTATTATCCATGTGGTGTCGCATTTGACAGCGCCGGCAACGTCTACGTGGCCGACGAGTACAACGACCAGATCCAGAAGTTCACCGCGACCGGTGGATTCATCACCAGCTGGAACGGTTCTGCCTCAGCCGGTGGAGCGTTCAATAAGCCCGGTGGTGTCGCAGTGGACAGCGTCGGGAACGTCTACGTGGCTGATTCTGCTAACAACCAGATCCAGAAGTTCACATCGACCGGCGGATTCATCACCAGCTGGAACGGTTCCGCCTCGGCAGGCGGAGCGTTCGAGTATCCCGGTGGTGTCGCGGTGGACAGCGCCGGCAACGTCTACGTGGCTGATACGTTTAACGGCCAGATCCAGAAGTTCACGTCGACCGGCGAATTCATCACCAGGTGGAACGGTTCCGCCTCTGCAGGCGGAGTCTTCGATAAGCCGAGTGGCGTCGCCGTGGATAGCGCCGGCAATGTCTACGTGGCAGATTGGGGTAATAACTGGGTCCAGAAGTTCACATCGACCGGCGGATTCATCACCGGTTGGAACGGTTCCGGCCTGGCAGGTGGAGCGTTCCAGTATCCCGTTAGTATCGCGGTGGACAGCACCGGCAATGTCTATGTCGCCGACTACGGCAACAACCGGATCCAGAAGTTCGCTCCTGCCGGCACGACCCCGGTGGTGATCGTCCCTGGCGGGTCAGCCATCCCGCACGACCTCAACAATGACGGGCTCTATGAGGACGTCAATGGCAACGGGGTCCTCGACTTCGACGACGTGGTCCTCTTCTTCGACCAGATGGATTGGATCGCCACAAATGAACCGGTCAGTGCGTTCGACTTCAACAAGAACGGCCAGATCGATTTCAATGATATCGTTATCCTGTTCAACGAACTCTAGGGATTGAAATGGATCCCTCCCTGGATTCCGGGGGGAGCAAGCGGACTCAAACTTATAATTGGGAAAAACACAGTCCCCTCGATTGGAATGTCAGTGTTCGCCGGTAATGATCGTCAATTATAGTTGAAAAGATATTATCAAGGTGAAAACGAATGAAAAGCCAATCAGAGCAGAAAGAATCTCAGTCAAAGTGGTCGGCAGCAGATCTTTGCCTGCCGATCTACCTCGATCAACTCATCGTCTTTGATATGCTGGCGGTTCTTGAAAGAATTGTTAAATTAATGGAATTGGCGAAAGTGTTCCAGAATCCTTCAACGACACAAGCGGTGCCCAAAAGAGGGAAAATCAGTAATAATCAGCATCCCTCTATCGCCAATCCTCAGGAAGAAATGTATCAGCAGTTAAGAAATTTTCACGAACAGATGACTAAGTCTGATTCCATTGAAGTTAAGGGAAAAAGTGTTATCTCTCCAGAAATAAGCGTTGTAATTTCAATGAATCGCAATTCATTCGTAAAAAATGAGTCTGAGTTTATTGGAAATATTTTCACAATCTTTGGTAAAGTAGCTAATGTTATCACATCCAATGAGAATGGCAGCATTAACCTCCTATCACGGACACCACTTGCCGGCTTCAATAACAGTGAAATCCAGAAAATGTTCAATAGATTCGATGAAGCAAAGGAAAAGGGTATTGATCTTCCAGAAGTTATTACTGAAGTCGAAGGGCCAGCTTTGCAGATAATCCCAATCGCTGCATTTCTATAAATATTACCTCATTTTTTAGTAATGTGAGAGATCAACCATTGAATCCACTCCATACCTCGATGAACCAAAGATTGGGATTCGGTTCAATCTATAGATGAAACATAACTAATACCATCGTAACGAGGTGCTGATCACGAAGAGGAACTTATATCACGGAGTATGGATTCTTTCAGTTCCATGTTCGACAACGTCCCAAACTCTGGGTTGTGAGTGCTGTTGATCTGGATTCGCCGGCTGAAGCAGATTCATTCTGGTTCATTTATGGTACGGTCAGAATTGACCTTTTTTTCGTCCGGATCTCCTGGTTGAATTCAAGATTTTTTCACAACACGTCCGGCACGCTACCAACCTCATCCAGCATCGACCGGCCCGGTCCCGACCGACCCACATCTACAGATAGGACCGTCGACGCGATTGTCTTCGTCGTCCGGATCCCACTGATCCTCATCGACAACCGGATGAAGACAGCGGGAGCAGATCCTCTCGCCTCGTCGTCGAGAACGAGCCGGCATCCCCCCTGAGCGATCAGCCGGCCGCCCAGACCATCAGCTTGATAGCGCTCTCCGGGAGGCCGTGCATACCTGCGCTTTGAGAACGGGCACCACCATGATCCGATCAAAGTACGTGACAGCCCATGAGATCGATGGCACCGATGTGATCATCATATTCAAAGAGCCGGCCGGTTTTCAGTCATCGAATGAAGAGATCTGTGCCGGGTATGATGCATGAGAACGACAATGAGAGGTATAACCAGAAATCAGAACAGAATGGTCGAACGCTTCTTCGGGAGGTTACGAGAATCACCGGTCGGTTTTTCGTTTCGAAGATTGTAGTGGCCAAAACAACGATACAGGGATATTTTAAGAAGGAAAAAAGCTAATGGGAACCAGTCAAAGGCGTAGCGAGGTGACTGAATGCCAACAAGTAAGAAACAGATGGTAAAATTGAATCAGGTGAAGAAGGCTAAGGCAGAAGAACTCTCGAAGCAGGCTGCTGCGGGTAGTGATGCCGCCAAGAAGAAACTGAAGAAACTCGAAAAAAAGCTCAAGTGATCTCCCGGGAAGCTGCCTCCCTCATTTTTATGGGTCTCTGCGGCTTTCGGTGGGAGACGTTTTATACATAATTTCCTTTTCTCGATAGTGAGCACCACATATAATTGAACTTCATCAATTCCTTCATGATTCGGGGAGATCTGCTCGAAGTGTATTCCCTGAACTCATCTCTAAACTCTCCAAAGAGGATACACAGGCGATGATGATCAGCCCTCGAAATGATACTTTGAGTCGTTCCTATCCGGGTGAGATCGTTCTGAATGCCTTGATCCAGTTAAAGATCTGATCATAACTCCCCTGAGTACTGAGGAACAGGTGAAATCCGGATAGAGCAGATGCGATCGCATCCTGGATTATTGCTGGTGCCGTCATGATCAACCCGGGCATGAGGTGTGAACCCAAAAGCGCCCTTCGGGGGATTTTTGTCGACCGGCATCGATGGCCTGGAAGAATATCTGGAACTCAACACAATGGTGGAGTGCAACGGTGGAAATAAAAGATCTGGACTCTTCCTTATTACAGAATATATTTCTATTTAACCCGGAAATTGCACATTCCGGGCAATACCTCATTCACCATTACACAACCCCCATAACGATCTGATAACCATGATAGAAACCAGGGATTCCAATCAACCAGACCTCCCTCCACTCGGATACAACACCCGGCATATCATCCTCGCGATTGTCCTCGTCGGTTTATTCATGTGCGTGCTCGACGTCCAGATCGTTGCGATCGCTCTGCCTACCCTTATGCAATCTCTCGGTGCAGGGATCGGAGAAGTCCAGTGGATCGCAACCGGATACGTGATTGTGGTCCTTGCCACCGTGCTGCTCTTCGGATCGCTCTCCCATTCTCTGGGCAACGGAAGACTCTTCAAGGCAGGGCTCCTGCTCTTCACCCTCAGTTCTCTGGGTTGCGGTCTTTCCCAATCGATCCCGGAACTGATCCTCTTCCGGATTCTCCAGGCGGTGGGGGCATCGATGCTGATGGGTGTCTCTGTGGCAATCATCATACAGGTCTTCCCTCCGGGCGAACAGGGCCGGGCAATGGGATATTATACCGCCGTGATCGCGCTCGGCCTGATCGTCGGCCCCAGTGCCGGAGGGTTTATCGTCGACCTCCTCAGCTGGCCGTTCATCTTCCTTGTCAATGTGCCGATCGGCCTTGTCCTCCTCGTCTGTACTCTGCGATACCTCACGGTCGACAGGGATCCGCCGGCCGTTCAGCACTTTGACTACCACGGGGCATTCTTCCTCATCGGTCTGATGGCGTCGCTTTCCCTCGCCCTGAACACGCTCTCGAACCCTCCGATCCGACTGGATTTTTTCGGCATCTGGTCCGGCATCTTCCTTCTCCTGCTCATCGCATTTGTTGCGCGTGAACGGTCCGTGGACAACCCGATCCTTCCGATAACGATCTTCTGCAAACGGTCGTTTCTCCTACCGACAATAAGCCTGATCCTGTACATCATGGCAGTTTTCCTCCTTCTGACGATCCAGCCGTTCTACTTTGAGTACGTGATGGGTCTCCGGCCATCGCATATCGGTCTCATTGCCCTGATCCTGCCACTCTCGATGTTGTTTGCCTCTCCAGTCTTTGGCTGGTTGTACGATCGGTACCGGTCGTCGCGATATCCGTTCATAGGGATTGTGATCGTGGGTAGTGCATTCCTTGGATGCGGCGCTGCATTCTCCTGCATGGACTTCGGACTGATTATTGCCCTATTCATCATCGGCGGAATATCCCGTTCAATCTATCAGGGACCCAACAGTATCGAGATCATGACAGCACTCCCGCCGGCACAGCAGGGAATCGGTTCGAGTCTTCTCACTGCTCTCCAGTATCTCGGTATCCTGCTGGGGATCTCGTTCGCGACCTTCCTCATGACCGCCCAACTGGATGTGGCCGGCTATAGTGAGTTGACCGATGCCGGCCCGACGTTCCTCGCGGCGATCTTCGGGAACTGTTTGTACATTGCCGGTCTTCTCTGCCTGGCTGGGGCTGTCTGTGAGTATAAAGTCTGAATGGATTTTTTTACCTCCCGTACATTATAATTTGGAGAAGTAAGCATCCAGAAAATTTATTGAGCTTTGATTCCGGGATAACTGCGCCGGAGTATCGTCGTTCGTTCGTCTGGTGGATCGCCGGCAAGGTGGCGTCTCTGCTGGGTTGACGGTGAAAAATTGTGAACGCCATGATTTCGACGCCAGGGGAGGCGGACATCGCTGCCATCGATTGCAGCGATCTCCCTGATTTCGGTGGCAGGACGCACGGTTCTGGTGTGTTTTCGGGACCAATCATTAGTCGACACTTATGGTACCGTTCATTTTTATTCAGTCCTGTCAACGCACCAGCACCGACACGGTCCGAACCATCCACCCGGACGCTGTGTGCATCATTTCGGTTTATGAACGCTGGTACGGTCGATCTGTTTCTGACTGGATGATCTGAGCGGCCATCTCACCGATGTAGGTCACCGGCGCCATGGTATGCCCGCGATTCACCTGCGGCATGATAGACGCATCCGCAACACGCAGCCCTTCCACGCCACGGACCCGCAGATGGGAATCCACCACAGCCATGGGGTCTTTTTCGAGATCGCCGATACGAGCGGTGCCCACCGGATGGAATACGGTGCTTGCTTCATTGCGAATGAAGGCTTCGATATCAGCGTCGCTTGCGTCCAGGGCGGGATGCACCATCTCCGTATAGGGTGAAAGGGCTGTGGTTTGGGTGAGCTGCAATGCATAACGAATGCCTTTGATAAACCTCTTCATATCAGACGGGTCGTCGAAGTAGTTCGGATCGATGAGGGGCTTGTCATGCGGGTCCCCCGAAGCCAGCAGGACAGTTCCCCTGCTCTTCGGTATCATAAGAATCACCGGGAAGGAGTATCCGCTTCTTTCGGCGATATTTTCCACTCCTGCGAACTCTTTTTCAGAACCATTCGCGGTATGGACATACTGCAGAATCATTTCAAAGTCCGGACCGGTGTGGGTTCCATCGCTGGATACCAGACCGGCCGCCGGGCCGGGATAGTAACAGGCAGGCCCGGTCTGCTCTTTTCGCCACTGCGCCAGAGACTCATCGCTGATAGGGTTGAAATGAGTATCTGGAATGGGTACAGAAGAGAGGGCCCGGACGTTGACCATCAGATGATCGTTGAGGTTTTCGCCGACACCCGGAACATCTGCAACCACCGGTATGCCGTGCCTGGCCAGTTCCTTTTTGGGCCCGACTCCTGATAATTTCAGGATCTGTGCCGTGTTGAAACTGCCCGCCGAAAGAATGACCTCGGCACGCGCCTCGACCTGCTGCAGTTCGCCCTTATATTCGACTTCGACGCCTACCGCCCGGTTTTCTTTAAAGATAACTTTTCGGACAAAGGTGTCGGTCTGAACGGTCAGGTTGGGCCTTTTGCGGACTTCTTCGGACAAATAACTGTCGGCAGGGGTGTGCCGGACCCTGTTGATGTAATCTTTCTGGACGATATCCGCACAATACGGATCTTCAGCCTGAAAATCTCCGATGTCGCCAAACCCGGCTTCTTTAAACGCGTCAAACTGGGTCTGAGTAAATTCTGACGGATATGCTGAATCTTCCAGATGTACCATGCCGCCCTTTCCCCGGTACCTGGTCGGTCCTAGATCAGTATCCTCAATTTTTTGGAACATCTTCAGTGCCTTTTCATAATTCCAACCCTTGGCGCCCTGCTGCTCCCAAAAATCGTAGTCTTCCCTGGTCCCCCTCATCCAGAATCCGACGTTGATTGCCGAAGATCCCCCGACAACACGACCCCGGGGAGCGTAGATCTTCCGGTTGTTTAAGCCCTTTTGCGGTTCAGTCTCATACTGCCAGTCGTAATCGGTCCCCCAAACCTTAAAGAAGGCTCCCGGTGCCCGGGAGATATCGTTGATATTCTCCCCACCTGCCTCCAGCAATAGAACGGAGACATGGGGGTCTTCACTCAGTCTGGATGCTACGATCGGTCCGGATGTACCGGCCCCTACAATGATATAGTCGTAAATCTGCTTCATCATCGATCCTTCTTTCTTCTGCATGATTGAGTAGTGGTAGCGTCTCCAGGGTACAGTAGGTTCTTTCTTATCTACGGTTGATGGTGAATTTTTCACCTCAGAAGAATTTTTATTCCAACTTCAGACGCACCAGAACCCATCTGACACACTGGACCGCCAGGTTTTTCCTTCTCGCTGGAGAAGACAACCCTTCTTTGTGGATCGTCTGGGTTGAACATAATATTTTTGTAACTTATACGTGGGTATATGTCACAGTCAAACGAATGCAACGCCGGTTTCATCCTTGTTCTCGCGGATGTTTCGCTCGCAGCAGACTCCGATCCATGGGTACGTTTCCAAAGGTTCTGTTGACTCGGCGAGGGATTGAGATTTTTTCAGGTGTTGCAATATTGATCCTATCCCAACTCGTTACCAGAGCAGGTAACTCTGGACAAATGTCTTATCATAACGCTGCCTGGAGTTGTACTGTCTCATGAGCAATCAGACCGAAAGCGAGCAAAAAACTATAGTACCAGGTTATTTTAAGAGAAAAGCCGGTGCTGTTGCGTTAACGGGACTTAATAAAAATGATCTCGTGATAACAGATCATTGTTGATTATTTTAAAGTCCCGACAACGCGACAGAACCGTTATGGAGAATTCCCGGTCCATTCAGGGTTAGCCCACATAATGTTGAAGGCATTATTGATGGCTTTCGTCACCATCTCGTTCTCGATCCAGAGCGCGACCAGGTTGCCCTGATCCACCGACTCTTCTTCAGACATCGGGAACATCATCAGCATCTCCTTGCTGTCAATCGTGAGGGTCCGGATGAATGGTTCAGGGGCTATCTGGAAGTCCTTTGTCAACCGGGAAAAGGATTCGCGGACATCGAGAATATTCTCCTTCGTACGCACCGGGTTGTTCGACGAGATACGGAGAATGACGCCTCTTCGTTTTGCAGCGTCGAGCTGCTGCTTGATCGGTTCGAGTTCCTCCGGGTAATACAGGGTGCCAAACAGATAGAGGCTCGTCCTTGCCCGCCTCATCATATCAGCCGTTTTTATTGCAATATTGCCAATACCCCGTACAATATTGGTCTTGGGGAGATATGCCTCTGTCCGTTTCTCGTAGGTCATGGTAAACTCGTTGGCCATCTGATCGATATCGGCAAGGAGGGCAGACTTTCGGCTGCCGATAGCATCGCCGGGACAGACCGGCGTGATCTTTCCGGGTCTCCCCTTCTCGACGGTGATCCAGTGCTGGCGTTCAAGTCGCTTGATGGTATCGTAGATCTTGGTGCGGGGGATCCCGGCCTCTTCGGCAAGAGTAAACGGGGTCGTACTTCCGATCTGAGCCAGGACTGCGTAGGCT
The DNA here is from genome assembly GCF_000021965.1 of Methanosphaerula palustris E1-9c. Lineage (NCBI taxonomy): Archaea > Methanobacteriati > Methanobacteriota > Methanomicrobia > Methanomicrobiales > Methanoregulaceae > Methanosphaerula > Methanosphaerula palustris. The sequence continues at coordinate 1,309,515 of NC_011832.1, forward strand.
TTTGCCTCGTATGTGGTCAACCCCAGGGTCTGGAGCAGTGTGATCGTCTTCTGGTCAATGGTCATTGTACGATGTATTACACCATTTACCCGTATATAAGTTACAAAATAATTAATAGTCCCCATGGCCATTCACGATCGTAAAAAGGTGAAGAACCATTGTTCGTAGAAGAAAATATGTGTCTCATGCAGATGCTGGACGATACCGAAAACGCCCAAGGCTGGGCACAGTAGCATACCATGACAGAGACTGAGAAAAAATCCGGAGAACCGGAAAACAACTCCATGAAGATCACGGTCACAAAAAACGGCCCCTATATCGTGACCGGTTGCGTCCCGCTTATTCTGATGGAGATCTGCAACGATGACGAGGGCTACTGCCGGACCTGGCGTGAGGTAAAGCGGTTTCCCGTACAGGAGACCTATGCCCTCTGCCGGTGCGGCCATTCCCAGAACAAACCCTTTTGCACGGGGATGCATGCGAAGATCGGTTTTGACGGTACCGAGACTGCGGGAAACGAGCCCTGGCTCCGGCACCCGCGGATCATCCGGGGCCCGGATCTCGAACTGCTCGATTATGAGAATCTCTGCGTGCATGCCCGATTCTGTATGCGGGCAGGCGGGATCTGGAATCTCACCGAACAGTCGGACATCCCGGAGGCCAGGGAGATTGCCATCGAGGAGGCCTGCAACTGCCCATCCGGAAGGCTTGTCATGAAGGACAGAGAGAGCGGGAAAACTATTGAGCCTGATCTGGAGAAATCGATCGTTATCATTGAGTACCCGCCGCGTGGGGAGCACGGGCCACTCTGGGTACGGGGTGGTATCCCGGTGCTATCCGCCAACGGAACGCCTTACAAGGTCAGGAACCGGCTCACGCTCTGCCGGTGCGGGAAATCTGAAAACTGGCCGTTCTGCGATGGGAACCATGTACAGAACTGAGAAAAAAAAGATTGTTTACGAAGGTCTGATTGTATGAGTTTTGTCACCGTTGCTAAGACCGGGGAAATACCTCCCGGGACCATGAAACATATTGAGATTGCAGAAAAAGAACTGTGTATCGCCAATGTCGAGGGGGAGTTCTATGCTATTGGAGATCGGTGCGGTCACGAGAATGCAAGTCTTGCAAAGGGCACGTTGGAGGGGACATTGGTCATCTGCCCTATGCACTCTTCAAAATTTGATATAACTACGGGAAAAAAAGTGGCCGGGCCGGTTCTTGAGCTGGCCGGTATCACCAAGAAATTCGGCGGATGTCCTGAACACGTGAGAAAAGAGATGGGGGAGATGTTTGAGGGTATTACTGCAGCGCAGAGCTCGATCAAGACATATGATCTACCAACCTATGATGTGAAAATAGACGGCGAAAATGTCCTGGTGAACGTGTAAGAACATCGAGCATAGAATCGTCCTGTTTGGATTTGTATAATCAAGAAAGGAGGATTGATGAACTATGGAAAAGGAACTCAACAGGATGAGAGAGTGAAATAGCATCTAAAGACCTTTGTCGACCTGGGGGAACCTGCTCGACATATCCATGACCTGCGTGAACGTCTATACGACGCCTCCCGAAGAAGAATGTTTCCCGGCACAAAAGGGTTTATCCTTTTATGGATGGATGCCGGCCGGTTTGATGGGTGAAGATAGGTCCTGTCGCTGAACGATGCACAGCAGCTGTTCGTATTCTTTTTTGCGATCTACTTCTACATGATCATCGATCGTTCCCATGCCATGTACCAGTCATGGGATACCTATTCTGCTTGGAGGAGAAAATCCCATAATCTCAACCGTCTTCTCGCAGCATGGCTGATACTGATCATCCTACCCTCTACGATTAACATTGGGGGACGCCCGAACTGCACCAACGTCAACTCTGGCAGAACCACAGATAGGAACGCAGTGGCAATGTTGAAACTGGGAGTTATGTCATGAGGAGTCTGTTGCATGTGTGGGGGGTTGATGTGAAATCTCAACGAGGTGCAGGATCGGTCATCAACCATCACCGTATCAAACTGCATTTCACCCATGGCTCGGTAATGGAATGCTGCTATCCCTTTTTTTGAGAATTAACCGCTCGCGTACTTTGATTACAACGGCACCCGTTGGAGTCGACTTCGCCGACATTGTTGCCCTCTTCAATGATCAGACAGAGGATATGGTGAGCTCCTGCGTTTTCTGTTTATCAGAAGGTTTGGATACAGATCGGGGGTTGACAGCTGGAGTTATTCATCTCATAAAAAAAGGGGGGAACAGCCCCCTGACTGTTCTCTTTGCGCACCCTTTCGTCTATCCGTGCGGTCACTTCAGCGCACAGATCGCCTTTGGCTCTCTGATCAACAGCGCCAGGCTCTCTGAGATCGTGAAGTCCAGGCTCTCCTTGGACGGTCCGGTGAACCCGATCGTCATATCCTGTCCGAGGACGATGGCGGCGTACTGCTGTCCAGTCGCGATCAGCACCCCACCGTCCTTCAGGACTGGTGCCTTGAAGATTCCGTCGGTGATCATCTGCTGCAGGTGTTCGAGCTCGGTGGTCGACCCCTGCGGATACCGCCGGAAGAGCAGGTTGTAGCGGGCCGGCGACAGGGCCAGGGCGTAGGGGCCATGGAACCCTGCCAGGTCCAGTGCGGTGACGGCCTTGATCAGGTCGTCGGCAGCCGCCCCAATCTTCTCCCAACTGGCGAGTTTAACGGACTGAGACCCTCCTGTGTTCATCAGCCCTTTCACCTGATCGGTGCCGGTGAAGATCACCGCATCCTCCTGCCGGGCGGCCTCGATGGCTGCAACGGCTACGGCCGACGTGTTCGGGAGCATTCCGTCCCGCTCGTATGCGGCCAGGTCACGTTTGCTCAGCGAGAAGCTGGTCTGGATCAGGTCGACAGGGGCGAACCCTGACCGGATCAGGTTCCCCTCCGAAACACTGTCCTGCAGCGGGATTGCCTTCAGCCCGAGGCCATAGGGCCCTTCGAGATGAAGGAGGCGCCGGCCGGTCAGCATACTCTTTGCGGCTTCCACCATCGTTGTATCAATGATCGTCCATGTTTCAGCAGTGATTGGGGCATCGCTTCGCCCGAGATAACTCTCTCCTACCATCGTTCGTTCCTCCTAAATCTTCAGGGATCCTATGGTCTTCGGCTGTACTGGTGCGGGGGCTGGTGTTCCGGCAGGTACCGGTGGTGCTACCGCCGGGGCCGAAACAACGCCAGGAGTCCCGGCTGCCATCGCGTCGACCTCCGCTGCCCCGCGTGCCATATAGGTGTCCTCATCTCCCGCCAACAGCTGGATCAGATGGGAGAGTTCACCGACATGCACCCGTTCCTCGTTCGCGATATCGAGCAATACTTTCTTGGCAAGTGGATTATCGGTGGCCTCTGCATGGGCCATGTACAGGAAGGTGGCCTCCTCCTCTGCGGCGAGGTCCAGACGGAGAGCCCGTATCAGTTCCTCTGGAGTCAACATTCGATTCGGAATATTTCCACTGAATGGTTTTGAAAAATCTGGCATGATGTACCTCAAATTTTACTTCGGTCGTGAGATCCTGCAGAGCATCGGGATGGAATCATATCGGTGCAGGCCGGTGTCTTACCGGTCATCATCAGGTTCATACTCGATGCGGCTGCATGATCCCGGCGAACAGGAGAAAGGTAGGGATGATGCTATATAAACCTGGTGACCGGATACCTGGGTCCTTCCAGGAACTGTTCATCGATCCGGGTGTAATCTGATAAAAATGAGAGTGATCTGGTCACTGGACAATGAACGCTCCGTTCATGTTGGGGTGGATATCACATCTGAAGTAGTAGGTACCCGGTGTGGTCGGGGCATCGAAGGTGTACGTAATCTTCTTCGGCCCGGTGATAACCTCTCCTTTAAAGATCACGGTGCTGGCCGCCGCTGAGGTGTAGACTGCAACATTATGCGGGATCCCGGTGTCCTGGTTATCAAGGGTCAACTGTACATGTGACCCTGCTGGAACCGTAATACTCGTCTTATCAAACGCGTAATTCACCGAAACCAGGGTCACCTGCGTGGTCTGCCCGACAGCAGACGGCTGGGAGGTGGGTCCTGTCGTCGATCCAGTGATGGTGGTTTCACTCACTGGAACTCCACTCACTGGAGCACTGGTTGTCATGTTCAATGATGAGGACGTCGTGCTGGTACAGCCGGCTGTCATCAGCAGCACGATGCAGAGGATCACCAGCGTTGAAATCAAAAAGATTGGTCGCATGGTTCCCTGTTAGGGAACTTCATACATAAAAAAGTCTTCTCTTCTGGATAGGATGTTCTGACCAAAAAAAAGAGGAGGGTCGGTTCAGGGGGTTGTTGGGGTCTTCACAGCGGTCGGGGCTGTGATCTGGTAGATCTTACCGGTGGTCCCGGAAGGCCCGCTGGCCTGACTGGTCAGGAGATAGAGCTCGTGCTGGTCGTCCTCACCAAACCCTCGGACAAAACCGTTCACCCGTCCATTCTGGGAGGTCGAGATGTTCACGAGGCCAACCGACCACATCCCGTTCTGGGTGCCGGTCCCATTGATCGCGGGTGGGGTTCCAAGCAGCAGCGTCCCGTTTCCAATCGTAAAACTTTCACTCCAGTCACCAAAGAGATATTTCCCGGTGAGACCTGGGATCGCAGTCCCCCGGTACACATATCCACCGACGACCACCAGGCCGAGGTCATGGCCGAGTTCGATGATCGGATCGGTCAGTGATTCACCCCGGGAACCAACCGTGGGTACCGTGCTGTTCGGGGTTCCGGGTTGGCTGGGATTGAAGGAGTGGGTTCCCTCCTTGAGGTTCCAGCCATAGTTGCCGCCTTTCTTGATCTGATACACGGATTCAAAGAGTTGCTGTCCGGCATCTCCGATGAACAGAGTATGCCCGTCCCCACTGTCGAACGTGGCATAGGCCGGGTTGCGGAGGCCGTAGGCATAGATCTCCGGGAGTGCCCACCCCTTGTTGACGAAGGGGTTGTCCTTTGGAATTGCATACATCAATCCCTCGTCTCTCTGGTTTACGTCGATCCTGAGGACCTTCCCGAGCAAACTTTTCAGATCCTGAGCGTTCCCGGTTCCTGTCGTGTGACCGAGTCCGACATCATTGGCACCGCCGCCGTCCCCGGTCGTCAGGTACAGGTAGCCGTCGTCAGGGCCGAAGAGGATCGGACCGCCGTTGTGGTTCATCGACGGCTTATCGATCGTCAGCAGGATCCGCTCTGAACTCATATCCACCTGGTTTGGATCGGTTGAACTGACCTTGAACTCAGAGAGACGGTTGGTACAGTTCCAGCCGTCCGGACCCCCGTCACGAAGTGGGGCGCTATAGAATACGAAGATCCTGCCATTGTTCTTGTAATCTGGATGAAAAGCAATGCCCAGCAGTCCCCGCTCGTCATAGGTTTGGGAGAGCGTGACCATTCGGTCCCGAAGGTCGAGGAAAGGGGTCGGCAGCGTGACACCGTTCTTGTCGATGATCCGAACAACGCCTGTCTGGTCGACAGCGAAGAGTCGGCCGGTGTCATCATGGGATGAGACCAGCGCAATCGGGGCTGTAAGCCCGTCTGCAACCTGTTTCAGACCGACCGTTCCACTTGCGTTTCCTGAACTGAGCACCGAGTACGAAGACTGATCCTTCATATAGGCCGGTTGCCCGCCAGACTCCCCTGGCGTTACCGTGGTCTGGATATCCGTTCCATTTCCAGATCCTGGTGTGATAGTCTGTGTTCCTGTGGAGCTTCCAGTCTTCGAACAGCCCGCAGCAGCCATAAAAAGCAGAAGTACCACCAGTAGTGAGATCAGAAGGTAATGGGATCGTTGCATGATTGTATCACCATCATTGTAAACAAGTCAGTTCCAGCCATGTTTTTCACAGGGACGAACTGCTGTGTACTATGCTCCGATAGCGATGCAACGCTAGATATACTTTTCCTCAACTGCTTGGGAATATGCAGAAATCCTGCGGTGGAATGAAAGGATTCATAGAAAATATTCGTAAAATGACCGTGAATTGGAATAACTGCGGTGCGCTCTGGACCGATAAAAAAATCAGGCGCCGAGGGAGGCCAGGATCAGTTTCTTGCCAGCCTGCAGAGCAGGCTCGAGTTGAGACCGGTCCTCGCTGATCCCATGAGCCATCGTGGCGTTGCCACCGCCTTTTCCATCGATGAGCAGCGCGATCTGACCGAGGATCTTGCCTGCATCCACGGATCTACTCCCTGATGAGAGGACCAGGTGGAGCGTATCCGTGCTGGAGGCGAGCAGAGCAACTCCGTCGTTTTTGGACAGTTTCCGTGCCAGTGATGCCAGTTGTGATGGATCCACATCGATCTCTTTGATCACAAGGTTCACCCCTCTGACCGATTCGTACCTGACGTTCTGCAGTTCGAGGTCTACCAGCCGTGCCCTGAGCCGTTCGACCTCTTTCCCCCGCTCTTTCCATTCGGTGAAGAACCGCTGCACGCTGCTCGGCAGGTTCTCTGGCTGGATGCGGAGCGTCTGAGCTGACTCATCCAGCAACTGTTCGACATGCTGCATCGCCGTGATCGCTGCTCTGCCGGCTGAGAATTCGATCCGCTCGATCCCGTCCTGGATGTGCTCGACCCGGAGGATCTTGATCGCACCGACTTCGCCCGTAGACTTGCAGTGCGTCCCTGCACAGGCCTCGATATCGCCGTCGACCTTCACAATCCGAATCTCTTTACCCGGGGGAACCCCACCCTGGTACAGCCCGAAACCATACTTCTGTTCGGCTTTGGTCCGTTCCTCGATCTTGATCGAGATCGGCCTGTTCTTCATCACGATCTGGTTCGCCTTCACCTCGATCCTGCGCAGTTCTTCAGGCGTGATATGCTTGAAGTGCCTGATATCGATACGCGAGCTCTCACTTCCCTTCTGAGCGCCGGACTGATGAATATGGGCGCCGAGCACCTCTTTGCTGGCATGGAGCAGGATGTGCGTGGCCGTATGATGGCGCATCAGCGACCATCTCCGGTCTTCATCGACCATCCCTTTCACCCGTTCGCCGCGTTTCAGGCTCCCACCACTGATCTTATGCAGGATCACGCCGCCCATCTTGATGGTGTCCTCGACCCGGACCATAGACTCGGCCGTGACAAGGGTTCCGGTATCTGCAGGCTGGCCACCTCCTTCTGGATAGAAGAGGGTCTGGTCCAGGATTACATACCCGTCGAAGAAGTCCAGAACCATCCCCTCGAACTCCACCTCGGTGGGAAGTTCATAATAGAGGGGATGCGTGTCCGGCAACCCGCTGACCCGTTCTCGGTACGATTCAAGGGGATCGTCCACCTGCTCTTTCTGGCTCTCAGAATGCATATCGGCGATCAGGGAGTAGAAGTTATCCGGCAGGTCGACCACGGCTCCCTCTTTTGAGGCGACTTCCTTGATCAACTCGGGTGGCAGGCCATGCGAATCGTAGAGAGTGACCACCTCTTGGAGTGGTACCTTCTCACTCTTCTTCTTGTAGGTGGTGGCGACCTTCTGAATGATCCGGGTACCCCGTTCGATGGTTGCCGCATACTTCTCGACCTCGCGGTCCACGATCTCGTGGATGACATCCAGGTTCTGCTCGAACTGGCTGTTTCCGATCTTGTTGATCTGCATCTCTATCAGATCCCCGAGGTCGATGTCCATCTTGAGGTCGTTCATGACCCGCAGTGTCCGCCGTAGCACGAGCCGGGCCAGATACCCTTCCCTGACATTGGACGGGACGATCAAATCCCCAAGCATGTATGCCAGACATCGGGTGTGGTCGGCGATCGTGTAGACCTGTTCGATCGGGACGATCATCTTCTGGAGTTTCTCGATCGGAACATCGATTGTGGCGGCTACCTTCTTTCTGAGCTGGAAGAGGTTGGCACCGGAGATGTCCATAAGCCCGGCGAACTTGGCGTTCAGGGCCAGCATCTTCGTGCTTTCCGGGTTATCCAGGTGATGGTCGAGCCCGGCAGAGTGCATGATGGTGCTGACCATATCCGGGAAGACGGCATCATAGATGGTCGGCGAACCGGTCGAGGCCCAGACCATCCGTTCGAGCCCGTATCCGGTGTCGACGACCCTGGTCGACATCGGGTAATACTGGTTCCCTTCCAGTTCGACAGGGGGGTGATCGGTCTTCTGCCGCCCAAGGCTCATAAAGACCAGTGTGGCGATCTCAAGCCCACCGATCATCACTTCAACTGATGGACCGGCATTTCCTCCGCCGATCCAGGGGTGCTCCTTGTAGGTGATCGCATTCAGGTCGCCGCCGATGGAGTGTACAAACTCGTCGCAGAGTTCGACGGTGTGGTCCTTCCAGTAGATCTCTTCTTTGGGCGAATTGAAGGCATGATGAGCCATCATCTCAAAGAGGGTCAGGTGCCGGCCGGATCGTCCGACCGAGTCCAGATCGTTCAGACGGATGCAGGGCTGGGAGATCGTCAGCGGGTTTGCCGGCGGAGGTACGACACCGCTCGTCACATAGGGCTGAAAATCAGCAATCGAGGCGATCGTCAGGTAGATATCGTCCCGCCATCGAGCTGCGACGGGGTACCGGTCGATCCGGGTATGCCCGTGGCGCTCAAAGAATGAGAGATAAGCTTCCCGCATCTCATCGAGGGTATGCGGTCGAAAGACAGGATTTCCGATGAAATTGTAGGGCTCACAGGGTGCATCCCCGCAGACCTGACGCTCAGGATCGCGTGTCCAGAATGATGCCCCACAGGACGTGCAGGTCTTCCGAACCAGCCCCTCGGATTTGAAATAATCGAGCTCGTAATCTTCTTCGCTCATGGAAAACCACGTGTTATAACGATCTTCGTCTGGTGATCATAAATACTGTTGGTTGTTCATGCAGAATGGTCGCTCATCGAGGTACCAACGGGCGTATTCCTGAAAAATTCCAGTGAGTTGCGCGATTTTGACTGCCAGAATATGACAGCAACTGCCGCCACGATAGATGAAGTCGTTGCACGTACAGAAGTCCTCGTCAACAATATATCTGTCATTGGTACCGACCACGACCCAGAAGTCCAGGTACTTCTGTACCCTCTCCTCATCCAGAGCCTCCAGGGCCTTGATCCCCCGATTTTTATACTGCTCAATCACGGCAGCCCGAAGCGGTTCAGTCAGGGCTCCGGCCTCCTCGATATCAGCCCAGAGGTCACTCATAGCGAGGGAAAGATCGAGAGTTCTGGCTGGTCGGGTATATAGGTCCAGTTCATCCGTTCTGCCAGCGCCTGCATCCCGGGGGCTTCGAGCGCATAATGTGTGGATTCGATGCACGGCAGCGGTGCCGCTCTGGCCACAGAATGCTTCATCTCTGAGGAGAGGAACACATCGGCGCCCATCTTCTTTGCCTCAGCGAGCAGGCAGGGATCAAATCCGCCTCCACCGACCACGGCGAGCCGTTCGAGTCTGTCCAGAGTTCCATAGATCCTGACCGGTCCGGCGTTCAGGCGATCGACCATCTCGGAGAGGGAGAGCGTCACCGTGCCGACCAGACCCAGCGACATCGGTTCCGGGTCGGTCAGGGAGAGGAGTGATGCCAGTCCGGTGTTGATTCCATCCGGGGCGTGATCAAAGTTGGTATGCATCACATAGATATTCAATTCGGCAGAGAGCACCGCTCTGAGCAGTGATGCGGTAGGACCGTCGACGGTGGTGATCGGATTCCAGAGCGGCGTGTGATGAACGACCAACAGATCTGCCCCTGCCTGGACGGTTTCATCGATCACTTTTGGGGTCGCATCCAGGGCACAGCAGATCCTCCCGATCTCTTCCCTGCCTTCGATGATCAGGCCGATCCGCCCGGCGTCATACGGTTCGGCACCGTCTGGTGGGGCGATCTCTTCGAGTTGACCGATCAGGGCTTCCCGTTGCATACCTACAATTTGACATCCAGCTAATTAAAGGATATATTACCTGAGGGAATATCCCCAGATATAAATATTCTCAAGGGTAGTACTTTCTATGGAAAAGTCCATTGGCCTGATCAACCAGCGGATCGCTGACGGCAATGCCACTGTTGTTACAGCAGAGGAGATGCCTGCCCTGGTTGATGAACTCGGTGAAGAAGGGGCCCTTGAAACAGTGGATGTGGTCACGACCGGAACATTTGGAGCGATGTGCTCGACGGGAGCATTCCTGAACTTCGGTCACGCCGACCCGCCGATCCGAATGGAACGGGTCTGGCTGAACGATGTCGAGGCGTATGCCGGCCTCGCTGCGGTGGATGCTTATATCGGCGCCACCCAGCAGTCCACAACGCGTGGGGACCAGTACGGCGGCGCCCATGTGCTCGAGGACCTGGTATCCGGGAAGCAGATCGACCTCCGGGCCATCTCCCGCGGTACCGATTGCTATCCCCGGCGGACGATCAACACCGAGCTGATCCTTGAGGATCTGAACCAGGCCACCATGTGTAACCCCCGGAATGCATACCAGCGCTACAATGCCGCAACCAACACCACCGACCGGACCCTCCACACCTACATGGGGATGCTCCTCCCGAACAGTGGAAACATCACCTATTCTGGGGCAGGGCTGTTGAACCCGATCACCAACGACCCGAAGTTCCGGGTGATCGGAAGCGGGACGCCGATCCTGCTCGGTGGCGGTCAGGGGATGATCGTTGGGGAAGGGACGCAGCACTCGTCCGGTGCCGGATTCGGGACCCTGATGGTCACCGGGGACCTCAAGCAGATGTCACCGGAGTACCTGCGTGCAGCCACCATGCAGGGGTATGGGGTCACGATGTACATCGGGGTAGGGGTGCCGATCCCGGTGGTTGACCTCGAGGTTGTCCGGTCCACGGCAGTCAGAGACGAGGATATCCTGGTCGATCTGGTCGACTACGGGGTGCCGAGCAGGTCACGTCCGGTTCTACGGCAGGTCAGTTATGCCGACCTGAAGAGCGGAACGATCGATCTGAATGGGGAGGAGGTGACCGCCTCGTCGCTCTCGAGCTTCCGGATGGCCAGGCGGGTCGCGGCGGACCTGAAAGAGCGGATCCTTGCCGGAACGATGTCGATGACCCTGCCGACCCGGCAGATCGATCCGAACAAGCTCGCCCACCCGATGCATGAGACGGTGCATGCCCCGCGGGTCTGTGATATCATGGACCGGCACCAGGTGAGCATCACCGAGGACGAGGAGATCCGGACGGCGGCAAAGAAACTGTTGAAGGGTGAGACCAACCACCTGACGGTGCTGAATCTGGAGGGACGACTGGTCGGGATGGTCACCACCTATGACCTCTCCAAGGCCGTCGCCAACCCGGGGAAGGTCTCGCTGGTCAGGGAGATCATGACGAGAAAAGTGATCACGACCACACCCGATGAGGTGGTCGACGTTGCAGCCCAGAAACTGGAACAGTATAATATCAGTGCCCTGCCGGTGATCGATAAGGCCGGCCGGGTGCTCGGCATGCTGACGGCACTTGACTTAGGAAAACTGTTCGGCAGGAGGTGGACACGATGAAACTGGTGGTGACCTTCTCGCGGAAGAAGGGGAACGAGCCGATCATTGCAACGGTGGTCAAGGAGACCGGCGTGCTGATCAATGTCGAACGGGCTCGGATCGACTCCTCTGAAGGGGAGGTGCTGATCGATGTGCCGGAGGAGAGTTGTGCGCTGATCCGGGACCGGATGGAAGCGCTCGGGGCCTCGGCCCGACCGCTGGAGCGGACGATCCTCTTCGATGAGCACGAGTGTGTGGACTGCGGGGCCTGTATTGGGATCTGCTCGCAGAACGTCTTTTCCTTCGACCCGGATTGGCGTCTCATCGTGAAGGAGGAACGATGTGTGCTCTGCGGAAGGTGCCAGCAGGCCTGCCCGCACCATGCTCTTTCATTGCTGGTATGATCCGGGCTCATTTTCAGTTTAAGGAGACGATCACCACGATCCTGGCCGAGGAGCAGGCCTGGATCGAGGTGGCGAAGGAAGCGATGATCACCGCCCGGCAGGACCTGGAGCGGTACATCGCCAGGGATCCGTTCTTTCAGATGACGCTTGAGCCGTATACTCCGGATCATGGACCTTCGATCGCGGAACGGATGGCTGGTGCAGCCGGAGGTGCCGGGGTCGGACCGATGGCCGCGGTCGCCGGCACGATCGCCGCCATTGGGGTGGGTGCGATGGCCCGGGCAGGGGCCGCATTCGGGGTGATCGATAACGGCGGCGACATCGCCCTGATCACCGACCGGCCGCTCAGGATCGGGATCTATGCCGGCACGTCACCAATATCCGGAAAGGTCGCGTTTGTTCTCCCGCCGCAGCCGGCGGTCTATGGGGTCTGTACCTCATCGGCGACGGTCGGGCCGTCCCTCTCGTTCGGGGTCGCCGATGCGGTGACGGTCTTTGCATCCGACCCGTCGGTCGCCGACGCCTGGGCGACGGCGCTCTGCAACCAGGTTCGGCCTGGGGTGAGCACTGCCTTTGACAGCCTCGCAGGGAGTGGTGTCGACGGGGCTGTGGCAATCCTTGGTGGCGAGGTGCAGCGCTGGGGCTCGGTTCCGCCGATGGTCAGTGCAACGGTCGACGAGAATCTGATCACTGCCGGCGAACTATATTAAGTCGACAACCAGGTCATCGATATTTTTACCACTCTGGGGTGGTGACGGTGAACCCGGTTTAAATAATATCGGAAGGATTGTCCGGGATGAGTCCGCCGGAAGCAATGATTATTTATTGGCAATAGACGTTATCAGTCAACATACCCCATGTCGCAGCTGTATCACATTCTCTATGTCGATGACGAGCCCGCCCTGCTCGATATAACCAGGATATTTCTGGAGAACGGAGGGGTTTTTTCTGTCGACTGCGCCATGTCCGGAAGTGAAGCTCTCTCCCGGATCGCTGCCGGGAATTACGATGCAGTAGTCTCGGATTACCAGATGCCGGGGATGGACGGGATCACGCTCTTGAAGAAGGTGCGTGAAACCGATAAAACCCTCCCGTTCATCCTTTTTACCGGCAAGGGCAGGGAAGAGGTGGTGATCGAGGCCATCAACAGCGGTGTGGATTTTTACCTCCAGAAAGGGGGTGAACCGAAGTCACAGTATGCCGAACTTTCCCATAAGATCTGTACCGCGATAGCACGGCACACCTATGAGAATGCACTGAAAGAGAGCGAAGAGCAGTACCGGAACCTGGTTGAGACCACAGGAACCGGTTATGTTATCGTTGATAAAGACGGACGGGTCACGACGGCAAATGATGAATATCTCCGGTTGACCGGCCGGTCAAGCTTTGCTGAAATCGAAGGAAGGCCGGTTACCGACTGGACTGCCCCCTATGACCTTGAGAGGAATGCACGGGAAATTGAGCATATCTTCGGGACAGGACAGGTACGGGGTCTTGAGATCGATTACCAGAGACCGGACGGGACCTTTCAACCAGTAGAGATCAACGCCTCGGTAGTTCAGTCGGGTTCGGGGCAGATCGTTCTGACCCTGTGCCGGGATATTGCAGAACGCAAACGGACTGAACGGGAACTGGAAAAGAAAAGTGAGGAGTTGAATGCCTCCTACGATCAGCTGACCGCTTCCCATGCACTGCTCCGACAGACCATCGACGAATTAAGCAGGAGCGAAGAGGCCCTGAAGTCGAGCGAGGAACGGGTCCGGCAGAAACTCGAAAGGCTCCTCTCCCCCACGGCAGAAAGTGGGAACCTGGACCTCGAAGAGATCATCGATACGCAGGAGATCCAGTCGATGATGGATGACTTCTATGCTATCACGCATATCGGTATTGGGATTATTGATCGCAGGGGAAAGGTCCTGATCGGGACCGGGTGGCAGACTATCTGTACACACTTTCACCGGTCAAATCCGGAAACCTGTGAAAATTGTCTTGAAAGCGATATCTATCTCACGGAAGGGGTAGCACCAGGGACGATCCGGAGATACAAATGCAAAAATAATATGTGGGATCTTGTCACCCCGATCATCGTCGGTGGAAACCACGTGGGCAATCTCTTTCTTGGCCAGTTCCTGTATGATGATGAATCCCCTGATATTAAGCTCTTCCGTGCACAGGCAGTACGGTATGGATTTGATGAAGATGCCTACCTTGCCGCTCTCGATCTGGTTCCCCGGTGGAACAGGAAGACCGTCGACACGGTCATGGCATTTTATGCCAGGTTCGCCCGGATGATCTCCACGCTCAGTTTCAGCAACATCGCGCTGGCCCGGACAGTGAGCGAGCGGGACAGACTGCTTTATTCCCTGCAGGAGAGCGAGCGGAAGTACCGCAACCTGTACCGGTTTGCGCAGGTAGGATTGTTCGAGACAAGCCTCAAAGACGGTACAGTTGTTGCATGCAACGAGGTGTATGCCACCCTTGCAGGGTATTTATCGGTTGAAGATGCAATCGGAAAGGACATTGTCCACCTGTATGAGAATCCCGACGACCGCAAAGAGGTGATCCGTCTTCTCCGTGAGCAGGGATCTATCGACGATCATATCGTTCAGTTCAAAAACCATCTGACCGGGCGTCCGTTCTGGGCGCAGTTCTCCGCCCGGATCAACCGGGAAAAGGATGAAGCGGAAGGCACCATCGTCGACATCACTGAACAGAAAAGGATTGAATCGGAGCTGGAACGAAAGAACCAGGAACTGATGGAATCCTATGAACACCTGACCGTGTCAGAGGAGGAACTTAAAAGCCAGTTCGACGCCCTTGTTGATACTGAACGGACGCTCCGGATAAACGAAGAACGGTTGCTGATGGCGCAGGATATCAGTCACTCAGGCAGCTGGGAATATCACGTCGTGACCGATATAATCTGGGGGTCAGCTGAAGGGCTCCGCCTCTTTGGTTTCCCCCCGATAGCCGGCGATTTCCCCCTCGATGAGATCGAAGGATGCATTCCGGAGCGTGAACGGGTCCATCAGGCCCTCGTAGACCTGATCGATGCAGGGAGAGAGTATAATCTTGAATACGCCATCAACCCCGCAGACGGTTCCCCCCAAAGGTTCATTCATTCGATCGCCCGGCTCGAAAAGGATGCGCAGGGCAGGCCGCATCGGGTGATGGGTGTATTACAGGATATCACCGAACGCAAGCAGACCGAGCTCAAACTGAGAGATGCGCTCATCGAATCAGAGCGCTTTCGCGAGGCGCTGGATCATGTTTCCGCCTATATCTACATGAAGGACCTGCAGTCCCGATACGTGTATGCCAACCGGCCAACGCTGGAACTGTTTGGTTGTTCTGCCGGGGAACTGGCGGGGTGCGACGATACTTGCTATTTCCCGCCCGACACCGTCAAGCATCTGCAGGAAGTAGATTCCCACGTCTTCGCGGGTGAACCTGTGTCTGAAGAGATTGAGGTTGCCGATACCGGGTCCGGCCGGTGCGTCGTCTATTGGGAAGTCAAGACTCCTATCTTTGTGGACACCGAGCATACAATGGTTTCAGGTTTGCTGGGCATTTCAACAGACATCACCGAACGGAAGCGAGCCGAGGAGGCGTTTCGGGAGAGTGAAGAGCGGTTCAGGGCGATCTTCAACGCTTCGTTTCAGTTCATCGGATTGATGAAGACGGATGGCACCCTGATAGAAGCAAATCAGTCAGCATTGGACTTTACCGGGATAACATCCGATCAGATAATCAATAAACCGCTCTGGGAGTCTCACTGGTGGCAGGGAGATGAAGAGCAGGTACGTCACCTGAAGGATGCAATTGCCCGGGCTGCGGCAGGGCAGTTTGTGCGGTACGAGGTGGAATTACAGGGAGCCGGGGAGACCCGGGGGCTCTTTGACTTCTCGATCAAGCCGGTTTTTGCCCCGAATGGCACTGTTGTGCTGCTCGTCGCCGAAGGACGCGACATCTCTTCCCGCAAACAGGCGGAAGATGCTCTCGTGAAGGTGAACCGGAAACTGAACATTCTCAACGATCTGACAAGGAAGGATCTGACGAGTCGAATCTTTGTCATGAAGAGTTTTCTTGAACTTGCAGAACATTCTGCAGTCGGGCAGACTGGTGTTCTTCAGTACCTGCAAAAAATTGAACCGGTCATGCAGTCGATCAACGAGATAACGGAATTTACCAGGGATTACCAGAATATGGGGGAAACCCCCCCGACCTGGCAGAATGTCAAGCTGACGATGCTGTATGGGATCTCCCACATCTTCCTTGGTGATATAAGCCACAGCCTCGAAACTGAGAACCTTGAGATCTTTGCTGATCCCCTGCTTGAAAAAGCGTTCCAGGGCCTCTTCGAAAACACGATCGAACATGGGGGTCAGGTAGGCCATATCCGGGTCTGGTATAAGGAAACCAACAGAGGAGCGGTCATCTTCTTTGAAAACGATGGAGCCGGTATTCCGGAGGACCAAAAAGAGCGGATCTTTTTACGCGGTGAAGGAACACGTTCGCCGGTCCGGGGACTCTTCTTTGTCCGGGAGATCCTCGACCTCACCGGCATCACGATACAGGAGACAGGGGATCCGGTTGGAGGGGTTCGGTTTGAGATCACCGTGCCACAAGGGGCGTACCGGCTTGCCGGTATTTAATAACTGTTCGTCAGTCTCAAAATGGGAACTGGAATGATATGGACCTGGCAAAGAGATGGGGAGGCTGATGGGATCAGATCAGATCTTCCGCGTAGGCCCTTGCTCTGGTGTAGGCGTGGGGCCCCTCGAAGGTCTCAAGGAGGGCCTCCCCGTCGCTGACCGCCATCAGCGGCCCCCTCTGGTGCACGGTGAAGACCAGTTCATAGAGATCGATCTCCTCGACCAGCACCCCCTCACCCAGGGCAGAGGCCGGCTGCAGGATCAACCGTTCCTGGATCAATTCTTCAGGGATCTGTCGGAAGTAGTAGTAGAAGGTCTGATAGGCGTTCAGGTGATCTGATACGAGCAACTCGTCCCGCATCGCAGGGTCCAGGTCTTCAAGGGCCTCTGCAATACAGACCACGTCATCCTCGCAGTCTGCGAATATATCGTCAGCCGTCATCTCAAGCAGGGTCTCGTGGTCCACCATCTTTTCTTCTTCCGGTTGATCTTCATCCGTGTCTGGTTCGTTTGGGTTCATCAGCACCATCCATTCACACCTGGTAGTGGTAAGGATTAACTCTTCCTCCTGATCTGTATCCGCCTGGTTCTGGATTGTCCCCTTTTATCAGGTTGGATGTTCCACGTACCTCTGGGATTTGGATGACAGCAATCGATGTGAAGGGCTGGGTTGAAAAGGATGGTAACCGCCTCTCGATCAATGAGATAGAGGAACTGATCCGCACTGGCCCGGAACAGTTCTCAGAGTGCGGCGGAGAGTTTTTGGTTCGCTGGGACGACTGCGCCGCACGGGATCACTGGGGGATCATGCCGGGGGAGATCGATGCCGGGACGGTCACCTGCAAGGGGAATATCATGTGCAGGGTCGACCCCCCTGCCGACGCTTCTTCCCTGGAAGAGGCGATCGTCACCGCCGTCCGTCTCCGGAGCGATGAAGGAGTGACGGCCCTCTCCGGTGGCGTCGACTCGACCCTGGTTGCGGCCATCGCAGAGCGGCCGTGCGTCGCGGTTGGGGTCGAGGATTCGCATGACCTTGTCCGGGCCAGGCATGCAGCCGAGGCTCTGCACCTCTCCTGTGATTATGTTACGATCAAACCGGATGCGGTTGAAGAAGCGCTGGCAGCGGTGATCCCGGTGATCCCTGCCCGCGATCCGGTGAACATCTCGATCGCGGCCACGATGTACTTTGTCGCCTCCTATGCCCGGGAGAACGGGTATACCCGGATCCTGGCCGGGCAGGGGGCCGACGAACTCTTCGGCGGGTACTCCCGGTACCTGGTGAGCACCGACCTTGCGGCCACTTTCGCCGAGGATTTTAAGGGACTTGCCCTGCAGGGAGCCCGGGACCAGGCCGTTGCAGGCCTCTTCGGCGCCTACCTCTCGATGCCGTACCTGGATGTCCGGGTTGTGCGCGCTGCCGAGGCGATCAGTCCCTCTGACCGGGTCTCCGGCGGGATCCGGAAAAAACCGCTCAGAGAGGTTGCAGCACGGTATATTCCGGCAGAGATCGCAGATTACGATAAGAAGGCGATGCAGTATGGAACCGGGGTCTGGAAGGTGATCCAGCACCTCGCCCGTCACAATGGTTATAACAAGTCGGTACAAGGGTACTTAAATCACGTGGGGAGACTACACGATGGTGCTTGAAAGTGACGTAGAACAGATCGCTGCGCTGGCTGATCTGAGGATACCGGAGGACCGAATGGGCACTTTTACCACCCAGTTCAACAGGATCCTCGAATATTTCGATATACTGGACCAGGTCGACGGTGAGGGTGGATCGATGGACCGTGGGGTGAATGTGATGCGTGAGGATCTGATCGTGCCGTCCCTGACCTCAGAGGAGGTCCTCTCCAATGCAGGTGGACAGGAGGATGGATTCATCAGAGGACCGCGGGTGATGTGATGGCGGGTGAACAGGAGGACCAGTTCAACGCGTTCATCACCCGATGCACGACCGATAGGGATAAATCGGATCGGCAGAGGACCGGCCGGCTGGCCGGTCAGTACATCGCAGTCAAGGATAACATCACCACATCCGGGATCATGACCACCTGCGGTTCTGCGATCCTGAACGGATATATTCCCCCCTATGATGCGCATGTGATCACCAAAATAGTGAATGAAGGGGCGATCATCGCAGGGAAGACCAATATGGATGAGTTCGGGATGGGGACCACGACAGAGAACAGTGCTTTTGGGCCGACCAGGAATCCGGTGAACCCGGAACGGGTGCCCGGCGGTTCTTCCGGCGGCTCGGCAGCTGCGGTGGCGGCCGGTCTGGTGCCGATGGCGCTCGGGACCGATACCGGCGGCTCGATTCGATGTCCTGCTTCGTTCTGTGGAATCGTGGGGCTCAAACCCACCTATAGTCGGGTCTCCCGGTACGGGCTGATCGCCTATGCCAATTCGCTCGAACAGATCGGACCGATGGCACGGACCGTGACCGGGGTATCGGACCTGATGCAGGTGATCGCCGGGTATGATTCCCGGGACGCCACCTCCACCGATCATCCCTACCATCATACGCCCAGTGCAGATATCTCCGGAAAACGGATCGGGGTGCCGGAGGAGTTCTTCGGTACAGGGGTCGACGCCCACGTCGCCGAAACGGTCAGAAAGGCAATCGACCGGCTGGAGGCCGGCGGGGCTGAGATCGTCCCCTGCTCGATGAAGAGTATGGCCTATGCCCTGGCCGCCTATTATGTGATCTGTACCTCTGAGGCGAGTTCGAACCTGGCCAGGTATGACGGCGTCAGGTACGGCGTTCCGGTCGATACCACACCTCAGTGGCACGACGCCTTTCGGGCGGTGCGTGGCGAAAGGTTCGGTCCGGAAGTGCAGCGCCGGATCCTGCTCGGCACCTTCGCCCTCTCTGCAGGCTATTATGGAAAGTACTATGCCAAGGCGCAGATCGCCAGGCAGCAGGTCCGGGCAGACTTCGACCGGCTCTTTCAGGAGGTCGATCTCCTTGCCGGGCCGACGATGCCGACCGTGGCCTTCAGGCTCGGGGAGATGGCAGATCCGCTCTCGATGTACCTTGCGGACATCCTGACGGTGCCGGCGAACCTGGCCGGGGTGCCGGCGATCTCGGTGCCCTGCGGCACGGTCGACGGGATGCCGGTCGGTCTGCAGGTGATGGGGAGGCCGTTCGATGACGAAGGGGTCGTGGACGCTGCCTATGCCTACGAACAGGGGGCGATCTGATGGAGCAGGATACTCCGACCGGACAGGCCGTTTCGGCCTCTGAACGGGCGAAAGGGATGGTGATCATCGGGCTCGAGATCCACTGCCAGTTGAATACCGCCACCAAATTATTCTGCGGCTGTTCGACCGACTACCGTGACGACGGTCCGAACACGCACGTCTGCCCGGTCTGCCTCGGCCTTCCGGGGACGATGCCGGTGATCAATAAGAAAGCCGTGGAGTTCTCTCTGAAGGTTGCCAAGGCGTTCAACTGTGAGATCCCAGAAATCTGCGAGTTCTCACGGAAGAACTACTTCTATCCGGATCTCCCGAAGGGGTACCAGATCACCCAGTACGACAAACCTCTCGCCAACGGGGGATATGTCGAGATCGAGGGGGAAGACGGAGAGAAACGGGTCAGGCTGACCAGGATCCATATGGAAGAGGATCCAGGCCGGCTGGTCCACAAGGGCGGTGGCGATCGGGCCCGGTACACGCAGATCGACTACAATCGGTCCGGTGTACCGCTCATCGAGATCGTCACCGAACCGGATCTCCGCTCCCCCAAGGAGGCGCGGAGGCTGTTGAACAAACTCCGGGCCACCCTTGAATACCTGAACGTCTTCGACAGTGAGAAGGAGGGATCGCTCCGGGTGGATGCGAACATCTCGATCAAAGGGAGCGAGCGGGTCGAGGTGAAGAATATCACCTCATATAAGGGCGTCGAAAAGGCACTCACCTTTGAGATCACCAGGCAGCGGAATATCATCCGGCGCGGACAGCAGGTGGAGCGGGAGACCCGCCACTTTGTCGAGACCCGCGGGATCACCACGGCCGGCCGGACCAAGGTGCAGGAGAACGACTATCGTTACTTCCCAGAGCCCGACCTGACGCCGCTTGCGGTGCGGGGCTGGCTCAAGGAGATCGAACTCCCTGAGCTTCCCGATGCACGGCGTGAACGGTTCGTCCAGCAGTATGGGGTCTCGCTGAATCATGCACGGACCCTGACCGGCGACCTGAAACTCGCCGAATTCTATGAGCAGGTCGCCGGCCTTGATCCGGTCCTCTCCGCGACCTGGGTGGCCGACACGCTTCTTGGAGAACTGAACTATCGGAATGCTCTGATCGGGATCGTCGATCCGGGTCAGTTCATCGAACTGATCACACTGCTCAAGCAGGAGACGATCACCGAGAAGTCGTGTGTCGAGGTGCTCAGGACCATGCTCGACCAGCTGGTGGAGACGAAACAGTCCGAGTCTCCGAAGCAGATCGTCGAACGGCTGAACCTCGCCAAATCTGGCGGGGACGTCCTCTCGATCGCGATCAGCGAGGTGCTGGTCGAATGCCCGCAGGCGGTCCTCGACTATCAGAACGGGAAGAAAGGGGCCGGCAACTTCCTTGCCGGACAGGTGATGAAGAAGACACGGGGACGAGCAGATCCCAGGGAATTGAACAGGCTGCTTGCAGAAGCGATCGCTCTGCAGGAAGGGGTGACCGTTGCATCTGATAATCACTGAAAAGAACATTGCGGCTGACAGAATAGCCCATATCCTCGCAGGAAAGACCTACGTCGAGGTGAAGAAGGACGGGGGGGTCAGTACCTACTCGTTCAACGACACGGTCGTGGTCGGTCTTCGGGGGCACGTGGTGGAGGTGGACTTCGAGCCAGGATACACCAACTGGCGGAGCGAGGTGAACACTCCGAGATCCCTGATCTCGGCCAGGACCATCAAAGCGCCGACCGACAAGAAGATCGTCACGCTGATCCAGAAACTGACCAAAAAAGCCGACCATGTCACGATCGCGACTGATTTTGATACCGAGGGGGAACTGATCGGGAAGGAGACCTATGACCTCGTCAAGGCTGTCAAGCCGGATGTCAGGGTCGACCGGTCCCGGTTCAGTGCGATCACCGAGGAGGAGATCCAGACTGCGTTCGCTGCACCGGCCGAGCTTGATTTTGCTCTGGCTGCAGCCGGCGAGGCACGGCAACTGATCGATCTGATCTGGGGAGCCTCGCTCACCCGGTTCATCAGCCTGGCCGCCCACCGCGGCGGCAAGAACATCCTCTCTGTCGGCAGGGTTCAGAGCCCGACCCTTGCGATGATGGTCGACCGTGAGAAGGAGATCGAGGCGTTCGTGCCTGAACCCTACTGGGTGCTCACCGTCGATTCAAACAAGGACGGGGAGCCGGTGCTCGCCCGTCATACCACAGCACGGTTCACTGATGTGGCGATAGCAGAGGAGGCGAAAGAAGCCACCCGCGCCCCACTGATGGTGACCGAGGTGAAGGAGGGATCCAAGGTCGACCGTGCTCCGACTCCGTTCGATACCACAGGTTTCATCGTGGCCGCCGGCCGGCTCGGTTTCTCTGCCGCGAACGCGATGCGGATCGCAGAGGATCTGTACATGCACGGGTACATTTCGTATCCCCGTACAGACAACACCATCTATCCCAGGTCGCTCGATCTGAATGGCGTCCTCAAGACGCTGCAGAAGACCGAACTCTCGTCTGCTGTCATATGGGTTATGGCCAATCGGAGACCAGTGCCGACCCAGGGTAAGAAGTCCACCACCGACCACCCGCCAATCCACCCAAGTGGAGCGGCGACCAGGGCCGAACTCGGCGACGAGCGGTGGAAGATCTATGAACTGGTAGTCCGCCGGTTCCTCGCGACTCTCTCCCCTGATGCCCGCTGGATGACGATGAAGGTCCTCTTTACGGCTGGAAATGAGCCGTACACCACCACCGGAGCGACTCTGCTCGAGGCTGGATGGCGGACTGTCTACCCCTACAGCGATGCGACCGAACACCCGCTCCCGCGCTTTGCGGTCGGCGATAGCCTGCCGATCGAGCAGGTGAACCTCGACCGGAAGGAGACCCAGCCGCCGCCCCGGTACACCCAGAGCAGGCTGATCCAGCAGATGGAAGAACTCGGGCTCGGAACCAAGAGTACCCGGCACGAGGTGATCGGGAAACTGGTCGGCCGGAAATATATCGAAGGGAATCCGCTCAGGCCGACGCTGGTCGGACGGGCCGTGATCGAGTCGCTCGAAGACCATGCGGCTGCCATCACCCGACCGGACATGACCCAGACGATCGATGCACATATGCAGCAGATCAAAGAGCGGAAGCGGACACGCGATGATGTGGTGACCGAATCGCGGGCCATGCTGAACCGTGCGTTCGACGAACTGGAGGAGCACCAGAGTCAGATCGGTGAGGATATCATGGGGAGGACCGTCGAGGAGATGATCCTCGGCCCCTGTCCTGTCTGTGGGAGCGATCTCCGGATCCATCATATCCGGAACAGCAGCCAGTTCATCGGATGCACCCGGTATCCGGACTGCCGGTTCAACATCGGACTGCCCCTGACCCAGTGGGGATGGGCGATCAGGACCGATACGGTCTGCCCAACCCATCACCTGAACCATGTCAGGTTGATCGCCAAAGGGTCCAGGCCCTGGGATATCGGCTGCCCGCTCTGTCACCATATCGAATCCAATCAGGAGACGATGGTGCTGATCCCCTCGATGACCGAGGAGATACTCGGACGGTTGCAGCAGCATCACATCTATACCGTTCATGAAGTCGCCGATGCACCCCCTGAGGCGCTCGCCTCCGCGGCAGAGATTTCATCAACAGCGGCGGAACACCTGAAGTCTGAAGGAGAAGCGGTCCTTGGACTCCTCCGGCTCCGCTCAGAACTGCGAAAATTTGTCAGAAAGCAGGTTCCACCCCGGCGCGGCAGGAGTCATGCCAAGATCATGAAGCATCTCCATGCGAACGGTATCAATACGATCGCCGACCTCGCAAAGGCGGACCCGACCCTGCTTCGGACAGCAGGGGTCGGGGAGAAGGAGGTGACATCCCTCCTTATGCAGGCGAAGGAGTACTGCAACGACAAGACGTTGCGTGCCATCGGAGTGCCGGCGATCAGCCTCAAAAAGTACTATGCCGCAGGAATCCAGAGTCCCGAGGATTTCTGCAGGTATCATCCGGTCTATCTGAGTGTCAAGACCGGAATCAGTCCGGACACCACGTTCCGGCATGCAGAGATGGTCTGCATCGCCCAGAACAGACCGGTGCCCCGCAAAGTGACCAGGGCAATGCTCGAACGGGGGCGTGCCGAACTATTGACGATTCCCGGGCTTGGGGAGACGACGATCGAGAAGCTGTACAGCGGCGGCGTGATCGACGGCATGACCCTTGCCTCTGCAGATCCTGCGGCGCTGGCCAGCCATTCCGGGATCCCGCTCAAGAAGGTACAGGAATTTCAATCGCGGCTCCCTGGTTCCTCTCAGGCCAGTTGATCTGACAGGGTTTTGCCCACCCAGGACCGATCATTGAAAGTGGAAGTGGATCGAAGTATACAGTACCAGTGTGGATATCATGCAGAATCGATGGAAAGACTGGGTCCATGTGACCAAACTGGACCCTGACAAGTCCCTTCCCCCGGCGGTGATCGACGAGATCGCGACCAGCGGGACCGATGCGCTGATGCTATCGGGGACACTGAATGTGACGATAGAGAATCTCGGCCATCTCTTCAAACAGGTGGCCCAGTACGGCCTTCCGCTGGTCGTGGAGCCGGCGGGGCCTGAAGCGGTTCTCTGCGAAGGGATCGACCTGCTCTTCGTGCCGAGTGTGATGAACTCAAACAGTGTCCAGTGGATCGTTGGAAAACACCAGCAGTGGGCTCAACAAAGTTCGATCCGCTGGGATAAGGTCATACCTGAAGCGTATATCGTCCTGAATTCGTCCTCCTCGGTCGGAAAGGTGACCGGTGCCGACTGTGGACTGACTCCTGCAGAGGCGGCAGCGTACGCGTCGGTCGCCGACCATTACTTCCGCTTCCCGATTGTGTACGTCGAGTACAGCGGCATGTACGGCGACCCGAAGATGGTGAGGTCGATCGCCGAGGTCGTCGACCGCGCGATCCTGTATTATGGCGGCGGGATCTCGTCGGCAGATAAGGCCGCTGAGATGGGCAGATGGGCCGACACGATCGTGGTTGGAAATGCGGTCTATGACCTCGGTCCCGACGTGCTCCGGGCGACCGTCAAGGCAGTTCAGTAACCCATGCCAGAGGTACAGATCGTTCTGGTCGAGCCCCTGTATGAGGGGAATGTCGGTTCGGTCGCCAGGGTCATGAAGAACTTCGGGTTCTCGCGGCTGGTGCTGATCAACCCGTGCCCGCTCGGCAACGAGGCGAGGGCGAGGGCTTCCCATGCACAGGACCTGCTGGATTCGGCCAGGGTCTGTTCCCTTGAGGAGGTGTACGCAGAGAGTGCGCTCACCATCGCGACCACCGGAGAGTTGAGCAAGACCATCTGCAACCCGATGCGGATGCCGTACTATGAACCATCCGAGATCAGGTCAATGATCGCAGAGATCGACGGGACGATCTCGATCCTCTTCGGTCGCGAGAACTGGGGGCTGAACAACGGTGAGGTGGCGGCCAGCGACCTGATCTGCACCATCCCGACCTCGCCGGAGTACCCGATTCTGAACCTATCGCATGCGGTGGGGCTCGTCTGTTATGAACTCGCGCATCTCCCGCGCGGCATTTACCTGCTGGCGGATCGGTTCGAGATGACCTGCCTGTACGATCACATCTCGTCGTTCCTCGATCAGATCGATCATCCTCCCTATAAGCGCGAGGTGACGATGCTGACGATCCGGCGGCTGCTGGCCAGGACACAGATGACCCCCCGCGAGGTCTCGACCCTGCACGGGCTTCTTCGTAGGACCGAATGGTACCTGAACGGGGGCCAGCAGGTTTTTTCTGAAGAGGCACCGGCGGACTTCACCGACCCGGGAACAGAATAACTCTTCTACTCTTCTTCACCAATAACTAATTGAATGATTCTCGTCGACTGGCAGATTATGGACCGGATCAGCCGCGGGCAGATCAAGGTCGAACCGTTTGAACCCGGCCTTATCCAGCCGAATTCGCTCGATATCAGGCTTGGCGATCACTTTGTCTGGTATGTTCCGGGCGACCGCGTCATCGATCCGTATGATAAAGAGAGCGTGACCGCTGAGGTGGAGGAGATGAACGCGAACGAGGTGATCCTCTATCCGGGTCAGTTCATGCTCGCCGAGACCAAGGAGGTGCTCTCCCTCCCCGACAATGTCGTCGCAAGTATCGAAGGAAAGAGCAGCATCGCCCGGCTCGGGATTGAACTTCACCAGACCGGCGGCTGGATCGATGCAGGGTTCATCGGTTCGATCACCCTGGAGATGTGCAATGTCAATCAGCGGCCGGTGAAGATGTATGCCGGGATGCCGATCGGGCAGCTGGTCTTCTATACCACAGAGCGGGCAGAGCAGCCGTATAACCTGAAGCAGGATGCGAAGTACCAGGGGCAGCGACAGGCCACCCTCTCGCGGTACCATGAAAACCAGCGGTTCATTCAGTGAATATATACCGCATGAGTTCCCATATTATAACGATTATTTTTCCTGGTGAGAGTGAAATATGCGACTTCTCCTGATACATTCTGATTATATCGAATACGAGGCGCAGAAGAAGACCAAGATGGCAGAGGCCGACCCGGTTCCTAAGGACGGGATGACCGAGGCCCTGACTGTCTTCACTGCTGTCGAGGCGGTGGACGAGGAGGATATCGATGACGTGGTGGCACAGTCGGTGGCAGAGATCGAGAAGACTGCAACCCAGCTTGCGGTGAAGAATCTGCTGATCTATCCGTATGCTCATCTCTCTTCAGATCTCTCATCCCCGGAGGCGGCGGTGGCCGCGCTCAGCGCGATCGAGAGGAGACTGAATGAGACCGGTCGATATGAGGTGAAGAGGGCTCCATTCGGCTGGTACAAGAAGTTCAAACTCTCATGCAAGGGGCACCCGCTCTCCGAGCTCTCCAAGACGATCGTTCCGGGCGCCGGGGCTGCGGTCAAGGAGAAGAAGGAGGTCACCCACGAGTTCTTTGTGATGACCCCCGACGGCGAACGCCACGAGACCGGCGAGTTCCTCGAAGGCAGATTCGGTGCGCTGGTGAAGAAGGAGATCGGAATCGCCGAGCCTGTCGGCGGCGAACCGATCCATGTCGACCTGATGCGGTCAAAGGAACTGGTCGACTATGAGCCGGCCAGCGATGTCGGAAACCTCCGCTGGTTGCCCCGCGGGAAGATCGTCCGGGACCTGCTGGCAGATTATGTGCTGCATATGGTCCTCGAGTATGGTGGTTCTCCGGTGGAGACGCCGGTGATGTACGATCTCGGCGACAAGGCGATCTATGAGCATGCCGACAAGTTCGGGGAACGGCAGTACCGGTTCAAGAGCGGAAACCGGAACATGATGCTCCGGTTTGCAGCCTGTTTCGGGATGTTCTCGATCATGCGGGACATGCACATCTCCCCGAACACCCTTCCGATCAAGATGTACGAACTCTCCACCTACTCGTTCCGGCATGAACAGCGTGGCGAGGTGATCGGACTCAAACGGCTCCGTGCGTTTACGATGCCCGACATGCACAGCCTCTGCCTCGATATGGAGGGGGCGCTGCATTGCTTTGAGGAGCAGCTCCGGCTCGGCTGGAAGTCGGGAGAGGACTTCGAGACAGAACTGGTCGGGGTCTTCCGGTGTACCAGGGGGTTCTATGAGAAGTATGAAAACTGGGTGAAGAGTATCGTCGCCGAGTCACGGGTGCCGATGTTGATCGAGATCCTCAGCGACCGGGTCCATTACTGGATCGCCAAGGTCGACCTGGCTGCGATCGACGGGCAGGGACGGCCGATCGAGAACCCGACGGTTCAGATCGATGTCGAGTCCTCGACCCGGTTCGACATCAAGTATCACCTGGATGGAGAGGTCGTCCACCCTCCAATCCTCCACTGTTCGCCGACCGGTTCGATCGAGCGGGTGATTTGCGCCCTCCTTGAGAACACCGCCAACCAGTCGGTCCCTCAGCTTCCGGCCTGGCTTGCACCGACGCAGGTACGGCTGATCCCGGTTGCCGAGCGGCACACGTCATTCGCTGACGAACTCTGCACTCGTCTGAACAAGGCACAGATCCGGACAGACCTTGACGACCGCGAAGAGAGCGTCGGCAAGAAGGTCCGGGAGGCCGGCATGGACTGGGTCCCCTATGTGATCGTGATCGGGGATGCTGAGATGGAGACGGGAAAACTGACGGTCACCATCCGGAAGCTCTCTGAGCCGAGGGTTCCGCACAAGGAACAGCTGGACGTTGAGGAACTGATCACGCTGGTCAGGACCAGCACCGATGGGATGCCGTTCCGCCCGCTCTATACGACGCGCAACCTCTCCAAGAAGCCCCGGTATATCTGAATAAATCGGATATCATCCTTTTTTTACCACAGATATATTCCAGGAAGTGTACTGTTTAAGGCCAGGTTAAGTATGCAGTCGCCTCACTGGATATTTTGTGGAGTGGATCTTTTATTTCCGATGTATCAGGCGCATACTCTGGAAAAAATGAAGAGTCCTTTGATTTTTGGTGAGTTTTTACCCCTGGACTGTGCCGTTGACGAGTATAATCTTTCTGACTTGGTGGGTTCACGATTCCATCCTATGTCGATTCTTTTTAGTTTGGACAATGTATGCAAATTTTTGGACATTGGATTACTTTTGAAGAATGGATGTAAAAATTAAATAGCATTGGATAATAGTCGGGTATACCTGGATGAGTTCAGATTTCATTCATGATAAGATCTGAAACCATCTGGAAAAAAGATCGAATGAAAACGAAAAAATGGATGTAAGGATATGCGTGATCCGTCTGTGAATCTTCTTGTTGAATACCTGATTGAAGGAGACAGGAAGAGAAGTCTCAGTGAAGCAAAAAGACTCCTTGATGCCCATGTAGAACGGGAAAAAATCATCATAGACGGGGTAGAAATGGCGATGAAGCGGCTGGAGACCAAGTGTACCATCGAACAGTTCAATCTGCTTGAGATTATGATCGCCGGTCGCGCTGCCATGGAGGTGGTAAATTACCTGTACCCACCGGACAGTCCCCGGCACAATACAGAGGGAACAGTCGTCATCGGGACCCCGGAAGGTGATGTACATGACCTTGGGAAAAATATCCTCAAAATGGTTTTGACCGCAGAGGGATACCAGGTTGTCGATTGTGGCAAAGATTGTCCTCTCGATCTGATGGCTGATGCCGTTAAGCGAGAGGGCGCTCTTGCGATCTGTATAAGCGGCCTGATAACCCCTATGATTCCGCTTGTGAGGCAGATGAAAACCAAACTGGCCGAGCGGGGAATGATGAATGTCAAAGTTATTGCGGGGGGTGCAGCGTTACGGCAAGCCACTGCAAAAAGTTTAAATGTCGATTTTGTCGCCGATACGGCCTTCGATGTATCGGGGTATCTCAAAGAGACGGCTGGGGAGAATGATGAACAGCATTGAACGCATCGTGTCAACGCTGAATTTTGAAAAACCAGACCGGGTGCCGGTGATCGCACAGGTCTTCGGTCATGCGGCAACAGTAGCCGGCATGAATCTTGGTGAGTATATCAGGGATGGCGAACTGCTTGCACGGGGTCAGATCAGGGCCCTGGATCGGTACGGCTATGATGCAGTCTTTGCCCTGATGGACACGTCCGTGGAGACCGAAGCAGCTGGATCTGTCCTGACTTATTTTAAAAATAAATATCCTATCGTCAAATCGTATGCTCTCTCGCAGGACACTGATCCGGACAACCTATCAGTACCGGATCCGCACCAGGCCGGGCGTATGCCGGCTCTCTTAAACGCCGCAGGGATCCTGCGGGAGGAGATCGGTGACGAGGTGCTGGTTGTCGGCTGTGTGCTGGGGCCTCTAACCCTGGCAACCCAGCTGCTCGGTATTGAACAGGCTCTCTATCTGGCAATCGATGATCCTGAACAGTTTGGCCGTGTGCTGGATTTCGCGACAGACGTCGTTATCCGATTTGGTACAGCGCAGATCGAAGCGGGAGTGCATCTACCAGTGGTTTTTGATCCATCAGCTTCACCAGCTGTGATCCCCCCCATGTTCTTTTACGAGTTTGAGGTGCCACGGCTTACACGGTTATTCTCATCCTTAAAAGAACATGGCGCGGTAGCAAACTGGCTGCATATCGCCGGGTCTGTCGGCTCTATCCTTCCGTTTTACCCGGAAGCCGGCGTTGATATTGCAAATTTCGATTACTCTGTCAACCCGCTGGATGCTCAGGAAGCACTTCCCAGAACCGTTCTTGATGGTAACATCAGGCCATGGTCCTTTGTGGAGGCACCACCTGAAGAGATCACACGTGAATCGTCCCGACTCATGGACAGGTTCGCGCACCGTGGGGGTTTTATCCTGTCGTCAGGGTGTGAGATTCCCCTGGAGTCCCGACAGGAGAATGTGATGGCCCTGGTCATGGCTGCCCGCACGAGGGGCTAGTCGTGCCAGTGCTGACGGTTCGTCTCGAAGATCGGGTAGTAGATACCCATTTTGTCGCTGGCCAGTCTCTACGAGAAATTCTGGATTCAACTGATATACGGGTACGTGCCGGGTGTAATGGGAGCGGGGCATGCGGTTTATGCCGCATTCGGATCGAATCGGGAAACGTCCATAAGCCGACAGAAATAGAACGTTCTATCCTTGACAGTTCCCTGCGTGCACAGGGGGTTCGTCTCGCCTGCCAGGTAAAACCGGAAAAAAATCTACAGATCAGGATCCTTGATCGGGCCCCTCGATCAAATTGGAGAAATCTACCGGAGACGAAAGGGTGTTGTATCGCACAACAACCTTTCTTCCCCTTAAGAGATTTTTCCCGCAGAGAAACAACTCTGTATGGCGTGGCAGTGGACCTCGGCACCACGCACATCAACATCTCACTCTATAACCTTGTAGCAGGCAAACGGTTGGCAGGACGAGTTGGCCAAAATCCGCAGATGGATTCCGGTTCTGATATAATGACACGTCTCGTTGTCGCGTCCGGGTCGATCGAACAGGCTAACAGGTTGAGCAGGCAGGTAAGAGAGGCAATTGGTGAAGCACTGCAGGATATTGCATCCCGCGATGGAATCAATCTTTTACAGGTGGTCCGGTTTTCCCTCGTAGGAAATACAGCCATGCTGGCGTTACTCTCCGGACGAAATTATGATCTCCTCATTACGCCCGGCCACTGGGCAGGAGATATTGAGTGCTTGCCACAAGATCCCGGGGCCTGGGCGGCCGAATGGGAGATTGACCCTGATGCAGCGATAGAGATCCTGCCACCACTTGCCGGTTTTGTGGGTTCTGATCTGCTGGCAGGCGTGCTTGCAACGCACCTGACCGACAGCAGAGAGAAGAGCCTCTTCATTGATTTCGGTACCAATTCTGAAATGGGTGTTTGGGATGGAGAGGTGCTGTGGGTTACATCGGCTGCCGGAGGACCTGCATTTGAGAGCAATGGTTTTACGTGCGGGATGCCGGCTGAACCCGGGGCGGTCTACCGGGTACGCTTCAGGGATGAAACACTGTCTCTCTCTATTATTGCCGGGGATGATCTCCGGGGGCTGTGCGGTTCGGGAATCATCGATCTCATAGCAGGTCTTGTTGAACGGGGGATAGTAACAGAAAAAGGTCAGTTTGCACCTGAATATTCAGATGAGGGGTTTGTTGTTTCAAAACATGATCCACGGATCGTCCTGAAAAAATCAGATGTCGATCTATTTCAGCGTGCCAAGGCCGCAATAGGGACCGGTATCCAGGTTCTGCTGGAAAAAGGAGGTATGGATCCTTCAGATATAGAGCACATTTATATCGGCGGAATTTTTGGTCACTTTCTGGATATAAAAAATGCTCAGAAGATCGGGCTGTTGCCCATGATAGCTCCCGATAGGATCCATCTATGCGGAAACACCGCATTGAAAGGATGCGAGATGGCTCTCCTTTCATCTCAGGCTGTCGACAAACTGAAACATATACGCAGAATCGCACGTTTTATCAACCTTTCAGAGTGTCGTAATTTTGATGATATCTATTTAGAGAATCTCTACCTCCAGCCATTTTGGGGGATGAACCATGACTAAAAAACCATTTCGTAATACCCAGGAATATTTTCATGCCTTTATCAGGACTGCGCAATACATCCCTAACCTGACAACACGACAGGATATTCTGAGTGAAACCGGCAGTGTCTTAGTCAACTTCTTCGGTGCAGATCTTATTGGATTCTTTGAACCGGGAAAAGACGGCGAGATTGAAGGCCATCACTGGGTTTTACCGGAAGGTATGCCGGGTACTGCACTCCTGACCAGGGAAACAGAAATGATCGTTACTGGAGTCCTGGAAACAGGATTTCTTGCTGCACAACAGATAGATATAACGGAACCATATGCAACTGTTTTTTTACCGATCCTATGGGAGAATCAGACTGCAGCAGTCATGCTGATAGGCCACCGGACATCCGATCCCATTCCAAAAGAATTGCTCAATATCTATCTTGCAGTTGCAGGCCTCGTGACCAATGCACTTGCCGGTGCCTACAAGGGATTTAAAAATATCAAAGCGAGAAAACGTGCGGAGGAGAGTCTGGAGTATGAGAGAAAGCAACTGCTTTCGCTTTTTAACAGTATTGATGAGATCATCTATGTCTCCGACCTGTATACCTATGAAGTACTGTACATGAACGATGCATTCCTGCGATTACTCAAAAAGGATGCAGTTGGTGGACTCTGTTATCAGGAACTTCAGGGACTGGATCATCCCTGTGAATTCTGCACAAATGAGATCCTTTTAAAAAACAGGGATAAACCCTATCGGTGGGAATACCATAACCCCTTCATCAATAG
Source organism: Methanosphaerula palustris E1-9c (assembly GCF_000021965.1). NCBI lineage: Archaea > Methanobacteriati > Methanobacteriota > Methanomicrobia > Methanomicrobiales > Methanoregulaceae > Methanosphaerula > Methanosphaerula palustris. The sequence continues at coordinate 1,341,990 of NC_011832.1, forward strand.
GGATTTTGAGATCGTCGATCGGGTTATTACCTGGCCGGATGGGCGGGATGTACGATTTGAATTTGCCAAGGATATCACCGAGCGGAAAGTGGCGGAGGACGCACTCCTTGTTAAGAACCAGATCTTCGAGACCACTGTAGAAGGTGTATCTCTGATCCGGACCTGCGACGAGGTGATCGTTTATACCAATTCAAAATTTGAAAAGATGTTTGGTTATGAAAAAGGAGAGTTAATCGGGAACCATGTATCAGTGGTCAATGCTCCTAACGATGAAATGAGTCCCAGGAGTTCTGCAGAAGAGATCATGAAAGCCCTCGATGAAATGGGTAAATGGAGAGGGGAAGTAAAAAACATCAGAAAAGATGACACCATAGTCTGGTGTTCTGTCGTCGTCTCCACGTTTGAACATCCTGATTTTGGAAGTGTCTGGATTTCTGCTCATACTGACATCACCGAGCGTAAGCAGGCTGAAGAGGCTGTTCAGACTGCTGTAAAATTAAACCAGTTGATCGATACGATGTCGGTCAGTGAATGCATGAGTTTTACTCTCGATGAAGCAGAACGACTGACCTCAAGCAGGATCGGCTTTTTTCATTTCGTCGATCCGGATGAACAGATGCTCCACCTGGTCACCTGGTCGACAGAAACCCGAAAACACTGCTCTATCCCTGAGGAACACGAGCAGAACTATCCGGTTTCCAAAGCCGGCGTCTGGGTAGATTGTCTCCGTGAGCGTAAACCGGTTATCCACAATGATTACATCAGCCTCCCCCACAAAAAAGGCCTGTCTAAAGCCCATATTCCCGTGACCCGGGAACTGGTTGTTCCGATTTTCGATGAGGATACCATTGTCGCAATCATCGGTGTGGGCAACAAAACGACAGATTATGATGAGATGGACATCGACGTGCTGACCCTTCTTGCAAGCAACGTATGGACGTTGATCCAGCGCAAGCGGGCGGAAGAGGCCCTCAAAGAGAGCGAGCAGAAATTCCGCGAGATCTTCAATAATGTCAATGATGGAATTGAACTTTACGAGTTCAGGAGTGACGATCTTCCCGGGAACTACCTGGAAGTGAACGACGTCACCTGCCGGATGCTCCAGTATTCCCGGGAAGAACTCCTTCATCATAGCCCACTCGATTTTATTACAGATTCACACAAATCCTCTTTGAGCGATATCAGGAAAGAATTAGTCACCCTCGGACTTTCACAGTTTGAAACGGAATATCGGAGAAGAGACGGAACGATAGTTCCCGTTGAAATAAACGCTCATATCGTTGTCCTCCACGAAAAAAATATGCTCCTCTCCGTTGTCCGGGATATCACCGAACGGAAGAAAATCGAGGAAGAAGAACGGTTGACACGCGAGCGGTTCGAGATGCTATTGAAGGTTTCCGAGATGCAGGATGCCAGCGAAACGGACTTATCCGAATATGTCATGGAAGTTGCCTGCCGAATGACTGGCAGCACGTTCGCATTCATTGGGATTATGACATCTGACGAATCGGTGATGGATCTCATTTCGTGGTCGAGGTCAACCATGCTGGACTGCAAGGTTGCCGTATCGCCGATTCATTTCCCGGTACAAAGAGCCGGCATATGGGCGGATGCAATACGGACGCACAAGCCGAAGATCGTCAATCATTATTCTGCACCTCATCCGGGCAAAAAAGGGTTACCCGTGGGACATGTCAGGATCACGCGGTTCCTCTCGCTCCCGATACTTGTCAATGGGAAGGTCGTTTTGGTTGTAGCGGTTGCCAACAAACTGTCAGATTACGATGAAGCCGATGTCACCCGATTGACACTCATGATGCAGGGTGTGTGGGGCAATCTCCAAAAAAGGAGATCAGATGAAGCACTCAAGATGAGCGAGGAGAAGTTTCGTGACATATTCAACAATACCTCTGATGCGATGCATCTTCATCTGATCGGGGACGCCGGGTCACCCGGCAGATTCACCGATATCAACGATGTTGCCTGCCGGATGATTGGATATACCCGGGAAGAGATGCTTGCAAAAACCCCGCTCGAAATCGCAGTTGACTATTACAACCCTTCCCTGGAAAAAAATATTGAAGAACAACGAACCATTGAAAGTGCAAGATTTGAAACGGAGTATCGGACAAAGGATGGAATGCTCATCCCTGTCGAAGTCAACACCCATGTTGTCACCATTCTGGGAAAAAAATTGATGCTCGGGACTGCCCGGGATATCTCTGAGCGGAAACGGGTTGAAGAGGCCCTGCAACTGGTCAATAAGAAGCTGAACCTGCTCTCAAGCATCACCCGTCATGATATCAACAACCAGATCTTCGCCTTGAAGGCATTCCTTGAACTCTCAAAAGAATCTCTTGATGATTTCACCATGACTTCGGAGTGTCTCTGCAAGGCGGAGCGAGCTGCAAATGCCATTGAACGTCAGATAGCCTTCACGAAGGAGTATCAGGATCTGGGGGTACATGCACCGGTCTGGCAGAGTGTGGATGCAAGTATTACTAAAGCGCTGACTGTGTTGCCCATGCGGGACGTCCGGATTGCTTCGGAGGTCAACGATCTCGAAGTGTTTGCTGATCCGCTTTTTGAGAAGGTGTTTTATAATCTGATCGATAATGCCCTGAAATACGGCGGGCAGAGGATGACTGTGATTCGGGTCTCCTCACAAAAATCCAAAAGAGGACTGGTTATTTCTGTTGAGAATGATGGGGTAGGTATTTCAGCAGAGGATAAAAAACGCCTCTTCGAGCGGGGCTTCGGGCACAATACCGGCCTGGGTCTCTTCCTCTCCCGCGAGATCCTTGCAATTACTGGCATCACGATTACTGAAGCCGGTGAATCCGGTCAGTGTGCGAGGTTTGAGATGATCGTGCCGAAAGGAGGGTATCGATTTGTGTCCGAGGCATAAATATACCGACACCAGTGGAAGGTTGGTATTCCCCATTCCTTCATCATCGGCCAGGGGCTCATGCCGGTTCCGCCGGGCGCTCCGTCGATGGTGAGCAGGTCGATCTTCGCCTCAGAACCATACCGGAGGACCATCGCCAGTTCTCTGACAGAGTAGGCCCCGGTCTTGAGGGTGACCCGTTATCTGGACAAGGATCTCGCCGAGGCCCTTGTGGAACTTCCTGTAGATCTCGATCCGGCGGTCCATCTCCGGGGATCTCTGGACCTTGCCGTTGTTATCCCGGACCAGGCCGGGGTCGATACCGCAGACGTTCTCTCCACAGACGAGGGTGATGACGGAGATGGCAGCCCCGATGGCACCGTGCTCCCAGTTGGCCCGTGCGATCTCGGTCGATCCGAGGGCGCCGGTCGACCTGCTTTTGCATTTCTGATGATCCCCTCTAAGGAATCCTTTAATCATTCAGTTCATTGAAGGCAAAAATGGGTGAATTGGATTAAACTGGTCGTTCCCCATCGTTCTCTCTTCTCTTGATGATGAACCGCTGGATCAGCCAGACTATGACCCCGGCGAGGAAACCGATCGTCACTGACGTGGCCGCCGATACGATTCCGGTGACAAGGGTCGTCGGGAGGGCATTGGTCTTCAGACCGGATCGACCGAGATCGATCGCAACGAAGAAGAGGAGCGAGCCGAGGAGGCCGACCGGGAAGAGGGTGACGACTCCATGATCGGCAGAGAAGATCGCGATGACGATCAATACCCCCCCGGCAATGTAGTTGGCGATGGAGGTACTGGCCCCGAACCGGTACAGGGCCGCGACCCCTCCTGCCCCGTGGCAGACCGGGATCCCACCGAGCGGGGCTGATATCAGGTTCATGATCCCAAGAGAGGTGGAGACCCGGGCGGGGGAGACCCTGGTCTTGAAGAGATCCCCGGTGATGAGGACGACGGCTGCTATCGAGTTGGTCAGGGTCTGGATCATCTGGGGGACCACCATGGATCCGGCTGCAGCGGGCCAGTCCCCAATTCCGGGTATCGTCAACCCCTGGGGGAACGGAAATCCCCAGGCCGGCAGCCCGTGCAGGCTGATTCCCAGCGCTACCCCGATGACGAGGACTGCAATCGCTGACAGGTCAGGGAGGCGGCTGAACCGGTGTGCCATGATGAAGAAGAGGATGATCCCCACTCCGATGATCGCAAGGTAGGGGTCCGGGATTGCGTACTGGAATCCGGAACGGACGAGCAGGAGTGCAAGTCCGAGCTGGATCCCCCGGGTTACCGGTTCTGGAATGCGTTCGACGATGACAGAGATCCAGCCGGATATACCGAGTGAGAGGAAGAGGAACCCGAGGATCAGGCCGGCAGCGGCCATCGTTCCCCTGTCGGCCTGGCCGGCGATGACGAGCACGGCGATGACCTTCATCGGTTCGACCGGGATGGGGGTCTTGTAGACGACGCCGGCGAAGAGATGCCAGAGGCCGAGGAGGAGGAGAACCGGACCGGCAGGTGCTCCGGTGGCGAGAATCATGCCGAACGTGAGCGGAAGGATGGTCCCGAAGTCGCCGAGGGATCCTGAGATCTCGGAGAGGGCATGATGAAAGGTGATGGAACGAGTCATGTTTATCGCGGCGACCCGGAGGTCACTCCATACAGGCGATCGCCGCCCCCAGCGCTCCGGTTATCTGGGGTTCCGGCGGCACCACCAGGTCAAGCCTGAGTTCCTTCTCCAGCGCTGCCTTCACTCCGCTGTTCTTCGCCACCCCTCCGACGAAGACCACCCGGCCGTTCAGGTGTACCTGCCGTGCCATCACCGCCACTCGTTCTGCTATCCCCCTGATCAGGCCGGCAGCGATATCCTCCCGGGTACTGCCCTGGGCCCGGAGCGAGATCACTTCGGACTCGGCAAAGACGGTGCAAGTACTGCTGATCGCGACAGGGCTGGTGGACGCCCGGGCCAGGTCACCCAGGTCCTGGAGCGGTACCTCGAGCGCCCGGGCCGTATATTCGAGGAACTTTCCAGTCCCTGCAGCACATCGGTCGTTCATCAGAAAGTCCAGGACCTTGCCGGCCCTCACCTGGATCACCTTGCTGTCCTGGCCGCCGATATCGATGATCCCGTCTGCATCCGGCATCAGGGCCGCGACCCCCCGCGCATGTGCAGTGATCTCGCTGACGGTCCTATCAGCACAGGTCACGGTCTTTCTGCCGTACCCGGTGGCACAGATCCGCTCCACCGCCCTTTCCTGCAGATTTACCTCAGCAAGGATGCCGCCGAGGACTGCCCGGATCGCTTCCCGAAAATCAAATCCTGTCGGTCCAACCCGATAGGCCAGCAGGTCGCCGTCATCCAAAAGTACCACCTTGGTGGTCGCGGCCCCGGCGTCGATGCCGGCGACGATCACTGGATCATCTCCAGAAATGCTTCCACTCTGACCCCGATCTGCTCCTTATCTGCGTCTCCATAGTCTGTCTCGATGGCGAGCATCGGCACTCCCACCTCTTTGAGGGCCTGCTGCACCCGGTGCCGTTCGGTGTTGTACCCCTGGCAGTTCTGGAGCGTGGCATAGACCACCCCGTCAACCGAGTACTGCCGGACGAGGTCGAGGATATGCTCGATCCGTCTGTCATTGGGGGTCATGCAGGCGCAGGGGATCTGCAGGTAGCGTTCGGCCAGCGCCACCAGTGGATCTCGCTCCTCGTTCTCATCGACCAGGTGCCAGAACGCCCGGGTCCCGGTACAGCTCTCCTCAACGACGATCACCCCGCCCCGTTCCTCAACGATCTCAGGTACTTTCTGGTTCCCTGCGGTCACCGGACAGCCCGAGAAGAGGATCCTGGGTCGTTTCACCGTCCTCTCCTGATTGGTCCCCTGCAGCGCCTCCAGCCTGGTGACGAGGGTTTCAAGCCGGCGTCTGAACTCCGTAGGATGGAGTTGAAACTGTCGCTGCATCATCCGGATCACTGCCACTCCCCCTATCGGTGGGGGATTCTGCTGGCGGAGGGTAAAGAGGCGCATCAGCAGGCGTCGTGTTCGGTTGGCATTCCGGATCTCCCTCCACAATGCTTCATCCGTCACCTGGTTGCCGGTCAGTTCCTCCATCACCCTGCGGAATTTCTGCAGTTCGCTGGTGAAGTAGAGGAGGGCCCCCGGGGTGTCGGGCTTCTGGGGCAGGTCGATCATATGAGTTGGTACCAGGTCGGCCAGCAGTTCGAACATCTTCTTCTTGCCGTCGCAGGTCGTCTCTCCGATCACCAGATCGATGAGGGCGACGTGCGGGCAGGCCGCTGTTTGGGGGTCATCCCTGGTGATGATGGATCCGAACGAGGACCTGATCAGCGGGCAGAGGGAGCGAGGGAGAAATTCATCTGCCGCTGGGATGAGGGCATTGCTGCCGCCACAGAGGATCATCCGATCGGCGCCTGCAGCATAGATGATCTCGTCGGGGACATACAGGCAGAACGTTCCGACGATCTTCGTCCCGGCCTTCCTCTCCCTGGTGAGGGCGGTGATGCGGGCCGGATACGCATCAGTGAAGCGATCCGGATCTGATGCTGACGAAAGCATGGTGCCAGTATTTCTACACCTGTGGTTTTATTCCCTTGCTTCCATCAGTTCCAACCCTGAGGAAAAAAGATCGGAATGCTGAAATAATTACGCGCTGCAACCAAGAGCGTATGAACTGGAAGATAATCGCAATCCTGCTCCTTTCACTGGCTGTCATGATGATGGGTGCCGGATGTACAACGACCCCAACGGTAAATAATACGACAACAACGACGACCGTCCCGGCCACAACCGCCGGGCTGGCTTCTGCCACCGGGTTATCTGCAGCGGCCACCACGGTGGCGGCAGCCACCGGTGGCGACAACTCACTGACTCCAGGGCCAACCCAGGCGATGCCGAAGGGGAATGATGTCTTTGTGCAGGTGAATCAGAAAGATCCGATCGATCACTCGATCACGGTGATCTATAACGGTGGTGCCGGCATGAACTCGGTCACCGGATGTACCGTCCATCTGATCCGCTCGGACGGGACTGACGAGACCAAATCGCTGACCACGCAGACTGGCTCTGAATTGACCTTCAAGGGGACTAAAAACCCTGACAGGATTGTCGTCACGGTCACTACCAACTCCGGGCAGACCTATACGATCATCGATCAGATGTCTGCCCTGGCTCCCCGATAATCTTCTTTTTTGTGATACTCATCATTCTTGACGAGTGGTTTGGAATCATTCGGTTTTTCCCAATAATCTCTTCTTGCAGATCAGAACAGGAAGAGATCAGAGAATCGAACGCTGCTGATGGCGGACCTTCCAGGTGAGGAGGATTCCCTCCTCCATCCTGAGGACATCTGCCAGATCGAGTCCGACAAAGTCCTGGGCCGCGAGAAAACCCTCGCCGTCTGCGAGAGTCGGGGCATCCTTTCCGCCGATCACCATATTCCCAATGAAGGTCTGGATCTCGTCGACCAGGTCTTCTTTGATGAGTGACCAGATCAGGGTGCCTCCTCCTTCAACCATCAGCCGGCGCACACCCCTGGCATGCAGCGCATCGAGGAGGGCGGGGAGATCGACCGATTCAGTACCGGTCGTGATCACATCGGCCTTTTCACGAAGCAGTTCCCGGTTCTTCTCATCTGCCTCTCCTGCGACCGCGACGATCCGCTGTCCAGACCCTTTATTCAGGATCGCAGCCTCTATAGGGGTTCTCCCCCGGCTGTCGACGACCACCCTGATCGGATTCTCGTCTTCACCCCGCGCGGCCCGGCCGGCCTTCAACTCAGGATCCTTGACGGTCAGGGAGGGATCATCGGCGAGGACTGTGCCGATGCCGACCATGATTGCATCGCTCCCTGCTTTGATCTGGTCGACCCGCCGAAAGTCGATGGATCCTGAGATCTTCACCTGTCGACGTTCACGGGTGGAGAGTTTGCCATCTGCACTCATCGCCACATTCACAAAGACATAGGGGCGCATAAAGTAGTGTTGGAAGTGGGTGGTTATCAGATCTCTGGCTATCCAGTGGTGATAAAAAAAGTATCTGGGCAATTATTGCCGAAACCCTGTCCTTTTTTTCTCATTAGTGAATACAGGATACCATATCAGATATTCACAATTGTGATTAATACGTGCCCGGGTGGCAGAGAGGCTATGCGTCTGACCGCAGATCGGAGAAGGTGAGTTCAATTCTCATCCCGGGCTTTCTTTCACTTTATGTTATATCCTCCCTTTGGAAGACGATAAGGAGCAAGTATATGGATATAGCAGTATTCACTACAATTATGGGGAAGCAGCAGTGACGCTCAGCACAGATGAACGATCCCGATATGGTCGGCAGATGCTGATCTTCGATGAAGACGGGCAGGAGCGACTGAAGCAGGCGACGATCGTAATCGCAGGCGCTGGAGGTCTCGGTTCACCGGTGGCAGTGTACTGTGCGGCTGCAGGTATTGGCAGGATCGTGTTGATCGATAAGGATACTGTCGACCTCTCCAATCTGAACCGGCAGATTCTCCATTCGACTCCGGATATCGGGAGGAGGAAGGTCATCTCTGCAGAGGAGAAACTGCAGGCCCTGAATCCGGATATTGAGGTTGTGGCGATCCACGAGACGATCGATGCCGGGAACATCGGGGATCTGGTCGGGGATGCCGATGGGATCGTCGACGCGATGGATAACTACCCGATCCGGTTCCTGCTGAATCAGACCGCCCTGAGCAAAGGGATCCCCCTTTTTCATGGTGCGATCAGAGGATTCCATGGCCAGGCAACCACGATCGTTCCCGGGGAGACCCCCTGCCTCTCCTGTATCTTTCCCCATGCCCCTCCAAAGGAGGTCTTTCCGGTGGTCGGCGTGACTCCCGGGATCATCGGAATGATCCAGGCAGGCGAGGTGATCAAGTACCTGACCGGGACCGGAACTCTGCTCGCCGGAAGGTTGCTGCTCTGGGACGGTCTCAATAGCCGGACCGAGGAGATCACCGTCGCGGCAAACCCACACTGCGAGGTCTGCGGTTCACCGCAGAAGGAGTAACCAGGATGACAGCGATAACTATCAGATTCTTCGCCCAGTTCCGTGAACTGCTCGGCGAGCGGATTCAACTCGTGGTACCTGAGGGGACCACGATCACAGAGGCGGTACAGATCGTCTGCAGAGAGCGGAATGAAGCAGCAACGGCACTCTTTGGTGAGGACGGGACCTTTCGGGAGTATGTGATCCTCATGCAGAACGGCATCCGGGTGAACCGGACAGAGGCAGCGACAACGGTCGTTGCAGACGAAGACGAAGTGGCGGTTTTTCCCCCGGTTGCAGGAGGATGAATACCATGGCTGAAGAGGACAGGATCCGGATTGCAATCCAGCATGAGGATTTTGACATCGGTGTATTGATCGGAGAGGCCAGGGAGCAGAGCAGTGGTGCGATCGTTACGTTTGTTGGAATCGTCAGGGATGATGGTATCGAGACACTGGAGCTGGAGGCCTATGAGGAGGTTGCTGTCAGGGAATTGCGAAAGATCGTGGAAAAGGCTGTCAGCCAGCACAACCTTCATTCCGTGACCGTCGTCCACCGGGTTGGACCCCTGAAGGTCGGCGAGAACATTGTGGCTATCGTCGTCAGCGCCGGCCACCGGCGTGAGGCATTTCTCGGGTGCGAAGTTATCATCGATTGGCTCAAGACGGAGGTGCCGATCTGGAAGAAGGAACACCGGAACGATGGTGCAACCTGGGTGAAGGGAGAATCCCCTGAGGCAGAGCACCTCTGATAGTATAATTCCGTCTTTTTTTGCCGGTAACCTGTGGTGAGGGATACCAGTATTTCAGATTAGTGCCGGCAGGGTTTTATCCAGTTGTACTTCTCCCGGGGTCAGATTGTAATGACTGAAATGTGTTTTTTGGTTTTTAGTGTAAATCCGGTCAGTATTGGGGGTAGATTTGGTAAAGTGCGGTAGTACCGGACTCGTTTGAAAATATTTCCAGGACTTCGGCCATCTCATATTTTAATATGCATCATTATCCTAACAGTACCAGACGATACATGGGGAACTGTTTGTATGACCCAGGGAGACTGAGACCTCACTATGCACAGGTTATCATCTGTGCAGTGCTCTGTCTTCTCCTCTCAATGGCAATCCCTTCTCTGGCATCAGCTGCTGACCCGCTGCTGCCCAATGAGACAACTCCAACGGTGGTACCGGTAACGCCCACCACAGTCCCGACGGTGAGCACAACGACTACCACCGCCACACCGTCGCCGACCCTGACCACAATTCCAACGACAACAATAACAACAACTATTCCGACATCGACCATTCCCACCACGACCCAGATCCCGACGGTGACGACGACAGTCTCAACACCGATGACGACGGTCTCAACACCGACAACCACGATCCCAACGCTCACCACGATAACGACCACACCGATCACGACCCTGACGACGATCTGGACTCAATCGACCGCCACGACCACATCCACCTCACATACCCCGCCGGCCCTCCTGATCAATCCGCCGAGCATCGACCAGTTGAAGGTTACTGTCGACGGGACCTCGACGCCTGGGGAGTATGGTCAGACGATCAGCAGGATCTCATGGAACTGGGGTGATGGTAGGATTGAGGACCAGCCCTTCCCTGCCTCGCACACCTATGCACGGGCAGGTAAATATGTGGTTGCGGTCACCAGTTACCAGAGTGACGGAACCTACAACACCCGCACCCTTGATGTGGAGTTGACGACCCCAACAATCACCACGACAGCAGTCACGACGACCATGCCTCCGCCGGGCGCGCCCCGTCTGATCCTGAACGCCCCCGAGATCAACAACAGCACGGTCATGGTGAATGGTATTCCGCAGGCGGGAAGCCCGTCGATGTCCATCCAGAAGTTAATGGTAGATTGGGGAGACCAGAAGAAGGACGAATATGTGGCTTTCCCATTTCAGCATACCTACGATAGTCCCGGGCAGTACCAGATCTGGATCACTGGTGTCCAGAGCGATGGACAGTCAACCCTCCAGAACCTGACCGTTGAGATCAGTTCCCAGGTTCCCAGCACCCTCCCAACCTCCGGTTCACCCACGGCCGTCCCCTTCTGGGCCAAGCCCGGAATCATCCCCGGGTTGCTGGTCGTGCTGATCGCAGCAATAGTTGGTGGTGGGGCGATGCTCTGGCGGCGGCGCGAGCTGGGGTCCGTGGTGATCCCGACCTCAGAACCACTCGAAGAGGCCGTGGCCGCTTATACCCGGGCCCGTGAGCATGGTGATCTGGTGCAGGCCCGGAAGAGCGCCCTTGAATGTGCCCAGTTGCTGGTGATCCTTGCTGAGGCAGAACCTCAGTACAGCTCGGCGTACCTTGAGAAGGCGGACGACTGGAAGGCGATCGCTCGTTCACTGACCCAGCATCTGGAGGACGAGCCAGAACAGGCAGACCCAGGCCCGACGCTCTCCCTCGAAAAGAACGGAGCATGGGGGGACGCCGAGAAGGGGGAGGATGTAACCCTCGATGAGATGTCGACCGAGGTTCTTGAGGGAACCGACATCGATCCGGTGGTCTTTGAAGCAGTGCTGACGATTGCCCTTGAGATCGCTCGGGAAGGCAGAGAAGGGCAGTCTGTCGGGACCGCGTTCATCGTTGGTGATGCCGAACAGGTGATGAACGCCTCGACCCAGTTCATCCTGAACCCGTTCAAGGGACATCTGGTCGAGGAACGGTTGATCACGGATCCGAATCTGCATGAGAACATCAAGGAGTTCTCACTCCTCGATGGTGCTTTTGTCATCGCGAGCAACGGTGTGGTCGAGGCGGCAGGTCGGTACATCACGGTTGACACCAGTGGTGTCTCCCTGCCGGCAGGTCTCGGTTCGCGCCATGCTTCGGCAGCAGGGATCACCAGGGTCACCAACTCGGTTGGTGTTGTTGTCTCACAGAGCGGAGGATTGATCAAGGTGATCAAGGGTGGAAAGATCCTCTGGACGATCACGCCATAATCTTTTTTTTTTATTAAAAAAGTTTCAAAATTGTGTTTTTAAGCGCTTCACTCTTTCTGTCGATCTCCGGTCGGGAGTGGATCGGTCAATTTATGATACAGTTCCTCGCCGACGCATTCCCTGGCATATTTGCACCAGTGGACGCAGGATTCGATATCGTTATACACCGGGGTGCCGCAGACTGAGCAGTGAACGACACGATCATTTGAGAAGACCTCGACCTCGACCCCGCACTGGGGGCAGTGCTTGATCGTCAGGGTCGGTGTTCGAAGGTTGGCAGTTCCGGGGCAGTGGTCGAACATAGCAGGGCTCATCTGATGCTAACTGAATTTCATCTGGAAATATTTCTCCTTTTCTGAGAGGCTCTGCAGATTGTGAGGTCATCATCAATCGGATCCTTCTGGGGACCTGTGTACAACATCACCCTACCATCATCTTTTTTTTCGGAGAGATTGTCGACAACTGCCGAAGACCACCACATTAAATATATATGATCATTATTAATAATGTAGAATAAGATGCCTGAAGACTTTGATGTGAAACTGGACAACAAGTACCACCTGCCTGATCCGGCGTTTATCCAGAACTCGTCGATAATGGACTACGAGAAGGTCTATCAGGAGTCACTCTCTGACCCGGAGGGCTTCTGGGAGAAGATTGCAGAGGATCTCCACTGGTATCGGCGCTGGGACAAGGTGCTCGAGTGGGAACACCCCTATGCCCGCTGGTTCGTCAACGGCAAGACCAATATCACCTACAACTGCCTGGACCGTCATGTGTTCGGTGGCAGGAGGAACAAGGTCGCCCTGATCTGGAAAGGGGAGGGGGATGACGATGAACGGATCTTCACGTACCGCCACCTGTACCATGCGGTGAACCGGTTCGCCAATGGACTTCGGAAACTCGGGGTTTTGAAGGGCGATCGTGTCTGCATCTACATGCCGATGGTTCCAGAACAGATCATCGCGATGCTCGGATGCGCACGGATCGGTGCGGTCCATACCGTGGTCTTCGGTGGGTTCGGATCGGCCGCCCTGAATGCGAGGATCGTCGGGGCAGAAGCCAAGATCGTTGTCACTGCAGATTATGCTGTCAGGCGTGGGAAGTCGATCCCGCTCAAGCACCTGATCGAGGAGGCGATCATCAATGCTCCGTCGGTCGAGCATGTGATCGTCCTTCGGCGGAAGCAGGACCAGCCGATAGAGATCCATTCTGAGATGGAGATCGATTATGATGAACTGATGGCCAGTGTGGATCGAAAGTGTGAGATCGAAGTGATGGATGCTGAAGACCCGCTCTTTATCCTGTACACCTCAGGCACCACCGGGGCACCGAAAGGGATCGTGCACACCTGTGGGGGGTACATGGTTGGCACCTACTACACGACCAAACATGTCTTTGATGTCAAGGAGAACGACGTCTACTGGTGCACGGCCGATCCCGGCTGGATCACCGGCCACTCGTACGTGGTCTACGGACCCCTGATGCAGGGGACCACCGTCGTGATTGCAGAGTGTACGCCTGACTATCCCGACCCGGGTTCCTGGTGGTCGATCATGGAGGAGTACGGGGTTAACATCCTCTATACAGCCCCGACTGCCATCCGGATGTTCATGAAGATGGGCGAACTGTGGCCCGATAGGTATGATCTCTCGTACCTCCGGGTGCTCGGATCGGTCGGGGAACCCCTGAATCCTGAGGCGTTCGAGTGGTTCTATAAAACGATCGGAAAGGAGAAGTGTCCGATCGTCGACACCTGGTGGCAGACCGAGACCGGGATGCACATGCTGACCACGATGGTCGGTCAACCGATGCGACCCGGGTTTACCGGGAAGTCCATTCCCGGCGTGGTTGTGGATGTGGTCGATAAGGACGGCGAATCGGTCCCCCCCGGAACCGGCGGGTTCCTGGTCGTGAAGAAACCCTGGCCGGCGATGATGCGGACGGTGGTGAACAACGACCCGATCTACAGGAAGTACTGGTCCACCATCAAGGATTACTACACCGCCGGGGACCTGGCCGTGAAGGGCGATGACGGGTATATCATGGTGATCGGTCGGTCGGATGACCTGATCATCGTATCAGGTCACAACATCGGGACAGCCGAGGTGGAGAGCGCCCTGGTCTCCCATAAAGCAGTGGCTGAGGCTGCAGTGATCGGTAAACCAGACCCGATGAAGGGGAATATCATCAAAGCCTTCGTTACGCTTCGGGTCGGTCACCAGCCGACCGATCGGCTCAGGAACGAACTGATCTACCATGTTCGGATCACGCTCGGCCCGATTGCGATGCCTTCAGAGATCGAGTTCGTCGACTCGCTGCCTAAGACGCGATCAGGAAAGATCATGCGCAGGGTCTTAAAGGCTCAGGAGATGGGACTCGATCCCGGGGATACCTCAACCCTGGACGAGTAATACCACATTTTTTATATACTGCTCTGTGGCATTTAATTAACCATGGACAAGAGGCCAGAGGATTCACTCAAGATTGAGAACATTGTTGCTTCTGCAAAGGTGACCGATCATCTGGACCTCCCGGCCATCGCCTCTCAGTTGGAGGGTGCAGAGTACGACAAGAAGCGTTTCCCTGGAGTCGTGATCCGAATCAAGGATCCAAAGATTGCAGCTCTGGTTTTCAACTCAGGCAAGGTGGTGCTGACGGGGGCTAAGAGTATCGACATTCTTGACCGGGGGATTGCTCTCCTCTCAGATATGCTCAGGGCAATCGGGGTTGAGATCGATGGAACGCCAACCTACACGGTCCAGAACATCGTGACCTCTGCAGACCTGGGTTCGACGATCAACCTGAATAAGATCGCAGTTGGATTCAACCTCAACAAGATCGAGTACGAGCCAGAACAATTCCCTGGCCTGGTCTATCGGCTCGACGATCCCAAGGTCGTGCTCCTCCTCTTCGGTTCGGGAAAAATGATCATCACCGGCGGGAAACATACGGTGGACGCAGAGCGAGCCGTGCAGAGGATTATGAGCGACCTGACCGGTCTTGGGCTGATCTGAACCTTTCACCGTAGGTACGATCGATAGTCATCAAAAAAAACGAGTAGTTATCGGCCATAGACGACCGATGTCGTGCCGAACTGGATCACATGCCCCTGCATCGCTTTGACCAGGTCTTCCTGTTCTGAACCGGGCGCCAGTTCAAGTCTGGTGTCGAGCCCATAGACCTTGATCTCATACCGGTGTGCCTGCCCGTTCGGTGGACAGGGTCCGCTGTATCCGATCTCACCTTTTGCGTTCTTTCCCTGCACAGCACTGATTGGGAACGAGACGGTCAGATCCTTTGGGATGTTCTCTGGGACGATCGAGACCACGTCCATATTCCAGATCAGCCAGTGGGGAAATGTGCCGCCACCCGGGGCATCGGCGTCAGTCATCATGAGGGCAAGGGACGCAATGCCGTTCTCTTCGATTCCATCGACCTCAAGCGCTGGTGAGACATTGTTACCATCGCAGGTATACTGGGGTGGCAGGTTCTTTACAGAGATTCGCACCGTCAGGGGTTTCATAGGTATCAAAATCGGATTGATCCTATAAATAATCTTTGAATCAGAGATCAGCGCCTGTACATCGCGATGGTGTTCCCGAACTGAATCACATGCCCCTGCATTGCAGCGTTCAACTCGTCTTTGGTGAACCCGCCGGGAAGGTCCAGCTGGCTGTCAAGCCCATAGACCTTGAAGGTGATCTGATGGGTCTCCCCCTCCTTTGGGCAGGGTCCCCGATACCCGATCGTTCCAAAGTCGTTCATCCCCTGAATGGCGGAGAAGGGAAGATCGATCACCTTTTCTTTGGGAATTCTGGGTGGGACCACGACAACCGGCGGAATGTTGCAGATCAGCCAGGTGGTGAAGGTACAGCCCGGTTCAAACGGATTGATGGCCACGACGGCGAGTGACTTCACCGCTGGATCGAGGGGACCGTAGACGATTCGCGGTGAAACATTCTCTCCATAACAGGTGAAGATCTCGGGCAACTCACCATAGTCCAGACGCACGGTTAGATCTTTCATGATTTATCACAACAATAAGTTACGATAGCGCTCCTTGGTAATAAATCATACAGAACCGATCTGGTCATCCCTTTATCCGGTTTTGCGCAGATACTCTGGGGAAGAGCGATGCAGGTACATTGGCGGCGGATCCAGGCGGCACGTAACACCTATGCGATACTGGCAGCGGCCTGCGAACAGGCCGGGTTCACCATGGACCTGGTGGATCGGCCGATCCCGGATGTGACCTGCTACAGCCTGAACTCCCTCTCTGCGCCGGCTCTGAAAGAAGAGATCCGGACGGCCCCCTGCATCACCATCGCCGGCGGGCCCTATGCAACGGCCTGCTATCAGGAGGCGGCGACCTGGGCTGATTACGTGGTGGTGGGCGAGGGGGAACATACCCTGCCTTCCCTCCTTGCTGCCATCGAGGAAGGGGACGGGAGGATCCCGTCGGGGGTCGCAACCAGCGATGAGTATACGCCGGCCCGGTCCAGTGTGGTGCTGGACGCATTCCCACCGTTCTCGCAGGTGAAGGGATATATCGAGATCAGCCGTGGATGTCCGCATCGGTGCGGATACTGTCAGACCCCCCAGATCTTCGGCCACTGCATGCGTCATCGTTCGATCGAGGCGGTGGTCCGGGCGGCCGAGCGGTGCCGGGATGTGCGGTGTGTCACCCCGAACGCCCTGGCCTACGGTTCAGACGGCATCCATCCCCGGCTTGATAAGGTCGAGCACCTGCTTAGAAGGCTCTCCGGAGCGGTCTACATCGGGACGTTCCCCAGCGAGGTCAGGCCGGAGTTCATCACCCCAGAGGCTCTCGACCTGATCTGTACCTACTGCAGCAATACCCGCCTCCACTTCGGAGCACAGTCCGGGAGCGACCGTGTGCTGACCGCACTCGGACGGGGGCACACGGTGTCGGCCGTCGAGGAGGCGGTCGACCTCTGCAGGGAGGCAGGGATCACCCCGGTGGTGGACATGATCGTGGGGTTGCCCTGCGACGATGACGAGAGTGAGCGGGCGACTGGAAAACTCATTCGCTGGGTTGCAGATAGGGGAATCGTCCATGCTCATCAGTTTATGCCGCTTCCGGCCACTCGGCTTGCAAATTCGGCTCCCCGGCCGTTATTGCCCGAGACCGTCCACATGCTCGGCCACCTCTCTTTGACCGGAAAACTGACTGGATCTTGGCGGATCCGACATTAAGGTTTTTTACCAATCGGTCGAATGATGTACTATGATGGATGTGCTATTGATAGCAGATCTGCATGGACAATTCGGAAAACTTGAATCCTTTCTCGAAATTGGAGCCGATGCGATGATCATAGCCGGGGACATAACCAACTTTGGACCTCTTGACCCGGTAGATGCCCTGTTCTCTCGAATAGATGTACCCAGCTTTGCCGTTCCTGGCAACTGCGACCCACGGGAGATCATAGACGTGATCGAGCATTCCGATGGAGTCAATCTCCACGGCTCGCGCCTCTCCTTAGGAAAGGTGACTCTTGCAGGTATCGGTGGATCCAATCCCACCCCATTCAGTACACCCTTTGAATTAAAGGAAGAAGAGATCGATCAGATACTGACCCAGGTAATCTCCACCATGGAGCGGTCTATCCATAATGTATTGGTCTCCCACGCCCCACCAAAAGGAGTGCTTGACCTTGTCGGCGAAGATCACGTCGGCAGTGAGAGTGTCAGGAACCACATGAAAGACTTCGACCTCGTCTGCTGTGCCCATGTGCACGAGCAGCGGGGTGTCGCAGATGTCGATGGTGTCAAGGTCGTCAATCCAGGACCTGCATCAGACGGCTACTGCGCCCTTATCCACCTCGGCGACGAGGCAAAAGACATCAAGATTGAACTGCTCCAGGTCTGAAGTGACCCGAGGCCGGCGGGATCTCTTCTGATCCCGTTCACCACTTTTTTTACTTATCCTGATCGGATACGGGACGGACCGACTGGGCGGGGACGATCAACCCTTTGTTCTACTCTAGGACGCTGGTCATACAGGGGCTGGGACTGGTGGAGGTTCGGGCCACCGGCGTCCGGACCGAGATGGGGAAGATTGGGAGCGTCCTCTGGTTCGAGGTCTATCAATTCTGGAGAGGAAGAGCGGGGATACGATCGTCTCACTGATGTCGATCCGATGCCGTTCCTCACAACTCTTTTTAGTCCAGCCTTCGAATGGGATCTGTTAGGCCCCGGTGGATCTGATGAAGAGGGATTGGCAGGATGAGAGATGCGGAGCAGCAATGCCGGTGGCGGAAACGAACCGTGAGATGATCCTCTTCGACCTCGATGGGCAGAGGTTCGGAATCGAACTCAGGCAGGTTCAGCGGGTGGTCAGGGCGGTGGCGATCACGCCAGTCCCGGGTGCACCCGCGACTGTGCTGGGCCTCCTCAATATCGGAGGTACGGTCATCCCGGTGATGAATATGCGCAGGATCCTGCACCGGCCTGAACGGGAACTCCAGTTATCAGATCAGTTGTTGATTGTGCACACGGCAGATCGGGTTGTCGCTCTACTCGTCGATGGGGTTTTGGGTGTCTATGGACCCCGGGTGGGGGGCGAGGTCCCCCTCGATACCATCCTCCCTGGCAATGGATTGATCAGAGGTGTGCTCAGGGATCAGGGGGATCTGATCTTCATCCAGGATGTCGATGCGTTCCTCTCCGCTTCAGAGATTGAGATTTTTGATTCTGCCAGCGAGCAACACCCCGGGGTTCCGCGGGTATGATCCCCTTTTCAGAGATCCAGTTGAGGGTGATCAGCAATCGGGTCACCGCGATGCTTGGCCTCTTCTATCCAGAGGGCCGGTGGGGGGATCTGACCAGAGGGATCACCGCGGCCGCCGGGGAACTCGGTATTTCCTCCCCTGAAGCATTCGTCGAATGGTTGATAGATGCACCCCCTGAGAGCAGGGAGATCGAGGTGCTTGCACGGTATCTGACCATAGGAGAGACCTACTTCTTCCGGGAGAACCAGGTCTTTTCGATCCTGAAAGAGACGATCTTCCCGACGTTGATACAGAGCCGGAGGGGAACCGACCAGCAGATCAGGATCTGGTGTGCCGGGTGTTCAAGCGGGGAGGAGCCGTACTCGGTGGCTATCCTCCTCCACCGGCTCATCCCAGATATCGAGGATTGGAGGGTCACCATCCATGCCACCGACATCAACCCTGATGTTCTGAAGAAGGCCAGCCAGGGGATCTATACCGAGTGGTCATTTCGGGAGACTGAACCCTGGCTGAAGAGAACATACTTCACCGAGGTAGGAAGAGGGACGTATGAGGTGATCCCGGCAGTAAAAAGGATGGTGACCTTCTCCAGGTATAACCTGGTCAATCCCCCTCCCAGTTCTCCGTTGGATTTCAGTGCGTTCGATATCATCCTCTGCAGGAACGTGCTGATGTATTTCTCGCCTGGGCAGGCCCGAAGCGTCGTCAGTCACTTCTTTGAGCACCTCAATCAGGATGGCTGGCTGATCGTGAGCGTTACCGAGGTCTCGGCCCATCTCTTCCCTCAATTCAAAGGAATCATTTTCCCCCAGGCGATGCTCTATCAGAAGAAGGTAGGGAGCTTCCAGCAGGAGAGGACCGGGCCAGTGGTCGCACCACCGGCAGTCCAGCCCTCCCGGGTGAAGAACTTGCCACGCGCTCTTCTGCCGGCGACATCGGGGGCGCCTGACCAGATCAGGCCGGTACCGGCACCAGAACCGGCCGACCTGGCGATCTTCCGGAACGAAGCCAAAACTCTCTTTACCCGGCGGAGGTATCGTGACGCGATGGAGCGGGGGCAGAAGGTGCTGGAGATCAGGCCGGGCGATGCTGACATGATGGCACTTCTCTCCCGTTGCTCTGCCAACCAGGGAGACCTGACCGAGGCGAAGGAGTGGTGCGAGCAGGCGATCCTGGCCAGACGGACAGAACCGGTGTTCCATTATCTGATGTCCAGCATCCTCCAGGAACTGGACGAGGAGGGGGAAGCCATACGGTCACTGCAGCGGGTTCTGTACCTCGATCAGAATGCCGTCCTCGCACACTATGACCTCGGGAACCTCGCCCTTCGCAGGGGGGAGATCGATGAGGCGGTCAGGCAGTTCGGCATCACCCAGCGGATCCTCGCCACCAGGGGAGAGAACGAGGAGATCCCTGACTCGGGGGGCCTGAACTCCGCGAGCCTGGCCCGAATCGTCAAGGCCACGATGGAGAGGTTGGGTGAGCAGGTATGAATCAGGAAGAGTACGGGATGGTCGGTGGGTCGGCGGATGCTGAGACGGTGAGACGTATACTTGCAGAGCGAGCCAGGGCTCTGGCTCAGGTGGAGGGGGAAGGGGCGATCCCCCTCGATACCTGCGAGATCCTCGAATTTGAGATGGGAACAGAGCGGTATGGTATCGAGGTCTCGGAGATCCGCGAGGTGCTCCCCCTTCAACAGTATACTCCTCTCCCCTGCACGCCCCCGTTCGTCTTTGGAATCATCAATGTCAGGGGAGAGATTTTCTCGATCGTCGACCTGAAGAAGTTCTTTGGATTACCGGATCAGGGAATCACCAACCAGAACAAGGTGATCATCCTGGACAACGGCAGCATGGCATTCGGGATCCTTGCTGACCTGATCGTCGGGGTCCGACATGTGGATACCGAGAGCCTGATCCCTCTTCCCCTCACCATCTCCTCCATCGGGGAGGAGCACCTCCGGGGGATGACGGCCGATGGACTGATTGTGTTGGATGGTGAAAAACTGCTGGGAGATCCCAGGATCCCTGTCCATGAAGAGGTTGATGCCGGGATCTGAACTGGAAGGAATTATGAGTATGGTGCGTGAGATCATTATCAGGAATTTCGAGGGGAGCAGATGAACTATTTCAATAATAAGAAGATTCGGACCAAACTGATCATTGCGTTCGTGATCTTCATGCTGGCCCTGGTCGTCGTGGGTATCGTGGGATTCGTCAATATGAAGAATATTAACGATGGCATGACGACGCTCTATGCCGATCACACCGTGACCATCGAGCATGTCGGGGTCGCCGACAGCACCCTCTTCAAACTCCGGGGGGACCTCTTCAAGTATATCATCATCCCTGATGAACGGACGCAGCTTGAACTGGATATCAATACGGATATCGCCACCATCAACACCGAGATGCAGGTCGTTCGATCATCCCCGTTGAGTGCAGAGCAACAGACCACCCTTGCAGAATTTGATAAAAACTGGACAACCTACCAGGATGGCATAAAAGAGACGCTCAACGAGGTCAAAACGGCTAAAAGTTCAGAGATTAGCGATGCTGTCAAGGATGGCAGCCCGCTGATGAATACGAGGGCTGCCGTGGATACTGCGCTCGAGACACTCTCTGAACAGGTGAACGCCGATGCAGGGAAGATCAGCAGACAGGGTGATACCACCTTTGCCAATGCAGTCCTGCTGATCATCGGTACGGTGGTCTTTGCCGGTGTAATTGCAATCCTGCTGATCTCTGTGCTCACCACAAGTGTGGCGACCCCGCTCGAACGGTTGGCCGATGTCACCCGGAAGGTGGCGTCGGGTGATCTGAGGATCGAGATCCCCCGCGAAGAGCGGAACGACGAGGTGGGAGTCCTGGTCGATTCCACACGCATGATGCTGGAGAACCTGCGTACCCTGGACCGGGAGATCCTGGAGGGGGTGAACATCCTTGCCTCATCAGTCAGCGAACTGATGACGACGATGGCTCAGACCGCTTCTGGTGCCCAGGAGACTGCGACCTCGATCTCAGAGACGACAGCCGCCGTTGAAGAGGTGAAACAGACCACCGAGGTGGCCAGTCAGAAGGCGAAGAACGTCGCTGACAATGCAGCGAGCGCTTCGTCGATGGTGGAGACCGGGAGGGTCTCGGTCGAGGAGACGATCGCTGGTATGAACCGGATTCAGCAGCAGATGGACTCGATCGGGGAGAGTATTGGACGGCTGAACGAGCAGAGTCTGGCGATCAGTGAGATCATCGGGGTGGTGAACGATGTAGCCGAGCAGGTGAATATCCTCTCGGTGAATGCTTCCATCGAGGCGGCCAAGGCCGGGGACCAGGGGAAAGGGTTCGCTGTTGTGGCGCAGGAGATCCGTATCCTGGCAGATGAGTCCAAGCGAGCGACCGGTCAGATCCGAAAACTCCTCAAGGATACCCAGAAGGCAGTGAGCTCGGCGGTGATGGCTGTCGAGCAGGGGAGCAGGGTGGTCGAGGCCGGCGTCCGGCAGTCGACCGAGACGGGAAATTCGATCCGGGTCCTGGAGGAGTTCAATGAGCAGTCTGCGCAGTCTGCGACCCAGATCGCTATCTCGAGCAAGGAGCAGTTGGTGGGGATGGAACAGGTCGCGATCTCCATGGAGAATATCAAGACGGCGAGCGTGCAGAATCTGCAGGGGGCCAGGGAGGCTGAGAAGGTCGCCAGAAATCTCCAGGATCTGGGATTGAAACTGAAAGAGATGATGAACCGATATCAGACCTGATCGCCGGCCCAGGATCACCATGGACAGTCACGAGATCGAATTTTTAAAGAGGCTGCTGGTCACCTACCGCACCGAGGCTCAGGAGCATCTCGCCACCCTCTCTTCCCAGCTGGTCGAACTGGAGGCCAGCAGGGATGACCAGGTGAAGTCTCGGGAGATCCTGGAACTGGTCTTCCGGGAGGCGCACAGTCTGAAGGGCGCCTCCAGGGCGGTGAACCTGGTCCAGGTCGAGAGGGTCTGCCAGGCGATCGAGAGCGTCTTCTCGGTCCTCAAACAGCAGAGCGCCTCCCCGTCAAAGGAGCTCTTCGATCTCTTCTCTGAAGTCATCGACACCGTCAGGACGATGGTGGCGGCCGCCGATCCCCAGGTCCCCCAGCCCGAGAGTCCGCAGACGAAGCGGTTGATCGCCCGTCTCGAACACCTGGCCAGAAACGTTGCAGCCACTCAGGCAGGGCCTGCAGCGAATGTCGCGACCGGGATAGAACCCCTGGAGGGAACGGCCGGCGGCGGCACCCCGGGGACCCTCGAGGGGATCGGGCCTGTCAGAAAGGCAAAGGACGAGGTGGTGCCGGAGACGACCGTCAGGATCTCCGTCGATAAACTCGAACGGATCCTCCACCAGGTTGAGGAGTTCCTCCTCCTGAAGCTGGCGGTAAACGACCAGTTCAGTGAACTGCAGAGGATCCAGGCCCTGGTTGAGTCCTGGAGCGACGAATGGACGCGCGTTTCCTCCGACCTCGTCACCCTCCGCCAGGTCACCGGTGCTGCGTCATCTGAACGACTTGAACGGGTCCAGCCTTTCATCGAGCGCCAGCTGACCTTCCTTGACTGGAACCACCAGTTCATGCGGTCCCTGGACGGGGGTTTGAACGGATCGATCCGTTGCATGGATCGGGGCCGGCGATCCCTCGAGACCCTGGTCGACACTCTCCTCGATGACATGCGGGATGTCCTGATGCTTCCTGCTTCTTCCCTGTTTGATTCATTCCCGCGGTTGGTTCGGGACCTTGCACAGGCCCTGGGCAAGGAGGTGCGGCTCGAGATCCGGGGGAGCAGCATTGCGATCGATCGCAGGGTTCTGGACGAGATGCACGACCCGCTGATCCACCTGCTGCGAAACGCGATCGATCATGGGATCGAACCCCTCACAATACGGAAGGAGCAGAAGAAGACCCGGTACGGACAGATTACGATCGAGATCGAGCTTCGGAGCGGGAGACAGGTGGGGATCACGATCGCTGATGACGGGGCCGGCGTCGATCTCCCCCAGGTAAAGCGGGCGGCGGTGAAGGGGGGTCTCATCTCCGAACGGGAGGCCGAGCGGATGAACGATCAGGAGGTGACCAACCTCCTCTTTCGGTCAGGGATATCGACCAGCCCGATCATCACCGATCTCTCCGGTCACGGTCTCGGCCTGGCCATCGTGCTTGAGAAGGTCGAAAAACTGGGCGGGAGCGTGACCGTCGAGAGCACCCCTGGTGCGGGCACATCCTTCCACCTGCTCCTGCCGCTCACCCTGGTGAAATTCAAGGGGGTGCTGGTCACTCAGGATAACCGGTCGTTCGTCTTCCCGATGGCCTATGTCGAGCGGACGCTCCAGGTGTCGGTAGAATCGATCGCAGCGGTCCAGAACCACAAGACCCTGCTGTACGAAGGGGAGTTCATTCCAGTGGTGAGGCTCGGCAGCGTCCTGGAACTCCCGGATCCCCCTATGAGGGAGGCACAGACGAAGGTCTCGATCGTCGTGGCACGGGCCTCGAAGACCAGGATCGGGTTCTCGGTCGACGAAGTCCGCAATGAACAGGATGTGCTCGTCAAGAGCCTTGGAAAACAGCTCTCGCGGGTGCGGAACATCTCTGGAACCACGGTGATCGGCAATGGGACACTGGTACCGATCCTGCATGTACCGGACCTGATCAAGTCGGTGTTGAAGCCCGGGGCCGGGGCGAGGTATGGCCGCGAGGTCGTCGTCGCCGGAAGGCTCCCCTCTTCCATCCTGGTGGCCGAGGATTCGATCACCTCACGGACCCTTCTGAAGAACATCCTCGAGTCGGCAGGTTATCGGGTGACGACAGCGGTCGACGGCCAGGATGCATGGAACGTCCTGATCTCCGGGGCCTTCGACCTGGTCGTCTCGGATGTCGACATGCCCCGGATGAGCGGATTCGACCTCACCAGAAAGATCCGGAGCGATCAGCGGCATGCTGACCTGCCGGTGGTCCTGGTCACCTCCCTCGACTCTGCAGGTGACCGGGAACAGGGGATCGAGGTGGGCGCCAATGCCTATATCGTGAAGAGCAGCTTCGATCAATCGAACCTGATCGAGATCATCGATCGGCTGGCAGGACCATGACCTCCCAGAAGATCCGGGTGCTGGTGGTGGACGACTCCGCGGTCTCCAGGCAGATCCTCTCTGCGATCCTCAACGCCGATCCGTCCATCCATGTTGCAGGGGAGGCCCCGGACGGGGAGACGGCGATCCGGCTGGCCAGGTCCCTGCGACCGGATGTGATCGTCATGGACATCGTGATGCCGGGTCTGAACGGGTTCCTGACGACCCAGCAGATCATGGAGACCACGCCGGTGCCGATCATCATCGTCAGCGGGATCGAGGACCCCGATGAGGTCGGGATCATCTTTTCTGCCATGCAGGCCGGTGCCCTCCTCAGTCTCAGAAAACCGGCCGGCCCCGGCCACCCAAATCATCTGAAGGAGGCCCGGGACCTGGTCTGGAATGTTAAGATGGTCTCGGAGATCAGGGTGGTCAAACGCCGGCCAACGGTAGTTTCGTCGCCACCCCGCCC
This sequence comes from Methanosphaerula palustris E1-9c, assembly GCF_000021965.1. Taxonomy (NCBI): domain Archaea; kingdom Methanobacteriati; phylum Methanobacteriota; class Methanomicrobia; order Methanomicrobiales; family Methanoregulaceae; genus Methanosphaerula; species Methanosphaerula palustris. The sequence continues at coordinate 1,367,197 of NC_011832.1, forward strand.
GTTTTCTCATCATAACCGGGGTACTGGGCGGGGTGCACCGGTCCGGGTGATCGCCATCGGCGTCTCGACGGGGGGACCGATCGTCCTTCAGGAGATTCTTTCTCACCTGCCGGCGGGCTTTCCGATCCCTATCCTGATCGTCCAGCATATCGCGGCCGGGTTCTCTGAGGGGTTTGCCGACTGGCTCTCCCAGGTGTCAGGGTTCCCTGTCCGCCTCGCCACCGATCGGGCATCCCTCAAACCCGGGGTGGCCCTTGTCGCCCCGGATGGGTTTCAGATGGGAATCGACAGCGACCACGGTATTCATCTCGTCGACGCCCCGCCCGAGAATGGTCTCAGACCGTCGGTCTCTTTTCTTTTCCGTTCCCTCGCCCAGGTCTGCAGCGAGAAGACGGCGGCTGTTCTGCTGACCGGGATGGGGACCGACGGGGCAGCTGAGTTGAAACACCTCCGAGACCTGGGGGCGGTGACTGTTGTGCAGGATCAGAAGAGTGCGCTGGTCTACGGTATGCCCGGGGAGGCGGTCAGGCTGAATGCTGCAGGATATATCCTCACACCGGCGGAGATCGCCGACCTGATGGTAGATCTTTCACAGAAATAGTGGTGGACTGATGTGGTGTGGGCAGGGTTTTCCGTGGATGCCATCGATGGATTCGAGCTGGTGCTTTCAACACAATAAAATGGATGGACGGTCAAATGGGTTCTTCATACGGTCAGGCGTGTTAATGAGGCGAACGTAGCGTGGAGTATGAAAATCTGGAGAGAGAGCAATCGATTAAAGTAGTGATCGTCGAGGACAGCCCAACCCAGCAGGAGTATCTCCGGTACATCCTGGAGAAGCACGGGTACACCGTTTTTGCTGCAACCAATGGGCAGCAGGCCCTCGATCTGATTGGAGAGGTCAGACCGGATCTATTAATCAGCGATGTGATCATGCCGGTGATGAATGGGTATGATCTCTGCAGGGCGATCAAATCGGATCCGGCATCCCAGGAGATACCAGTCATATTGCTCACGGCCCTTTCGGACACCAAGGATGTAGCCCTTGCCCTCCAGTCTGGCGCCGACAACTTCATCACGAAGCCCTATAACGAAGAGTACCTGATCCTCCGCATCCGGCAGATCCTGGCTCCGGAGCGGGCGCTTCGGATGAAGGACTGGATGCAATCCCCGGTTCCGGTCTCCTTCGATGGGGAGGTATACCAGATCTCATCGGACAGGGGCCAGATCTTCGAGTTCCTGCTGACGGCCTACCAGGTGGCGATCATGAAGAACCAGGAGGCGATCAGGGCCGAGGAGCGGTTGAAGGTCTCCTATGAGAATCTCGCGGTGCTCAACCAGATCATCAGCCTCTGCAACACAACCCTCTCTCTGGACGAGTTGCTGGAGTTGACCATACAGAAGATCCTCAACCTCTTCGGCTTTGAATTTGGAGCCCTCTACCTGATCAACGAGGAGAGGACCTGTGCTCATCTCCGGCATCACGTCGAGACGATCCCGGTGGAGGAGTCCTATCTGGACCTGATCCAGACCCTCGATATGGGTCTGCTACCGAACCGGGGGGTGCTGCTCAACGGGATTCCTGCTTTCTTCACCATCGATCAGACGACCTTCTACGAGGAACGGGAGAAGATCATCTTCAAGGAGCTGGGTGCGAAGGCGTACGCCATGGTCCCGGTGAAGTTTGGATCTGAGGTGCTTGGCGTGCTCGCCCTGACCAGTAAGAACGAGCACGAGTTCTCTGATGTGGAGATAGGGATGTTCGAGTCGGTCGGGCGCGAGGTCGGGAGTGCGGTGCAGAAGGCGCTCCTCCAGGAGCGGGTCACGACGGCCAACGACGAGATGAGTCTGTACCTGGACATCATGACCCACGATATCAATAACGTGATCACCAGTTCCATGGGTTATGCCAACCTGCTGGAGGATGAGTTGACCGGGCCTCAGTATGAGTTTGTCCAGAAGATCCGGACCAGCCTCGATCAGACCATCGAGATCATCAGGAATGTCTCCACCATCCGCCGGCTTCATGAAAAGCAGGCACGGCTGGTGCCGATGGATCTGGATGCCGTGATCAGAAACCAGATCTCACGCTTCTCTGAGATCCCGTTCACCTATCCTGGGACCGGGGTGATGGTCTATGCCGACGACCTGATCGGCCAGGTCTTCACCAACCTTATTGGGAACAGCAGAAAATTCGCCGGCGATGAGGTCTCAATCACCATCGGCGTCGAGGAGGATGAGGGTGTTGTCGAGGTGACGGTGGCTGACAACGGGCCCGGGATCCCTGATGATCAGAAGGCCCAGATCTTCGATAGGTTCCAGAAGGGGACCACCAGCAAGAGTGGCAAGGGGCTCGGACTCTTCATCACCTGGATGCTGGTGGAGGGGTATGGCGGAACGATCCGGGCTGATGACCGGAAGGACGGCCGGCCCGGTACTGCGATCCACTTCACGCTCAAGAAATTTCTATGACCAGGACCAGGTGAAAGGGTTTCACCCGGCCCGTCTATATCTTAACATTGAGAGGGGTACGTATGGGTGTCTTCCGCTATGATTCAAAGTACGCTGCACCGACGAAGGAGCAGCGCGAACGGTATATGAAGGGGGAGAGTAAGGAGATCCACTTCGGGGAGGAGGGGGAGATCATGGTGATCGAGTACGACGAGGCCGCGTACCTGAAGGACGAGGTCGACGGGGTCAGGATCCTCTTCACTGGTGTCGAGGACAAGGGAAGGATCTACGACGAGGTGAAACTGCTGCTCGATCAACATCAGCAGAAGGTCGACCCGCGGGAGTCGTTTAAGAACGCTGGCGATCTGTGATCGGTGGGGTGGGATCCGCCCCCGGTTATTCAGAGATGGATCCTTTTTTTCCAACGGAGTGAAATCAAAGAATGTAAGTTCAATGGAATTATATTACATCTCTTATATTGTCCTTCTTCCTGAGTCCCGTAAATCATCATCACCACGTCACGAGAATTTTTATCCCCAGCCTGATTGAAGGAGAGGTTGACGTCACCGTCGAGATCCCGATTCCGGATGTGATCGCATGAAGGCGGGCGAGACCGATCTCTTCACCCTGTTCAACGGTACCAAGCAGTTCATCATCCCCATCTACCAGCGGAACTACCGCTGGGAGCTGCCGAACTGTGAGGAACTCTGGAACGACATCGTACGGGCGACCACAGACCCGACGAGGGCCGGCCACTTTCTTGGGTCCATCGTCTATATCAACAACAGCAAGGTATCTCTCACCACCTGGATCCCACAGTTCCTGGTCATCGACGGCCAGCAGCGCCTGACCACCATCTCCCTCTTCATCCTCGCCCTCGTCCGTGCCCTCCAGGTGCAGGACCCAAACGCCACCACCCAGCAGCTGATCAGTGAGTTCCTCCTGAATGAACACTATGAAGGAGATCTCCATAACAAACTGGTCCTCACACGGATAGACTTTGAGACCTACCATGCCCTCCTCAACAACCGCGACCTCCCCCGGAATGCTTCTCCCCGCATCGTCGAGAATTACCGCTTCTTCGAAGACAGGATCCGGCAATCCCCCTTCTCTCCGCTTGAACTCTACGATGGCATCCGCCACCTCTTCATCGTCGAGATCGCCCTCGACCCCGATCACGATAATCCCCAGCGGATCTTCGAGAGCCTCAACTCCACCGGCCTCGACCTCTCCCAGACCGATCAGATCCGGAACTTCGTCCTGATGGACCAGGACCCCCATGAGCAGAAGGTACTCTACGAGGATTATTGGTACCCGATGGAACTCCTCTTCGGCAAAGATAACCCCGAGGAACTCTTCGACCGGTTCATGCGGGACTACCTGACGGTCCACCGCGACGGCAGAATTCCAAAGATGGGCGAGGTGTTCAGGGAGTTCAAGACTTATGTTCGGACACAGGGCGAGTCATCAGTCCACGACCTCGTCATCGATATCCACCGGTTTGCCAGATATTTCGTCTGTATGGCCTGCGGAGAGGAGGAGGATCCGGCCATCGCCGCCGCGTTCAATGACCTGAACTTCCTGAAGGTCGACGTGGCCTACCCGTTCCTCCTCCAGGTCTACCACGACTATCGGACCGGACAGATCACCAGGGACGAACTGGTCGAGGTCGTCCGGCTCGCCGAGAGTTATGTCTTCCGCCGGGCTATCTGCGGGATTCCGACGAACTCCATGAACAAAACCTTCGCGGCCCTCGGTAAGGAGATCCGGCGAGACCACTATAGAGAGAGTGTGAAGGTCGCCCTCTTCATGCTCGACTCCTACCGCCGGTTCCCCGACGATGCCGAGTTCATGCGGGAGATTGAAAGGAAGGATGTCTACAACTCCCGCATATGCAGTTATCTCCTGACGAAACTTGAGAACCACGGGACCAAGGAGCCGATCGCGGCTGCCAACTACACGGTCGAGCATATCATGCCCCAGAACCCGAGACTCTCCGAAGCATGGCAGCGGGAGCTCGGTGACGACTGGCAGCAGGTCCACCAGACCTATCTCCACTCCCTCGGCAACCTGACCCTGACCGGTTACAACTCCGAGCTCAGCGATCGGCCGTTCGCCGAGAAACGGGACATGGAAGGTGGCCTCGGCCGCAGTCCACTCAGGCTCAGCGCCGGCCTCGGGGAGGTTGCCACCTGGAACGAGCAGGAGATTCTGAACCGGGCCGAGAGATTAGCCCTGCTGGCGGCCAGGGTCTGGCCGGCTCCGGATCCTCTCGTCAAACCTGAAAAATCACAGGGTGAGGACTCATCGAATGGAGGCCCTCTCAAACAGCGGTGGACAGAAGAGCAGTTTATGCCCGTTCTCGAGGGGCGGGCAGGGGCTGAGGCCGTCGAGGTCGCCCGGTCGATCCTGGACTGGGGGGTTCGTCATACAACACATATCTGGTGGGGGGAGGGGAAGAAAGACGGCTCGTTTGCCCCGATCTTCAACTGGAAAGGGGAGAGTTACTATCCGGTCCTTGTATGGACCAGGGGAGTACTGGTCATTCAATTCCAGTGGCTGCAGAATCGGCCGCCCTTTGATGCACCTGAGAAACGGAAAGAGTTGCTGGACCGCCTGAACGCCATCCCCGGGATCGCAATCCCCGAGGATTCACTCATCTACCGGCCCGCACTTCCTCTCACAAAGTTCCTTCCTGCGAAGACACGTGAGGAATTTTTCACTGTCCTCGACTGGGTGATCAGCGAGGTGAAGGAGAATGTATGATCGAACCATCACCCTGTATCGTTCCCTGCGGAAAGCAGATGATCTGGAGGAACTAGATAGTGTGATGTTAATCTGAGGAGACCGATGTCACGTCCAATTTTTGTACTGAACGACCAGGGTTCGCTAGTCCCGATCTTCGAGAGAGAGTACGAGTCGGAGGATATCTTTCAGCAGATGCTCGCGAAATTTCCGGAGCTCCTGCTCACTGGCGACGACCGGACACCGTATTCTGGACTGCTCCTCCTCACCCGGGAACAGGAAGTGCCGATCGAGACCGGAGGGAGCAGGGTCTACTCCCTCGACCATCTCTTCGTCGACCAGAACGGGGTTCCGACGCTCGTCGAGGTGAAGCGTCGATCCGACACCCGGAACCGGCGGGAGATCGTGGCGCAGATGCTTGACTACGCCTCGAACGGCCTGGCGTGCTGGAACGTTGAGGACCTCCGCCGGAACTTCGAACGGACCTGCAGGGAGATCGAAAAAGAGCCGGCCGGTGTGCTTGCGGAGTTCCTCGGCGACGGTGGAGATGCGGAGGGTTTCTGGATGCAGATCGAGGAGAATATTCGCGATGAACGGATCCGGATGGTCTTTGTCGCGGACGAGATCTCGGTCGAGCTCCGGCGCATCGTCGCCTTCCTGAACCGGCAGATGCGGTCGTCCGAGATGCTGGCGATCGAGGTCCGGCAATTCGTCGGCGAGGGGGTCCAAGCGTTCGTCCCGGATGTGATCGTCAGACCGGCGGCGTCGATGGGCGGGCGTTCATCGAGTGCGGATACCATGCGACAGGCGTGGACGGAGGACCGGTTCATGACTGTGCTCGATGAACGGGCCGGCGCTGAGGCTGTCGGGGTCGCCCGATCGATCCTCGACTGGGGTGTCGGGCATGCGACCCGGTTCTGGTGGGGCGAAGGGAAGAAGGACGGCTCGTTTGGACCGGTCTTCTGTTGGAAGGGGACGGACTACTACCCGGTCTTCGTATGGAGCACCGGCGTCGGAAAGATCCAGTTCCAGTGGCTGAAACTTCGGCCGCCGTTTGATTCAATCGAGAGACGGAGAGAACTGCTGAACCGTTTGAACGAAATTCCCGGGATCGCACTCCCCGAAGACGCACTCGGCGGCCGGCCATCCTTCCCTCTCAAAGCGCTCGTGCCTGCGAAGGCACGGAAGAGTTTCCTGGCCGTCCTCGACTGGGTGGTCGACGAGGTGAAAAAGGAAGCGTGATCGAACCTCCACTCGGAATGTGCCCCCTGGGGCGAATCGGTTGATTCCTGAAACCACTATACCCGGTCCTGATCATCGATCACAGTTTTTCTCATATTCATCATCGCTGGAAGGAGTGCTCAAAATTATTATACTCATTTCTCCAATGAAGGGTGTGACCATGTACCGTGTCCTCTATGTTGATGATGAGCCGGCACTTCTGGAACTCGGGAAAATTTTTCTCGAGATGTCAGGTTTTATCACAGTAGAGACCGCCCTCTCCGCACAGGAGGGTATCCAGGTGCTGAACAGAACTGTCTTTGACTGTATCGTCTCCGATTACCAGATGCCAGGAATGGACGGTCTCGCATTTCTCAAATACTTACGAGGAGAGCATAACGGGATCCCGTTCATTCTCTTCACCGGCCGGGGACGTGAGGAAGTGGTGATCGAAGCGGTGAACAGTGGTGTGGATTATTACCTCCAGAAGGGTGGTGATCCCACGTCCCAGTATGTCGATCTGCAGCATAAGATCAAACTGTCGATAGAACGTCGACGTACTGAAGATGAACTGAAAGAATCCCGACAACAGATGACAGACATCATCGACCACCTGCCGGATGCCACCTGTGCCGTTGACCTGGATGGGAAGATTATCGCATGGAACCGGGCCATGGAGGAGATGACCGGGGTACAAAAAGAGCAGATACTGGGAACAGGGGATCATTCCTATGCTCTTCCATTTTACGGCACGAGAAGACCGATCCTCCTCGACCTCATATTAAGGAACGATGAAGAGACCTGGAAAAAATATCCAAATACCTTCAAAGAAGACAATAAACTGATCTCAGAGATCTATATTCCCATCCTCTATGGCGGAAAAGGTGCTTACCTCTGGTTTATCGCCTCTCCGCTCTATGATACGCACGGCACCGTCATTGGGGCAATTGAGTCCATCCGGGATGTCACCGAGCGGAAGCGGCAGGATCACATCCTCCATACCCAGCTGGACCTTGGTCTTGCACTCCAGTCGATCAGAGGGCTGCATGATGCGCTGGAGATCTGTCTATCTGCAGCGATTGAGATCTCCGGCATGGATGCCGGGGGCATCTATCTGGTCGATGAGGTGCATGGCTCTCTCGATCTCGCTGTTTCACGGAATCTCGGGGACGAGTTCGTACTAAGTGTCTCCCATTATTCGGCAGATTCCCCCAATACCCGGATAGTGATGACGGGAAAACCGATCTATATCCAGTACAAAAAAACAGGGATCGTCCATAGTCCAGTCCAGGAACAGGAAGGTCTGAAGGGGTTAATAATCATCCCGGTCATGTCCATGGGTAGGGTGATCGCCTGTATCAATATTTCCTCCCATATTTTTGACGAAATCCCGGCAAATTCCCATATTGGCCTTGAAACGATCGCTACCCAGATTGGGGCGGCCATCGTGCGAATCCAGGCGGACGAAGCGCTTGCACAGAGCGAGCAGAAGTACCGGAACGTGGTCGAAGACCAGACTGAATTTATCTCCCGTTTCTTACCGGATGGAACGCACGTCTTTGTCAACGAGGCATACTGCAGGTATTTCCAAAAGTCGTCTGCTGAGATCATCGGGACGACGTTCACTCCGCAACAGCCTGCAGAAGACCAGAAAGCGGTACGGCAGCACATCAGGGGATTGACACAGGAGAAGCCGGTAGCAACGATGGAACACCGGATCGTCATGCCGGACGGGCAGATCAGATGGCAGCAATGGAGTGACCGGGCGATCTTTGATGAGGATGGGGATCTTGTAGAATACCAGTCAATCGGACGGGACATCACCGATAGGAAGATGGCCGAGGACGGACTGAATACCGCCTATAAGCAGATCACGGCAACAGAAGAAGAGTTGCGTGAACACTATGACAAACTGAAAAATAGTGGGGATGCACTCCGTGAGAGTGAAGAGAAATACCGGAGCATTCTAGAAAATATTCAGGATGTCTACTACCGAAGCGACACTGCGGGAAACCTCATACTGGCAAGCCCCTCTGCAAAACAACTGTTAGGGTACGACTTAGAATCAGAGGTGAAAGGGAAGAATATTGCGCAGTCTCTCTATTACTATCCGGAAGAACGCGAAAAATTCCTTGCAGAACTGGACAGCAGGGGATCAGTCACCGATTATGAAGTCACGTTGAAAAAGAGGGACGGAACACCGGTACCTGTCTCCACGAGCAGTCATAACTACTATGATGCAAACGGCAATCGCCTCGGTGTTGAGGGAATCTTCCGGGACATCACAGAACGTAAGAAGATGGAAGATTCGCTCAAAGCAAATGAGGAGAACTACCGATCTCTGGTTGATAACCTCAATGTGGGGGTCTACCGGAACACCCCAGAATTCCCTGGCAGGACGATCTGGGCGAACCAGGCATTTGTCAGGATACTTGGATATGATTCTTTACCTGAACTGTTGGAACACCCGGTCGCCGATATCTATGCCAATCAGGATGAGCGGAAAAAGATCATTCAGGTCCTGGATACAGAGGGTTCTGTCAGGGACAGGGAACTGCACCTGAAGAAGAAAGACGGTACGCAGATCTGGGTTTCAATCAATGCACAGACAAAAAAGAAGTCGGATGGGACGATTGAATGGATTGACGGGATCTGTGACGATATCACTGCATTAAAGGAAGCAGAGGAGAAGGGCAGGCGATATCAACTCGAGATATCAAGGACCATTGATTACCTGCCTGATGCCGCCTTTATAATCAACCGGAAGGGAACGGTTATTGCATGGAACCGGGCGATTGAAGAGATGACCGGGGTCAGAGCAGAGGAGATCGTCGGCAGGGGAGACTATGAATATGCCATCCCGTTTCATGGACACCGCCGGCCGATCCTGATCGATCTTATCTTTGCATTAGAGGATGCAGTACAAAAAGGAGATTACGTTGAGATAAAACGGACCGGGGAGATCCTCTCCGTCGAGAGTCCCAATCTGATACTCAAAGGTAAACCTTCGATTGTAAGGGCCATTGCAGCTCCGATCTATGACGAATCCGGAAATGTCGCTGGTGCCATCGAAACGATCACTGATATCACCGAATTAAAACGGGCTCAGGAAGATCTTCGGGTGTCGGAGAACAGATATCATACCATCTTTGAGAACACCGGAACTGCTACCGTCCTCCTTGAGGAGAACACCACAATATCCCTGGCCAATGCTGAATTCGAGCGACTGTCTGGATATTCAAGAGAGGAGATTGAGGGGAAAATGAGCTGGACTGAATTTGTTTTTCACGAGGATCTTGAGAGAATGTTCACCCAGCACCACCTGCGTCGGGAGAGGAATGAGACTGCCCTGAGACATTACGAGTTCCGGTTTATTACAAAGACAGGTGAGATCCGCAGTATCGTCCTGACCATTGATGTAATTCCGGGCACGACGCAGTCTGTTGCTTCCTTAATGGATATCACCGCCGAGGTCCGTGCATCGGACGCCGTGAAACTGGCGAACAAACACTCGATCTCATAAATAATATCATCCGACACGACATTCTCAACCGACGTGCGGGTCTTTTTGGCTTTCTTGAATTGATGCAATGGCATCTTGATAATTCTGTTCTCATCTCAAACCTTGAATGATAGAAGCAAACCGCCGAAGCGTTCAAAGAGCAGATCGAATTCACTGGGATTACCGTGATTGCGGGATCCTTTCCCAGAGGGGCAGGTAAAGGAACAATCCACAAATCCAAGGTAACTCTCAACCTCGGGGATATCACCCTGTTGGGTGATGCAGGGGATGCGGAAATATGTGTTGAGGTATATCCGGGCGTTAAAATTTAGAGCGAACTGGTGATAATCTACAATCTCTCTTCCCATCAGATGCCGGCATTGTGGTATCTTTCATTGTTTGATTCGGGTATGTCAAAGAGATGAAGTCGAAGCAATCAATGATCGGGATGTGGTGATCCATTTTCGAACCGGTCACCCTCCTCACTTCTCTCTCAGGGGATGCGGCATCCCCGATATTCTGCAGGTACTGGTGTTCAGATTCAGGGGCTCTCTTTGAATAAACTACAGGCAATTGATACGTTGAAAATCGGAAAATAATATTGATTGCAGTCCGATTTGTGTGGATGGTGACTGGTGGATAGGAGCGCTTCCCGGGGTCAACTATGATGTGTTGAAGCCGTTGGTCGACTTCATCATTATTTCCCGGGCAACCCTTTGAATCCCTCCAATCTAAGAATAGAATCTGATTTTTTCGATTTTCTGGCGAATTGTATAATGGATATGTTTAAATGTGTGCCATGCAGACTACAGTATAGGATTGCCTAGCACATACGCAATGCAGTATGGGGTGATTCCTGGAGCGAATCGAATATGAAAAAGCATCTCTTAATACTCACCCTGATTACCGCAATCCTGCTGATTGGATTGGTCGGATCAGTCAGTGCTGCAAGAACGCCCGTTGCTCAATTCACGGCCAGTTCTATCATCGGGACAGCCCCATTGACAGTTCATTTCACTGACCTGTCAACCGGAAATCCAACTGCATATGCCTGGAAGTTCGGCGATGGAACCACATCGAGTACAAAAAACCCAACGCATGTCTACAAGACCGCAGGTAAGTACACCGTCACTGAGACTGTCCAGAATCGTGCTGGGTCAACCACCATCGTAAAGACTGGATATATCACCGTTGTAACACCCAAAACAACAGTTGTTCCAACCACGGTAGCTACACCCGTTCCAACTGCAATCCCAACCACGGTCGCCACACCCGTTCCAACTGCAATCCCAACCACGGTAGCTACACCCGTTCCAACTGCAATCCCAACCACGGTAGCCACGATTGGCCCTGTCACCAGTGCCATTGAGGCATCAGCATATGCGAATGCCGCCTACACTCAGGGGAATGCCCGCCTTGCGCAGATGCAGCAGGCCTATCAGGCATGGGTTGTTCCCTCTCGACCGGACCTCGTTAAGATTGCCACGAATGCCAGAACATCAGGGCTGAAAGGCGATGGTGTCACCGATGATACTGCTGCCCTCCAGTCGCTCCTCACCAACCTCCCATCCGGGTCGACGATCTACTTCCCTCCCGGTCATTACCGGATCGATGGACCCATCAGCATCAACAAGCCCTTCACCCTGTTCGGTGAATCGGGAACCGTGTTCGACTGTGAAAAAGCGACACAGTATGTCTTCACCCTGAATGCCAAAGGCACGTCCGCTTCGCCGATGACGGGCATGACCATCACCGGAATCGTCTTTGAAGGTCCCGGGATTGAAACCAACCCGGCGATGATTGATGCATATTATCTCCAGAACTTCCATGTATCCTATGTAAAGTTCCATAATATCGGGTATGCAGCAATCCGAGTGAACACCTGCACCGATGTCACGATTGAAAAGTCAATCTTCGATAATGTGTTCCAGACCGGACTGGGATATGGGGTCAGCATCACCGACCACAGCGATCTGATCTCTATTCACGACAACTTCTTTGTCACCAAGGGAAGGCACAGTGTCACAACCGGAACCAGTCAAACCGACCTGCCGGTGGCATCTTATGTTCAGAGAGTCACTGTCGAGAACAATTATTTCGAGAACACAACAGAGGGGGCAATCGATGCCCATAAACCGACCACTGGACCCTATGTCATAAGGGGTAATGTCATGAACAACTGTGTCAAGGGGGTAGAACTCGGCAGTGGTACGGCACAGATCAGCGACAATGTGATCGTAAACTGCAAAGGTGGCGTTGTATTAACGAACGCATACGCCGACCCAAATAATCTGCCAGCCAAAGTTGATCAGATTGTTGACAATACCATGATCAATATCCTCTATGAAGCCATAGATGTCGACCGGACCAATGTCCTCATTCAGGGGAATGTTGCGAAAGGCACGGGTAACGGCGGGACTGGGATCTACCTCGAACCCTATGTCCCGAACGTCTGCAATATCGACGGGAATGTAATTGATAGTTACGCTCGCGGATTCCAGGCAAGTACGCCCAGCTCAACAATTTCACTGGTGAACAACTTCCTCAAGAGCAGTGGAAGTTATATTAATTTCTAATTTTTTTTTTGTTCTCCGAACTCTGTTGAGATCAGAGACTCTGATTCATATCTCCTCCTTTTCGTTATCACCTCTGGATGCACCTGTATCTATTTTTGAAGGATTTTCCGGAACTGTGCCCCGGAATCGTCACTCCCCCGAATGGGGAAGGTTCACCTCACCTGAGCGATCGGGGATGGGGTGGCATATGGTTTCGCCCAGAATCTGCCTGCAGGCGGTTCTCCACCCGGTGATACGGGCGAACCTGTCAATGGCATCGTTCTCATTCGAGTTCGAACGGTACATTCGAATGCTATATATGTCTCTCTCGCCCACGTCCATCCTATGCAGATCGAACGTATCGCTTTCACCGACGACGATGAAGTCTCTCTCTTCTGGTACGAACCGACCGATGTCTTCCCCACCACCCACGTCTTCGGCCGGTGGGAGGATGGTATCGCGTGCGGACCGTGCGCTGGGATCTCCCTGATCTACCTCATCAACTCGGTCGACGACTTCACGACGGCCTTCTCCTCACTCCGGCATGGTGCAAACGATCTCCCGACAGGGGCGAACGAGGGCCTGTATGTCAACCGGCACGTCGACGCGTTCAATGCTGGGCTCTGGGCTCTTGCGGCATCGAACGGCGGGTCGCTGGCTGGGATATCGGGTGACGAGGTCAAAGGTCTGCTTGGGGAGCTGAGCAAACATGTCTTCCTGGCGACCCCCGGGATGGAGATCACCGGTGCCAGCCTCGAGGGGCACGGTACCATGGTCGACTATCTGGCCGACGAAGAGAACCAGAAACTTTTGCTGGCCATGCTCGGGCGGTATTGCGACGAACCGGACTGGCAGAACACTCCCGGGCCGGATGCAGACGTGGTCGGGCCCCGGCTGAAGGGGAAGACGGCGCTGGTACTCCCGGGGGACGAGGACCTGGTGGCCCTCGCCATCAACCTCTACAACAACGGTGCCTACGAAGAGGTCTCGGTGTAGAGCAGGATAGCCCTTAATTTGTGTGCAGGGACAGCATCGCTCGCCCGTTCCTTTCCAGTAAATAGATTCCCCAATTAAAGGATCCTGGTGATGGCAAATACGATGACGAACAGTCCCCAGGCGAGATAGAGCCGGCGGATCTGTTCCCGGCCCTCTTCTTCTGTCCGGGATCTCATAAGGCTCCAAAGACAGGAGATCGTCCAGAGGTCCATGACCGCTCCGAGGAAGAGGTAGTCAATCCCAAGCCAGCCCATCAGGAAGGGGAGCAGGGTCAACAGACAAAAAACGGCAAACATCACCCCGGTGATCCTGATCGCCGTGGTCCTTCCCCATCTCTTTGCGAGACTCTTCGAGGATCGGAGCTGGTCCCCTTCGACATCCATGGCATCCGATGCGATCTCCTCCCCGAGATCGAAGAGGAATGCCAGAGCTGCGAAGGTAAGGACGACCCCGTTGATCGTTCCTACCGCAATCCCCCCGAGCGTCACGGTCATCGCAACACAGACGGCCACGACCAGGTTGCCGGCAAATCCAAAGTTCTTGAGTCTGATATTGTAGAGGAGTGCGATCCCCCAGAAGACCGATACCAGGGCCAGCACCAGCGGACCGAGAAACGCCGCGGTTGTCAACCCGGCCGCAGTGAAGAGGAGGAAGAGGAGCCACAGTTCGGGAATGGAGATCCGACCTGAGGGGAGGGGGCGTGTGGGCAGATTGACGCTGTCGACATCCCGGTCAAAGTAATCATTGGAGATGTTCGCAGAACCGGAGATGAAGAAGAGCGTCAGGAATCCGAGCAGCACCTGGTTCACCGGGGGCAACCCTCCGATGGCGAGAATCTCTCCGGCGACAAAAAAGATCCCGGCCCCCAGTGCAAGATCCATCCGGATGAGATCGCCAGATGCACGAATCTTCGTACTGATGCTCAACCGCATGATCCTGAATTGATGGTCCTCCTATTTGGACTGGTACCATTCCAGCTCTTTTGAAGCCTTTCAAGATACACAAACCCGCTGTCCATAATGATGATGAGGTGGGTGTGGTGTGAATGAAGTTTTACAGAGCCAGAGTGGGGTACATTTCGCCCTCCTGGGAGAAAGCAACAAAGAGGGATCGTGATGTATGAAATCCTGATAAAAAAGAAACGGACCGGTTCTGGCCAATCCATCCCAAAAAGGTGTCGAATAGGATGAAATCTCTAATGATTACTCGATTCAGATGCTAGATTCTGGTGTGGTTCTGTGTGGCACTTGGTTCTCCAGTAACTCTACAAGCAGTCCTGGCTGCAGTGTCCGCTCTAAAAACACTGCAGTTGGGATCTGGTGGTACTATCTATCTGCCCGATCGGTCAGCAGGCATGCTCTTCGTGAGTGCGATCCTGCCGACCTGACTGGAGATGGTTGTGATAAGAACCTGTCGGAGGGAGTTGGTGGTTCTGTTCCTCGATGGGAAACCTCCGATGCAGGTTACCACACCAACCTGTTGCCGGCGGTGCCATATATAATTCAAAGATACTGGTGGACCTATTCTTCTGATCTACGGTCCATTTTCAGGACCAGTTAGTCAAGGAGACGGATCGACAGGAGATCCCCTGTTAGAGAGCCGGCTGACCTGGTGGGGTTATCCACGAAGCATAAGTGATCTCAGCGTTGTGGCCGCCATCGCCTCTTGTTCTGTCGGGAGGAACCCGGCTGCGCTGGGATTCCATAATTCCCGTCCCGAATGAACGGAATCTCACTTCCCTTCTTCCTCGTCCTCAACAGTGACCATCTCGTACGCACCCCTATTGAAGAGGTTGATGGCGAGGGCCACCAGGTCCTCGTCCCCGGGGATCACCAGCGCTGTCTTCCCTTCGATCCGGGACCTGACCTCTGCCGGCTCAGGTCCGAGGGTCTCCTGCCAGCCCGGTTCATCGCAGTATAACCCGAGCATGGCCAGCATGAGCTTCCAATAATGGTCGTCGGCCAGGTAGTCCAGAATGCTCCCCTGCACGTCAAACCCTGCGTCGGCAGTTCCACGTGATTCCTGGAAGGCATGGTCGTTCAGTTCAGTCCAGAGCGCACCGACCTCGTCGGTCGACGCCGCAACCAGAGGTCCACCGTTCCGTATCATCAGATCGAAGTCGTCGAACGACGTGCAGAGAAAGAGGAGCGGGACTTCGATGGGACCGGCGCTTGCCAGCTGGCTGTAGAATACCCGTGTTGTGGAGCAGAGATCTGTAGGTTCATACCAGAAGAGAGAATAGCCATCGTCAAATATCTGTTCCATCTGCATGATTGACGCGTAAGCATAAAGATCTTAAATAGAATTCGAAAGGTGCCGTTCAGGTCCGGGCCGGGTACCGGGGGTCGAACGTTTCGCCGCATCGATCATGTTCTGGTATGGGGAGGTGACGGGGCCGGCAGAGTCCTGGCGAAGTTCACGACAGTCCGCCCATTACGAGGAGAGCCAGCCATATGCTCACTGATCCCCGGGATTCATGGCGAGTACGAAGCATGCCGGGCGGCCCTTACCTCCCTTTCGAACCGCTCCGCTCCTGCCGATGAATGTAGAGGTATCACGATGATCCCGGCTTGATGTGTATCGGTGGTGCTCCTGAGACGCACCACTCGGGTGATCCCGTCACGCCCTTCCTGAATGGTAATGCAGACAGGATCCCGTATCTCACCGGTGTAAGATGGGGGCGTACGATTTCATGAACATTCGGATAAGAGCAAGCAGAACCGGTGTCTGCACAGATCTTTTCTCTTAAAGACCAGTACAGACGGTTCAGCTCTATCTCTTATTTGGCCCGCCTCTATTAATAATTTATTTTTTTGTCGCGGTATTTTTCGTGAACCTTCACCGGCACCGCTGATCAGGGGTATCCCATGACCGGGAGGTCCGGATGAATGTCCTGGAAATCAGAACGCGGTCTATCGGTTGAATCCGGCTGGTTCAGATCGTTCGGAACCATTATATTCTGAAATGGCCATGATCGCTTATGGAACGATCAACGCTTCTCAAGATCTTCGGTTTTCTGGTCGTTCTCGTCATCGCCATCACGGTGATATCATATCTGGGGCTCGATGGCGGGCTCGTGCGGGAGAACCTGCAGGGTGTGTTAGGATCCTTCAGCCGACCACCCCCGTAACCGTGAGCCGGCAGGGTTCCTGGTCCCTGCATGGTTGTTCATCGCCTCTTCGATGCCGACCGTCACGGCATCGGCGTCGGCATGACGAACGGAACGAGTTCGATCCAGTCGAGGTCCTGGCCGTCGTCAAGGAAGGTCAGTGTCAGGGGAGGCGACCCCTGCGCCACCGTTGTCATGGTCCTCGGCCTCACCGATGGTCGGCCGGGGGGTAATGGGGTTCGTGCGAGGTTGCATTCAGGGGGGTGCCGGCCCCGTAGTCCCGGCGGATCAGGCTCGCGATTCACTTTCCCACTCGAGCGAGGTCACAACGTTTATCACCTCAGACAGAGATCTCTCGATCGCCCCAGCTGGAGAGACAGATCATCTGTCGTGCTTCCCACGCGAGGTGCCATGCCATTCCTTCTTTCGGGCACCAGTTCAACAACCGCCGCTTCAGAGCGGAGCGGCCAGGAGGACATGATGGACCAGATCTCATCCACACGGAGGCGCCCCTGCGCCCTGGCACCGGCGGTCATACTGCTGCTGGTGCTCTGCCTGCTCGCCGGAGGTGCACAGGCCGCGACCGATCCCATGGACACGGCCGCGAACGCGACGATCGAGCCGACGCCGGTTCAGGTGCCGGCTGCAAAAGTTCTCGCTCCCTACTCGGGCATCCACACCGTCCCGGGTCAGGTTCAGGCCGAGGACTACGATCTCGGCGGCGAGGGGATCGCCTACCACGACACCACCCCCGGCAATGAAGGGGGAGTCTACCGGCAGGACGATGTCGACATCGAGACCGCCGGCGGGATCACCGATATCGGCTGGATCCGTTCCGGCGAATGGCTCGCCTACACCGTGAACACGACCACGCCACAGACCGTCGTCCTCCGGCTCTCGGCCGCGAACCCGGACGCGACCATAAAGCGGGTCACCATCTCGACGAATGGCACGACCGCCGGGACGATCGATCTCCGGCCGACCGGGTCCTTCAACACCTTCCTCATCCACGACTCGACACCCTTTTCGCTCCCCGCGGGAGCGACCACGGTCAGGCTCTTGTTCGACGGTATCGCACGGGTCAACCTCGATTACCTCGACTTCGAGCTGCCGGCGACGCAGGAACCGACACCCGTCCCGACACCGACGCCGGAACTCCTCATCTCCACACCCGGCCTCCACACTCTCGGCGGTGACCTCTCGGCCGACGGGATCGGGGTCCTGATCACGAGTTCGGACGTCATCCTCGACGGCATGGGCCACAGTATCGTGGGAACCAGCGCGAATGGCTCGATCGGCGTCTACGCCACCAGCCTCGCCACCCCGACGTCGTCCGGCCCCATCACGAACGTCACCGTCCGGAACCTTTCCGTCCGCCACTGGGACGAGGGGATCCAGGTCGGCGAAGCATCGGAGACCGTGGTCGAGGAGGTCGTCGCCGAGCAGAACCGCATCGGGCTCAGTTATGGCCCCCAGGGGGGGATCACTCATGACCACGTCGTCCGCAACTCCGTCCTTCGGGAGAACACCAATCTCGGGCTTGACCTCTCCTACCCGGCCGGGGGCTTCGCGGTCGAACGGTGCTCGATTACTGGAAACAGCGTGGGTATAAACGCCGATATGGTCAGGTCGAGCGAGCGCACCACAAACCACCTTGCCGACTGCGACGTCTCGGAGAACGCCGGCGACGGCCTCACCAGCAAGGACGGCTCCTTCGTGGTCGTCCAGAACTGCACCTTCCGTGCCAACGGCGGCAACGGCCTGGAGTTCGAGCACGGCGGTGCCGAGATCGTCGGCAATCACATCGAAGAGAACGCCGGCGACGGCGTGCATGCGTCCGATCGCGGCGGGTCAAATATCCATGGCAACTGGATCACTGGCAACGGCCGGGGGATCGTCGTCGGCGGCGACTGGGGGTCCCGCGTCCGGAACAACTATCTGAACAACACTAACAACGGCTTTTTCGGGGCAGTCGAGGCCGGGATGATGAACTACGAGAAGACAGGTGGCGCGAACATCGTCGGCGGCCCGTACCTGGGCGGCAACTTCTGGGCCAGCCCGAACGGCACCGGTTTCTCGGAGACCCACCCGGACGCTGACCACGACGGCATCTGCGACGTCCCCTACGTCGTCAATGCGGAGGATGGCGTCACCGACTTCCTGCCGCTCGCACCGTCGCCCGGCACGCCGGTGATCGCTCCGGCCCCGTACACGCAGCACCTGGTCCCCGGCAGGATCGAGGCCGAGGACTACGACCTCGGCGGGGAGGAGATCGCCTACCACGATACCACGCCCGGCAACACCGGTGGGGCATACCGCCAGGACGACGTCGACATCGAGACCACCGGCGGGATCACCTATGTTGGCGGAATCCAGGACGGCGAGTGGCTCATCTACACGCTGAACGTCCCAGAGGGCGGGGCCTACCTTATGACCGCCCGTGTCGCGACCCCGAACGAAGGATTGATGGCGAGGATCTCGGTCAACTCGGAGACGATGTTCGCTCTCATCAGATTCCCGGAGACCGGGTCGTTTACGACCTACACGACGGTGGAGGCAAAGTACATTTACCTGCCGGCCGGGAATACCACCGTACGGCTGACCTTCCAGGGCGACGGTCTGAACCTCGACTGGATCGCGTTCTCACCGCAGGATATCGTCACGCCAACACCGAAACCGCTCGTCGCTGTCCCCGGCGGCGCCGGCACCCCCTCTGATACGAACGCCGACGGGAAATATGATGATGTGAACGGCGACGGGAGATCTGACTTCAATGACGTGGTCCTCTTCTTCAACCAGATGGACTGGATCGCTGAGAATGAGCCGGTCGCCGGATTCGACTTCAGCGGGAACGGACAGATCGATTTCAATGACGTGGTATGGCTCTTCAACAACTTCGACGCCCCGCCGGTCAGAACCTATAATGTCACGGCCGTTGCGATCGGCCCAGGCACGATCACGCCCTCAGGGAGGATCTCGGTTCCGGAGGGTGAGAACGTCACCTTCATTATGACGCACGAAAACGCCATGCCGACGCCGTACAGCACCCAGAGCGGCTATGGTAGCGGTAATCTCGTGCTCGTGGACCCAGCCATGACACCGACGCCGTTTCCAGAGCCGGAGCCAGGGGCCCCATGGGTACCCAATCCGAGTACCTTCACGCCATCGTACACCCTGTATGACGTCCGGTCTGACCATACCGTCTACAGTAGTTTCTACTATGTGATGATCGTCGCCTGACCATCCTCTCAGAATCCATATGGTAACTCGGACTGATCGAATTCGCGGGCGTGGTCTGGCTCTTCAACCAGTTCTGAGCGGCATGGATCCCCCTTTTTTTCATATACCCTTTTCAGCGGTGGAGAAACGATCCCGGTGATTGTACCGGCCTGATTCCGGAAAATTGGTTCTTCGATCCTGTCATGAATCTGGACGTTGTCCGGCAGAAATACCCAGGATATCTGTTTCTGGTATTTCCTAATCTTATCGCTCGAGCCGAGACGCTCGTCTGTCTTGCCGGTGACGTCGGGCCCATTCCCGGGTATCGAGGTGCATTCATCCGGGCAGGCGACCATCGTGCAGAGAGGATCTGCGAACCCGGCGGGTTCGGCTCGCGATTCACCCTCCTGTTCCCACTCAAGCGAGGTCACAAGTTTTATCAGATCGGGCAGAGATCTCTCGGTGCCCCAGCTGGAGAGACAGACCTTCTTTCGTGCTTCGCAAGCCAGGTGTCATGCCAATCCTCCTTCCCGGGCAGTTATAATTGTCGCTTCGAAGGAAGCGGCCAGGAGGATATGATGTACCGCATCTCATCCGCACTGAGGCGCCTCGGCGCCCTGGCGCCGGCGGTGGCACTGCCGCTGCTGCTGGTGCTCTGCCTGCTCGCCGGAGGCGCACAGGCCCTGACCGATCCTGTGGACACGGCCGCGCTCGCAAACGCAAACGCAAGCGCTCCCTACCCGGGCATTCATCCCGTGCCGGGGCTGGTCCAGGCCAGAGATTACGACCTCGGCGGCGAGGGCGTGGCCTACCACGACACCGAGCCCGCGAACCTCGGCGGGGCGTACAGGCCGGCCGAAGGTGTCGACATCGAGACGGCCGGCCTGTTCACGGATGTCGGCTGGATCCGTGACGGGGAATGGCTCGACTACACGGTGAACGTGACCGAACCGCAGAATTTCGTCGTCTGGTTCCGGGCCGCGAACCCGGACACGATCATGAAAAGGGTCGCCATCTCGGTTGACGGTGTTCCTGCCGGGACGGTCGATCTTCGACCGACCGGGTCGTTCGACAATTATGCAGACAGCAATTCGACCCAAATCTCCCTCTCCGCAGGGGAGACCACGGTCCGGCTCTCGTTCGACGGAGTCTCACGGGTCAACCTGTTGGAACTCGACTTCCAGCTGGCGAATCCGCCAGTGTCGACCCCTGTCCCGACGCCGACGCCGGAACTCCTCGTCTCGACGCCCGGCCTCCACACCCTTGACCACGACCTCTCGGCCGACCATATCGGCGTCATGATCACGAGTTCGGATGTCGTCCTCGACGGCATGGGCCACAGCATCACCGGGACCGACGCGAACGACTCGATCGGCGTGTTCGCCACCAGCCTCGCCACCCCGACGTCGTCCGGCACCATCACAAACGTCACCATCCGGAACCTCACCGTCCGCCACTGGAAGGAAGGGATCCATGTCGGTATGGTGTCGGACTCCGTGGTCGAGAACGTTGTCGCCGAGCAGAATCGCATCGGGCTCAGCATCAGCCCTAACGGCGTCACCACCGGGAGCAGCATACGCAACTCCGTCTTCCGGGAGAACACCGGCAGCGGGCTCGACCTCACCTACCCGGCTGGGGGGATCGCGGTCGATCGGTGCTCGATCACCGGGAACGGCGTGGGAATCAGCGCCTTTATGGTCCCGTCGAGCCACCTCGCTGACTGTGACATCTCTGATAATGTCGGCGACGGCCTCAGCAGTTCCACCGGCTCTTTCGCGGTCGTCCGGAACTGCACCGTCCGCGCCAACGGCGGCAACGGCCTGGAGTTCGAGCACGGCGGTGCCGAGATCGTCGGCAATCACATCGAAGAGAACGCCGGCGACGGCGTGCATGCATCCGATCGCGGCGGATCCGACATCCATGGCAACTGGATCACCGGCAACGGCAGGGGGGTCGACGTCGGCGGCGACTGGCCGAGCCACGTCCGGAACAACTACCTGAACAACACCGTCAACGGCTACTTCGGGGCGGTCGAGGTCGGGATGATGAACTACGAGAAGACGGGTGGTGCGAACATCGTCGGCGGCCCGTACCTCGGCGGCAACTTCTGGGCCAGCCCGAACGGCACCGGCTTCTCGGAGACCCACCCGGACGCGGACCGCGACGGCATCTGCGACGTCTCCTACGTCGTCAATGCGGAGGATGGCGTCACCGACTTCCTGCCGCTTGCTCAGTCGCCCGGCACGCCGGTGATCGCTCCGGCCCCGTACACGCAGCACCTGGTCCCCGGTAAGATCGAGGCCGAGGACTACGATCTCGGCGGGGAGGAGATCGCCTACCACGATACCACGCCCGGCAACACCGGTGGGGCATACCGCCAGGACGACGTCGACATCGAGACCACCGGCGGGATCACCGACGTCGGCTGGATCCGCGACGGCGAGTACCTCATCTACACGCTGAATGTCACCAAGGAGGGGTTTTACCAGATGAACGCCCGGGTTGCGAGTCCGAACGACGGCAGGTCGGCGATGATCTCGGTCAATTCGCAGCCGATGTACAGCCTTGACCTCCCGAACACCGGATCGTATGGGACGTACACGACGGCAACCTTCGACGATGTTTACCTGCCGGCCGGGAACACCACCGTACGGCTGACCTTCCACGGCGATGGCGAGAACCTCGACTGGATCGCGTTCGCGCCGCAGCCGCAGACTCGCGAACCGTTCCGGATCCCCGGCACGATCCAGGCCGAGGACTACGAACCCGGCGGGTACGTCGACACCACGCCGGGCAACCAGGGCGGGGCATACCGCACTGACGACGTCGACATCGAGACCGCGAACGGTGTCACGGACGTCGGCTGGATCCGCACCGGCGAGTACCTGACCTACGAGGTATTTGTCGCGGAGGACGGGACCTACGAGATGTCCGTCCGCGTCGCGAGCCCGAACAGCGGTCGGTCGATCGTGCTGTCGGATCCCGAGACGCTCGCGACGGTTGCGGTCCCGAACACCGGGTCCTTCGACACCTACAGGACGGTCTCGGTCCCCGTCACTCTGACGTCCGGGTACCACCTCCTGAAATTCACCTTCTCCGGCGACGGTCAGAACCTCGACTGGATCGCGTTCGCACCGGCCGGCGTTACGACGCCCACACCGACGCCGGGACCGTCGGGCGAGGCCTCGTTCGTCGCGGTGCCGGCGACGGCTCCGCACGGCAGCGCGGTGAAGTTCACCGTGACCCCGGCGACCGGCAAGAGCATCAGCTCGGCCCTGTGGTCGTTCGACGCCCCGGCCCATCTGAACACCTGGAACTCGGGGGCCGTCAACCCGACGTTCTTCTACCCGGCCGCCGGCACCTTCTCGCCGCTGGTGAAGATCACCTACACGGACGGCTCAAGCGAGACCGTTGAGCGGACCGGCTCCATTCAGGCCACCTGAACCCCCTCCTTCCTTTTTTCCCCATGCCAGAGGTCGAGGAATGGAGCGACAGGCATGAAGACCCCTGCCCAAAAGGTTCCATCGGGAGGTTATGATGACCGTGCACTCCACAGCGCCGGTTCTGCTTCTGCCGCTATCAGTCTCGCCGCTGTCGACCAGGTTCTGTTGAAGGGAGGTGGCCGGTGGCTGCACCGTCGTCCTGTCGCGAGGAATGAGGACCGGTGGCGGTCCTTTTCGTCTTCAGGATTACATTTCATCGACCTGGTCACCGCCCCCCCAAAGAATCAACATCCTGGATTCCAGATGAGGGGTCCCCATCGATCCCTACTGTTCGTTGAAGAGCATGACGATATCATTGAAATCGATTTGGCCGTTCCTGTTGAAGTCGAAGGCACTGATCGGTTCGTTCTCGGCGATCCAGTCCATCTGGTTGAAGAAGAGGACCACGTCATTGAAGTCTGCGATCCCGTCGCCATTGATGTCCTCATAGAGTCCGTCATGGTTGAGGTCCAGGGGAGTGTTTCCGGATGGGGGTACCGGCGTGATGACCAGGGCAAACTTCTGGATCCGGTTGTTCCCCGAGTCAGCGACGTAGACGTTTCCTGCGCTGTCCACCGCGACACCAGATGGCCGGTTGAACTGCCCATCCCCTGACCCCAGACTGCCCCATTCCGTGATGAACGTGCCATTCGGCGTGAACTTCTGGACCCGGGATTGAATCAACTCGGGAGGACCACAGGTGTACAAAATCTGGAAGCAGGTCACATAAACGTTTCCCGCGCTGTCCACTGCGACACCACATGGCCGGTTGAACTGCCCGTTCCCCGTGCTAAAACTGTCCCATTTTGTGATGAATCCGCCAGTCGAATTGAACTTCTGGATTCGGGGGTTATCTGAGTCGACCACGTAGACATTCCCTGCGTTGTCCACTGTGATGTCATTGGGATAGAAGAACTGCTCGTCCCCCGTGCCGAAACTGCCCCATTGCGTGACGAATGTGCCGTTTTGATCGAACTTCTGGACCTGGCATTTATTCGCATCGGTGACGTAGATATTGCCGGCACTGTCCACTGCGATACCAGATGGCTTGTTGAATTGCCCGTCTCCTGAACCATAACTGCCCCATTTCATGAGGAATCCGCCAGTCGAATTGAACTTCTGGATTCGGCAGTTCCATATTTCGACCACGTAGACATTGTCGGCGCTATCCACCGCGATACCAGTTGGCCCGTTGAACTGTCCGTCTCCTGAGCCTTCACTGCCCCATTTTGTGATGAATCCGCCGGTTGCATTGAACTTCTGGATCCGGCAGTTTCCTGATTCAGCCACGTAGACGTTGCCGGTGCTGTCCACTGCGACATCAGATAATCCGCTGAACTGCCCGTCAAACGAGCCAAGAGCGCTCCCCCATTTTGTGATGAATCCGCCGGTTGCATTGAACTTCTGGATCCGATCGTTCAAGGTGTCGACCACGTAGACGTTATTGGCACTGTCCGCCGTGATCCCCTCTGGAGACCAGAACTGCCCGTCCCCATGGCCAAAACTGCCCCCTGTGGTGATGAATCCACCGGACGAATTGAATTTCTGAATTCGATCGTTCCCCGTGTCGACCACGTAGACGTTATTGACGCTGTCCACTGCGACACCTGTTGGACTCTTGAACTGCCCGTCTCCTGTGCCTTCACTGCCCCATTTTGTGATGAATCCACCGGTTGCATTGAACTTCTGGATCCGGTGGTTATACGAGTCGACTACGTAGACGCTTCCTGTGTTGTCCACCGCGACACCAGATGGCCAGTGGACCTGCCCGTCTCCTGAGCCTTCACTGCCCCATTTCATGAGGAATCCCCCGGACGAATTGAACTTCTGGATCCGGTTGTTCTGCTTGTCGGTCACGTAGACATTGCCAGCACTATCCAGCGCGACACCAGATGGCTGGTTGAACTGCCCGTCTCCCGAACCAATACTGCCCCATTTCATGAGGAATCCCCCGGACGAATTGAACTTCTGGATCCGGTTGTTATCCCTGTCGGCGATATAGACGTTGCCGTTGTTGTCCACTGCAACACCTTCAGGATTATTGAATTGTCCGTCTCCCGGGCCAGAACCGCCCCATTGTGTGGTGAATCCGCCGGTTGCATTGAATTTCTGGATCCGGAAGTTATTCGTATCGACAACGTATATGTTTCCGTCGCTGTCCACTGCGACTCCAGATGGCTGGTTGAACTGCCCGTCTCCTGAACCAGAACTGCCCCATTGTGTGGTGTACACATACCCCCCTTCGGCCCAGACGACCTGGACGCTGCAACACAGGAGTAGAATACAGAATATATACAAAAAATACGAAGATCTCATTTGGAACCACCACAGTCACTATTCCTGAATGGTCTGGTCTGACGATAAACCTTGTTCTTTAATTTTTCCTCCCGTCGCTCTGCAATGGTCTCAATGGTTGCCAGTACGAAAAAGCCCGGGGACCTTTCCACCGGGAAGAAGGGCGTCCGGAGATCCACGAATCGCCGGTACCGGCCAATCACCTCCACCCGAAGAACTCCCCTATTCCCTGGCGGTGAAGGCCGGGGTGATGACACGGCACCGGTCTCATGGTAAACCACGGGATCGTGTGATCTGGTGGAACCGTTCAACGGCGACAAAGACGGTTGCCATGATCGCTGAGGGAGGCTATCTCCAGTGGGGTGAGGATGGATTCCCAGTCCCGCTCACTTCCCACGACAGCCGGCCCATTCATTGCGAGGTCGAGCGGGATGATGGTTCGGGAACCGACAGCAGAGGGGTCGGCATCGATGAGCAGGGTCCTGCCGATCGGGGATATCTGACCTGCACGATCATCACGATGGAGGCTAATAACCTCGTTACGCCAACCCACTACCGTATGCCGGCGATCCCCGGCCATATCCCCCTGAAGCGATGGTCGCCTACCGGGTCTTGACCCACGTGGACAGTCCGGTCCAGCCCGTCGAGGGGCTCGGCCGGCCGGCTCTTGTGACGTCGGCACCGGCAGGGACGCTTCAGATTTCACGTTTCGAGATTTTCCGATCAGTACTGACGAAGACCTGACACCTGAAAATCCCGGGTTTTCTCAGATCCTGATTCATTCATCAGGGGAAGCGGAGGTGAGAAGAATACTGGGACGATCATATTCTTGATGATGAACGTACAGAGGGAACCTCTCACCTATCGAACGGGAGGTACAGGAATTTTCGTCCGAAAAAGTATTCACCCTTACATTGCTTACCATTCGATCATGTCAGCAGTCAAGCGGATACCTGTCACCGAAGCGGTATGGAAGGGACTTGCGGAGATGCGATCGGCAGGCCAGACCTATACCGATCTTCTAGCAGAGATGATCGATGACCGGAAGCATCGCCGGCTGGAGGAGGATGTCAGGAAGTGGAGCGGTCGGAAGAAAGATGGTTACGTTTCACTTTCGGAGATTGAGGATTGACGTTTGATCTTATCATCTGGCGTGAATTGTCTGATGAGATCAATCGTCTGTCTGAGAAGACACAACGGTTCATCAAGACCCCCCAGAACGGGTTGAGGATGATCCCTTTCCGGGAAGTCAGGGGGATATCGATAAAGAGGTCTTACGAGGCGGTTCTGTCATCTACCGGCTTCATCTCTCCCGAAGGTATACTGTTTTTTATGATATCGATAAAGAGGGAGAGTTGGTTATTGTCCTGGAGATCCTGTCGATAGAGCAGGCTCATAAGATATACGGGTAGTATTGACCTGTTTCTTGTTGATTTTCTGGTCTCTCATTCTGGGGCATATGGGGTTTCGAGTCGTCACTGATCTGGAACCATCGGTGACTATTACACCACATTACAGGTTTTGATAGGTGCCGGAGCCGGCTGGCCGTGCATCCGGCGGACGACCAGCAGCTCGCGGAGCCCAGGACTGCACTGTCCCGGAAGGGGGTCCCTGTTCCAGAACCTGTTACTGGTCTCTTTGCTGGTACAGGAAGACCTGCCGTTTTCCATCCCGCATCGACCGCACCCTCCCGAGCCGCTCGAGTGTCTGCAGGTCGTGTCGTGCCGTCTGGAGCGCCACATGATAGGTGCCGGCGATCTCGGCGACGGTGAACGGCTGGAACGGGTGGGTGATGAACTCCTTCAGGATCGCTGCCTGCCGGAACGAGAGCCCCGGCAATTCCTCGACGAGCCGGAGCGACGCCTCTTCCTCCTGTCGTTTCGTCGCGATGTACTTCCGGAGGGAGTCGAGCGCCCGGCCGATCGTCCTGAGGTTGAAGTCGATGAAGTAGGTCATGTCGTTGCCGTCGGTCTCTGCGAACAGGTAGGCCCGTGTATACTGTGCCGGCGCATCGAGGAAGAGGCGCGAGATCGAGAGGTATTCGAAGAGGTCGTACCGGTGCTTGAGGACGAACCAGTAGAAGAGCGCCCGGGCCATCCGCCCGTTCCCGTCGTTGAACGGATGGATGTACCCGATCAGGAAGTGGATCACGATCGCCTTGACGATCGGGTGCACGAACGTCTCCTCATCATTCGCGAACCGGCAGAGGTCGTCGATCATCGGGGGGATCTGATTGAAATCGGGCGGATCATGATAGACCACCGTCTGGTCGGCCCTGTCCTTGACCAGGATCTCGTTCGATTCGCGGAACTCTGTCTCGTCCGCCGTCTCTTCGAGCGTCCCCCGCGTGATCTCCTCGTGAATCTCCCGGATCAACGCAGGGGTCAGGGGCTTGTCGCGGATCTCCTGGAGCCAGGTGATCGTCAGGTAGTTGTTCCAAATCATCCGTTCTCCGTTCGTCCGCGGCTGTTTCCCTTCGCGCAGGAACTTCTTGGCCACGTCGCGTGTCGTCGCTGCACCCTCGAGCCTGCTCGACGCGATCGCCTCCTCCATCAGCGAGTCGATCAGGTACTGCTGCTTCGCCGTCTCGCTCGGCGGCATCCCCATGAACCCGTCGAAGGTCGCCGGCGACGATTTGTCCACCAGGTGCAGTGCCTGTTGGAATCGCTCGAGCACGGCGAAGCCGAAGGATTCGGGGCCGATCCGGATCGTCCTGAACTGGCTTGACCTGAGGAATTTTAAGAGCAGCCAGAAGATGGCCGGGTCGACCGGCAGATTCTTCCGCCGCAGGTCGTCCCAGTGGATGTATTCCAGTTCGTTGTACTTCCGCACCAGCACCACAATCGATCCGGCTTCCGGGCCGGTATTATGGTACTGCTGGAGCAGGTCCATGAACTCCTTGTAATGGGTTGCGAGCAGTTCCTTCTCGTCCGGGGGCTTCTCTGGGATTCGTGTCATCGATG
The DNA here is from genome assembly GCF_000021965.1 of Methanosphaerula palustris E1-9c. NCBI lineage: Archaea > Methanobacteriati > Methanobacteriota > Methanomicrobia > Methanomicrobiales > Methanoregulaceae > Methanosphaerula > Methanosphaerula palustris. The sequence continues at coordinate 1,395,735 of NC_011832.1, forward strand.
ATCTGTAACTATCTGTAAATGTTACAACAATTTACAGGTTTGGATAGGTGCCGGCGCCGGCCGGCTGGTCGACGATCCAGGGAACCAGTGCCTCGAGGCCCCCGTCGCCATTGAGATCCTCATAGCGCCTGTCATTAGTGAGATCCCGGGGGTGTTTCCACCTGAGGGGATGTGAGGCATCGTGGCGACGGGCGTGACGGTGTGAACGTCTGGATCCGGTTGTTCCCCGTGTCGGTGACGAGGATATTACCGGCGTTGTCCATCGTGACATGTATCCTCCAATCAGACCATCAACCACTTCTCACGAGATGGATTCAGAATCATCTGATATTACTTTAAATATTTGTGAAGAAAATTAGGCGTGATCGATCGCCTCTTCAAATCATTACCAGGATAAACGATGGAAAGGCGGTCCAGGTGGAGAAAGATATGAAGAAGGAAATCCTTTTCACGGTTCTTCTGGTCATTGTTCTCGTCATAGCAGGGTGTACTTCCGGGCCAGGGCAGTCTGTCAGTCAGAAGAACACGACGATTGTTGTCGGAGCAAAGACGTTTAACGAACAGTACATCCTGTCAGAGATGATAGCACAGATCCTCAAAGACAACGGGTACCAGGCCGTGGTGAAGTCCGGGCTGAACGACGGGACGCTCTTTGAAGGGATAAAGAACGGTCAGGTTGGAGTGTACGTCGAATATACCGGGACTGCCTATTCTCAGCTCCTCAAGCTGCCGGCGTTGCAGACCTGGGACCCTGACGTGGTCTCGGCAAAGGTGAAGGAGGGTCTTGCCGGGGAGAATATCACGGTTCTCTCACAGATCGGATTCAGGGATGACTACACAATCGCAGTCAGGGAGGACTGGGCAGTGAGCCATAACAATGTCTCCACCATCAGCGAGCTCGTCCCGTATGCAAAGGACCTTGTCTTTGGGAGCGATCTCGTCTTCCATGAACGCGAAGACGGGTTGCCAAGCCTCCAGAAGGTCTACGGGCTCACATTTAAGGACGTGAAACCGATGTCCCCTACCCTGATGTACGAGGCGATCAAGAACGGGCAGGTCGATGTGATCCCACCATATACAACCGATTCGAGGGTTGACCTTTACAAACTGCGTACACTCAGGGATGATCGTTCGGCAATGCCTCCATACCATGCGATCCTTCTTGCCAATGCAGGGCTTGCGAAGAACCCTGGCGTGGTGCAGGCGCTCGCTGTCCTGAACGGAAAAATTGACACGACGACGATGCGGGAGTTGAACCGGCAGTTCGATATCGATAAGAGGGACGCGCAGGAGATCGCCCATACCTACCTGGTCCAGCAGGGGATCATCAAGGGCTGACTGATGCAGAACAACCGACCATTCGAACGGATTGACACGATTTTCCTCGACCGGGTGACCAAGCGGTACGGCTCGGTAGCAGCGGTGGAGAACCTCTCGCTTGAGATCGACGGGGGTGAACTGATCTGCCTGATCGGGGGATCAGGCTCAGGGAAGACGACCACACTCAGAATGTGTAATCGGCTCATCGAGCCCGACTCCGGACGTGTGCTGATCAACGGGGCCGATCTAAAGACGATCGACCCGGTCAGACTGCGCAGGCACACCGGGTACGTGATCCAGTCGATCGGTCTCTTTCCTCATATGACGGTCGGGGAGAACATCGGGCTGATCCCACACCGTGAGGGATGGGATGAAGAGCGTGTAAAAAAAAGGGTCAGTGAACTGCTCCGGCTGGTCGCCCTCCCCCCGGAGACCTTCCTCTCCCGGTATCCCCGTGAGCTCTCAGGGGGGCAGCAGCAGCGGGTCGGTCTCGCCCGGGCCCTCGCGATGGACCCCCCGCTGCTGCTGATGGACGAGCCGTTCGGGGCACTCGACCCGCTGCTCCGTCACCAGTTACAGGATGAGTTTCTTAAGATCAAGCAGGTGATCGGGCGGACGATCCTCTTTGTGACCCATGACCTTGAAGAAGCATTCCGGCTCGGGGACCGGGTGGCCGTTCTCGATCAGGGACGACTGGTGCAGGTTGGTACCCCCGATGAACTCCTCTTCTCACCTGTCAACGCAGCAGTGGCGAATCTGTTCGGTTCCGGGGCAAAGTACAGGCATCTCGACCGGTTGACAGTCCGTGACCTGATGAGCCGGGTCCTGGTCCTGGACGGGGGGGTCTCCGCAGGTAATGCCGCCATCCTGCTCGATCAAAGACAGAGCTCCATCGCAGCCATTGTCTCTGATGGGGTGGCCCAGGGGGTGATCGAGAGAGACGGGCTGACAGCAGGGGAGCAGGCGATCAGCACCCTTGCCACCGATGTTCCGATGGTTGCCGCCAGCGATGGGGCGGAGGCGACGATCCGGATGCTCAGGGATCTGGCAGCCCCCTTCGCCCTGGTGATGGAGCACGATCATCCGGTTGGGATTCTGAACCCGGCAGAGGCGCTGCTTTCACTGGTGTAGGGCCTTGTTATGGCAACGATCGACGCAAATAGCCAGATTCTGGATCTCTGGACCAGGTATCATCTCTTCGACCGGACAGTCGAACATCTCGCGATCTTCGGGGTCGCTTTTATCGTTGCGGTCATCATCGGCCTCTGTATAGGACTTCTGCTGTACCGCCGCCAGGCCGCCTCCACCCTCACATTCGGAGGGCTCTCTGTCCTTGAGATGGTCCCTGACCTTGCGCTGCTCGCCCTTCTGATCCCGGTGGTCGGGATCGGGACCGTTCCCACGATCCTCGCCTGCATCGGCTACTCGGTGCTCCCTGTAGCACGGAACACCTATGCCGGACTGGTCCATGTCTCAGCGACACATCTCGATGTCGGTGCCGGGATCGGTCTCGACGAGCAGGAGACCCTGTTTCTGGTGCGGTTCCCTCTTGCCCTCCCCCTGATCGTCGGCGGTTGCAGGATCGCTGTGGTCTTCTGCATGGGGACCGTCACCCTCGGCGGACTGATTGGGGCCGGCGGTCTCGGGGGACCGCTCCAGACCGGGATAGCTACCAACAATCAGCCGCTCCTCCTGCTGACCGGCATCTGGATTGGTGTGCTCGCCGTGATCCTCGATGGGTTTGCAGGGATTGTCGAAGGTTGGGTCAGCAGGAGGTATGGCCTGTGGTCCTCCTGAGTACGCTCCTTGCAGCCATCGGGGATCATATCCTCCTCGCCTATTCGGCACTGCTGGTGAGCATCCTCCTCGCAGTCCCACTGACCCTGCTCATGCTGTACTGCAGACCTGCTGCACGGGTGATCATGCCGGTTACCAACCTGGTCCAGGCAGTGCCCAGCCTCGCGGTGGTGGCGCTGATTGTGCCGCTGATCGGGATAGGGTTCTACCCGGCTGTTATCGCGATAGTCCTCAGGGCACTCCTCCCGCTCGTCAAGAATACCTGGGTCGGCCTGGTCAGCATCGACCCGGCAGAGATCGACGCGGCGAACGGACTCGGACTTACCCGGTGGGAGATCCTCCGGTATATCAGGGCCCCTCACGCCCTCCCACCCTTCTTTGCCGGGGTCAGATTCGCCGCGATCCTTGCCAACAGCCTGGCCGTACTGACTGCAATCATCGGCAGCGGAGGTCTCGGGTCCCTGGTCTTTGAGGGGCTCGCAGGGATGAACACCGTGACGCTGGCAGCGGGGGCGGTTCCTGCGATCCTGCTTGCCCTGACGGTCGACCTGCTGCTCGGGCGGGCTGAGCAGGCAGTGATCCTTCGGGGGATTGATGACTGATCTCCGGATCACCCCCCTGCTGGCTCTTCAGGTCGTGATCTTCACCGATACCTTCTCATTCGGGGTGGTACTCCCCTTCATGGTCTTTCTGGTGAGCGGTTTCGGGGGGGACGCCCTGGCCTTCGGAGCCATCGGCGCAATCTATCCGTTCTTCCAGACGATCAGCGCTCCGGTCCTTGGTCGCTGGTCTGACAAGGTGGGGAAGAGCCGGGTGCTGCTGATCTCGCAGGCCGGGACTGCTCTCTCCTGGTTGCTCTTTCTGGGCATCTTCTTCCTCCCGTCCACCGAGGTCTTCGGACTGCCGCTTCCGATCATCCTGATGCTTGGTGCCCGGGCAGTCGATGGCATCACCGGCGGCAATGTCGGCGTCGCAAACGCCTGCCTCGGGGACCTGATCCCGGAGGCCGAACGGACAATGGCATTCGGACGGTTGAACGTCGCCTCGAACACCGGCTACATCCTCGGGCCGGCGATCGCCGGGGTGGTCGCCTGGTCAGGCGGGTCGCTGATGGTCCCGGTGCTGCTTGCCCTGATGGTCTCTGCTGCTGGTGTCGTGATGATCCGGGTCGGGTTGCCGGATATCTGCAGAACCCGGGCGACTGGAGAGGCCGGCACTGGCCTTTTCAATCTCTTCAGGCGCCGCGGGGTCAGATCGCTGCTGGGGTTGACACTGCTGTACTTCCTGGCCTTCAACATCTTCTACACCGCGTTTCCGGTGGACGCAGCCGGCCGGCTGGGTTGGTCGGCGGCGACCCTCGGCCTCTACTTTGCCTTCCTCTCCGGGGTGATGGTCGTGGTACAGGGGCCGGTACTGAAACGTGCTGCAGAACGGTGGAGCCCCCGGACCCTGTTGATCGGCGGGGCACTGGTGCTGGCAGTCGGGTTCGCCCTGCTCTGGTTTGGGCAGACCACGACCGGGATATCGGCTGCGATCCTCTTTTCCCTCGGCAACGGTCTGGCCTGGCCCTCGTTTCTGACATTACTCTCGCTCAGTGTCGGGCCCGACGAGCAGGGGGCCGTCCAGGGGGCAGCCAGTGGGGTCGGGTCGTTCGCGAGTATCATCGGGTTGCTGCTCGGAGGGGTCCTGTATCTTGCGATCGGTCCGTCCACCTTCCTCTTCTGCACAGGAATTGTCCTGCTGACGGCCGGCCTCTTCATCGCCGGCCACTCAACCTCAGAGGAGAGAGTCCAGTGAGGCGACTATGGTCGTGTCGGCCGCCGGCCCCTAAGATCCCCGGTCATGCAGGACTTTCCGGCCGGCAACTGGATCAGGGTCGAGTCACCCCTGGCCCAAATCCGGGACAAAGGACCGAAGGGTACCGGCCGTCGTGCCTCCAACGGTGTAGGTTGTCGCTGGTGTAGAGGTGACGTAGACCTGGGTGGGGAGTCATCCTGTTCGCGAAGGAAGCCAGACTGTTACGGGACTCTTCGTTTCCTGGATTCATGTTACAGCTGGCCTGTCCGGGCCCTCCGCCCCTTGTCGAAGAGGGTTTCTGGCGAGCTGCCCGGAGCCCGGACCTGGTCCGTCCGGTATATCTCCGCCCCGACTTCTGGACTGTCGTAGGCTAGCGTGGATAGGATCTGCTGTTCAGGGGTGTAGGGCATATCGCCGTCATCCTCGTACACCCTGATACGGAACAGAATAGTCAGTTCCACCTCAGGTCAGAGCCTGGTTCTCTAACGCTGGTCTTTCGATCCCATGCACAAACATATTATTATCACCCGTGAACGTTACGGCAAAGGGGATCGTATGTCCGAATATATGATTTCAATCAATATCGAGCACCTTGACGAGGGTGGCTATCGTGCAACAAGCGACAGCATCCAGGGACTCATCGCCCAGGGGAGAACTATTGCAGAAACGATGGAGATTGCACAGGATGTGGCAAAAAAACTTATCGAATCCTATTTCGAACATGGGGATCCTCTGCCCGAGCAGATGGTGCCGTCGACCAGATTGATAAAAAATATCAGGATCCCTGTCAGCGTCACGGTTTGATGCAATGACCCGAGTCTCGACACTCACCTCCAGCGATGTGATCGGCATCTGAGGTCTGCAGGATTCGTCTTTGACCGGCAGGCCAAGGGGAGTCATGAGATCTGGTACAACCCTTCTCCCAGGAGAAGGACGGTAATTCCCAACCACCCGGGTGTCGATCTTTCAAAAGGTACCCTGCTCGCAATTCTCAAAGAAGCCGGACTGAGTCTTGAAGAATTTTTAAAACGTTGATATGAACTCCTACACCAGATCCTTTTTTTGATCTTTTCCGTGACTCCTCCCCTGGTTCCCGGCTCTTCCGGGTCGTCCTCATCGTGATCCCGTACGGGCGCCGGCAGCCGGCGGGGTCGGATGGGGAGCGTCACCGATCAGGTTCTTCTGCAGGAGGTGGCATGGGTGAGCACCGTCGTTCCTGTCGCGAAGGAAGTCCGGCCGTTACGGGACTCTTCGTTTCCTGGACCCCCGTTATGGCCGGCCCGTCCCTGTCGGCACAGGGGCCTGGGTCTGGTGTGAATCAAAATCGAAACGTTTACGGTATCTGCGGTTAATCGTTCATTACCACGTGTGCGGGGAAATTATACGTTCATTGTTGTTCTCAATGATGTTCGTATTGTTTCCTGTTCCATCCTATTCACCCAGTTCATCCCCACATGCGTGGGGAGTATATTTATGTCAGGTTTCACCTCCCTCTGACAGGTCGGTTCATCCCCCATGCCAGGGAGAACGGTCGATCGTCTCCTCAATCCGGCAGGACCCGTTCCCCTCAGGGTGGGGAACTGCAGGGCACCTGTCGACACGGACCTTCCTGACCAGCCCCGACTGCCATCACAGTCTGGCCTCTTCGTCCAGGTGAACGAGCGTCCCGGCAGCCGATGTGCCGACGATCCAGGGGACCAGTCCGTCGATGTGTTCGGCCTGCTGGTTGAATGATCAGATCTCCCGGGTGATCTCCCGTATCCCGCCTTTCATCACGTCAAAGACCCGCCAGCCACGGGAGGAGACCGAGAGCCAGAACTGGCACGAACTGTCATCCCCTTTCAGGGCCGGGAGTCCGCGGAGGGTCTGAATCTCCTCTCTGTACTGGTCTGCGATCGCATGAAGCGATGGAGGCATCCGCCGGGTCCGCCTGATCAGGACCAGTACCAGTTCCTCGGATGACCAGGCCAGCAGGTCGGGGGGCAGGGAGCCGGGATGGGATCTGATCACCTGGTATCCCTGCTTCCGGAACCAGGCGGCGACTGCGCACCCCCCTCTCTGTCCGGCTCGGGTGGCCGGCACACGACGCCGCTCCCCGGCATACCCTCCCCGCCTGGCAGGTTTCAGAATGTAGTGATCGCCTTTCATCTCTGATGAACCGGAGGGACCGGGGATTGCCGGCGTCTGATTCTCTGCGTCGAGTGCCCGGGTCATCGGTTCACCTCGTTATTGATATGGATCCAGGGTGGTTTCCGACCCTGATCTCTGCCGGCAATCGTGATCTCCCCGGCGGAGATCCCATCTGTATCCGAGGTCAGAATGATGATCTGATTGATATTCGTCATAGATGTTCATCAACTGGAAATTACTTAATGGGCGGACCGTGCAGGGTGAAAGTGATATATGCATGTCCCGGGCCGGCCGACGCCGGGAATCCGACTAACGCCTGAAATTCGACTATCGTTGGAAACCGGCTAACACCGGAATTCAAAAATGAAATGGTCTGAAGAATCTGGGTGGTGGCGATGCTGGATCATCAGGGCCGGCGGGGTGCAGGAGTTTTCACTTCAGGGGCCGGCCGTCACAATCGGAAAGAATAATGGTACCCTGTGGTATACTGTAGCATCATGGCGACCAGCCAACCGATCAAGGTGGAGGCGGCGACAAAGGCCAGGCTTGCAGAGCTCAGGATCCATCCCCGTGAGACCTTCAACGATGTGATCGAACGCCTGGTCACTATGGCAGTGGATGATGAGCCGCTATCTGTCGAAGAGGAGGAGGAGTTGAAAACGGCAGAGGCAGATGTCAAGGCTGGAAATTACAGACCGCTTGATGATGTCCTGCGGGACCACGGGTTCCTTTGAGTCCCTATCAGATCGTGGTCACGCCGGCCGCAGATCGGAATCTTTGGTAACCTCGACCGCGTGGCGGCTCTCTGTATCCGGGAAGAACTCCTGATCCTCGCCAGGGACCCCTCTCCCCTGGAATATGTCAAACGATTGAAGGGCCACAACAACCCTCCGGTATTTTCATTCAGGGTCAGGGATTACCGGGTGATCATTCAGATTCACCCTGACACCATGTTCATCGTCGCGGTTCCGGTTGGGCCACGCCGGACGGTGTACCGGGATCTCTAACTGTTTTCTAATAAAGCGATATATTGCCGTTATAGTGGCCATATAACAGTGGGTGTTCAATATCTGATCTCTCGTATACGGGGTATTGAGACGACACAATTTCCAGATGTCAACCGGGACATCTCCACCAGGGGAGCATCTATTCTGCTGAGGTACGCAAATTGTTCAACCTCGGAACCTCCTGATCGGCCGACGTGGAGGCATCCTGCTATCTCAGTCTCTGGTTGGGAGAGGGTGGATACCTCCAATGATATAAGACACCATGGACAATACTCATGCGTAGATCGGAGGCGCCGGCGTTATCACACCGACATAAACCCCGTTGAATTGAGAAGAAAAGAACTTCACTCCAACCATCTGTACGCCGTGAAGAGCATGGTGATCCTGCTGTGGTGATCCAACCGTGGGAATACTATGGAACAGTTATCCGTTGAAGACGTGATCGGTTATCAGATCAGACTCATTCTGGCGAGCGATCTTCCCGAAGATCAGGGCACCGAAGGTCAGATGATCAACCCGGGGAATCTCGACTTCACGATAGATTTCTGTAACGATATTTCTGAGCCGTTCGAGCGAGCTGCGTATCTCCTCTATCATATCACTACCGGTCATCCTTTCGTTTCGGGCAATAAACGAATGGCTTTTCTGCTTGCGGCGCTGGTCCTGTACCGGACCCCCGAGCACTACCAGATCGCCGGCCTTGCCGAAGAGAACGATCGCGTCATCCGCAGCATCGCAGAAGGGCTGATGACTCAAGAAGAGATTGAAATCTGGCTGCGTTCTATTGCTCAAAAAGATTGGTGAATTATTGTGCCAGGAGATCGAGAGTGGGCTTGTGTCTTTGCATCAGCATCTCGAAGTCCTCGTCCTGAGATGGACGGGCTGCCCGATCCTGCTCTCTGATCACAGGGTATTGAGGCGGAGAGATGACCGGGATCGACCTGACGCCGCCACCATCAGTCGTCTGCACGATCGAATCCCTGCTGTCCGATGAAGAAGCCTGATTCGGTCCGGCCGGCTTCACGATATTCTCCTTTGTCGTTTTCCCACTGTCAACCGTCAGTTGCGTTTGCATTCCTTTTCACCTCCATGGACATCTGGATCTATTATCCAGCCTTCTGACATGGGTGTTCTGGTATTATTAATGTTGAGGTCTGGTATGCTCACAGTATTGGTCAGGACCGTGGATCAGAATTCACAATATATCTCCTGCTATCGACGATTACCTGAATGACCAGATCGTTCTGCAAAATTCCGGGATGACATCTCCGGCGATGCTCCCTTCGGCCTGGGGGCGCGAACTGGTCACATCGGTGATGAGGGGCCGGCCTCGTATCTCTTTAAAGGCGGCCCTCTCGACAGGGGTCATGGATACTACCTCTTTCTGACAGGTTATTAACCTGATGAATTCACTGCTGCGTTGCGACGGCTGCGTCGAGCGAGGTGATCCCCCTGACCTTGAGGTCGGCTACGATTCGAGAGCCGGCGTCGGTGTCGCCGGCATCGACGAGCATGGTTTTTGCAGATGATGGAGCAAGTAAGTGGGAATAAGAGGAATCTTCACTAAGTAATAAATGGAAGTTTAATAATTTAAAAAATCTAAAAAAATTTAACTTCCAAATATATATTTACAACTTCCACCAATCATATTTATGGTATCGTCGTTTCTCAAGGAAGTGAATGCTCTCGATTCATTCACCTATAATTTTCCTGCGATACGGGGAATCCAGGCTGGCCGAGAATATTATATCTCAATGTGTCCGCTGAAATTAATCCCCAAAATATTCATCTTCGATGAATCCACACTTCCAGCGCAATTGCGGGCACAGCGGACGCTTAACAAGGCAAGAATTCCTGATATTGCACAATATCTTGTCGATAATCCCAAAGACTATGTCTTTTCTGCCATCTCTGCTTCGATCAGTGGCGCTCCAGTACAGTTTATCCCGGCCGGCGAGAATGGCATGGAGACAAAGATCGGGGCCATTATCATACCAATGGATGCCCAATTCATCATCAATGACGGGCAGCACCGGCGCGCTGCAATCGAAGCTGCACTCATTGAGCGGCCAGAACTAGCTAATGAAACAATTGCAGTTGTTTTTTTTATCGATACCGGACTCAAACGCAGCCAACAGATATTTTCTGATCTCAACCGGCACGCGGTTCGTCCAACAAAATCGATCAGTATTCTGTATGATTATCGGGATCCATTTGCACGTTTTGTGATGGACCTTGCTGCCACACATCCCTTATTCAAAGGGTTTACCGAACTTGAAAAAACGACCATCTCGAATAGATCCATCAAAATGTTCACCCTTTCAAGTCTTTATCAGGGAACACAGAGTCTACTCAATAAAAAGAAAAAAAATAAACATCTTTCTACTGAAGATGAAAAAATAGCACGGGAATTCTGGGAAGAAGTTTCAAAAAATATCCCCGAATGGGATCTATTAATAAAACATAAGGTTTCGAGCAGTGAACTTAGGACAGAATTTGTTCATGCACATGGTCTTGCAATCCACGCATTAGGAATAATGGGGCAAGCACTCATCAAACAACACCCAGAAGATTGGAAACAGCAACTTGAACAATTACAGAAGATAGACTGGTTACGTTCTAATGAGCAGGTATGGGAAGGCCGGGCAATGAATAATGGGAGAATTTCAAAAGCCCAAATGAACCTTACTCTTACCGTAAATTATCTCAAACAGATGATGAATCTCCCCCTAACCAATGAGGAAGAGAGAGTGGAGAAGAGATTTCTTAAGCAGACCCACGGAGGTATACGATGAGCGCCCAGCAGACTCTTGATGGAAAAGCAATTTCTGTCTTTGATAAACATGGCCTCGATGCAATTCATCATGAGATCCAGGAAGTGTACTTGAGTGATAACCGCCCATGGGTTATTGGATATAGCGGTGGAAAGGATTCAACAACCACACTCCAACTTGTCTGGTATGCTATCGCTGAATTACCAGAAGAGAAACGATCTAAACATGTCTTTGTTATATCTTCAGATACCCTTGTTGAAACACCAGTGATTGTTGATTATATCACGAGCACTCAAGAAAAAATCAACAGAACAGCGGCAGAATCTAAAATGCCATTTACGGCAATTAAATTGAAGCCGCGTATCGTGGACTCCTTCTGGGTGAATCTAATTGGAAAAGGATATCCAGCACCAAGTACGCAGTTCCGGTGGTGTACTGAACGACTGAAGATCCGGACTGCTGACCGATTTATTCTGGAAAGTGTCACCAAGTACGGCGAAGTTGTGATGGTTCTTGGGGTGCGAAAAGGAGAGAGTTCAACCCGGGATCAGGTCATGGATCAGTACAAAATCCAGGGCTCAAAACTCTCTCATCACTCCAGGTTTGCGCAGTCGTATGTCTATACTCCCATCGAGGAGTTCTCTGTTGATGATGTCTGGACATACCTTCTCCAGAAGCCGTCACCATGGGGAAATAACAATCGTGATCTTCTTGCACTCTATAAGAATGCACAGGATGGTGAGTGCCCGCTGGTGGTGGATAAGGACACGACACCTTGTGGAAACAGCCGGTTTGGGTGTTGGGTCTGTACGGTTGTTGCAAAAGATCGTAGCATGACGGCTCTCATTGAAAATGGTGAGGACTGGTTAGAGCCGCTCCTTGAATTTAGGAATGAACTTGCTGATACACAGATTCCTGAAAAAAAACACCTATACCGGGAATACAGAAGGATGAATGGGAAAGTGAAGGTGATGGAACGAGCGGATGGTTTGCACATTATTCGCGGGCCATACACCCTGGATTATTCGAAATATCAATTAAGAAAACTACTTGAAGCGCAGGTCAATGTCAGGAAAAATGGTCCATATCCTAATATATCTCTGATATTACCGGAAGAATTGTATGAAATTCGTCGCATCTGGCAGACCCAGCGTAGTGACTGGGATGACTCAGTTGCCCGTATTCATAAGGAAGTCATGGGAGAAGATCTTGGTTGGGTCAAGGATGATCTTGGAGCATTCTCTCAATCTGAGAATGAACTGCTTAAAAAGATCTGTAATGATCATAAAACTCCTCTCCGGCTTGTGACTAAATTACTCGATGTCGAACAACAGATGCAGGGAATGACCCGAAGATCTTCTATTTATAACCGGATAAATGAGGTTTTATCTGAAGAGTGGCGGAGTGAAGAGGAGATCAAGAACGATATGATAAAACCAGATGCTGTTGATTCACGAAGACAGATCCGACATATGTGAGTGTGGAAGATGCTCCTAAAATCACTTACTCTCGAAAATATCAGGATCTTTAAAGGAGTGAACACGCTTGATTTCACTCCGGTCCACAGTTCAAAAGAGCAAAAGTCGATCATTCTCATAGGTGGTAAAAATGGTGCAGGAAAGACGACCATGTTTGAATCGATTCTGCTCTGCCTCTATGGTCAGAACTCTCCGGATGGCCGTATGGGGAAGAAGAAATATGAAAAATATATTGCACAGATGACGGCACGGAACAAAAAAACTGAAGATCCCTATAATCCTGCCATCGATGTGGTTTTTGAGTTTTCACATTCTGGAACAACTCACTCTTATTCTGTCCGGAGAGAGTGGATCACTCATCCTCAATTTTCTGAGACACTCACCGTCAAACGGGATGGAGAGATACTTTCAGATATGGAGGTAGATCAATGGCAGGACCTGTTGAACGAACTGATTCCTCCGAGATTCGCTCGTCTCTTTTTGTTTGACGGGGAAAAAATTCAGAATCTTGTTGAAGACAATACGGATAATCTGTACCTTCGGGATTCATTTAAATCCCTGCTTGGTCTCGATATTGTCGAGCGCTTAAAAGCAGATCTTGGGATCTATCTCACCCGTCATCTTAAGGTCAAAGAGGTCCACCATATTACGCAAAAACTTGACGAACTCGAAACATCAGGTAAAGATATTGATACAAAAAAAGATCATTACCTCCAGGACCGAGCACAGGTGCAGAGCCGTTATGATCAGATCTCTTCCGAGATTGAGCGGCAGGAACAGATCGTTGCCAGCGAGGGCGGAAGCTTCGCCCGGAAACGTGAAGAACTCAAAAACCAGAAGAATCAACTGGATCATCAGATTACCACGATCGAAGGGGATATACGAGAACTCTGTGCTGGTCTGTTCCCCTTTGCTATCATCCCTAAATATTGTAATCTGCTCAAACAGCATCTGATTGAGGAAGACACCATTCAGGCACGGAAACGCTCGGAGGATCTTATTCGGTCCAATGTCGACGAACTCAACAGGATCCTCAAATCCCCAGCCTTTTGGTCTGATCTATCCATATCATCCTCACAAAAAGAGAGAGTTCGGACAAAACTCTCCACCCTTCTCGATGAAAAATTCCTGATGGGAAACAAAATCGACAGATCAATCCTGATTCATCATCTCTCCCAGTATGAATATAACCGGCTATTGCAATGGATTGATGATTCGATCACCAACGTTCCCAAAAAAATGAATGACCTCTCCCTGCAACTTGAGAACCTGACCTCAAAGCGCCAGAAAGTTGCTGAGATGATCAATAAAGCTCCTTCTGATGATGTTATTGCTCCGTTGATTCAGAAACTCAACGAACTGAGCAAACATCTCGGAGAGTTATCAGAGAAGCTGCGGGTGGCTGATGAGAAGATCCATGAGTTCGATTCCCAGTTAAAAGAAATTGAGAGGCAAAGATTGAAACTGGATGAAGAACTCCAGGGAGTCAAGTGCGGGTCCAAGAAGATGCAACTCGCTCAGCAGGTTACCCTCATCCTCAATGAATACATGAAAGAACTCCAGCGCCAGAAGGTCAGCCAACTCAGCGATAATATTCTCTCATGTTTCACCCGGTTGATCAGGAAAGACGATTATGTCAAAGATATCCTGATTGATGAAAATTATGCAATTACCCTCTATGAACCGGATGGGCATGCAATCCCTAAAGAACTTCTCTCTGCCGGCGAAAAAGAGATCTTTGCGGTTTCTCTTCTCTGGGGGCTCACATTGACGTCAGGACGACAGCTTCCCTTTATCATCGATACGCCATTAGGACGATTGGATAGCGAACATCGAGGAAACCTGGTGATGGATTTCTTCCAGCATGCCGGGGATCAGATGATTATCTTCTCTACCGATACCGAGATTGACAAGGATTATTTCCGCACTCTGCAGCCCTACATTGCCCGGGCATATCATCTGAATTACTCGAAAGAGGAGCGCCAAACCACTATCTCTCCGGGATATTTCTGGCAGAGCGAGCCTGTGGAGTTGGAATCATGATCTTTAATCGGATTCGTATCAGTGAGAAGGCAACTTACCGGCTCAATCAATTGAAGGGCCGAACACAATTGACTCCCAATATTCTCTCACGGGTTGCTATCTGTTATTCCCTGAATGATCCCACCATCCCGAACCCTGCGGAATATGACGAGAAGGGTCAGGAGATAAATCGGTTCACGCTTACCGGGGAGTGGGATACCTTCTTTGTCGCTCTCATCAAAGAGCGGTGCATACATGACGGTCTTGACCCGGAGACGGACCTATACGATCAACTCCGTGCCCACCTGAATCGGGGAGTATTCGGCATCTTCCCTCAGGTCAAGGATCTGGGAGATTTCCAGATCCTGTTGAAACACCAGGCTGATGGGATCAAGTCCGGTATGTTATCCGAGGAGCGGAATCATGGAAATTAAACGCCCGATATACATGGATTCACACGCAACTACCCCTGTCGACCCTCGCGTGTTCGAAGCGATGCTCCCCTATTTCTCCGAGATCTTCGGGAATGCCGGCAGTATCGATCATAACTATGGGGCGGTGGCTGCTGATGCAGTGAAGAAAGCCCGGGAACAGTGTGCCCATATCCTGAACGCTCAGTCCGAGGAGATCATTTTCACGAGCGGGGCGACCGAGTCCGATAACATCGCTATTCTTGGTGTTGCCGAGCAGTACGCTGCTAAGGGCGATCATATCATCACCTGTGTTACCGAGCACAAGGCCGTGCTTGATACCTGCAAGCATCTCCAGATGGCCGGCAAATCTGTGACGTATTTACCAGTTGACCATTATGGGCTTGTCGACCCCGGCCAGGTTGAAGACGCCATCACCGAGAAGACTGTATTGATCTCCATCATGGCGGCGAACAACGAGATCGGGACGATTGCACCCATCAAAGAGATCGGGGAGATTGCTCACAAACACGGCGTGCTCTTCCATACCGATGCAGCGCAGGCCGTCGGCCATATCCCGATGGATGCTAAGGAGATGAACATCGATCTGCTGTCCTTCTCCGGTCATAAGATCTATGGGCCGAAGGGGATCGGCGGTTTGTATGTCCGGGGGAGCAAGCCCCGTGTGAAATTATCGCCGATTGTCTTTGGTGGCGGGCAGGAGAAGGGGATTCGCTCGGGGACGCTGAATGTAACGGGTATCGTTGGGCTCGGAGAGGCGCTCGCAATTGCTAGGAAGGAGATGGGCAAGGAAGAAAAGCGGTTCCGTCAGTGGACAATGCAGATGTTCGATGCGTTCAAAGAAGCGTATCCATCGGTGATGTTGAATGGGCATCCAACCCAGCGGCTTGCTCACAACCTGAATGTCTGTTTCCCTGGCATCGAGAGCAAGGCATTGATTCATTTATTGAGGGACGATGTATCGATATCTGCTGGCTCTGCCTGCACGACCACGAGCGTTGAGCCATCGCATGTGTTACTTGCGATTGGACGGACAGTCGAGGAGTCCCACTCGGCGGTGCGATTTGGATTGGGGAGAGGGAATTCGGAGAAGGAAGTGGGGTTGGGGATAAAAAAGGTATACGATTATTTGAAACAATTAGAAAAATTAAAATGATTTATTAATTTAATGTTCTTAGTTCAGCGTCATTAAATTTGAAAATTTCCAACGTTTCAGCAACAAGTGACTGAGATCGTTCTTCAATTTGTTCGGGTGTCCAAACAGATTCAGAAAAGACTTTTTCATTTAAATATAAACCATTATTATAGCCAATTCTGTTATTTTGTCCATCCACTTTAGTTCGCTTTTCTTCAAATAGATCTGTAGATAAAACGCTATTATATGCTGTTATTGTTAAATTCCCGATTTTATGGATATATTTTTCGTGTAAATTTTTAAATTTGGGTAAATCTCCTCTCGTAAACATCTCTACCCATTTTGTATTAGGCTTCTCATTTTGGGGTAAAATATGTTCAATAGTCCAATTATATTTTTTTTGCTTCTTTGCCCACAAATTTTTCCAATTTTCTCGAGTAAAATGGGTCTCTTCAATTTTACAGAGAATAAATCTTGCGACATCCTTATTTTCAGAATATATATTTCCTTTAATTTTTTCTCTGAACGTATTGATTGATGATCCATCATATCTTGATAAAGTCAATAATTCGTTGACAATATAGTCAAAACAAATATGTTCTTTGTTATCTTCACATTTTTTTATTAGATCAATGAAAATTTGATCTAAGTCCCGAACTTTTGGGTAATCAATCAGATGACGTCTTACAAAAAATTTTACCAAAAACGTGATTATATCGCCCTGTAATTCACTTTTATCCTTGAAATTTGAAAATAAATACAATAAGAAAGAATACGAGGGTATTCCACTTATATGATTCAAATCAATAATACCTTGTTTTATCGATTCATCTAATTCAGAATATTCAGGAGCTATAAATTTTTTATAAACGACTGATTTTTCAATCAAATCATAAAAAACAAAATTGACATCATTATCAATTAATTTTTCATAATGAGTAATTAAATTAGTTTTTGTTGCTTTTGTAGATTCAAATATTTCTGATTTATATTTGAAAGCATTATAATAATGAATCAAAAACTTTTCTTGTAATTTATAATCATCTATATTTTCGATAAGTTTCTCCCAATTTTTGAAGGCAGAATCTTCATCCAGTATTAATTTATCGATTAATTCAGAGAACATTTTTGTTTTAATCAAGTCTGTTGCTGATAATGGCTCACCTCTATTATTAAGACTTTCAAATAGAAGGAATGCATCTGAATTACTACCTACTTCAATGGAAATTAATTTTCCAGTAAAAACTGTATCTAATATTTGTCGGATATTTGTAAATTCGCAATCATTCAACTTATCTTTGAAAAATTGAAATGCAGAATAAAGTCTCCTAGTCTTAAATCGAGTTTGGCTTTGATTTTGAGATTCCCAAAGTCCAATAAGATTCATTATTTCACAATAATCATCATTATTTTGTTTCGTGAGCGAAAGTTCAAGCCTTAACTTTTCTGATTTATCAATTTTTAGAACCTTCTCAAGATTGACAAGATAATAATCATAAAATTTTTTCTCCTTTTCTGGGATGCTTTCCTTATTGATATTATTTAACCTTTCAAAAATTGCAGCATATAATAATGACAAGGTAGTTATCCGCTGCTGGCCGTCAATAATTTGAAGATTTGGATTTCGACTGTTTCTTTCTTTATTGATGAGAATAATCGATCCTAAAAAGTGTCTCTCGTTTTGAGTTAAATCTGAATAGAAATCTTCCCAGTTTTCTTTTTTCCAAATATAATGTCGCTGATATTTAGGAATAACATATCTTACATTTTCGTTTTCCGTGAAAAGATTTAGTAAGTCAACTTCAGTTATAGTGTAATCAGATGCCATGTATATAAAAATTTTAACAGATAATATTTAGGTCTGTTTAATTTATCTCATTACTGGCCCAAAACAATTTAAAAATGCATTGATATTTTAAGTTCTATTAAAATTGTCAGTTTTCACCCCAGACAATGTAACTAATCTTTACTTGGGGGCAAATATATTGTGAAGCGTTTCAACAGGCTATTTTATAAAATCTGAATATTTCGAACTCGAATCAACACCTTTTTATTCAATACGCATTTTATTAAGAACTACGATAATTAACGCCAATAACCCTGAGGAGACCGACGAAATGTCAGAGTGTAACCCAGAAATTGATGAGCTTATCGACCTGATACTCTCCAATCCCTTTTTGAAAAAAACCGGGGACGAAATTAGCGCCCGCGCCCTCATGAAGTGGATCAACCATCACTGGCGTTGCGACCCCCTGGAAAAGAAAGATGAAAGCAAGATCCTGGAAACTATAAAAAACCTGCATTATGATGGCGCTATCTCATACAAAACGATTGATAACCGTGTCCTGTTGATTGCTGAAGATCCTTTTTTTAAATTACAAATAAATAGAAAAAAATTGAAATCGGGTGAAATTCAAATTCTTCAAATTGTTAATAATTGTAATACTCCAAACGAAGAATCACCCATTACTGAAGAGAAACCATCATTCGTAGATGAATATCAGAATAAACACAGTTTCGAATATTACGATGTTCTGATTCAAAATTTGAAAAAATACGAGGGATCCAACAAAAAAATACTGATGAATTGTCCAATCTTCTTCAAACTTCTTTGTGATATTCTCAACGATAAATTCACTGACTGGCATACTAAAATGATGATCAGTTCGGCGATTGCCTATTTCGTATTAGAAAAGGACGTTATTCCTGATCAAGAAGAAGATGGATACATCGATGATTTATTTATCGTCAGTTCTGTCCTTAAAGAAATTAAAGAAAGTTCCCCGGAATTGATTGATGAGAATTGGCTTTATGAAGAGGATATTTTTGCAACCATCGACGATGTCTATCTTCAGACATCTGAAATCCTTGGGGACCTTACCTATGATGTTTTAAGAAAGGTAGGTTTGCATAAATTCAATTCGCTCAATCTAGAAGAATATTCTGGTAGTTACCCTCAAAAACTATCTAGAATAGCATCTGAAAAACGAGAGTTATTAGGAATCGTTGTTTTTCTGCTCAATAAACTACATGATAAAAAAATGAAAATAACCACGGTCGAGCAGATTAAGAATATTCTCCAGAAATGTGGAGAGTCAGATGAGATCAACAGATTGATTGAATTATCAAAAATTAATCATAAATACTATGTTGGAATGAGAAAAGATGACGAGGAAGATTTTGAAGACATCCTTGAACGTCGATTGAAAGAAGCAAGATTGAATGCGCTTCTAGGGAAATAGGGAGGTTGGCATGTCTTTTCAGAATCTCAAATTGAAACACTCCTACTCTTCGGAAAAAGATAACCTGGTCGACGATTTTTACATCCCCGTATTAAATGAAGCACGGATATACCGGAGAGTCACAGGATATTTTTCCTCAAGTTCGCTCTTTATTGCAGCCCGGGGTTTTTCAAAATTTATTAAAAAGGGAGGTCATTTTCAATTCATCCTCAATGTCCAGTTATCGGATGAAGATTATGAACAGATTGAAATGGGAATAAAATCTCCTGAAGGAATTATTCAGAGCAAATTTCTGTTAGACCTATCGAATCTCGAAGACGAATGTAAAAAAAACCATGCTAAGGTGCTCGGTTGGCTTATTTCCAATAATCAGATGGAGATTAAAGTAGGATTTATCGAGAAAAAAGTAGTTGGGCACGCAATACTCCACCAGAAAATTGGAATCCTTGAAGATTATGAAAAAAATATCGTCACTTTCGTCGGATCGAATAACGAGAGTAAATCCGGCTGGTTATATAATTCTGAGAAATTCAAAGTTTTTTTTAATTGGGAGGAGAATTATCAGGATTCTATCAATGAGGATATTGAAGAATTTGATGATCTCTGGAATAATAGGGCTAGAAAAACTCGGGTCATTCCATTCCCTGAAGCAGTAAAGCAGGATCTCATCAATGTGTACAAAAACGGATTCTATTCCATCGAAGAGCTCCTTATGGAAGTTGAGGAGGTATGTGAGTCGGGTCTGGGATATAGAACGAAAAAAGATCCATCAATAGTTCTTCGTCATTACCAGCATGAAGCAATCGATGCCTGGTTTGCTAATAACTGTCAGGGAATTCTAGAGATGGCAACTGGCACTGGAAAGACATACACTGCTATTGGTGCATTACAGAAATTATTGAAGCAAGAGAAAAAACTGATAACAATTATTTGTACCCCGTTTCTTCATCTTACAACACAATGGGAACAGAATATCCATCAGATGGGTGTTGACCTTCCTATTATCTATGCGAGCAGTATGGATCCTAAGTGGAAGGATAAATGTACTGATAAAATCCTTGATAACCGCCTGGGAAAATTGCCGCAATTTATTATCCTTGCAACCCATGATACAATATCCTCCAAAAAATTTATTGAAATGATGGAGGATCTCAAATCACCGGCTCTTCTCATTGCAGATGAAGTTCACGGAATGGGATCGGTGAAAAGGATCAATGGCCTGATCGATAAATATCGTTATCGCCTAGGATTAAGTGCAACACCCCATCGCTATTTTGATGAGTTTGGAACGAATAAATTGATGGAATATTTCGACAAAACCGTGTACGAATTTAATCTTCACCAGGCAATCAATGAGATAAATCCTACTACAAATGAGTCTTATCTCGTCCCTTATGATTACCATCTTCTCTTTGCAGAGTTAAATTCGGAGGAGATGGACAATTATGCTGACATTAGCAGGCAAATTGCCATATCTTTTTCAAAATCTCATCGAACAAGAGAAGAAGAGATTATCCTGGAGATGAAATTACGGGAGCGACAGGATATATTAAAAAATGCCATCGAAAAGTACCCACAATTTATAGATTTGATCAATCAATTGAACAACGAGCGAGAAATATCTCATACTTTGATCTATTGCTCTCCTCAGCAGATCGAGCCGGTACAGGATATTATCCGAAACTCAGAAAATATAGTTCAACATAAATTTACCTGCGGTGAGGATGCAATCAGACATCTGGAAAAATATTCTGGTATGACAGAACGGGAATACCTCCTCGACAATTTTGATAAAGGAAATTATGACGTTCTTGTTGCGATAAAATGTCTCGATGAAGGCGTGGATGTTCCTTCTACAAAAAATGCAATCTTAATGTGCAGTTCAGGAAATCCAAAAGAGTACATTCAGAGACGCGGACGCGTTCTCCGGAGATTTCCTGGTAAGGGTAAAGCCGTAATTTATGATTTTTTTTCCGTCCCCAACCTCAACGATTCCCGTTTGAATCCGGAGACTGAACAGAAGATTTTTGACTCTCAAATGAGCCGACTTGAAGAATTTGCAAAGGATGCCATGAATGAATCAGAGGTATTTCGTCAGATATTTCAAGAGAAGAAAAAATATGGTGTATTCTGAGGTAGATTATGAAAGAGGGTTCTGAATTTAACAAATTGATTTTAGAGACTATCGACGAACATTGCGATGATCGGAAGGTAAAAAGACTGATTCGAGAATCACTGAGATATGAACTTGATATCTGGAACAGGCACATTCGGTCATCGGAAATTGAAGATGAATATGAACAGATGGTTAATGATGTTCTGAAGGGGAGAAATTGAATGAAGTATGCGATTTCTTCCATTAGTATCAGTAATTATCGGCAATACTATGGAATACAAACTTTGGATATCAAAAATGATAAAATAAAAAATGTGTCACTCATTCTTGGAAAAAATGGTGCTGGTAAATCGAATTTATTGAATGCGATAACCTGGTGCCTGTATGGAATTGAGACCCATAAAAGTAAGGATATTTCTGACTCTACTGGAATGCCTATTATCAATACATCAGCATTAAAACATCTTCCCAAAGATCAAAATATCACTGCTGAAGTGGTTATCCACCTTAAAACAGATAACGGTCCATGGATGATTAAGAGAACTCTTGGAGGTGGAAAAAGTGCTCTTGGAGAATATCATTTTGACGAAGCAAGTAAATTATCGGTAACTCACCAGGTGAATGGTCAAGATAAAATCGACATCGGTGATGATACACAGATTTTAATTAATAATCTCTTGCCAGAAGCCTTAAAGAATTTCTTCTTTATCGATGGCGAACAACTCCGGGATTTTTTTAAGGTTAGTACTCCTGAAAAAATCGCAGAAGCTATCGATGTGGTTTCTCAACTTGAACTCGTTTATAAAGCAGCAAATCATTTGGAAAAGTTGGAGAAAAATATAAGGAAAAGTGTCTCAGCAACAACTCCTGAAATTGGGAAAGTTCAACATCAAATCGAACTGGCACAAGAAAAATTAGACAATCAGAAAGACACAATAGAAAGAATAGAGAAAGAGAAGAAATTAGATCAGGAAGAAATTATTAAGGTAAAGGATTTTCTTAAGAACCATAGTAGTTCGGTAATATCTACTCTAGAAAAAGAACGACAGTCTCTAGAAACTGATATACAAAAACTAAAAGAACAAATCGGGAAAAAAGAATATCAACGTAATTCTTATCTTGTAGAGATCGCCCCATTTATTTATTTAAAAAAGGAGATTGAGCAAACCTATAAAATAATTGAGCAAAAAGTGGATAAAGGTGAATTACCTCCACGGATAAAAAAGACCTTTATAAAAGAACTTCTCGAAAAAGGGTATTGTATCTGCGGAAATGAACTTGTGGGCAATGCGAGAGAAACACTCGAAGAATATAGTAATAAAATTACTCTCTCCGAATTAAGTGAAATCTCGATTGTTGGAAAAACGACGATTGAAGAAATATTAACTAGTATTATAGATTTTCCTGCAACAATCGATGCGTTTAACGATGAAATTCAGGATTTTAAAGATCAACTTGAGAAGAAGGAACGACGGCGTGAATTAATCTCTGACGAAATAAAAGACCATGATATCGCTGAGATTCATCGTTATGAAGACAGAAGAGAAGAACTCACAGATCTGATTGCAAAAAATAATCAACTCCTAATCGGCAATAATGCTGAAAAGAATGAATGTGATGCGATATTAACTGAATTAAAGGAACAGGAAGCCCGAGAACTTTCAAAAGACAAGAAACACGCAGAATTAAATGAAAAATTATCACTTGTTCAGAATACATTAAAAATACTCGGAACTACTGAAAAAATAATCAAAACAAAAATCAGAAAACAGGTTGAATTAAACCTCAACAAGAATTTTAACACGTTAATTCGTAAAAAAACAGCATTTAGTTCAATTACAATCGATGAAAATTATGTTGTTAAAGTGCATCATGTCGACGGTTACAATGTCATCAATGATTTATCTGCAGGTGAATATCTGATTCTCGGTTTATCATTTATGAGTGCACTTATGACAATCTCCGGGTTCCAAGCACCAGTTATTATCGATACGCCTCTCGGGAAAATCGATAATGAACATAGAGAGTATATAACAACAGAACTTCCAAAATTTTTAGAAGGTACGCAATTAATTTTTCTTGTCACCCCTACTGAATATGATAACAATGTTAAGGCGAACCTGAATAGGTATCTCCTGAAAGAGAATTTCTACCAGATAATTGAAAATAGTAATCAAACTGAGTCGACAGTGAGGAGGTACGATGGCAACTAATCATAATAACGAGCCACGAGATGCATCATACTCTAAAGAGCAATTTGAATATTATACGGATAAGGAGGGGGGATGGCTGAATAAAGGATCGAAATCTATCTTTGCCGGAAAATATCAAAAAGATCTTTTTATTTTTGCCATGGCAATAGGGAAATATCGAGATAAAAAATCCTTGGTTAAATCCCCAAAATTGGCCAATGTTCGTGTCGATGCAATGACCGAGAGGCAAAAATGGGCGTTATTATCGATTGGAATTTCTGAATCCCAAAATTTGCTCTGCCTTAAAGACGAATCTTCAATGTATGCGAATGCGGAGGAATATGCAAACGAGGGTCTTAAAATTCTTATCTCCCATATTGAAAAGTATGGGATTAATTACCCAAAATCACTAGAAGCAGATTTAAAAGATATTTTAGAAGAAAAAACATGATCCTCTTTCATAGAGGTCTTCCCAAAACAATTATCTCTAATTGTCCCTTAGGGTCTTTGTATGACCTTCATCGAAATTGATGATGATCTCTGGGATCTTTTGTCCCTTACTTCCCCCATAAAAGCCTCGAATGGCTCTCACCTTCCGGGAGAAACTCGCCGTGGTGACCCGGTTCTACAATACCCGGGGCGGCCTTTGGCGCCTTCTACCAGGACTACCAGGCCGGCACCTTCCCACCTGAGATCGCCGGCCCGGTCCTCGACCTGTTAAAGAGCCTGCGGACCACCATCACCACGATGCCGATGCGCTACCTGGGCCGGTCGCTCTCGAAGGACGAGTATTCGATCTTCCAGTTCACCACCGGCTCCCGGTTCCCCCCCGGCCTCCCCATCGATCCCTGATCACATGCCGGCACCTTCACCTTCAGCCGGGAGATCTTCGCGGTCTTCCAGTACCTCGGCAATTTCCTCTCGGGCGAGGACTCGATCCTGTACCGGTGGGCGACATTCTCCGCCGTCGCCGACCGGTCCGGGACAGTCACCCCCGAACTGGTGATGGAGCGGCTCCGCACCGTCCCGGAGACCGAACGCTCGATACTGGACGCCAGAAGGGTGTACCTGAACCGGTTCGCAACCGCCGGCTCGCTCGCCTGCGTCTGGACCGGGGAGGCGATCAAAAACCCGCAGGACCTCCACATCGACCATGCGATCCCGTTCTCGCTCTGGAGGAACAACCAGCTCTGGAACCTGCTGCCGGCCGAGAAGCACGTGAACGCACGGAAGAGCGCCCGGATCCCCGCCCCGGCCCTCATCGAAGCCAGGTCGGAGGCGATCATCGGGAACTGGACGCTCCTCGATCGGGCGTATCCGCTTCGGTTCAGACAGGAGATCGCCGTCTCCCTGACCGGCAGAGAGGCCGGCGCGATCACTATATATGAGCAGGGGATCGACCATCTGATCGAGAAGTGCGAGTATCTGAAATACTATAAAGAGACCAGACCTGCAAGGTGAAAAAATGAACGAAACAACAGATCATGTAACGGTCAAAGCGATGAAGTTCGATCAATTATTCAAACAAATTACTCCAGAAGAGATATGCGACGATGTATTTACGCTGGTTGGAAAAGTTTTTCCGGTCATTACTGCGGGCAAGGAAGATCATTATAATTCCATGACAGCCAGCGGGGGTGGCCTGGGGATGCTTTTCATGAAACCCACCACCTGGTGTATTCTTCGAGCAGACCGATATACGCTTGAAATGATTCTAAAAGAGCAAACATATACGATGTCGTACTTCCCGAATGAATATAAAGAACAAATACTCTTTCTGGGAAGTAAATCCGGAAGAGATAGTGAGAAGATGAAAGAAGTTGAATTGACCGGTGTTCAAACTCCTTCCGGAGATATGTCTTTTAAAGAAGCCAGACTGATTATTGAATGTAAATTAACGCAGGTTACGACCCCAAATCCCCGTGATTTTTACTCACAGGAAGCGAGAGATTATATAAACGAAGCCTACAAAGAAGCAAACGATCATCGCAGATATGTATTTGGAGAGATCACCCATGTTTGGGTAAAGAAATAAGAATAAACATGAATTAACGAAGAGAATGATCGGCCATTCTCTTCGCCATCCTGCAAATTATTCAATTTATAAATCTGCTCCTGACGGTGACAATGCGTCGCCCCAATCGACCTTGACGTTCTGAGAATCGAATATCTGATCTGAAATTCGATCTTCTCGAAATGAGGATCTTTATTCGATCCTCTGGTTGATAGCCTCCCAGAATTTCTGGTCGAAAAGCCTCGCAATCATCCTGTGCTAGTCTGGTAGTACCATGGCTTACCACGATATTCTCGACCGACGACTGAGTCTGAATTAAATGAGGAGTCTGATATCCTGAGTAAAACTGCATCTCCTGATGCTAGCACACCGATCTCTGCCGGCCCCGACTAGTCAGAAAGTGAGAGAGCCTGATCGACATCCAGGGGTTTGACGAATGGAAAGGATGACCGCGTATCCGTTCTGCAGGGCCGGCATCGACGAGCCTGACGAGTCCGGCCAGCCGGCCTCACAGTCTGGCCTCGTCATCCAGGTGAAGTGATATCAGTTCCCTGAAAAGTCCGGATCTCAACGCCGATGTTGTTTCTGTCGTTTTTTGAACCATTGCACGATCTCAAAACCGATTGTAAAGGGAAGGCTGAACATCCAGGCAAGTCCGAACACCTATATCAGGGCGAGGAAAAATTCTCCCGGGTCACCCCCCAAACCCCACGACCCTGAAGTTCCGCTGCCCCAGACGGACCACCACGGCGGCACTTCACCGGAAGATCTCACGCCGCTTTCCTGACCAGACGCGCTCCGAACTCATATGCTTTTTTGCAGTCCAGTGGGAACTGCTCATTCCGGTGTTTTTTCTTCTCTTCCGGGTCAAAGAGTGTGGAGACATACTTCGAATAGTCATCGTACAGGGAGGTATCGGTGACAAACATCGACTCGCAGGATCCGAAGATCCGATCCATCTCCATCTCCGTCAATTCTGCATTTCGGTCAAAGCCCCTCTCCTTCACCATCTCCTCCTGTGCCCCGGCTGTGTAGATGAATCCGGTCCGGATCTTTTTACCAAAGAGCGTGGACCGTTCTTTATCGTGCGGCGAGTACTGGAACATCAGCCGTTCGAGGAAGCACCGGGTCTCGCCGGTCGTGATCGCGTAGTAGATGGGCGAGCCGACCAGGATTGCATCCGCTCCTTCGATTTTCTTAAAGACCGGCTTGAGATCGTCTTTTATGGCACAGTGCCCATAGTTCTTTCCCCCGATCCTTTTGCAGGCCAAGCAGCTGGTGCAGCCCTTGTAGTCCAGATCGTAGAGATGGATGAGTTCGGTTTTCGCCCCTTCGGATTGGGCGCCTTTGAGTGCATGTTCAAGGAGCGTCGCGGTGTTCCACTTTTTCCGGGGACTACCGTTGAATGCGATGAGTTTCATGAGAGGCTATTGGAAGATTGGCATAAATAGGTGGGGGTAGTCGCCGGCCTCTCAGCCTCTCTCGGGAACCAGGGGATGATCCTGCAGGTCCTCGGCGACCGGAACGGTGTCATGGTATGTCTCAAGGAGCAGGAACGGATCTGCCGCGAATTCGGAAACGTTGAAGGGCTTGCGTATTCACTCTGGGGCCAGATGACCATCTTCGAGTATCAGGGCCGGCGCACGGAGGCGTCCCACACGATCGAGGAGGCGCTTTCCCTCGCTACGAAAGGGGATTATACCCCCCTGAAAGCGGAGATTCGGGAGATGAAGGAGCAGTTTTGGCTCTGACAGTGACCATCATCATGGTTCGGATTCGATAAAGGTCCGGTTCGCGCACAATGCCTGGTTGGGACCGGTATCCCGGAGAAGATCCAACCACAGCCGGCCCTACCGGACATCCACCTGCTCCCGCACCAGTTTCTCATAACACCTGGAGCAGATCGCCGTCCCGCTGCCGGCGTGGTCGTACGTCGCCGCTTGGAGCCCGCAGACCGAGCACCGGCCGAGCAGGCCGGCGGTGATCGGCCTGACCTCATCGAACGGAATGGCACCGGGCAGGACCTGGACGGCGGCCTGCTCTCGCTCCTTCGCCTGGGTGTAACAAGACCGGCAGAGCCGGCGCGGGTGGTCCCCGCCCCGGTTCTTCATCGCCGTGAACTTCTCCTGATAGTGCACCAGCCGGCCGGAGCAGAGCGGGCAGGTCTCGACGATCGCACCTTTGGCGATCTGGGAATAGTCGGAGGCGCGGACCTGGGCGAGAGTCAGCACCGGTGGGCGGATTGAATTTTTTTCATCAACTTCAGTAGCATTTCCTTTTTTTTCAGCAGTTGATGAAAACGAACCGCCTCCAGTGTGCTCGTGTTTCGTCGATTCCGCGCCATATGATTTCTTTCCATAATTGTTTTCAGCAAACGCTGAATAACGTAAGGGGGGCACCGGACCGGCTCTCTGATCGAGCGAGACCTCTTTCGTTATTTCATTTGATGAAAATAATTCTTTCTTATTTTTTTTAATAGAAGATCCTTCTTCTTTTCCGCAATCTGCCGGTGCATCTGTCGGCGAGTTTTTTTCATCAACTGCTGAAGAAATGCTGAATAAATGCTGAAGTTGATGAAAAGAATTAGGTTCCGGATCAGCCGCATCGCCGCCGTCGTGATCGTCCGGCCGGAGCCATACAAGGCTACCCTTCGACCAGGAGGAATAGATCTCCCGGTTGAAGGTGAAGGCGGTTTCTTTCCGGCCGACCGACGAACCACCATCCTGGCCGGCCGATGAGGTGGTCTGGTCGTGGGTCGATAACGCCGGGCACTTCTCCAGCAACCCTGAATACTTCGCCCCGTGGGAGAAGTAACCCGCGAAGGTTCTGCGGATTGGTTGATATGGGATCTGTGTCAGTTTAACGATCGTTTGTAGCGTGAATTCCGTAAGGCCAGCCCGGTCGATGATGTCGAGGATCTGGGATTCTCGTTTGGTCAGTTTCGCGTCCTGGCTGCCGGCCTCACCGTTCAGGGCCGTGAAGATGTCGGCGGCCGTCTTGAAGTCCTCCGGCGTTGCATAGAGACGGATCGTCTGGTCGTCGAGGGTGCGCCGGTCCCGCTGAAAGAAGCGGAGGAGGGCCGCGGACCTGATCAGGTCCGCGAGCATGTCGGGATTCCTCCGGTTCCGGGCGGATGAGAAACAGATCCTATGAGCGAACCGGGAGAGGTTCACCTCGACAAGGCCGAGACCCTGAAGAATCTCCCACATCGCCCGGCAGACCGTGACCTGTCGCGGCTCGCCGGCCGGCCCTGATTCGTCCCGTGACTCCTGCGCCAGTTTCCGAACGAGGACAGCGCGATCCTGTTCCGCTGACTCGTCGACCCAGACCATCAAGACCCGGTTCTGAACCTGCTCGTCTCCGGTCCCTTCCATCTTTGCGATCCACCAGAGGCACCGGGCCGGGATCGTGTATTCGATATACTTCCGCTCGGTGGTCAGGGTCCGATGGACGATCGGCTTTCGAAAGTCGGAGGTCGCCTCCTTCAGTGTCTCCTGTATGCCGTCGCTCAGGTCCTTGTCATCGACCAGAATTACGGACTGAGGCCTGAGGTCGTCCATGTAGAAGAGGGACTTATCCGAAAAGGAGCCTTTGATCTTATAGGCGTCCGGTACCTGTCGGAGCATCGCCCGGTATCCGTGGCTCTTACCCTTCCCGCTCTCCCCTGTTACCATGACATGAAGTCCTTGTGAGTTCTGGATTAGCCGCGAAGCGAGCGACAACGCGAGACATTGACCGAGGACCTGATCCCCGACGTGGTCCAGGTTGAACGCGTCGACCATGTAGGCGAGCGGGTCGCCGGTTTCGAGGATCTGCCGGGCTTCGGCCAGGACCGCTTCATCTGCTGCGTCGGCCTCCACCGGCGTCGGAGCTGCACCATCCCGGCCGGCTGCCTCTTCTTTCGCGATGGCTTTCTCCTTCCGCCATGCCGCCTCCTTCTCGTCGCGGTTCTGCAGAGCCGCCGGCGTCTGTTTTGGCCTCTCGTACATCTCCCGGAGCTCCGGCCACCGCTGCGAACCGCCGCCGCACGAGGCGTGGTGGCAGCTGGCATAGACCGCCCCGCTCCCGAACTGGATCGCGAAGGCTCCATCTGTGTGAGCCGAGGAGAACGGACAGGCGTCGAGCCGGTAGAGGTCGCCGCCCTGGTACGGCCGGCGATCGGAGAAGCCGAGGCCGTGGTCGTGGAACCAGCCGGCAAGGTTGAGTGTCTCCCCCAGCTTGCGCCCGGTCCCCCTGTTCGAGGGAGCCGGCGCTGCTGCATTGACAACACCAGGATCCGTGATCGCCAGGGCTGCGAGCTGCTCCCGCGTCACGATCGTGATCGAGTCCGGCACCGAGAGGAGCCGGCTCCGTCGGTGCGGCCTGGCCCCGGTCGAATCACCCTTTCTCGCAACGGTCCCGTAGACCTTCCAGATCCGCGAGGCATTGAACACGGCCGTATCGACCGAGGCCTTCTCATCAGAGAAGAGGCCGTCGAGTGCGACAAGAGCGGCTTTGATTAAAGCCGTGACCTTGTCATCGTTGGGCAGGTCCACCCGGTACAGGAGGTGAGCACCGTTGCCGGAGTCGCCAGCGACCGGGGACGGCCAGCCCATCTCACCCAGGGCCGCCGCAATCCCGGCCGCTCGGTCCAGCGCCGCCTGGTGCTCCTTGTCGGAGGAGGAGACCCCCGAAGGCCGGGCCGGGTCGATATCGATCAGGAACCAGCGCCGGCTCAGGATGTCGCCATCGCTCGTCGACGAGTCCTTCTTGGCGAGCGGTCCCTTGATCCGGTTCGCCCTCCTCGCCAGGAGGTCCGGTAATACCGGGTTCGGGGTCAGGTAAATGCCATCGGGGTTCGCCGCGTCGAGCGCCTCGATCGCCTTCGCGGCGACGTCGAGGTCGTCGAAGTAGCCGGAGGCGATGCGATCGCCCGTCCAGCTCCGGACCTCGAAGACCTGGCCCGGAGCGAGCAGCACCTCGAGACCCTGCCGGATATCAGAGCCGGGAGGCATCGTTCTCACCAATTTCCTGAATTCCACCGGGGTAGACGGCGAAGTACCGCCACCGGTCCGCCGTGGACCAGATCCAGAGATCGGCGGCAACGATCGACGAGATATACCGCCGGAGTTCATACAGATCCTCGGCATACACCTTTGCAACCTGGGCGAGGATCCCGGCCGGCTTCTTCCGTCGCCTGACGCAGACGAACCTGAAATGGTCGCCTTTCATCGCAATCAGGTTCACGCCCGGGTAGCGGCCGTCGGTCCGGATCACCCCGTACCCGAGGCCCCGCAGACGAGAGGCCGCTTCATGTTCGATGGCGTGCCGTCGGAGGTAGGGAAAGAGCGGCTCCGCTCCGGTATCTTCCACAATTTCGGTTGACATATCGCACCCTCACACCGAAGGCATCGGATCGAACCGGGACCTGGTTAGCCCGCGAGCGGCATCTACAAGAGCCGGCCGAGGTACAATATACCTGAGTTCAGACGGGAGACGAATCGCAGTCCCGCTGGCATCATAAATGACTGCCGTGTCCCGCAGGACCAACAGATCGCGCAGGGCGTTGTGATCGATGTGTACAGCCCGGTCGGCGTGATAGAGCCGAACCGTGCCGTTCAAGCCAGGGACGAGGGTGATGGCCCTGCCCGGATCCTCTACAGCACCCGGGATCGCTCCACGCATGCCTGATGAAAAAACTGATTCGCTCATTATTTCTCCCCAAAAGCGATAGTAACATCGCGATTCCAAAATTATTCACATCAGAGTATAAACCTATCGATTCGGGGGATGATAGTAAATTATGACCATAATCATTTCTCAAAAAAATTGCCCGGTTCCAGAGAAAAATAACGCCGATATCGTCCTGGATGGGGAGACAGATTTTGCGAAAATCGCCGCTGAAGCCGGGAAACCTGACAGGTGCATCAAAATTCTGGCCGGCACACTTAATGGTAACGGTGGTTTCGCCCCTGACGGATCCCGGTATCTCCGGCCCGGTCCGGGGGTCACGATCATGGGGGCCGGACCCGGCCAGACGATCATCGAGGCGGCCGGATCGCCGTGCCGGATCGAGATCCCGGAGACCTCGCCGGGCGTCACGCTCGGCGGGTTCAGCGGTGTTGGTTACTTCGGGATCCAGAACTACGCCAGTCGGTTCACCTGCGAGGATGTCGAGATCGCTCACACCCTCGACGGCCGGACCTACCTCCCGTTCGGGAAGGCCGGCGGCTGCACGGCCGCGTTCATGAACTGGGGGAGGGACGGTCAGGTCCTCAGCGATCTGGTGTACCGGCGGTGTACCGCCCGGATGGCCTACCATCACGGCTTCTCCTGCAACACGACCGGCGCCGGCGCTGCCACGTTTCAGCGGGTCACGTTTGAGGAGTGCCAGGCGATCGCGTGCGGGAGCGGGCAGGAGGGGGACGGTGTGAGGGACTGGTCCTGCGGGTTCGATCTGATCGATACCGGTCACCTCCTGGGGCTCACGGTTCGAAAGTGCAGGGCGTTCGACTCCTGGCAGTCCGGGTTTCACACCGACGGCTCCTGGGAGGGGCACGAGCAGCGGACCGCCGATCTGCTCTTTGAGGATTGTGTAAGCGAAGGGAACGGCCAGCGGTCCGGGACCACGCCGGCCGAGCTGTACCAGTGCGGCTATTACCTGCAGGACCATGTGACCCTGAACCGGTGTCAGGCGAAGGGGAACCGGAAGGCTGGCTACCTATTCAAGAACGAACGGCCGAAGTCAGTCGTGCTCGCGTCATGCAGTGACGACGGGAGCGCCTACGGCCTGGTGATCGAGTACGGCGGGGTCGGCATCATCGCCCGGCAGTTCGTCTCGACCGGTGCGACCCGCCGGGCCCTGCAGGCGACCGCGATCGATGCCGACCTGGAGATCGGGATTGTCAACTTCGCCGGCGATGGCCGGCCCGTGCTGCTCGGTATCACCGAACGGCTGGACTTCGTCGATGCTCCGGCCCACGCAGCCGACCTTGCCCGGTACCGGGCGATCGGCCGGCCGTTCTCCAGGTCTTTGATTTTGGAAGTGCCTGCCTCTGTTCCGATCTCAGATCTGGTCGAGGTTCATCCGCCTTCAGCCTCAGCGGTTGATCTGTCCGGGGTGACGGTCCGGGTGCGTGAGGATTTTGGGCCCCGGCCGCCTGTTCCACCGGCTCCTGTCGTCACGGCCGGCCCGATCTCTGGTGGGGTGGTGTCTCTGACGATGGCGGATGGGGAGGTTGAGGTATACGAGCTGGTTCGGCAGGCCGGCGTGAATCGGAGGGGATAGCGAGGAGTGAGGATTCACACATCAGGATTGTAAGATCGATCCGCAAGGAGATTAACGAGGAGTGGGTGACTGGCAAAAAGTATTGACAATGGAGGAGAGAGGATCAGATACAGATTCGAGGCTTATTAAATATACAGCACATTTGGGACGCTACCCCATATCCTTGCACTCGCAGCAGGATTTGGCCTTTTCATGACGATTACATGTTTGTGGAAGTCACGATTATCCATTCCATTTCTTTTTTAGGAGTCATAACCGGGTCTCAAGTTGTGGAAACATTTCGGAAGGTTCATCGGCTCATACGAGGACTCCCTTGAATGCAATGCCCTCACTGCGGCAAGGAGATCCGGGACATCTACAAGATCTGTCCGTATTGCAAGAATATTGTTGATTCGCCCTTGGGCACGAAAGAAGTGTCAGCGAAGACGTGTCATATCTGTGGAACAGTCATCCCCGTTAACTCGTCATTCTGCATGAAATGTGGGGCAAATGTCCTACAAGGATCTACAGAGCAGCAACCGCAATCCCCCCCGTTACGACACAATCCATCCCCCAGATCACCGCCTCAGGGAGGCGTCTCGATGGGGGTCCACGTCATAAAATTCGTAGTAAAAGGGGTCATAGTACTCGTCGTTGGTTTAATATTACTTGGGATTATATTTGGATCGGGCTCCTCCACCCCTGCCACTACCGCATCATCTAGCGGTTTGACCGTTAATCAACTCAAATCCACAGCGATAGTTGTCCCTTATGATGATCTCTTCCGAAATAACGAGCAATATATCGGAAAAATCGTGAAGATCCAGGGGAAGATCATTCAGTCTCAAAATTCAGGAAGCGATTATGTCTTCCGGGTCTCAACCAAACCTGAGTATTATTACGAGGATCTCATCTACCTTAACTATAATGGTCCACGGTTTATTGAAGGGGATATCGTCGATATATGGGGTAAGGTCGATGGGTTGAAGACCTACACAGCGGTGCTTGGAAACAGCGTGACAATCCCAGAGATCACCTCGAACCACCTGGAACTAGTACCACAGACAAAATGACAGTACATCCTGCCACCAGCCGATGATCTCCATTTTTGAATTGCGGGTCAGGGCAGGATATTAGAACCTTAAATTGTCATTTCGGGGTGTGAGAAAAATCAGAGAGTATCGTCTGCTGATCTTCACTATCAAATTTTTCATCAAATTGAAATTGGCTGAAGATTCTGTATTTCCATATCTTCGATAATATATACTTGAGTTTACCATAACCGGATTTTGATGTCTCGCCTGTTTGTTCCACCGGAAGCAGATATGTCTTCCAAGTTTTTTGGAGCACTTGGGACCACTGTATTAGAATAATGAATCCTATGAAAAGGGATACGAGGACAATTAGATGAAAAAGCGAGATTTGAATCATTGGACCGACAATCTGATCGACGAAAAAAATATGGTATTCTGGTCGAACCATTATTATTACTTCAAGTACGAAAAGAGCGAAAGCACCAATCAATAGCAGATATAACGCCGATGCGTACCATCGAAGCGCGTTATTTTCACGTTTTTGTAGTGTCTCAAACCAATCCGGGGTGTTGTATTTAGTGTTTTTAGATTTGTAAATCCCTGAATTGATAGTCCCTATGCAACAGAATATCGAAGCCAATAGCATTACTAATGCAAAACCGAATATCCATCGTGGAAGGATGTCATCAAGCATCTTTAAATTGGGATCACGAAAACCCAAGAAGGAAACAAGAAGACCTAATATAACACCATCTATCGTCAGGACTTTGTTCGCTTGATTTGATAGATTCTTAAGCGTTTTCTCCAACCTTTTGAACTTGTTAGGAGGACTAGGCATGTTTTCATATCAGCGGTGCCGTTCTTACAAATTGCGTTTTTATCTGGTGCAACCATTACCGGAACCAGCCGACCACCTCCTATCCTGTTAAAAAATGGGGGTCATTTCATAGGATATCGCCTGTTTTTCTATCCGTTTCAGAATTTAAAGGCGAGGTGGATTTAAAAATCGCGAAATTGTGTTTTTAACTGTTTTTAAATCAGTGGGTCTGGGGGGAGACATTCCCGGCAGTTCACAGGGGGGGTGATGGTTGAGTGAACATAAGGATAGATTGAAGTAAATTTCTAAAAGAATATTGGATAAAAAATGATACACCGGAATATATCACGTTGTAAAGAAAAAAGGGTAGCGTGCCGAAAGTGATCAGACGGTTCCTCTGCAGGTTCTGGAAGTATCTCCCGTGGATGCTCCTGCTACTCGTGGTCGCCGCAGGCGTCGCGAAGCTGATGACTCCGAACCCGGCGCAGTGGCTCACACCGATCGGTGATGCGGCAATCACTTCGGAATGCTTAAGGTGATATCCAACACATTCCCGACTATAGTGATGCGGCGATGAAACAGTGCCCCAAATGTGGGGAGCTGGCACAAAACGGACGGATCCTGTGCTCCCGTGTCGTAAGAATTATTTGTGGTGGTTTTAATGAAATTGAAATTATTAATTTGTGCTATTCTTCTTTTGTGTGGGGTCATTCAGGTTGTAACAGCAACCGAGACGTATCAATTCACAACGCAGTGGGGAGGTAATGGTTCGGAGAGCGGCCAGTTCTCAGCACCATCCGGGATCACTGTGGATGAATTGGGAAATATATTTGTTGCAGACACGAATAACAACAGGATCCAAAAGTTCTCATCAACCGGTGCCTTCATTAATGCATGGGGAAGTAAGGGGATTGAGAATGGACAATTCAAATCTCCACGTGGCATCGCTGTTGATAAAACAGGCAACATTTTCATTGCTGATACGGGCAATTATCGGATTCAAAAATTCTCATCGACGGGGCAGTTCCTTATAAAATGGGGGAGTCCGGGAATTGGGATAGGGCAGTTTGCCGCCCCCGAAGGGATCTGTGTTGATGATGCAGGGAATGTATATGTGACGGATTGGGGTTACAACCGGGTACAAAAATTCTCATCCGATGGTACATATATCACTTCATGGGGCAGGGGGTATATGAGCAGCCCTTTCGGTATCGATGTAGACAATACAGGTAACGTCTACGTAGCCGATACCGCAAACCATCGAATTCTAAAATTCACAGATGATGGCTCATTAATTGATACCTGGGGTGTCACACCCGGTCCTTGGGACGGCCATTTCGTCGCTCCCTATGGTGTCACCGTCGACGATGCGGGTAATGTTTTTGTTACGGATACCTATAATTCTCGAATTCAGAAGTTCTCGTCAGTTGGTACCTTCATTACAAAATGGGGAACAGGAGGCACTGGAGAGGGGCAGTTTGGACTTCCATCGGCTACTGCAATTGATACATCAGAAAACGTCTATGTAGCCGATACAGCCAATAACCGAATCCAAAAATTTACTTCCCAAGGTACCGCTCCGACCATTACCCAAACGACATCGACACCTACCTCTACAGCAACCCCAACGCAGACCCCAACCTCTACTCCGAGCCCAACTCTAACCACCAACCCGAGAGATATCACTGCTCCCAGAACCATCAATGAACCTGGAGAATATCATCTTGTCAATGATATCTCGAATTGTTCCACGGATTGTATTGTGATTTCCGGCTCCGATATCATTATCGAGGGAGATGGACACTCGATATCAGGAATAGGATTCATCCCACCCGGCGCCGATCCTCGCATACTTTCCGCAGGGATCAAGATTGGATCATCACAACCAGTCCATAATATAGTGATCCGCAATATCACTGTTGTTAATTTTGGACTTGGGGCTTATGTGAACCAACTGACTGACGGAGTTATTGAAAATTGTTCATTTTCTCACGGGTATGTTGGCACTATCTTCACCTATACTACGAATCTTATTATCAAAAAATGCCATTATTCAGACAACTCTGAGGTGGGTATAGATTTAGAGTATTATTCTCATGACTGCTTTATCGACAACAATAGCATTGACCGGGACAGGATTGGTGTTAGTCTTCACGAGAGTGGTGGACATCATCTCGTAAGCAATAACACGATAACCAATAATCGCTACGGTATCTGCACATGGTTCACAGGGGAAGGTATGAAATCCTGGCAGAATACCATCATCAACAATCACATTGAAGGAAATGATGTCGGGATTGACGGAGCAAAAGACTACGTCATCACGAACAACTATCTGAATAACTCTAAAAATATCGATCACATTCTGTCCCCCAACCGCTGGAATTCTACACCGGTTTCTGGAGAGAATATCGTGCAGGGGAGTGCTCTTGGAGGAAATTATTGGGGTCAGCCTGATGGAAATGGGTTTTCTCAAACCGCAGTAGACAATGACCGTGACGGGTTCGCTGATACATCCTTCATTATCGCATCTCAAAATACGGACTATTATCCTCTGAGCCTTCCAGTTATCCGTGTGGTGCCTGGGAGCAGGAACCCGCCCAAGGCTCTCAATGGCGATGGTTTGAATAATGATGTGAACGGCAACGGGGGACTTGACTTCAATGATGTGGTACTCTTCTTCAACAATATGGACTGGATCGCCGCGAATGAACCTGTCTCTGCCTTCGACTTCAACAGGAATGGACAGATCGACTTCAATGACGTCGTCCTCCTCTTTAACCAGATCTAACTTTTTTTACAAGAGGGTGAGGAGGAAAATCTAAAAATGCAGTTCAGAAAGAGGTGATGCCTCAGGCACATTCAAAAAACCAGGGTCATTTATATTTGTGATTGATGTTGTGCCATGACCTTCCTTCTTTTGATTGTTGGGTCACCTTTCCAAAGGACTTTTTAGCCGATCCACCTCTAATAGACCAGTAATTCTTTACACCATCATCTCTATCAGAGTAACTTTCCGTCGTCCGCCGGCTTGCGTCCCATCGGGAAACAGGTCTACTGGTGTTCGTTGAATGGGTAGTTCTTTTTGCCTTCTTCCCCTTCTGGGATAGATAATTGAGACCCCACAACAGGAGGCCAAGCACAACTATTGTTAAAATTACAACGAGTTCCATATTTTGACCTTAAAATATCAATTGTTGCATATCACAGCATAATATTTTCTAAATGATTTTTTGGGCTATCCCCAATTCAGCCGTAATAGTCAGATATAATGGAGAGTAAGGAGTCGTGGTCATCATGAATTCTCCCCATGATGGCTGCGGAGGCATCGCAACCTTGAGGCGATACAATATGAGGGGAGAAATCAAAAATGCATTTCAGAAGGTTTAACGTAATATCGAACGCATCCTCTGCTATGGTGATGCTGGGATGAAGCAATGCCCCAACTGCGGAGCAGATGCGCAGGATGGGTGGATCCTGTGCCCCTCATGTGGGATTGACATGCGGAAGGCTGCGGAACGCCTCGGACGAGATCACTACATTTCGCCCGGGTCTGAACAGGTAGTTTCCACACCGGAGATCCCTTTACAGCAGGAAACAACGACACAGTCACGACCCCAAGTGGGTCGTCTTACACTTCTCTTTCTCGTTATCTTTTTGGGAGTTATCGATGGTTTGTTTTATAATTACATAAAAAATATATCTTATTATATAATATTTTTATTTATAATTATAGCCGTAATATATACTTTTAAAACCGAGGGGGAGGTCGCAACGACTCGTCACCCAAATAATCCAATTACATCTTTTGATCAAGGGGGATTGATGATTGGCGTGGTAATTTTAATGTTTATTTTTCTATTAATTGGAATATATATTGGTAATGCAATATTGGGCTTTTTTGTGAGGTAATTAAAGCTCAAACACTTCAATCATTAGAGGTCATCCCAAAACGACTATGAGACCTGTGGTCACAGGCTCAACCAATGAAAATCCTCACTTATCCACACTCATTTTTCTGATTTTCATGCTAAACTCTTATTGATTCCACATATCACTGAACACGAGCCATTCCAGCAACGTGATGGGGGGTTGTGATCAGTTTTGGGATGACCTCAAGGTTTAACGTAATACCGAATGCATCCTCCGCTATGGTGATGCTAGGATGAAGCAATGCCCCAACTGCGGAGCAGATGCGCAGGATGGGTGGATCCTGTGCCCTTCGTGTCGGGTGAACCTGCAAAAAGCCGCGGATGTACTCGGTCGGGATTATTATATCTCCCCAGGATCAGAACCGTTGTTAACGAACCAGACACCCCCTCATCTACAGGAAACAGTGATGCAACCACAATCCGTGGAGGGGTCTCCTCCTCCGGTCATCACAGGCAATGATCCTCCGACCTGGGTGCTGTTCTTGCTCATCTTATTTGGGATACCCCTAGCTGTCCTCTGGTGGTCGCTGATAATCGGGGGGCTTATCTTATATTTTATCATAGCAATCATCATCAGTGTCGTCATTTTCATAGATGCCACGGTTCTTAAGGCTGGGCGTGGTCAGAAGGAGACAAGAGATTCGTTGACGTGGAGTCCAACATCGTGGGCGGGTCTCGCTGGTGCGGTCTTCTTCATCGGTATACCACTCTACCTCTACCGGCGCCCGCAGATTGCTGTATTACAGCTCGAGCTGAGTAATGTTCAGAATCCAACCGACGCTCTGAAACAAACCTACAAAGATTTGAGATGGGAAGGCCCACTCCTTTCTGGAATATGTCTGCTTGCGATAATCAAATGGCCAGGGCACAGCACTATCTTTACAATTGTAGCAGGATTTGGCCTTAGCATGATGATTACAGGTTTGTGGAAGTCACGATAATCCACTCGCCTCCCCCGGTACGCCTTTCTCCTTCCGATACCGGAAAGAAACAGCGGGAGCAGATCACACAGCCCCATCATCGGGCACGAGCCGCCATACCCCCTGAGCGATCAGCCGGCGTGCCCACACCTCCAACCAAGTGGCTGGAGTTCGTAGACGCCCCCGTCCACGCAGCCGGCCGTTCTCCGGATCCCTGGTCCTTGAGGTGCCGACCGCAGCCCAGGTCAGCGACCTGGTCGAAGTCCATCCGCCGTCGGTCAGGTCGGTCGACCTCTCTAGGGTGACGATCCGGGTGAGTGAGGATCGGGGACCCCGGCCGCCGGCCCCACCCGCTCCCGTCGTTACGGCCGGCCCGGTATCCGGCGGGACGGTCTCTCTGACGATGGCGGACGGGGAGGTTGAGGTTTACGAGATGGTCCGGAAGCCGGCATAATTAATAAATTAATATTTCCCTTTTTTCATCATTCACGATCCAGTTTACCCTATGTGCCCTGACTTCGATTATCAAAGGTGCATCTTGGCGTCTTACAAGATTAGCGAACTACTGTGTCTACCGCGTTTTGTTCAGTGTTCGGGAAAGATCGGATACCCGGTAACCCAATTTATATAACAGGAGTGACATTATTTGTCCTGAACATGTGCCGAATCTACCCCATAAATAAGCCACTTCCGTGATATTATGAACAAATTAGCCAGCTTGAGTTTTTTCAGAAACCATTTGTCTAATCGTATTGTTACTTCTGCCAAGCGCCCGACCTATGCGTATATATCCATTACGTCTTTGTGCAATTCCCGGTGCAGGTATTGTGACTCGTGGAAAAATAACGGAGAGAGCGAGCCGGATACTGACGAATGGAAAAAAATTATCGATGAACTGGTAAACCTTGGTATTGTGACATTGACGTTTAGTGGCGGAGAGCCATTTATTCGCAAGGATTTGTTCGAGCTCGCGTCATATGCAAAATCACGGGGATTAATCACGATGGTTGTTACCAACCTGAGTTTATTCAAAGAAGTTCATATACAAAAAATAGCGGAGAGTTTCGATTTTTTCGGCATTTCAATAGACAGTACACGGCCAGAGATTTATAAGGAAATCAGAGGCGTTGACTGGTTGGAACGAATCAAAGAAAATGTTCAGGTACTGATGATCGGTCTGGCCGGGCTAAAAGCTGATGTTCAGGTTTGCGGGATGGTTACCCTGAATAATAAAAATGCATCTGAAATGCACGAAATACTTCACATGATTTTTGATGATCTCGGAATGGATACCATATCTTTTAATGTATTAGACCCGAACGGGGGCGCAACTGCCCGGGAACTTTCACCGACCCCGGAACAAACAGCGTATATTAAAACGGTCATTTTTGATCATAAATCATCGTATCCAATCAGTAATTCTACCCGATTCCTCAGTCAGCTGGGAAAATTTGATTACCGGTGTAATCCCTGGAAAAGTGTTCAGATAAATGAACAGGGTTTTTTGCAATCACCCTGTCTTTTCATTTCAGGGAGATCTGACATTTTCCCGGATGGAAAAAAAACTGACCTGCGCAAAAATAAATTATCGGATGTATGGAGAGAGGAACAGAAGATCTATTCTCACTATGCCGATTGTAAATTATGTAACCTTGGTTGCGTGGTAGAATCTGCATGGTCGACGTATGATTTGAAATTTGTCATTCAGGATAGTTTTTTTGGCACGATCTTACCTACCATGAAAAGAATAAGCAAGCGAAATAATAGAAGGGAAAAATCCAAAATCTTGTATGTGGCAGCAAGCCCAAAGATGGAACAGGGAGCGAAGAAGTGATTCTTTTCGGGTTCTTTGCACCCGGGGGCGATTGATAGTTTCCCTATGGATAGATGCAGGAAATTATACCTTGTATCAAATTTTGAAAAGATAGATAAATGGTGTAAAACTCCCTGCAATCGTATAATGCACCCTAATATTAAAGAAGTACTGAGGATCTGAAAAGCACGCCCGAACGACGAATACGAATTCATTCAGTTCCACATTCGGCACGCAACCAACCCTTCCACCATCGACCGTTCTGCTACCGACCGACCGGCACCTCCAGAACAGACCGTCGACGCGGTTGTCTTCGTTATCCGGATCATGCCTCGTCGTCGACAACCGGATGAAAACAACGGGAACAGATCAGGGCACGAGCCGCCATACGCCCTGAGCGATGAGCCGGCCGCCCACACCAGCAACCAAACGGCTGGACTTCGTCAACATTCAATCCCACACGACCGGCCCGTTCGACGACAACGTCGACAGCCGTATCGACTTCGCCGACGTGGTCTGACTCTTCAACATGCTCTGATAGGCCTCTGCGCAGCCGGAAAATCCCCAGATTCTTATTCTAAACCCTCTCCAGACATCCGTCACCTTCCACATACACAATATATACCATTATATATTCTAAACAGCATGGTTCGCCACACAGGGATATACCAGGACTTTCCGAAACCTTTCCGAAACCTGATGCGCCTGGCAATTTTTACTGGAGAATCAAATGACCATGGACACCCATCCACATACTGGGCGCTACCCCCAATTGATCATAGCCGGACTGCTCATTGCACTCCTGCTCCTCTGCACAGGCGTAATCGGTGCAGCCGGTGGCACAGATCCAACCCTCAGCACAGCCGGGACCAGTCAGCCAACCACGGCCCCTGCCATACTGGCGACGCAGACAACACCGTCGGGCGAGGACCTGAATGCAACGGTGAGTACGGGCGAGGACCTGAACGCAACGGTGAGCACCGACGAGGCGACCGGGCTCAAATACAAGGGCAAGACCACACCTGAGGAACGAGAGGCCGCTGCCGACCGCTATCGCCAGACTGAGCAGGCCGCCCGCGCTAACGCCACCATCAAGAATACCGGTATCAACGCCGTCTCCACCCCGGCCCCGAGCGACCCGCTGCATTACTACGGCCCGTACCCGAACTACGCCAACAGCCCCATGCCGAAGGGCTCAATCGCCACCGTCACCATAACCGACGGAGGCACCGGGTACTTCGCCCCGGTGGTTGAGATCGTCGACCTCTACAACACCGGCTCGGGCGCCACGGCCACGGCCACGGCCGACCCGGCGACCGGCACCATCACGGGCGTTAATATCACGAACGCCGGCTCGGGCTACACCGCCCCTGTCGTCTACGTCTCGAACGCCACGGCCCCGCAGGGCGCCAACGCCCAGCTCGACGCCACCATCGGCGGCGCACTCTCCGGCGGCATCCGGAAGTTCATAAGCGCACTGCCGAGCCTCTCCGTCGCCGTCCCGGACACGACGACCTATCCCGGCGCCGACTACTATGAGATCGAACTCCGGCAGTACACCGAGCAACTGCACCCCGACCTCCCGGCGACCACTCTCCGCGGATACGTCCAGGTGAAGAACGGTCAGGACGTCTCGCCGATCTCCTACCTCGGCCCGACGATCGTGGCCCAGCGCGACCGGCCTGTCCGGGTCAAGTTCACCAATAAATTGCCCACCGGCGCCGGCGGCAACCTCTTCCTGCCCGTCGACACCACCGTCATGGGCGCAGGCATGGGCCCGCTCGGCATGGACGCCATGCCGATGGATTACACGCAGAACCGTGCGAACATCCACCTCCATGGTGGCGCCACCCCCTGGATCAGCGATGGCACGCCGCAACAGTGGATCACCCCGGCCGGTGAGAACACGCCGTACCCTAAGGGTGTCAGTGTCGTGAACGTCCCCGACATGCCCGATCCGGGCGCCGGGGCGATGACCTTCTACTACACCAACCAGCAGAGCGCCCGGCTCATGTTCTACCACGACCACTCCTACGGGATCACCCGCCTCAACGTCTACGCGGGCGAGGCAGCACCGTACCTGGTCACCGACAAGATCGAGCAGGACATGATCGCCGGCACCAACAACTCCGGGGTCAACCCGACAGGTGCAAAGGTCCTCCCCGATGCGGGCATCCCGCTGGTCATCCAGGACAAGACCTTCGTCGACGCCACCACCATCGGCTTCCAGGACCCCACCTGGGCATGGGGCTCGACGCCGGGTAAGGCGCACACCGGCGACCTCTGGTTACCCCATGTCTACATGACCAACCAGAACCCGTACGACAGCTCCGGCACCAACCCCTATGGCCGGTGGCACTACGGCCCGTGGTTCTGGCCGCCGACGACCGTCCTCCACGGCCCGACCGCGAACCCCTACTACAATCCTTCGAATCCCAGTTCATCCGAACCGGCCCTGATCCCGGGCGTGCCGAACAACTCCATGGCCATGGAATCCTACATGGATACCCCGCTCGTCAACGGCGAGGCCTACCCCTACCTTGACGTGCAGCCCACGACCGTCCGGTTCCGCATCCTCAACGCGGCCGACGACCGGTTCGTCAACCTGCAGCTCTATGTGGCCGACTCGAACGTGACAACTGCAGACGGCCGGACGAACACCGAAGTGAAGATGGTTCCGGCCCAGGACGGTCGCGAGGGTGGTGTGCCCGATTCAGCAACGGCCGGCCCGAGCATGATCCAGATCGCCAACGAGGGCGGGTTCCTGCCCGCGCCGGTGGTCCTCCCGAACCAGCCGATCGGCTGGAACTTAGACCAGACCAACTTCGACTTCGGAAATGTCAACCAGGGCACACTCATCCTCGGCACGGCCGAGCGGGCCGACGTGCTCATCGACTTCTCGAAGTACGCGGGCAAGACCCTGATCCTCTACAATGATGCGCCTGCACCGTACCCCGCCATCGATCCACGCTACGACTACTACACCGGCAAGCCGGACCTGACCGGCACCGGCAGCACACCGACGACGCAGGCCGGGTACGGCCCTAACACCCGCACGATCATGCAGATCCGGGTAGCGGCCACAACTCCGGCACCGGCGTACAACCTCGCGACCCTGCAGTCGGTCTTTGCCAAGACCACCGGCAAGCTCGGCGTCTTCGAGGCCGGCGAGGATCCCATCATCGTGCCGGACGCACGCTACGACTCCGCCTACAACGCGACCTTCCCGACCGAGCAGTACGTGCGGATCGCCGAGACGACCACGCACACCTACAAGAACATCACAGGCGCGACGGTGACCTCGACGCTCGACGCCAAGGCCCTCCATGACGAGATGGGTTCGGCGTACGAGACGGATTACGGCCGAATGAGCGGCTTCCTCGGGCTCGAACTGCCCGCCTCCACCGCCACGACCCAG
This sequence comes from Methanosphaerula palustris E1-9c, assembly GCF_000021965.1. Taxonomy (NCBI): domain Archaea; kingdom Methanobacteriati; phylum Methanobacteriota; class Methanomicrobia; order Methanomicrobiales; family Methanoregulaceae; genus Methanosphaerula; species Methanosphaerula palustris. The sequence continues at coordinate 1,440,370 of NC_011832.1, forward strand.
AACTTCCTGCTCTACCCATATGCGGGCCCACCCGTCGAACTGATCAAATCGTCCGGGATCTACGGCACGTTCCTCGGGAACACCACCGATGGGGTCCAGTTCTGGAAGATCACGCACAATGGCGTGGACACGCACACCATCCATACGCATCTCTTCGACGTCCAGGTGATCAACCACGTCGCCTGGGACAACGTGATACGGCCGCCTGATGCGAACGAGCTCGGCTGGAAGGAGACTGTCCGCGTGAATCCGCTCTCGGACACGATCCTCGCGTTCCGGCCGGTCACGCCGACGACACCGTTCGAGGTGCCGAACAGCATCCGACTGCTCGACCCGACCATGCCCGAGGGCGCAACCCTGCAGGGGCCTCCGGGCGGGTTCACGGACCCCGCGGCCAACCCGGTCACGGTCACGAACCACTACGTCAACTTCGGCTGGGAGTACGTCTACCACTGTCACCTCCTCTCGCACGAGGAGATGGACATGATGCACTCGATGGCCTTCGCCGTCGCACCGCGACCGCCCTCGAACCTGTCGGCCGCCCGCCTCAACGGGAACCAGGGAATCCAGCTGACCTGGACCGACGCCTCGACCACCGAGACCGGGTTCGTGATCCAGCGGGCCACGGACGCCGGGTTCACGAATAGCCCGACCACCTTCACCGTCGCTGCCAACACGAAGACCTACACCGATGCCACGGCCGCCCAGGCCACGCAGTACTTCTACCGCGTGCTGGCCCGGAACCTGGTCGGCGACACGGTCACGCCCGGGTTCCCGACCCTGGCCGGCGACTCGGCCTGGTCCAATACGGCCTCGCCCGGAGGGGCAACCCCGTCGACCTCACCGAAGAGCGTGACGGCGACGGCAGCCCGCGTGAACAACAACTTCGACCGGGTCACGCTGACCTGGACCGACACCTCGACCACCGAGACCGGCTTCCGGATCCAGCAGGCTACGGATAGCGGATTCACGGCGAACGTGGTGACCAGTACGGTCGGGGCGAACATCGTCCAGTTCCGGACATTGAACCTGCCACTCCGCACGAACTACTACTTCCGGGTTCAGTCGTTCAACGCCGCGGGCGCCTCCGCATGGGTGAACGCAGCGCCGTTCCCGGTGCTGGCACCCTGAACGGGGATCGCCCGCGGGGCGATACCCCGCTCATCCTCTCCGCCCGACGACCCGGGCAAGTGTTCACACGGCCCGGTCGGTGGAGAGGGGAGAGCATTCAAGGGCTGAATGGGAAAATCATATCGGTTACAGTATTATTTACAGGGTTCAACGGAGGATTCGTATGAAATTGATCACTATCATCGGTATTTTACTGGTCCTGATGGCGGGCATTCAAGCCGTCGCAGCGGCCGAAACGTACGTCTATGCGGCGCAGTGGGGTAAGGCCGGCGGCGGTTCCGGCACCGGGAACGGGGAGTTCAATCAGCCGGCCCGGATTTCGTTCGACACCCACGGCAGCGTCTTTGTGGATGACATGAACAACCACCGGATCCAGAAGTTCACTACCGTGGGCGGCTTCATCACCGCGTGGGGGAGCAAAGGCGTGGCTGACCCGCCGTCCGCAGCCGGGACGTTCCTGTCCCCGCTGGGTGTTGCGGTGGATAGCCAGGATTACCTGTATGTCGCCGATCGCGACATCCACCGGATCCAGGTCATGGACCCCTCCCGGATCTGGACCGTCTTCGGGCCCAACGGGACCGGAGAACTTCTTCAGCCGAGCGACATCGCGGTGGACAGTTTCGATAACGTCTATGTGGTCGACTGGGGGCACAACCGCATCCGCAAGTTCGACCTCCAGGGGACCCCGCTCGGCGAGTGGGGCACCCTCGGATCGGGAAACCTGCAGTTTAATGGGCCCCGCGGCATCGCCATCGACAACGCCGACAACGTCTATGTGGCCGACACCGGCAATAACCGGATCGAGAAGTTCGACAGCAACGGCGCTTACCTCGCAACGATCGGCACGTCAGGCACGGGCAACGGGCAGCTCTCCGGGCCATGGGGCGTGGACGTGGACACCGCCGGCAATGTCTACGTGGCCGACACCGGCAATAACCGGGTCGAGAAGTTCAACCGGAGCGGTGCCTTCCTCGCGACGATCGGCACGTCAGGCACGGGCAACGGGCAGTTTTCGATGCCTTACGACGTCTCGGTGAACAGTGTCGGGATGGTCTACGTGGCCGACACCGGCAACAATCGTATTCAGTTCTTTTTACCGAAGACCGTGAATACAACGCCCCTGCTCGTGCCGGGCGGTGTCGGGGTGCCGACGGACACCAACGGTGACGGCCGCTATGATGATGTCGACGGCAACCGGGTGCTCGACTTCAACGACGTGGCCCTCTACTTCAACCAGATGGACTGGATCGCCGCGAACGAGCCCCTGGCCGCGTTCGACTACAACGGGAACGGACAGATCGATTTCAATGATGTGGTCTGGCTCTTCAACCAGATCTAACCCATTTTTGTCGAAACGCCGGCAACCCCGTATTCACCGTGAACCATGGTATTGACGCCACCCTGTCGCAATCCCTCTACCAGACCGAAGAGGGGAACCTCATTCAATCTGCTGTCGATTGTCGGTCTGTAAGCACTGACCTACTGTTTCTTCATGACCACAGCTCGGTGGACGAAGTAGAACGACCGGTCAATCTGCTGGAACCCGGCCTCCTCAGCACATACAACGTATTCCTGAAACTCTTTTCCTGAGACGATGACCGGTTCGGTAGAGTACAGTATACCGCCTGGTTTCAGGAGCCTCGCAATCTCCTGGAATAATTTCGCCGGACTGGGTACCTCGTGGACGACAAACATCGTGAAAGCGGCGTCAAAGGTCCCGTTCATCTCAGGGGGGAGGTCTAGGGAGTCCGGTCTGCAGTGATGTACCTGGATCCGCCTCATCAGGCCTTCGGGTTCAAGTTTCCCTCGGAGGATGGCGAGCATCTCCTCCTGCAGGTCGACGGCGCAGACCTGCCCCTTCTCCCCGACACGCCTGGCAAACTCGCGGGTGAAGAAACCCGGCCCGCACCCAACGTCGAGCACGCGATCTCCGGGGTTCACATACATCTCTGCGAGCCTGTCGGGGCGATAGAGGAACCATCGCAGACGAATATCGAGGATCGAGGCTTTCTTTGCTGGAAAAACATCATGGCGACGATTATTCGAAACCATGGAATATTGTACGAACACCGGGGAGATAACAGTTCGCCGGCGATGGCCGGTCCGTGCCGCCGCCCTCTCTCTAACTGCGAGAACCAGAACCTGAACGCCGTCGCCGTGCTTCTCCAGCACAGGATAGCCCGTCGATCTCCCTTTTAATCGCGTCCACGGCCTTTTCTTCAATGTCGACACAGAATATATGCAGGGATAAGGAACATGGTACTTTGTGTGAGCACCCCTCGGCCGCACGGGAGAAACCATGATTGAAACGCAGGGGGACATGATCCTGACCCTGGTCGGGATCGTCGGATCGTTCGGCATCGGCTGCTGGCTCGGTCAGCGCCGGGTCTGTGCAATTCTGGATGTGATCGACGCATTCCGGGACCAGTCCCGGACCTACTACGAGGCGGCCGGCGACGGCGAGATCTCCGACGAGGACGCCCACGCGATCGCGAAGGTCACGCAGAAGTTCTTCTGCCGGCTGGACGCGGCCGTGGCTCTCTTCTCGAACCGGTGATCGGTCCCCGGTTCTTTGGGGTCGGCGGTTCATCAGGCCGGCCGGCCAGCCCTCTCGTTCTCGTTTCAATCTTTAATTATTCGCAAATTCTCAGTAGTGCTCCTGAGAACAACGGGGATGCCCAGGTCCCACTTTTTCAATCAGGGTGTACGGAAAATAGATCTTATATCCGAGATACCCGGACTCCTGGAGCGTTCGCGGAGTCCAATCTCCATAACCTGCCCAAACCCGGATTGTCAGTACTTTCTGACTGTCGTCCGTCACAGATCATGGAGGGTACCATCGCAAAGGATGATATCCAGAGGGGATGATATTTCCTCCGATCTTTTGTTCCGAAAGACGAAGGATCTGCCGCTCTGATGCGGGGGTATGGATAATGGACACCACGGAAATGTACCAGGAGAGGTTCAAAAGGATTATCGAATTGCTCGAGCAACACGCATCCACGGGCCTGACCATAACCGCTGTCGCCCAGAATCTCGCCATCCCCCGGAATTCTGCCTCCAAATATCTCGCACTCCTCGCTTCGAAAGGAGATGTGAGTGTAGAGCAATTCGGCCAGAAGAAGTTCTATCGCCCGATGCCGCGTGTACCGCTATTGGATATCTTCGACCGCCTGCCGTATGCTATCGTGATCCTGGACGCCGACCTCCAGGTTCGGATGGTGAACATGAGTTTTGTCACCGAACTCGGCATCCTTCCCGGGCGCAACATCATAGGCATCCCGCTCTTCGACCTGGATCTCCCGATCTTCGCCGAGCCAGTGGTGCAGCGGAACATTGAGCGGATCAAGCAGTCGCAGACGTACATTGCTGATATGCAGCTGATCACTGAGAAAACTGATAAGATCTATAACCTCGGTTTCTCCCCTGTCGTCATGCAGATCGACAAACCGGGCATCATGGTCAGCTTTCATGATATCACCGCACGGCGAAAAGCGGAGACCGCGTTGAAGGACTCGGAGCGGAAGATCGAAACCCTCTTCGAAACGGTCCCGAGCGGGATTATCATGTTCACCGCCGACGGGGTGATTGTGAACGCCAACCCAGCAGCCCTGCAGATCTTTGCTCTGCAGAACTTCGAAGAACTGAGCACTGTGAACGCTTTCGATCTCACCTGTGCCCCGGGGAGGCTGCAGTCACTGATTCAGAAAGGACGAGTGGACGAGACCGAACTCGCGTGCGACTTCGACCGCATGAAGCGAGAGCAGGGGATCTTGAGCACGAAATCCGGCGTGGCTTGCTTCAACGTAGTCTTCACACCGATCCGCCCGGACAATGGCGGCCAACCGACCGAGTTCGCGATCCTCTTCAAGGACATCACCCGGGACCGGCAGGAACGAAAGGAACTGACCTCCAGGGAGACCCGGTATCACTCGTTCTTCGAAAACTCCTTCAACGGCGTAATCATCTATGAGCCGTTCGATGGGGGGTCTGACTACACCTTCAAGGACCTCAACCGGGCGGCAGAAAAAATCCTCCGTGTACCGAAGGCAGATCTGGTCGGCCGGAACGCCACTGAGGTGTTCCCCGATCTCGATGTCCCTGTGATCCGTGAGGCCGTGGCGCGAGTTATGACTACGGAGAACCCGGAGTTCCTCCCTCCCCTCCATTACTGGAGGGGCCAGGGTGCCTGGATCCTGCACTACCTCTTCAAACTCCCCTCAGACGAGCTCGTCTCCCTCATGGTCGACGTCTCTGAAGAACTCCGTGAGGATCGCGACGATATCTGATCAACAGGGAAACGGTGCGGCGGAGACCGATGAACGCATTTTATGCTATTACTGGTAAACAGTAGCTTTGGTTTTTGTCGACGATACGGAGTGTGGATCCGCGCGAACGGCCGATCTTTGGGATTAGGTATATAAATGAGATTAATATCTGAAGAATTACCCATAACTTCTGGCCGGCGCCGTTGTTCTCAAACATATATATCACCCTTTTAGTGACTGGCGGTAAAACAAATCCCTATGTACTGGTGCATCCTCTTTTTCCTTGTATGAAGGGATTAGCAAGAACAGGTCGTGGAGCACCCGGCTGGGTTGAGAAGGTCAAGCCCGTCGCAGGTCCACGTGACGCAATCATCAGAGCCATAGCTATTGCACCATGCAACTCAGATGTGCACTTAATCTGGGGAGAGATGGGCGACTTTCTGCCAAGCGACCGCATCTTCGGCCACGAAGCAGTCGGTGTCGTCGACTCGGTCGGCAACGATGTCAAGGACTTCAAGGTAGGGGACCGGGTTGTCGTCCCCGCAATCACGCCGGACTGGGGCACTGTCGCCTCGCAGCAGGGCAATCACCAGCACTGCAGTGGGCCGCTCACAGGCATGCCGTTCGACATGCTCAAGGACGGCACCTTCGCGGAGTACTTCCACGTCAACGACGCAGACGCCAACCTCACGTTGCTCCCAGACGGTGTCACCCTCGAGCAGGCCGTTATGGTCGTCGACATGATGACTACGGGCTTCTACGGCGCCGAGATGGCCGACGTCAAACTGGGGTCGACCGTCGCCGTCTTTGGCATTGGGCCGGTCGGACTGATGGCCGTGGCCGGTGCTCATCTGATGGGCGCCGCACGGATCCTCGCCGTCGGCAGCCGCTCGAACTGTGTGGATCTCGCCAAGGAATACGGGGCTACCGATATCGTTGATTACCACAAGGGCGATACGGTCAAGCAGATCATGGATCTGACCGATGGCAAGGGCGTGGATGCCGTGGTGGTGGCCGGGGGGAACGCCAGCACCATCGGCGAAGGCCTTGAGGTCCTGAAGTTCGGTCACACTCTTGCCAACCTGAACGTCATGGAGGAAGCGATGTTACCCATCCCCCTAGCACCCATGGCATTCGGTCTCGGCGGCAAGACCATCAAGGGGAATTTGTGTCCCGGTGGAAGGGCCAGGATGGAGCAGATGCTCGCCCTCGTGAAGGCCGGCCGGGTCGACCCGGGTAAGCTGATCAATTACCGGTACACGAAGTTTGAGGATCTCTTACCGGCCCTGATGGTCATGCACGACAAGCCGAAGGATCTGATCAAGTCTGCAGTGATCCTCGAGTAATGCGAAGAGAACATTATGGGGAGTGCAAATTATGAAAGTTGCAGTAATTGGAGGAACCGGAGGACAGGGTCTCGGTATCGCGACCCGGTTTGTAGTGGCAGGGGAAGAGGTAATCATCGGCTCGAGAACGCTTGAGAAGGCCCAGGCCGGTGTGGACAAAGTAAAGGAACTTCAGGGTGACGTCAAGAACGTGAAGGCTGCAACGAACCCTGACGCGGCCAAAGAAGCCGATGTGCTGATCATGACCGTGCCGCTCGCAGCGCAGAAGGATACCCTGCTCTCGATCAAGGAAGGCGCAGCCGGCAAGCCGTTGATGGATGCGACGGGGCCCCTGGAATCCTGCATCGGTGGTTCCGCAACAAGATGCCTCAACCTCACTGAGGGGTCCGCGGCGCAGCGGGCACAGGCGATCTTACCTGATGCAAAGGTGATCTGTGCGTTCAACAACATCTCGCAGACCTGGTGGATGCAACTCGAGGAGCCGATCGACTGTGACTGTCTCATCTGCGGTGACGACAAGGACGCCAAGGCGATCGTAACGCCGCTGATCGAGAAGGTTCCCGGCATCAAGGTTGTCGACTGCGGGATGCTTGAGCGGGCCAGCATCATCGAGAAGATCACACCACTCCTGATCGGGCTGAACATCCGGAACAAGTGCCAGTTCGGCGGGATCCGGATCACCGGCCTCGACAAGGGTCGGGTCTGTAAGTAATCTCATCGATGATGCAGACGGAGATCATTGGAATGAACACGGCCCTGCCCATCGGGCTCACCCTCCGGACCCCGTGCGGGTTCGGCGGGAACCGGATCGCGAGCCCCGGCAACGGCAGGGCCTGATTGTGCTACCATTCGAACCCTAAACTACAGAGGAATCATCATGGGAAGATTAAACAACAAAGTCTGTATTGTCACCGGATCCACCAGCGGTATCGGTGAAGCATGTGCGAAAGACATGGCAGCTGAGGGCGGCAAGCTCGTGGTCTCCGGCCGGAACGAGAAAGAGGGCGCCAGGGTCGTCAACGAGATCAAGGCAATGGGGGGCGAGGCGATCTTCGTCCGGGCGGACGTCGTCAGCGAAGACGATATCAAGAATCTCATTGCGAAGGCCGTCGAGGCCTTCGGGAAGCTGGATGTCATGGTCGCCAACTCAGGCATCGCCATCCTGGGCGATCCTCACGAAGTGGAAGTCGACGACTGGGATAAGGTTCTCAACGTAAACCTGAAGGGGGTCTTCCTCTGTGACAAGTATGCTGTCATTCAGATGCTGAAACAGGGAAACGGCGGAGCAATCGTGAATACCGGTTCTATTCACAGTTTTGTCGCCAAGCCGGGCACCACTTCGTATGCCGCGGCCAAGGGCGGGGTCGCCATGCTGACCAGAACGGTCGGCACCAGTTATGCGACGAGGGGAATCCGCGCGAATTTCGTTGCCCCCGGGTATGTGGACACCCCTCTTCTCTCAGCCCTTCCGCCGGAGGTCTACCAAGACCTAGTAAAACTGCACCCGATCGGGCGACTGGCCAAACCGGTAGAGGTCGCGAAGGCTGTCACATTCCTTGCGAGCGATGACGCCTCCGATATCACCGGCACCAGCCTGCTGGTCGACGGCGGGTACTCTGCAGTATAGTCATCCATATACCTCATCGGACAGGGTCTTTGGGCGTAACGGAGTGAGCCTGGGGGGGATTACCTCCGCTGGCACCTCCCGGGCGCCTTTAAAAAAAATCATGATTATCGACAGGAGGTATGAAAAACATGGAAGAAAATGGAACAAGGGTTTCCTCATAGGCGGATCCGTCCGCAATCGGCACCTTACTACTCGGGATATTCATCATCTTACAGGCATCGTTTTTGCTCGGACTCGTTGACTCCATCACCATTATTGATTGTGGGATCTGGGCTCTCGCGATGGTGCTCCTCTTCTAGATTGTGATCGTCATGCAATTCCATGCCGGCGACCTCATCGGGGGCACTGTCAATGGCGTCCTTGGCGGCGTTCTGCTGCTCTGCGAGTATCCCAGTCGGTGGTTCGTCGCGGCGATCTGGATCGGGGCCATCGGGTTCCTGCTCGCAGCAGCAGCCATGTTCGGGTTCGGCCCGATGCTGGCCGTCTACGGCGGCGCTTTTATCGAAACCCTGGGAGTCTGGTTCCTGTACATGGGTATCGCCCAGTTAATGAACGGGGCACTGCAATCCCAGAAACTTCAGGTAGGTGACCCGTTGTTCCACCCGTCTGCTGCGGCAGAGTCAATCGGACAACCGGGCAGGGTGACCCTTGCCGGTCATCTCACCCGGGATGCATGCCAGTCCAACGGCATGAGGGGCGGAGCTGGACGGGCCGTTGGAGATACACCTTGAACCACTGCAGCATCGGATGGGAGAGTCCTCGATTATCTCAGAGATCTGCCGGAAGCCGCATGTTCCGGTCCTCCGACCACATCTCCTCGTTCTCACCTGCAACCGTGGAGATTCTCGGCAGTGAACGCATGAAAAGGTACAGGGAGCAGGTGGATCAGATCGCGAAACTGCTCGAGGAGCACGCAGCCACAGGCATGTCCGTGACGGCGATCGCCCGGGAGCTCGGGATTGATCGAAAGACCGCTGCGAAGTACCTCGACCTCCTTGCCGCGAGCGGCGACGTGAGCATGAAGCGGTTCGGTCAGAAGAAGTTCTGCCGTCCTGCCCGCTCGTTCTCTTTGGGGTTCGCGGCGGCCCTTTTTCACCTCGGGATCGACGGCCGCTCTTCGTATCTGTGCCGGCAATGTGCTGCTGGCTGGAGGCACGATGAACGAAAGCCTCTCTGGCCCTACACAAGCTATATAATTACTCTCAGTAGATTTACCAAACAGGTGATCTGATGGAAAATGCTACCGGAAAGGCAGGGCGGTCGACAATAATCAGGCATCACATCAATGCACCCCGGGCGATAGTCTATCGTGCACTTCTTGATGCACATGCGGTTGCGACGTGGATGGTGCCGACCGGCATGACCAGCACCGTGCATTCGTTCGATGCCCGCGAAGGCGGCTCGTTTCGGATCTCGCTCACGTACGACACTCCCACCGGGACCGGCAAAACGACCGCACAGACTGACACGTTTCACGGCCGTTTTGTCAAACTCGTACCGAATGCTCAAGTTGTTGAAGTGGTTGAGTTCGAGACCCCAGACCCCACACTAAGCGGCGAGATGACGATTTCGTACACCCTTTCAGATGCAAATGGCGGCACTGATATCTTGCCGTGCACGATAGGCTCCCGCGTGGCCTGTCTGCCGCTGACAACGAAGTCGGTTGGCGGATGTCACTGGAGAAACTCGCGACGCTCGTTGAGCAGGGCTCATGATCTTCCGGCCCGGGCGTCCGCCAGGGATTCCCCGCGGGTTGCAGTGAACAGTTCTTCGAGCGCTCTCGGTTCGAAGACACTGAGAAAACCTGGTAACCCCAGAGTATTTGTTCCACCGAATCGGTATACACGTCCATGATTCTACCTGCCTTCTGGATGGGATCTCCGTCGGATTCTGGAGAAAGTAATACCTCTGGACGGCATCCGAGATACTCTGGGTCACTCGTGCGACGTTAACAGCAATCTCCTCCGGGCATTCTGTGGTAAAAAAACCTTTCCTCTACGCCTTTCTGGATACTTGATTCGCAAATCTTTGAGATCTAACCGATCGACGTTGCAGCCATCTTCTCGTGGAACAGGGCATTCTCATCGGTATTCCGCATCCTCAGGAGACTCCCGATCAGGAACACGGAAATTCAGACAATCTACGTCGCCATCAAAGGTGACGTAGCCATTAATATTGACTCGCTTGCATACCCTCCGGGGATGGTTATGTTCCCGGAGAATTTCAGATCACTTCTCTCTTCTGTGCTCATGTTTTCACTCCTCATCCCCGTTTAATCTTCAGGTCTTCCATACAATCCCTAACAGATGGATACTCCAATTTTTCTGAAAAATACGATTTCACCGTTCTATCCCTCGTATTTTTACAATTGCCGGCCAGCGTCTCTGCGGGATCGTGCCTTCATCGATGCTTATGGTGCCGGAAACAGCACTCTTTCAATCCTTTTTTTTAGAACAGATCAACCGCACGCATACAATCCGACCCGTCTGCACCATTTTCTCTCAATGCCCCGGGTCCGCTCAATCGTAAAAAGAGGACGGGTTCGCACCTTCATGCTTGATCAGATGACAGGGAAGACTGATCCTCTCAGGGGAAGTACTTCTCAATCACGAAAGAAATCCACAAGTACCGGTGCAAGAACCTCCGGGCTGACATCATGTGTCTGGCCCTCCAGCATCCGGAACCGGGCGTGGGGCATGATCGTGCTCAGGGTTTCGGCGGTCGCCTTCATGAACGGGAAACTGGCGCCGCCACTCATGACCAGCACGGGGACCGTCACGTGGGCGGCAATGTCACAGGGGACGGCAGCCTCAGGGCCAAGGATAGCAGTATGGTCATAGGCGAGAGTGGGAGCCATCGCTTCCATTGCCGGCCAGAATGGTGCATGGCGCATACCCGCGATCTGCCCTGCTGGTATACCCATCAACTGGAGGAAGAGGACAACCGCATCACCGGTTTTCCCGTCAGCCAGCAACCGGGTTATCTTCGAGATGTACTCTTTCCAGGCAGCCTTCGCCTGCGGGTCATCGTTGTAGGGTACTTCGTAGAGGGCAAGTTTTTTTATGGTGCTGCCGGGTTGTGCCGCTGCCTGGAGTGCCAGAGCCCCGCCAGACGAATGGCCATAGACATACGCCCCGCCCCCCGCTGCGTCGATCAGGGTCGCAAGATCTTCGAATTCGCGCTCTACCGCATAGGGCAGCGTGTCTCCACTCTCACCCTTTCCGCGGCGATCGTAATGATAGACGGTGAAATGTTCTGCAAGCAGTTCAACAAGGTGAGGGGTGGATGCGAAGGTGTGAATAGTAAGTGCGCCTGAAACGATGATGAGAGCTGGACCACTGCCATGCTTTTCGTACGCTATCCTGGTACCATCACGGGATGTTATCGTAACCATGGTGCGCCTCCAAAAGTGCTATGACGTATCCCGTCCCGCTGGCTGGTAGGTAAGGAGGACCCTTCCGCTCTTCTGGAAAACCCTCGTCCCGGTCAGCGTCAGGTTCATCCGGTTCACATCCCTGAACAGGTATTTGCCGGAGCCCAGAATCACCGGGACTACCATCAGCTGGTACTCGTCAATGAGGCCGAGAGTCGTCAGTTGTTGCACGATAGTACCGCTGCCAAGGATTGTGATGCTCCCCTGCTTTTTCAGGGATAGGACTTCCTCTGGCCTGATCTCATGAATGACCCGGACGTTCTTCCAGACCGGGCCGTCCTTTTCGGGATCCATGGTCTTCGAGAAGACAATCTTAGGCGTGCGATTCATCATACCGGCTGTAACCGGGTCGGCCTTGATTGCGACCGTGGTCGGCCAGTAACTCTTCATCATCTCATACGTCGTCCGGCCGAAGATCAGCAGGTCGGCTTTCTTTGACGACTCGGCCGAGAATTCCTTCTCTTCGTCGCTGTGTTCATCCTTAAACCAGTCGATCTCTCCGTTGGGCCCGGCAAAATACCCATCCACTGAGACAATGGTGAATGCATTAAGGTTCCCCATAGGTACTTCCTCACAACTCGCTAATTCTCGGGAACGGCTGATAAACCTTGGGATAGTACCACACGGCCCATGTGGCAGGGATGCAGCAGGTCATCTCTCTTCATTCACCGTACCGACACAGGGATTGCCGAGGCTCCGTCCAGGAGAGTACAGGCCGGAACACATGAGCAATCGTCCCGGAATCAAAGATCTTCGCGTCAATAAGTTTCAGATGAAGCAGTTCTGGGAGTACAGAAAATAATGGTAACCCGGCCCCGAGCGCTATCGGGTGGACGATGAGTTGATATTCACCGATAAGCCCGGTTTTCACCAGTTCGCGTGCAAATCCGGCTCCTCTGTGTCAGGAGATCCCTGCCCGGTTGCTCTTTCATGCGGACGATCTCTTCGTGGAGCTCGCCGCTCATAATAATGGGATTTGCCCAAGCTCGCTGTACGCGGGCCATGGATTCGTGCAATATTTGCATCATTAGCGTTCCTGACCTGTGTTACATCGTTGAACGCAGGGGAAGGTTCTCCTGAATCCCGGCACGAATCTTTTTTCGTGAAGACGGCCTTGGGAATCTCATTCATGGGTGCTGCGAAAAGTTCGGCTGAATACAGCCAGTACGCCGCCATGTTCTGGAATGTGCGCCTGCCCAGAATATGCACTCCCGCCTGCCAGAGCATGTCAACGGTCCAGGCGGGTACGCCCTCATCCCTGTGAGGAGGGGGATTGTATGACTAAAAAAACTCTTGAAAGAGGGGGGACCCTAATCTCCCTTGTAAACTTACAGAATACCCAGGGAAAGGGAGAGATGTATGAAGGATCCTTCATCTAAAAATTCTTTTTTATATAGTCCTCACCGGGAATAATAATCGGCAAGTAAGGAGAATGCTTTCTTGGGAACCCATGGCATATTCCGGCATGACGGCTCACTTCCCTTCGCAAGCATCTTAACGATGCCATAACCAGCCATATCCAGGTCGTACTTCGGGTTTTCGTCGGACACGTACGATGGCTGGACAAACGTGAACACGAAGGCCCCGGCGACCGGCTCGTCAGAGAAAATATCGAGCAGTTCCATAAGGTACTCCGACTGGACCGATTCATCCCGGACAAAATTCCCTTTCAGTTCAGGGCGGTCCCGGTCCCAGTCGACGATCATCCACCCGGCTGGCCCCTTGTCCTCGGCTCCCCGGTAGCAGCAACATCCGAATTCCAGGACCACGACCGGCTTACCATGCCGGAAATACCCCTTCAACTGATCCCGGTACAGGGACCGGTTGTACGATGAGCGGTAATGATCGATACCAACGAGATCGAAAAGACTCCAGTCCACAGATTCCCAGGTCCCGGATGCATAGGTGACCTGCCCCCCGAACAACTTCTTGATCTCAGGCAGCATTTTTCTGAAGAACATATTCAGGTTTTTGTTATACCCGCGGGGGATCCCGGCGGCGTTCATGAGGATCGAAAGCGGCCCGAACATCTGCCGCAACCGGGCCTCTGTCGTATCTCCGCGGATAAAGCCCTGCGAGAAGAGACTCAGCTCGCATCCCGCTACATAGATGACCTTTTCGTACTTCACCCGCAGTTCTTCTGCTGCCAGTGCTCCCCGGAGAATATAGTCTTCCGTCTCTTTACGGGAAGCATTGATGGTGGACGGGGAGAAAAAGACCGTCAGATCGTGCGCCAGCGCATATTCTGATGCTACGACCAGCCGGGAGATATCGTAGCCGGAGATCCGGATTGCATTGCAGTGCAATTCGGAATCGATGATCCCGATCTCCTGTTCGACGACTGCCGGATCGAACTCTTCCCGGGATGATCTTCCCTGTCGGTAATTTGTCCCGACGTCGTAGTTTATTCCCCGGTACTTCATGGATTTCTGCTTAAAACCGGTCGGGTAAATACCTGTCGCACTCCTATACCCGGATAATCTTTTCCATCGCCCCAGGTTCATAAAATAACCGGCGTTTCAGTGCTATCATCACCAAACATTGACGATGGGCCTGGTACTAAATCCGGTCCCGGGTCCGCTCAATCACTGAGAGCCCGGCCCCCGGCCCCACTTCACGCGGGCCGGCAGGGCAAGATTTGTCCAACCCGGTGTTTTTTAAACCTCTTTTCTCTGGTTCAGGCATCCAGACCGGTGTTTGACCGAATAATTTTTATTACAATGGAGAGGTGCAGTCTTAAAAGAGAGCTAAATATAGTCTTCGTACAGGTTTATCGGGCATTTTGCAGTTGCACTGCTGTTGATCGACCTGTTTCCCGGGATCCCGCCCAAGGGGAAGGGGCTCCGATTTACCACAGTTAACACCAGTTGGTGATCCCAACATGCCACCTCTTGCCTTCCAATCCCTCCGTTCTCTCGTTCTAGTGTTGCCCCCCCTCGCCGATCAGGTGGAGGTCCACGTTCCCACGTTCCCACGCTCCGGCCGGCTTCCACTCCGCCGCCTCCATTACGCAGACTGGACGATCGGGCCGCCCGGATTGGACGTGGACCCATTCCAGGCTCCCTCTATGCCCCGAAGGGCATTACACCTCTGCCTCAAATTATGATCAATCTGGGTGTAACCGTCACCCCAAGGAAATATTCTATGGAAATATTCTATTCAAATCAGAGAATCAGAACCTTTTCGTCTTGATAGAGCAACTCTACATCAGGTGACTTTGTGTGAGCGAGGAAATAGTAGTCCCCAAGGAAGTGCTGGTCCATGGGGCCTGGTGCCCGGTCCCTGTCACTACGACGCATCGCAGGATTTACGACAGGATTCGTCACCTTCAAAACAGAAACCTCAGCCCGGGTTTTACATCTTCATGGTTCAAATCCATGTATACTGATCACCGGCGGTCCAGAAGTACCGGCTGCAATAACCACCCTCGAAAAAGACCCTTGATCTCGCATTTACAGCGCTCCTTGTCATTCGAAGATCTTGGTCACCACTCATCAGAAAAGATGATGCCGGCGAAGGGGGAACGGTCTCAGGACGGGAGCATACCGTGACAGACGACGCGACCACGTACCAGGAGATGCGCGACAGGATTCTCGGCCTGCTTCAGCAGCACGTGCCCAGGGCGGTCCCGATCCAGACGATTGCCCGGGAACTCGAGATCGATCGGAGAACTGCTGCCAAGTATCTCGATTTCCTCGCACTGAGCGGGGATGTCAGTATGGAGCGCTTCGGACCGAAGAAGCTGTACCGGCCGTCGAAGCGCCTGCCCCTGCTCGAGATCGTCAACCACCTGCCGGTTGCGCTCGTGATCCTGGACGCAGACCTCCAGGTGAACATGGTGAATGCGAGCTTCGTCGCTACCCTCGGCCTCCACCCCGGCCACACGCTGGTCGGCGCCCCGCTCTTCGACCTCAACCTCCCTTTTTTCTCGGACCCTGCGGTCCAGCGGAACATCGAGCGGATCCGCCGATCGGAGATATACCTGGATAAGATGCAAATGATGGACGAGCGGACGGACAGGGTCTTCCTCGCAGCGTTCGCGCCGATCGTCTCCCCGACCGCCGGCGAGGGGATCATGGTCAGCCTCCAGGACATCACGGCGGTGAAAAATGCCGAGACCGATCTCAAGGACTCGGAGAAGAAGATGGCGACCCTCTTCGAGTCTGTTCCGAGCGGGATCATCCTTTTTGCGGCAGACGGGGCGATCCTCAACGCGAACCACGCGTCGCTGCAGGTTCTCGGTCTGCGCACCCCCGCCGATATGCGGATCACGAGCATCTTCGACATCGCCTGTTACCGGACGAAACTGGAGTTGCTGATCCGGGAGGGGCGGGCTACCGAAACCGAACTCGCCTGCGACTTCGAGCGGTTGCGTCGGGAGCAGGGGATCCAGAGCACGAAGAGCGGCATCGCCTATTTTGATGTAGCCTTTACCCCGGTCCTTCACGACAGCAGGGGGGCAGCGAAGGAGTTCGCCATCCTCTTCAAGGATATTACGGCTAAGAGGCGTGCGGAGAAGGAACTGAAGGAGCGGCTCGCGGGCGTCTCCAGTAACCTCCCCGGAATCATCTACCAGTTCTACGCCAGAGATACCGGAGAATGGGGCATTTACTACGTTGACGCACGCTCCGCAGATATCTTCGGTCTCAACCCCTGGCCGGTCCGGGACTGGTTCCAGCGGTTTTCCGCGTGCATCGCCCCTGAGGACCGCGACTGGTGGGACGAATCGACCCATGAGACTGTTCACAGGCGCGTCCCCTGGGACTTCGAGGGCAAGTTCCTCAAGCCGTCGGGAGGCGAGATATACTTCCGTGGCATTTCGCAGCCCGTCCGACTGGAGCACGAGACGGTCTGGAACGGAATCTTCCTTGACATCACCGACCGCAAGATGGCAGAGGAGGCGCTGCAGCAGAGCCATTTTCTGGAAACCCGGTACCGTTCGTTCTTTGAGGACACCTGCAACGGCATCCTGATCTACGAGCCTGTCGACGAAGGCAGGGACTACCTCATCACCGACGCCAACAGGGTAACGGCGAATCTCCTCCGCACGAACCGGGCCGACCTGGTTGGCAAGCGGCTCTTCGAGGAGTTTCCTGACCTCTCGACCCCCGAGATCCACGCGCTCTTGCTGCGAATACTGACTACAGAGCGGCCCGAGGCCGTCGCGCCGCTCCGGTACCGGGAGCGGGACGACTTCCCCCTGATCTCCCACTATGTCTTCAAGCTCCCGTCGGGGGAACTTGCATCGTTCATGATAGATGTCTCCGAGGTGCTGGAGGGAGCGGAAGGGCTACCACCCGCTGTTAAGGACGCTACCAACAGATCAAACTGCGACTGAGGGGATCCGGGTCTCATCAGCCCAATATGAACGGCGGGGTCGTGAACATAGTGGACCGTCAGCTCCATTTCACATTCTCTTCGGACGACGTCGAGAGCTGGCGGGCCACATCGAAAGCCGGTCTCATTCTGAGAGCAGTTATCTGAAGAATGGCGGAGTGTTCCTGGACCGGAATCCATTTGCAGGCGTCACCGAAAGGTCTCCACCAGATCATCATCCGCAGTGTGATGGGGCCTCTCCGTGCTTTCGGGGTTCTGTCTCCCCGACAGGTTGGTGGAATAGAGCTTCTCGGTATTTTAATCAAGGGGGGTCTTTGATCCACAGAGAATCGCGCCTTTAAGGGATCCATCGTCAATTTTGGTAGTGTTATAAATATTAGAGGTGAAGTGTGAAAATTGGAGTAATTGGTGGAACAGGCGGCCAGGGGCTCGGCATCGCGACCCGGTTCGCACAGGCGGGAGAGGAGATCATCATCGGCTCGCGGACGCTCGAGAAGGCCCAGGTCGGTGTGGACAAAGTCAAGGAGCTGCTCGGCGACATCAAGAACGTCAGGGCCGCGACGAACCAGGACGCGGCGAAGGAGAGCGACGTGCTGATCCTGACCGTGCCGCTCGCGGCGCAGAAGGACACGCTCCTTTCGATCAAGGAAGGAGCAACCGGCAAGCCCCTGCTCGATGCAACAGGCCCACTGATGTCCGCCATCGGCGGCTCGGCCACACAGTGCATGTTACTGCCCGAAGGCTCTGCCGCGCAGCGTGCGCAGACGATCCTGCCGGCGGCGAAGGTGATCTGCGCGTTCAACAACATCTCGCAGACCTGGTGGATGCAGCTCGACGAGCCGATCGACTGCGACTGCCTGATCTGCGGCGACGACAAGGATGCCAAGGCGATGGTGACGCCGCTGATCGAGATGGTCCCCGGCATCAAGGTCGTCGACTGCGGTGCGCTTGAGCGGGCCAGCATCATCGAGAAGATCACGCCCCTGCTCATTGGGCTCAACATCCGGAACAAGTGCCAGTTCGGCGGGATCCGGATCACCGGCCTCGACAAGGGTCGCGTCTGCTAGTACCGACATTCGAACATCAACAATCGGTCAAACAACAAGAGGTCATATCATGAAAGGCTATGCAATGATTAAACTCGGAGAAGCAGGGTGGGTAAACAAGATAATGCCGAAGTGCGGTCCCCGCGACTGTATCTGCCGGCCGCTGGCCCTTGCACCGTGCACATCAGATGTCCACGTCGTGTGGGAGAACGCGATCGGCGAGTTACCCGGCCGTATCCTGGGGCACGAGGCCCTGGGGATTGTCGACGAGGTCGGGAGCGAGGTCAAGCTCTTCAAGCCCGGTGACAGGGTCATCGTGGGCGCCATCACGCCGAACTGGGATAACGAAGCCGCTCAGCGCGGTTTCTCCTCCCAGACAGGCGGCATCATGGGGGCCTATGAATTCACGGCCAAGAAGGACGGCACCTTCGCTGAGTACTTCCACGTGAACCAGGCGGACAACAACATGGCGATGCTGCCGGATGGCATGGACCCCGTCGCGGGCGTCATGATCACCGACATGATGACCACGGGCTTTATGGGTGCAGAGAACGCGGGCATCCAGCTCGGCGCTGACGTCGCGGTCATCGGTATCGGGCCGGTCGGCCTGTGCGCTATCGGTGGCGCGAAGATGCGGGGCGCCAGCAGGATCTTCGCCGTCGGGTCCCGCCCGACTCCCGTCAAGGTCGCGAAGATGTACGGCGCGACGGACATCATCGACTACCACAACGGCGACACGGCCCAGCAGATCATCGACGCAACGGATGGAGCGGGCGTTGACGCCGTTGTCGTCGCCGGCGGCGGCCCCGACATCCTGATGGACGCCATCAAGATGGCGAAGGCCGGGTCGAAGATCTCGAACTGCAACTTCTTCTCGGGGGCAGACACCCTGCCGCTCCCCCGCCTCGACTGGGGGAGCGGCATGGCGAACAAGGACATCATCACCGGCCTGTGCCCCGGCGGACGGGTCCGCCTGGAGCGGCTGGCCAAGCTGATCACCTATGGTCGCTTCGACCCGATGCCCATGGCGACGCACGTCTTCCACGGGCTCGACCACATCGAAGAGGCCCTTCTCATGATGAAGAAGAAGGCCGGCGACGTTATCAAGCCCGTCGTCATCTGCGAGTAAAAGCTCTGTACAGGATGGCACCTCAAACGATCGTGCAGCACGGTCACGGTCATAACGGTGGAGACGGGACCCCGCAGCGCGGGTTCCTCCTCCGCTGTTTTATGAGAATATCGCTGTTTTCGACGCACATCTGTTCAGAGAGATCACGCAGGACCGGTACAGGCGCAGAGGCCTGGCTTTCCAGGAGGTCCGGGACCCCTCATAACGGAGATAGTATGGTAATGGTTGGCATGCAGGGGCGGGGGGTGGCCGTCACGGGCGCTCAGTATGGAATCGACGTGCTGATAGGCAAAGGATCTGCACAAGAAGATGATAATGGGCGCCTTCACGCGGCGTTCATTGGCGGAGAGGACCACAGTTCATCTGTACTGCGGGTCGGGCTCCTCGGCTGCGGCAACATCGGATTCCTGATCGCGGCACACGCCGACGGTTTCGAGGTCGCGGCTCTCTACGACCAGGCGCCCGGGCTGGCGCCAGAACTCGCAGGCCGCTGTGGAGGGACGGCATACGACTCGTTCGAGACGTTCGTCAGTGCCGACGTCGACCTCGTGGTCGAGGCCGCGTCGCCGGCAGCGGTGCGGGTATACGGCGAGGCCGTGCTCCGAGCCGGCAAAGACCTCGTTGTGATGTCTGTGGGGGCACTCGCCGACCCCGCCGTCCTTGGGCGGCTCCGCGAGGCGGCGATCGCATCGGGTCGGCGTGTCCGCATCCCGAGCGGCGCCGTGATGGGCCTGGACAATCTCAAGATTGGGCGCATCGGTGGGATCGACCGCCTCGTCCTGCGGACGACCAAGAACCCGGCGTCGCTCGGCCTTACGGTCGCCGAACGGGTGCTCGTCTTCAAGGGGCGGGCCGAGGAGTGTGTCAGGGCCTTTCCGAAGAACATCAACGTCTCGGCCGCGATCGCGATCGCGGCCGGGCAGGAGATCGAGGTCGAACTCTGGGCGGACCCAACCGTTGACCGGAATATCCACGAGATCTTCGCCGAGGGCCCCTTCGGCGATGCCTGTCTCCAGGTCCGGAACGTGCCGAGCCCGGATAACCCGGCGACGTCGTACCTCGCAGCCCTCTCGGTTCTGACCCTCCTCCGCGACCTTTCCGAGCCGATCGTGGTGGGGACGTGAAGCTCGATACGATCCGGATGGTCGAGGAGTTCATCCACGAGCACTCGGGCGACTTCAAGCGTCGTGCTCTCTGGGAAGCATTGCCGCGTCGGATGATGTACCAGACATTCAAGCAGATCATCGAATATCTGCTCGAGTCGGGTAAGATCGCCCTGAACCGTACGGGATACGTGGTCTGGATTCACAACCCCGAACTCTTCGCCCAGTATCACGGACGCGAGGACCTCCGTATCCGATAGACTCTGAAGAGTATCGCCATCCCTCTGATGAGCATCGAGATATACATCGCCATGGATCGCCTCGCAGAGTACGAGGCATTGAAGAATTCTGCCCGAAGCGAGGATCAGCGAATCTTTGCAATGCTTGAGAAGGCAGCAGATATCCTTAAGGAGAATCCGTATGCCGGCGATCGGATTCGCCGCCGGCCTGAGAAATGTTCGCGAACCGATCACCGCACCCGGCTACGGCGCCGAGCGCATGATCGAGATTCTGACCGAGCACGCCGAGCACCTGACCTTCACGGTCAACACCCTGACTCATCAGGTCCGCGATCTGGAGATCGCCCGCGATGCCGTCGAAACTCCGGCCCAGCGCCACCCCTCGCGGGATGTCTGGCGGGCCGCAGTCGCCTCCTGCGATCAGGTCTGC